>CAYFIR010000007.1:0-140188 GCA_964343195.1 uncultured Bacteroidia bacterium | reverse complement strand
AAGAAGATATTGACCGATTTTACCCCAAATGATAACCTGACAAAGTAGAACTAAAGGAGCTTTAGAAATCTATCCAGAAGGTAATGATCGGGGTCAGAGTGGCCTGTGTCCGGTTTTCCCATTGAAGAGATGCTTCATTGAAGTCATATTCGAATGCATCCCGATTAACCCGGTTTATGAAATTCTGAATATCCAATGCAAGCCAGTATGCTGACCGAGGATTGTTCTTGCGGAAGGCAACACGAATATCTGGGCGAAAATACATGCCAACTCGTTCCTGATAGGGATTGCTGAAATCCCAGTAGGGGCGCCGCCCGGCGATCGTCTCCGTTCCTGGCTGAAGGGGAACCACTGGATTTCCATTGCTGTAAATCAATCGCATACTGGTTTCCAGAGCAGCATTATCCCCAATCGGGAAGGTACGCCCACCTGTGAAATTGGCTACGTATTGGGCATTGAATCGGGTACTATATACCGTTTCGTCCCCCGGCACCTGAAAGGTTGAGTTGAATGCTGAGCCAGACAGGACAAAGAACGCCCCTGCATCAAAGAACTTTTCCAGGGTCAGGTCCAGACCGACATTCCGGCCCGTTCCTTCACTCACCATCGGATCTCTGTTATAGCCATTCACCCGGTTAAGTAGCCAGATCTTGCGACTCGGGTCATCTACCACCGGAATGTCATACAACTGTTGCAGGTAGGTCTCCAGATGGATGCGCCAGTTACGCCCCAGCATTTGATCATAGGCCAGGATAAAATGATTGGACTTCATCAGCTCAAGTTCCAGATTGGGCAATTCTCCATCGACATCGGTGAAGTATATGTCCCATGGCACCAGATGGCTATGCAACCCGTATGAAGCAGCCAGGGATGCCAGTTCATTGATCTGGTATCGGACAGCCAGCCTTGGTTCCACACTATGGGTGCCATTCAACCCCAGGTACATGGCATGTGCCCCGGCATTAATCATCCATTTATCGGTGGGCCGAAAACTAAACTGAAAATAGGGCTGGGCCATGAATGTATGGCCTTCTACATCCACTACCGTTTCCAGTTCCTCTACAAAGTCCATGGTCTGATGAAAAAAATCATAGCCAAATCGCGTCAAAATCGCTCCGGCCTTCAGGTTTAACCGAGGGCCAAAGGTTCGTTTGTAATAGGAGTGTAACGAAATCTGGGTGTTGAGAATCGTCTCTTCATCGATGAGAGATGGCTCCTGGGTGGTAACAGAGAGGGTATCCTCGATGGACAACAGGCGCTGCCCCGTGAATGCGACATTGGTCCGGAAATAGGATTTGTCATCAATCAGAAAGTTCCAGGTAGCTCCGATTACCGCCATTTCGGTGGTCCAGTCATATACCCGATATTGGGTAAATACCCCCAGGGTATCTGCCGGATTCAGCCGCTGCAAGCTGCTCCCGCCAATTCCCCACAGGCTAAACTGTGACCGCTTGCCTTCATGATGCAGTTTGAAGGACAGGTCATAAAAATTATTGTCGATTCGCTCTCCCACCAGGTGCACGCCCAAAGAATTGAGGATGCCGAGGGTCGAATAGCGAAAATTGGCGAGATAGGAGCTTTTTCCTTCCTTGATCGGCCCTTCAGTGGCATAGTCCAGCCCGAGAATACCCAGTCGGAAGGTGTGTTCCCGGTTATACATATTGCCATTTCGAAAATTCATGTCAAACACTCCTGAGAGAGCATTGCCATAATCGGCTGTAAAGGCTCCAGACGAGAAGTCCGAACTTCCCAGCATGGAGGCACTGAAGATGGTGATCCCTCCTCCAGAGCCTCCTGCGAAGGCATAGTGATTGGGATTGGGAATATCGATGCCTTCCAGGCGCCACAAAACTCCCAGGGGAGAGTTTCCCCGCACAACGATTTCATTGCGGACATCCCAGGAGGGTTGGACTCCGGGGTATCCCATGACCAGCCGGCTGGGATCATTGGCCGTAGCGGCGTGAAATTGTAGCTCTTCGGGGTCCAGGCGTCTCACACTGAGAACAGCCAGTTCATTTACAGCTTCATTACGCCGAAAGGCTTCAATGTTTACCTCATCCATTTCCAGGCCGGATTTCATCTCAAAATCTACCACGTATTCCCGCGCAGAATTGAGGTTGATGTTATCCCGAACTACCCTGGCGTACCCTACATAGCTACAGGTAAGGGCGCGACGGCCCACAGGCACCTCCTCAATCAGGTATCGCCCTTCATCGTCGGTAATGGCCCCCAGACCAGGATCGACATTCGTTACCATCACCTGAGCTCCAACAAGGGGCTCTTTGGTATCCACATCAACGACCGTTCCCCGGATCGTCTGAGTAAGCTGCTGTGCCTGTGTAGCATAAGGAATCAGCAGACCTCCCGCCAGCAGGAAGAGGCAAAGTAGTAGTTTCTTCATGAGTAGTAGTCCTTTTGCAAACCATTCAGTCTGCCTCAACAATTTAGGCAATCGAAAGTAAAATCCGGAAACATGCTACGGATTTTGTGACTTTTCATCGATTAGATAATTGGTCCCCCTCAGCGAAAGTCCACCCATCCTTCCAATATTTAGAAAAAAATCTAACTATCTTGTACACACCTCGTTTGTTCAAGCATAGTTTATCATTCCTATGGAAAAACTGTTCAAAGCCCTCAAAGACAAGACCCGGCGCAGGATTCTCAACATGCTCCAGGAGGGAGACCTGACTGCCGGAGAGATCGCCCAGGCCTTTGACATGACCAAACCGAGCATTTCCCATCACCTCAGCGAACTCAAAGACGCAGACCTCGTTCGCTCCCGCCGCGACGGGCAGTTCATACGATATAGCCTCAACACCACCGCACTGGACGACCTGATGATGTGGCTGGTCAATTTAAGAGAAGAAAAGAGCGAAGTCAGAGGTCAGATCGGTTCCCCCTGTCAGAAGTCAGAGTAAATATCCGGTTTCCCTCTCTCCTCTGGTTTCTGACAGCCCGGTGGTCTCTCAGCAACACGGCCTAAATTATCCCCAATTGCGAATTTCGAATTACGAATCACAAATTCAACACTCCCCCTCCTACTGGGAACAGCAAAGCTTCTGGCAGGGCATCGATGCCCTCGTCATCGGCAGTGGCCTCGTGGGCCTCAACGCTGCGCTGGAACTCAAGCGGCTCGCCCCCACCTGGCGGGTGATGGTCGTGGACCGCAGTCCCTTGCCCCTAGGAGCCAGCACCCGAAATGCGGGATTCGCCTGCTTTGGCAGCATGACCGAACTGCTGGACGACCTCCAGCACATGAGCGAGTCAGAGGCCTGGGAACTCGTCGAAATGCGCTGGCGGGGGCTACAACTCCTCCGACAAACCATCGGCGACCAACACCTCCGCTACGAACCCAAAGGCGGCATCGAGGTGTTTACCCCTGCGGATGAAGCCAGCTACGAAGCCTGTTTGGAGCGAATGGAATCCTTCAATCAGACCCTGCGCAACATCACCGGACTGGACGAGACCTTTGTAGCAGCGGATGACAAAATCAAAGATTGGGGGCTAAAGGGCATTCCCCACGCCATACTCAACCGCGCTGAGGGACAGATTCACACCGGAGAGATGATGCATCGGCTCTGGACATTGGCACGGGAAATGGGCATCGAACAGCTCGGTGGCCTGCCCATTATCGGCCTCCACCCGGAGTCTGATGGCATCACCCTCCAAACCGAAAACGGCTGGTCTTTCCAGGTGCCACGGGTGGTCGTCGCGACGAATGGCTTTGCCCGAAGGCTGCTGCCAGACCTGCCCGTTCAGCCTGCACGCAATCAGGTGCTGGTGACCAGCCCGATTGCGGGGCTAAAGCTCAACGGAGCCTTTCACTACGACCGGGGCTACGTGTATTTCCGCGACATCGACGGCCGCGTTCTCATCGGCGGTGCCCGCAACCTCGACCCCGACGGAGAGACCACCGACCAATTGGGCCACACAGCCCTCATCGAAAACCGCCTGAAAGAGATTTTGCACGAAGTCATTCTCCCTGACCAACCCTTTGACATTGACTACCGTTGGAGCGGCATCATGGGCATCGGTCCCGTCAAGCGCCCCATCATCGAGGCTCTCCACCCCAATCTCGTCGTTTCCGTCCGCCTCGGCGGCATGGGCGTCGCCATTGGCAGTGAAGTGGGACGCAGTGCAGCAAAGCTGCTGGGGAAGTAGAGGTCTGACTTCTTTTTTCTCTTCTCTCCCTCGTGAGCTTCTGAGAAGCGAAACGTCAAGTCCCAGCGTCTCCTGACGCCCGAAAGCGACTAATGCAACACTTCCCACTTTACTGATCAATGAACCACGATCACTGATCAATGCCCTGCTCGACCTGCTCAAAATCCTGAACCCCAATCACCTGAACCGGATTGGGGGTAAAGCAAAGCACGAAAATCACAATGGCCAGCCAGCCGAGGACTTTTCGGGGCAAATCTAGGGGTTGCTCCAGCCGGGCGGGAGGATGGTCCAGCTTGATGACCCGCACCACCAGGAAGGTGTACAGTAGCCACAACGGATTGACTTCCCAGTCAGGGAAATTGAACTTCAGCACCGCCTGAAGCCCGAACATCAATCCTGCCCCGATGGCGATGATGTGCCAGCGACGATCCCGGAAGATCTTGGAAAACACATAGATCGTGAACAGGCAATATCCCCCCAGCATGGCGAAAGAATAGGCATCTACATGCTGAAAGCCCCAAAAGCCCGTCCCTCCGATGAGTAGCAACGCCACCGTCGCCAGTCGGGCGATAATGCCAGCATTCCTTCGGCCAAAGAGCCCGTACATCACGTGTCCCCCATCGAGTTGTCCGATGGGCAGGAGGTTCAGCGCGGTAAAAAACAGCGTGATGAACCCCACGAACAGAAAAGGGTAGTGCATCAGTTCGAAAGGGGGGGGCACCCGGTTGGGATCAGGCGCGAGGTAGTCCTTGCAAAATTCGAACAGCAGGCTGCTGCCGATGGCCACGGCCTGTTGGTTTTCTTCTTCGAGGAAAGTCTGCATCTCTGCCTCGGTTGGCACCCCGCCAAACTGCTCCACATACTCCGGATGGATGGCCAGGATTTTGTCCTCCAGCGGAGGCAGGTGGGTAAACCCATAGCCCAGCAGGAACAGCGAGACCACAAATCCCGCTAGCGGGCCAGCGATGCCGATGTCGAAAAACTTGCGCGTGGTGCCTGGCACCTGCTTCAGCGAGATTACCGCCCCCATCGACCCGATGTTAAAGCCGATGCCCGGTATGTAAATCGGGATGTAGTAGGGCAGGCTGGTCCGCACCTTGTGGTACACTGCCGTGAAGTAGTGCCCAAACTCATGAAACGTCAAAAACGTGAGAAACGCCACCGAGTAGGGCCATCCCTCCCAGAAGTGACTCCATTCCAGGTCATAGAGCCATACATGCCCGGTGAGCAGTTCTGCCCCCGCCAGCATGGTCGTGAACCAGGCCGCACCAAAGAGGGCCAGGTGAATCAAATATGTCAGAATCTTGGGGCGAGATTTCATTCCTGCAAAAGTAAGTCGGGGAGGGGAGAATAGGTAACATCTGCCAGGAAAGTATGTTTCAGCCCTGCTTGTGATCCAGATTCTCCTAAACCATGTTTCGGACTTCTCAAATAGATCTTTGAAGGCATGGCAATCAGCCAGTTAACCTGATGATTTCCAAGCCTCAAGCTACAGGCAAGTAAAGCTTACCGCTTTGATTGGCTGCCAATGGGATGTTATCGAAAAGATGCAGCGATCACCCATCATTCGGGAGTTGGCAGAGCACTTGATCAACGCCATTCCCTGGTTAAACCGAACTGGCTTTTGCTATTATTTTCGTCTGGGGTAGGAAAATGGCTGCTTTGACAGGTTCGGTGACCAGTTTTGTAAAGGTTTCCTGCTCCAATGCGACTTAATCTAGTGCCTGCGGAATCAAGTAATTACCCATTTGAAATTCGTATAAAATTGTGACCATCAGCACTTTCAACTACGAACATTGGACTCTGTTGAGCGGAGCGAAATCCCGCGAATAGCGGGAAACTTCGAACTTGTTCCACTAGGCCCCATACCTCCAAAACCCGCTCCCACTTTCCGCTTATTCCAACAAAATTGTCCGGTTCTTGTAAATGATCACCGAGTTGGCGAGGACCAGGCCGATGGCGCGTGAGAAAACCAGTTTCTCCACGTTACGGCCATTTTTGATGAGGTCGTCGATGGTTTCGTTGCTGTTGATGCGGCGCACATCCTGGTCGATGATGGGGCCTTCGTCGAGGTCAGAGGTGACGAAGTGGGAAGTCGCCCCGATGATTTTGACGCCTTTTAGGTAAGCCGCGCGGTAGGGGTCGGCTCCCTTGAAGGAGGGCAAAAAGGAGTGGTGAATGTTGATTACCCGGTGGGCAAAGTGGTCCACAAACTGAGGACTCAGGATCTGCATGTACTTCGCCAGCAGGATGTAGTCGATGCCCAGTTCTTCGAGCAACTCGGTTTCCTTTTGCTCCTGCTCGGTTTTGTTCTCTTTGTTGATGGGAAAATGGTAAAACGGAACGCCAAACATATCGGCGTAGCGCTTCATCTTGGCGTGGTTGCTGATGATGACGCTGACCTCGGCGTTCCACTCCCTGATCATGCAGCGCTGCATGATGTCGAAGAGGCAGTGGGTCGATTTGGTCACGAACACGGCGAGCTTATAGACCTTGTCGCTGAAGCTCAATTCGAAGTCCACATCGAACTTTTTACCGATCAGCGTGCCGAAGTATTCTTCGATGGAGCCTCTGGGAATCAGGAAGTTTTCCAGGTCCCACTCGATGCGCATGAAGAACATGCCGTCGAGCTGGTCGATGCACTGGTGCACCCGGATGATGTTACCTCCGTTGGACAGGACAAAGCTGGTTACTTCGTGGACGATGCCGGGGCGGTCCTGGCAGGTGAGTTTTACGATTGCGGTCAGCATGGGCTTCTTATTCGACAAAATCAGAAGGCCAAAGGTAGGAAAGAATTAACCACGAAGGGCTCGAAGGGGAATTAACCGCAAGGACGCATAGGGAAGACGCGGTGAGCGCAGGAAGAATTAACCACGAAGGGCTCGAGGAAGGACGCAAAGGGCACGAAGGGGAATTTACCGCAAGGACGCATAGGGAAGACGCGGTGGACGCAGGGAGAATTAACCACGAAGGGCTCGAAGTAGGGCGCAAAGGGATTGGTGGGGGATATAAGGTGTATATTGGAAATATTGGCATTAGCTTCGCCCCTATACCCCTATACCCCTATACCCCTATACCCCTATACACCTATACACCCAAACCCTCAGCCCATTCCTTTCGCTAATGGTGCCTCCGTCCAGAGTATTCCATTGCTTCACCTTTTCCAAAGCCATAGCTGAACCCAAAGGTCAAAAAGCGGCCCCGTTGTCCCCAACTGTACACGTAGAAATCCGGCTGATCGGTCTCGGTGATTTCGATGCGGGAGGCAAATACGTCGCGTACGCCGATGTTGAAGATGCCGCGTCCCTTGAGGATTTTCTTCCGAATGCCCAGGTCCATCCACCGGTTTTGGGACACCATGCCCTGGAAGGTCTGATAGGGCGAACGATACTGCCCGGAGACTTCGAGGTCGATGTCCCAGGGAAGCTTGAGCTTGGCGGTTAGCTCCGATGACCAGCGGCTGGCATTGAAGTCAAAGCTGTTGCCTTCGAATTCGCCGACGCGGTTGAAGTAGTTGTAATTGGCATCAGCGTTCAGGACGAGCCATCGAGTCGGGGTGTACTTGGCGTTCATCTCTGCCCCGGTGGTGCGGTCGGTACCGACGTTTTCGGGGGTGGTGAAGGTAACCCCATCATCAAAGGTCGAAACCCGCTGGATCACATCAGTGGTATAGCGGTGGTAGGCCCCTACATTCAGCGAAAGGCCCTCCAGTACGAAGATGCTGTTCAGTTCGTAGGAGTCGGTAAACTCTGGCATCAGATTCGGGTTGCCGGTGCGGATGTTGAAGTTGTTGCGCAGGTTGAAGAAGGGGTTCAGGTCCCAAAGCCTGGGCCGACGGATACGGCGCGAATATCCCGCCTGAAAGGAGACGAATTCGTTGACCTTATAGGAAGTATGGGCACTGGGGAAGAGGTTGGTATAGTTGCGCTCGTTGACCTCATTGGTGTTGACCAACACGGTGTTGAGATCGGTGTTTTCAGCGCGCAGTCCCAGTTTGACACCCCAGCGATCGCCTTCGTAGGCTCCGGTGCTATAAACGCCCAGCACGCGCTGATCAAATTGGAATACATTGGTCAGGTTGGGATTTTCTACCCAGGCCTGATCGATCCAGTCGCTGACGGCAAAGTCGTTGCTCACGGGGTTGACCACATATTGAGCGCCGCTCTCAAGGGTAATTTTGTCTGTGAAAGGCTTGATGTAATCGAGCTTGAAGGTATAGATCGCTTCCTGGAAGTTGGAGCGGGTCTGTTGTGTACTGGTGCGATCTTCGCCAAAGACCGTGGTGTTCTGAAATTCGGAAGACAGGTCTTTTCCAAAGAAGCGTCCAAGTGCACTGAAAAGCAGGTCGTGGTCTTCGTGATCGCGAAAATCCCGCTTGTATTGCAGCTCAAAATTATACTTGGGATTGGTGGCCTCAGTCACTTCAGTTCGCTGCCAGGCGGAAATGGTGTCATTCTCGGCGTCTACCAGGAAAAAGTCCGTTTGCGAAGGCTGATCCTCGATTTCATAGGCGAAGCTCCCCGATAGCGTGATGACGTTATAGTCGTCGATGTGATAATCCGTACCAAGGATGATGTTGTAGAAGTTCTCGTTGCGGTACTCGATTCCGTCATTGTAGATGGTGTTGCCACTAACTAGGTCGCGGTTGATGTTTTCGCGGTAGCTTGGCAGCGAACGGTAGCCTGCACCTACCTGGGTGAAAAGGTTGAATTTGTTCGCACGACGGTTGAGGCTCATGCCAAAGCTGTGGTTGTGTGGCCAGCCCAGATTCAGAGAAACAGAGCCGTTGGTGCCTTCTTTTTCTTCCTTTTTCAGCACGATGTTGATGATGCCCGAGGTGCCTTCCGCGTCGTATTTGGCCGAAGGATTGGTAATCACCTCGATGCGTTCGATCATATCGGCGGTGATGGTTCCCAAAGAATTGCCCTGGTCCCCAGCCAGTACGGAGGGTTTGCCGTTGATGAGGATCTGTACCCCCTGGCTACCGCGCAGGCTGATGTCTCCTTCGATGTTGACGTTGACTGAAGGGACGTTGTTGAGCACATCATAGGCGCTGCCGCCGCTGCTGGCGAGGTCCTGGCCAACGTTGAAGACCCGTTTGTCCAGTTGGAACTCCACGCTGGACTGTTCGCCTTCGATGACGACCTCATCAGTGGTCATAGCCTCCGGCTCCAGGGCAATGGTACCCAGGTCGGCTTTGCCATCAATCACTTCAAATTCTTCGAAGCGCATCGTGGCATAGCTCAGCAGGCGAACCTCCATGATAAAATCGGTGGTGTTGACCGTCAGGGTGAATTGACCAGCAGCATTGGTGGTGGTGCCCTTGAGCGGCTCTTCGGAGGTCTTGTTCAATGCCACGATTGTGGCATATTCAACCGGCTCCTGACTCATGGAGTTGACGACTCGTCCAGTCAGTTGGACGGACTGGGCCTGTGCCATCAGGGCGGTGAAGAAGCTGAGAAGTATGATGAGGTAAAAACGAGGCAATAGTCGCATGGGTGGAGGTGAATGCTTTAAAAGAGTGTGTTTAGCGTTTGGACCAATTAAGCTTCCAACCATCCCAAGCGGCATTGGTTGGAACCAACTCCACAAAATTGAGGGATAACCTTCAACTCCGAAAATCTAATCGGTAAACGGAAGGGTAATAGGGGTGAACGGGATAGGCTGGGAACTCTTTTAGCTGTTCAGAAGCCGGAACCGCTCTGAATGGGGATTACTTTCAGTGATCCCGTTGGGGGGAGAGTCAACCTTTGCAATGCCTCCTCCCTCTGGTCGGTTTTTTGCATTTTTCGCCCGCTTTTGAAATCCTTCGGTTTCAACGCAGCCTCTAAATGCAAAAAACTCCTGCTCGCTTTCGCTTGCAGGAGGCATTGCTTCGTTTGCAGAGAGAGGGGGATTCGAACCCCCGGTACCCTTTTGGGGCACACTCACTTTCCAGGCGAGCCCGTTCGACCACTCCGGCATCTCTCTGAGTGATTTGGGAGGACAAAAGTATAACTTTATCCAGCAGTTACCAAAAGAAAGAGGGAAAAAACAACCTTGGTAAATCTACTTAAGAGTAAGGGCAGACCTGAAAGGAATATTTGAACCTGTTTCATGGCTACCCTGGGATTTTTTGTACTTTCACGCGCAGCTATTCTACTTGTGGTTTCTTATTGATATCGATATGGCAGTTTTCTGATATGGATCCCTGTTTGTGTCAGGCACTGCTTTAAAGATTAGCTATTCAAACACCTCCCCATGAAAAAAATCTACCTTCTGTTCGGGCTGTTTTGCTGTTGGCCAGGCCTCGGACTTATCTTGCTGAAGGCCCAGGACCCCGTCCTATCCCAGTACTTTACCAATCGCATGTTGGTCAATCCTGCCCTTACAGGGATTGAAGGAGGAGCGACCATCTCGATGAACCACCGCAATCAGTGGTTTCGGGTTGGGGGCAGGGATACACGGTTTACGACCAACAGTGTGACGGCCGATATTGGTGCGCCCTGTCTGCAATCGGCTTTTGGTGTGTATTACCTCGACAATGTCGAGGGGGCTGGCCTCCTACGTTGGCAACATGCCGGTCTGAGTTATGCCTGGCACAGCCGCCCCGGACCTCAAAACAGTACCCAGGATATCCAGTTCTCAGGTGGGATGAAGGTCTCGTATAACTGGCGAAGGCTCAATTATGATAACCTGATTTTCAGCGATCAACTGGATGCGATTTATGGGGTCGTGGGAGCTACTGCTGCTCCAATCCCCAATGATATGCAGAGCCGAACGAGCTACGCTGACTTTGGGTCAGGGGTGGCTGTTCATTGGAAACACCTCACTCATAACCGCCTGACAGTGGGCGGTGCCCTACACCACCTGGTACGAATTGACAATTCTATATCTGTTCTTGACGATACCTTGCCGACGCGCAGTACGTTTCATGCCACCTACGTTCACTCTCAACGCTATGGAAATTTTACCTATTTCCTTGTACCCATGGCCAAACTCGAGTTACAGAGAGCTTCTTCTACTCCGGGTGGAGGTTCCTACTGGTATCGAGCCGTGACCTATGGAGTGGCCTTCAGTTTTCAGGAGAATCCAGGCCTGTGGGGCGGCATGTGGCTACAAACCCGCAATGGACTGCCAGACCGCACCAATACCAATACCCTTACGGTAGCCATGGGAGTTGAAGTCGGAGATGCACCAGGTGGAAAGCTGAATCGTTCTGCCCGAAGAACAAGAATCGGACTCAGCTATGATTACAATTTTTCGGGATTGCGCAGCGATAGTGGAGGGGTGATAGAAGCATCCGTGACCTTTAACTTTGGCAATGTGCAGCTTACCGACTGTGACCTTGGCGGTCCAAGGGGAAGCCTTCCCTGTCCCAAGTTCTAATTGATGCTCCCCTTTTCCTACTACTCGGCAGCAGATTACTTCTTAGACAACCCTTCCCAAATATACTGTTGTGAAAATCTCTCATCTGTTTCTTTGCCTGACATTGTTATCGCTTTCCTGGGGAAATATTCAGGGCCAGTGCGATGCTTCCTTTACCTGGGCGCAGGGGGCACCGCCCAACTGTAGCGATGACCCCGTGACGTTTACCTCCAATGCCAACCCGGCTGATGTGGCGACCTACGTATGGAACTTTGGCGATGGCAATGCCTCCGGGCAGGCCAATCCAGTCCATACCTATAATTTTGTGCCTGGCGGAGCTACCTATAATGTCACCCTGACGGTTACCCTCAATGACTCGGCAGGTACGACCTGTACGACGAATCAGAATGTAACGGTGCCGGGAGGCCCTGTGATTACGGTGGCAGCAGATTCGGTCCTGAAGTGTATTCAGAATTCGCCTGATACATTATTTTCGCCGACTTTTACCATTACCAACGCAGCAGGCATTGGTTCTTTTATCTGGGATTTTGGAGATGGGAGTGCTCCGATTACTTCTCCGGCACTTACACAGCAACATACCTATGACTGCTATGGGACCTATCAGGTGACCATTACGGCGGCGGGGGAAACCTGCCCCAGTTATCGTCAAAATGTCTATTTCTATACCAATCCCATTGCTTCCAATCAGGTCGTAGGCCAGCCGGTTTTCTGTGAGGGAGATACGGTAACAGTGATGAACCAGACCAATTTCAAGTGTGGCAACATCCAGTATTACGAGTGGGACTGGGGAGCACTGGGAAATAGTTATACGGTTTTTGATACCGCCACCCAGAAATTCGTGTATGACCTTGGGGCGGTCATTAATGGCAATCCGACCAGCAACGGATTTACAACCGAGGTGCGGCTGACTGCCTATAATTTCTGCTTCAGCCATTACAACATTTCGCAGCTGACCATCCTGCCGGGTCCCCATGCAGGGTTTAATGGGCCGGATACACTCTGTATGCCCAGCGCCATTGCTACCTTTACCAATACTACTTATCCAGACGAAAATTACCTGTTTGACCCCACTCAATTTGTATGGGATTTTGGGGATAGTAGCCCCACTTCAACAGTTCCAGACCCCACCCATGACTACTCTGCGGCAGGGCCTGGCGTTTACACCGTCACCCTTACCGCGACCAATGGTTGTGGGACTAGCGTGGCAGTAGGGCAGGTAGTAGTCGTAGAGCCTCCAGTCGCCGAACTGGTACCCGATACCACTCAGGGATGTGCACCGGTTTGCATTGATTTTGGGAACAACTCAACTCCCGATATGGCGACGGTGGGAATGACCTGGAACTGGGATGTGATTTCGGATTCTGCGTGGAGTTTTGGGCCCAATAGTGCCGCAGGGGACTTTGATCCCACGATTTGCTTCAACGCTCCGGACTCATTTCTGGTCGTCCTGACGGCGACCAATCTCTGTGGCGAAGACCGGGACACCGTCGGGATTAACATCAACATTTCTCCGGAAATCTCCCTGACCAATGTGCCCGACACCTGTGGCACCTTTACCCTGGATACCCTGCCTTATGTGGTCAGTGACTATGGTTCGCCCATCACTAATTACACCTGGACCACCACCGGAGCACCAAACACCCACACTGGAGACACCCTTCCGCCGATCACCTTTGCGGCAGGGCAGGTCCATACCATTACCCTGGAGGTGGAAAATGAGTGTGGCATCACGCCGGGCTCAACCAGCTTCCTGGTGGACACTGTGCCAGCTGTGAACGTTGGGCCTGATTTCGAAGTATGTATCAATGACTCCGCCTTCCAACTGACCGCGGATCCTGATAGCAACGGCTTTTGGCTGGGAACGGGGGTGACTCCTGGCGGAGTATTTGCACCTCCCGGAGTTGGGACTTTTGAGCTGGTTTACACTTACGAAGGCAGCAGCTGTTTTGCCTATGACACCCTGCAAATCACCGTGGTTGACACCCCACAGGTCGTAGCCCGGGCCGATACGAGCTTTTGCCTGGACCCTTCCGTAACCGTTACCCTGACGGCAACTCCCCTCGGTGGCACCTGGAGCGGCCCCAATCTGATCAATGGCAATCAATTCGTGGGCGACACAGCGGGCACCTTTGTGTTTTGGTATGCCTATACCGATACCACAGGTTGTCCCGGTCAGGATGCGGTAGTAGTGACGGTTAATCCCTTACCTGAGGTGAATATCCCGGACAGCACGATTTTTTACTGCCTGACCAATACCCCTCAGCCCCTGCCGACGGCGACTCCACCAGGAGGTGACTGGTTTGGCCCCGGGGTGTCCAATGCCTCGGGAGAGTTTACCCCCAGCCTGTTGGGTGGGCCTGATACGGTGACGGTTTACTACGAATTCACCACCGACTCGGGCTGCTATGCGTTTGATTCACTTATAGTAGAAGTGATTTCTGCGGACAGTGTTTCGGCAGGTCCCGGAGATTCCCTCTGCTTCAATGCGGGAGCCGATACGCTGTCAGGCTTTTTCCCCAAAGGTGGGGTCTGGGCCGGAAACGGCATCATAGCAAACAGCGCGGCCTTCAACACCCTGAACATGAATGTGGGGGCCAATGAGGTGATCTACACCTTCGCTCCGGGTACTTCCTGCGAAGCCAGCGATACGACGGTGGTCTTTATTCGGGATACGTTGGCGGTCGATATCACGGGCACCTTTACGCTCTGTGCCGATGATGCTCCCATCACCCTGGGGGTGAATCAACCCGGAGGAACCTGGTCCGGCGTCGGCATTACCGATGTGCTGACTGGAGCCTATGATCCAACGATGGTCTCGCCGGGGCTAATCGATACAGTGACCTACACCCTGCCCAATGCCAATGGCTGCGTAAGCCGCGATGTGCAGCCCATTCTGGTGGATTCGCTGCCGACGGCGCAGTTTGATTCCCTGCCCAATGTCTGTATCGGCGATCCAATTCTGTTTGCCAATACCTCGGTGTATGCGACGGCTTACGACTGGGACTTTGGGGATGCGACGGGCAGTATTTTCCCCAATCCGACCAAGACCTATGGCGTTGGGGGCAACTTCATCATTTCCCTGATCGCGACCAGTGCCAATGGCTGTGTGGATACCTTCACCCGAAGCATCGAGGTGACCACTCCGCCCAGCGCAGTGTACACCCAAAGCGCTGACAGTGGCTGTGCGGTGCTATCGCTGAGCTTCACCAACCAGAGCAACGCCGCCGGGGGGACTTACCTCTGGGACTTTGGCAATGGCCTGATCGACACTACCGCTAATCCGCCAGTTGTGGATTACCTGGGAGGGGTCTATGACACGACCTACAACATCAGCCTGACCATCGCCAACCAGTGTGCGACTTCCACCCAAACCAGCACGGTGAAGGTCTTCCCTTTGCCCAGTATCGAATTTGGCCCCGCCGTCAACAGCGGTTGCTCTCCTTTTCCGGTAGACTTCAGCAATGTCAGCAAAGGCGGTCCTAACAGTTACTTCTGGTACCAGGACACCATCATTCCGGGAACGGAATTCTCTCTGGACAGCATCCCGCCAACCCAGTTCTACACCCATTTGCCCGATACTGGCTTTTCGACCTACCGCATCTTCGTGGTTGCCCAAAATGCCTGTGGATTTGATACGGCGGAAGAGGTGATCACGGTGTACCCCAATACGGTCGATGCCGTTTTTAACACCAATCCTACCGAAGGCTGTGCACCGCTGACGGTTCAGTTCCGGGACCTCTCCGGGGCTCCCTTCCAGAGCTGGGACATCGACGGCACTCAGCCTACCAGCCGCACCCCAAGCTATACCTTTACCCAGCCGGGCACCTACACCATTTATCACTATGCCAATAATGGCTGTAGCTATGACACCAATACCGTGCAGGTGACGGTTTATCCAGCCCCCACGGCAGCTTTCGTGGCCGACACCAACGTTGTGTGTACGGATGGTAGCGTCAGCTTTACGGATATCTCAGTGGGGACCACCGGGGTGGAGTGGGACTTTGGCGACGGAAATGCGACGACCCTGATCAATCCCACACACCAGTATCTGTTCCCCGGTAACTTCACAGTGACCTTCATCGTGCAGTCCGATACCAACGGCTGCCGCGACACCGCGACCCTGCCCATCACGGTACTGCCGCCACCTCCGATCAGCTTTACCCTGTCAGATACCGCAGGTTGTCCGCCATTGACTGTTCAGACTGGTGGCACTCCGCCCGGATTGAGCTATATCTGGGACTTTGGAGACACAAGCAGCCCGGTAGTACAGCAGCATCCCAGCCATGTTTATACCCAGACCGGCTTTTTCACGCTGAGTTTGCAGGTGGAAAATGCCCTTGGTTGCCAGAATGATTCTTCGGCTCAGATACGGATATTCCCTGTACCGACCGCTGGCTTTATTGCTTCGGACGACACCCTTTGCGGAGAAAATGCAGTTTTTAGCTTCGCGAATACCTCTACGCCTCCTCCACTGCAGTACCAGTGGATCATGGGCGGAACGAATGATACCATCAACCTGGCGAGCCACGATTATGCTTTCGATAGTACGGGGGTCTTTCCCACAACTCTGACCGTCACCAACGTCAATGGCTGTAGCGATGATAGTGTGATCAATCTGGTGGTGTTACCACAACCTGTAGCGCAAATTGGAGCTGATAGCATGCAAGGCTGCGTACCGTTTACGGTGAACTTCAGCGATTTGAGTGTAGGAGGCGGAAGTCGTGTCTGGCAAATAGACGGACAGACCTTCACGGTGGCCAATCCGAGCTACACCTTCCTGACAGGGGATACTACCTATGAAGTGATCCTGATTTCCGATACAGCGGATTACTGCTTTGATGCGGATACCATCCTGATCGAAACGGCAGAGCCACCTGTGGCGGACTTCTCGGCTTCGGGATATGAGTTTTGCCAGGCGCAAGGCAACTCGACCACGGTGCAGTTTCAAAACAACTCTGTGTCAGCTTTGCCCCTGAGTCATTTTTGGGACTTTGGCGATGGAAATACCAGCCCAATGGCTTCCCCCACTCACATCTATTCTCAGCCGGGACATTATCCTGTCACCCTGACTGTGACCAATCCCTACGGTTGTACCGATCAGTTCATCGATACGATCTATGTGTATCCACAGCCGGTGGCCCAAATTGGAGCAGATACTTTGCAGGGCTGTGTGCCCTTTACGGTGAATTTCTCTGACCTTTCCCAAAACAACAGCTCGCGCGAATGGCAGGTGGATGGAGGTACCTTGTCCAATGCAAGCTTCACCTACACCTTCAATGTGCCGGACACGGTCTATGAAGTCATCCTCGTCGTGGACACCGCGGACTTCTGCTTTGCTTATGACACCATTCAAATCCGCACCTCCAGCCTGCCGGTTGCAGATTTCTCCATCGATATAGACGAGCACTGTGATGCGCCAGCGCCAGTCCAGTTCACAGATTTGTCAAGTGCAACCCTTCCCCTGACCTACAACTGGGCTTTTGGAGATGGCAATAGTTCGACCCAGGTAAGTCCAGCACATACCTATGCCAGCGTGGACAGCTTCTTCATCAGCCTCACGGTGACCAATAGCTATGGCTGTACCGATGTGCACGAGGATACCGTGGTGGTACATCCACAGCCAGTGGCTCAAATCGGCGTGGATACGCTGCAAGGCTGTGTGCCATTTGACGTGAACTTCTCGGACCTTTCGCAGAATAACAGCCGACGCACCTGGTATGTAGATGAAGATACCCTGGGTGTACCCGGATTCAGCTACACCTTCCTGGTGCCAGATACGATCTATGAGGTCCTCCTGGAAGTGGATACTGCGGGGCTCTGTTTCGCCTATGACACGGTGGAAATTCGCACAGCAAGCCTGCCACAGGCAGCCTTCACCGTAGATCAGGATGAGTTCTGTGATCCGCCAGCGACAGTACAGTTCACCAATGGCTCAGCCGCGACGCTGCCTCTGACCTACGTCTGGAGTTTTGGCGACGGGGATGGCTCCGTCGTGACCAACCCCAACCACGTTTACACCGCGGTGGCCCACCATCCCGTGCAGCTAATAGCCACCAACAGCTATGGCTGCCGTGATACGGCGGTGGACACGATCTATGTCTACCCACAGCCCGAGGCGGCCTTTTTCAGCGATACCAGCCAGGGCTGTGTGCCTTTTGCGGTGCAGTTCACCGATCAGTCGGTAGATGCGGCGAGCTGGCGCTGGACCATCGATGGGCAGACGGTTTATGCCCAGCACATTGACTATACCTTTGTGATGCCTGATGTGAGTTATCAGGTTTGGCTGGTCGTGGACACAGCGGACTTCTGCTACGATTCCACGAGCCTCACCATTAACGTAGCGAGTCCCCCGCTGGCCAATTTCGGCCTGGCCTGGGAGGAATTTTGTGGTACTCCCGCGCTGAATGAATTCACCGACCTGTCCCAGTCCACCCGTCCGCTGCAATACAACTGGAGCCTGGGCGATGGGGGGTCTTCGGTCGTGCCAAGCCCCAACCACGTGTACAACGCCACGGGTTCCTACGTCGTCAGTCAGGCCATCGTCAATGACTATGGCTGCCGCGATACGCTGACCGATACAGTGAAAGTCTATCCGCAGCCCGAGGCGAGTCTGAGGGCCGAGCCCGACACCTGGTGCGCTCCGATGGACGTGGCGTTCACCAACCTCTCAACCGGGTTTAGCCGTGTGCGCTGGGACTTTGGGGATGACTCCGGTATTTCCATCGAAAGAGATCCTGCACATACCTATTTTGCTTCCGATACCATCTTTACGGTACGGCTGGAAGTAGACACCGCGGGCTTCTGCTTCGATGACACCACCTATCAGATTCGCGTGGGAAGTTTCCCTATCGCGAATTTCGAAGCCAGTGTATATGAAAACTGTGGCCCGACTGATGTCGCTTTCACCAATTTGTCCAGCACCCAGCGCCTGCCGCTGACCTATCTGTGGGACCTTGGCAATGGTGAAACCAGCACGCAGATTAATCCGCAGGGTACCTACACGACGCCTGGAACCTACGAGGTCAAGCTGATCACGCGCAATAGCTATGGCTGTCCGGACTCGGCGACTCAGGTCATAGAGATCGTGCCGCAGCCCATGGCCATGTTTGCGGTCGATGAAGCGCGTGGCTGCCAGGCATTCACCCCGGAATTCATCAACCTGAGTACCAATGCCAATCGCTGGTACTGGAGCTTTGGCGATGGCGGCAGTTCGCAGGATTCGGTTCCGAATTATACCTTCGGGCAAATCGGGCGTTTTGACGTGCAACTCATCGCTACCTGGGATGACCGCTGTGCCGATACCGTGAGCTTTGCGGACTTCATACAGGTCGATCCGACGCCGATTGCGGATTTCTTTACCCAGGACTCCATGCGGGAGGGCATTCCGGACGGGACGGTGAAGTTCCTCAATACTTCCACCCAGGCGAATGACTATTTCTGGGATTTTGATGATAATGGGGCCACCAGTTCCCAGGTAAATCCGGTTTATCGCTACCTGGTGAACCGCACGTTTGAGGTCCAGCTAATCGCACGGCTCGGGGCCTGTGCTGACACCATCGTAAAGCCCATCAATCCGCTGGAGTTTGGCGATCTGCATGTCCCCAACGCCATGATGCCGCTAGGTGGGCCGGGTGAATATTCCTTGTTCTTCCCCAAAGGCATTGGCCTGGAAGCGTATCACATCGCCGTTTACACGGGATGGGGTGAGCTGGTATGGGAGTCAACAGCACTAGAAGATGGCGTCCCTACCGAGTACTGGGATGGGACCATTAACGGCGAACTGGCTAGCCAGAATGTCTTTGTCTGGAAAGTGCACAGAGCACGCTTTGTCGGCGGCCGCGAATGGTCAGGTCCCCGTGAGGGCAGCCTGACGCTGATACGTTGAGATTACTGGGGGCAGAAAGGGGAATGTCGGGATCCAGACAGTGGGCTGGATCGTAGTTAGCTTAATTTATGGTTATGAAAAACGCCTTTTTTCTGCTCCCACTTTTACTCGTAAGTCAGGTTGGATGGGCCCAGGAGCCTCAACCTACCCAAGAGGACAGCCTGCGCTTCACCAGTAAGTTTGTCCTTCCGATTACCTTTTACACCCCTGAAACCCGCTGGGGATTTGGGGGAGCAGGTTTGCTGGCGTTTCGCCTGCCGGGAGAGCCCGACTCGAGCCGGAGCTCACAGTTGCAGGGCGGAGGCGTTTATACGCTGGAGAATCAACTTCTGACTTATCTTTCCTATATCCTTTTCAGGGAAAATGAAGACTACTGGTTGTATGGAGAGGTAGGCTATTATCGCTATACCTTCTTCTTCTATGGAATCGGAAACGAAGACCAGGATTCGGAGGGAGAATTGTTTAGCGTGAATTTCCCCCGCTTTCGGATCCATGCCCTGAAGCAGGTCGTCCCCAATGGCTACCTGGGCCTTCACTATTGGCTGGATGTGTTTGACATTCAGGATGTAGCGCCACAGGGACGCCTGGCCGATGATCAGCGCGACATAGCCGGACGAAATGGCGGCATCATCTCCGGCCCGGGGCTCATCGGCATCTATGACCGTCGCAATGACCTCAACTTTCCTACGAAAGGGGTGTATGCCGAAGCCCTGTTTCAGGTCAACGCTCCCTGGACCGGTAGCTCGTTTAACTATACCCGGACTTCGATGGACCTACGTGGATTCTGGAGTCCATTCAAGCAGGTGAACCACGTCCTGGCCGGTCAGGTTTATGCCGACCTGACGACGGGGGAGCCGCCATTCAACGCATTGGCATTGCTGGGAGGTACCAGGAGGCTACGGGGATTCTACGAAGGCCGCTATCGGGACAATCGCCTGATAGGCGGGCAGATAGAGTACCGTGCTCCTCTTTTCTGGCGGATAGGGGTGAATGCCTTTGTGGGAACTGCCGCGGTATTTGATGAATTTTCAGAAATCAACCCCAACATCTTCCGTCTGGGATACGGGGCAGGCCTCCGCGCACGCATCAGCAATGAGGACTACATCAACCTGCGTTTTGACGTCGGGGTCGCCGAAGGCCAGGTAAATTATTACCTGACGGTGGGAGAGGCTTTTTGATCACGGTACAGCAAATCCGGGTCTTTCCATCCGAAATGCGTGACCAGCCGATAATCTCTTTTCAGCAGTGTGGGCTTTTATGGATTCCGGCGTCGAATGACCGCGTAAAAAAAGCAAGTCTTATCCAATCCATTAGGCTATTTTGCTACGTAGATGAGAAGAATTCTCGGGAACCTGAGAGAAAACGACTGACCTGGTACGGGAAAAAGACCGCTTGGAGCCGTATTGGCCTGTTTTTGAGGAGAAGCGTCTGATACCCGACCGTTTTGCTTTAACAATAGATATTACTTGGCGGTTCGATAACAAGTAAAGTTTAAGACCTCTTTCATCCAAATGGACGAAAATGCTTGCATACTGTATTTTACACGTACTCCTTCGGAGGAAAGTCGTCATAAACGCATCTCCAATCGCCCCAGGCGAAATAATCGGCTCATTTACCTGATGTACCACTGGACCAAAGCCTGCATCAGGCGCTCTCAAATTCCGATAGTAGAGCTGACACAGCATGCTCAGCGCGGTGAGTCCTTTGGCGAGCGGCTGACCAACAGCATCCTGGAGGCATTTGCGAGAGGGTATGAAAATGTGATTGTGGTCGGGAATGACTGCCCTCACTTGCAGGTACAGGATCTCAGGCAAGCCGAGCAATCCCTACTCGCCGGGCAGCAGGTATTGGGACAAAACACCCGAGGGGGTGCCTATCTGATCGGGGTTAGCCGTCGAAATTTCTGTTCCCAGTCTTTTAAAAATTTGCCCTGGAATAGCCCGTTTTTGTGTGAGGCACTACATGGCCATTTGGCATCAAAAGGTGGCTGTATCTCACTGATGGTCAGGCAGGATGTGAATGATCCGCTTGACCTTTCCATTCTATTGCGTTCCCATTTAGTACCCCGTTTGCTCCGCGGATTGTGTGCAAACCGGGAGGATGTTGAGCCTGAATCTTCCTCCGGTTTTCTGAACTGGATTCCGGATTCCAATCCCTTCCGAGGTCCACCTCAGCATGTGCGTGCGTACAACCTCGCCTGGTGTCTTCGGAATTAAGGAATTGCTCATTCGTAATTCGTATAACATGTTGACCAGTAACACTTTCAATTACGAATTACTGATCACGAATTCCGAATGCGAAGCACTAGTGCATTGGGAGTGAGATAAGTACCCAACTCAATTCCGAAGAATGATAGGTCGTATCTGCCAGATCACAAAGATCCGGTAGGTATACCTTCATTCCTACCTAAAGGAATTTGATCAAAAGTTGGCAATTACAAGCCCGGTCTAAAGCCATGCATCTCAGCATATACCAGTCACCTGATTGGTGCACCTGGCTATTCATTCACCAAACTACCTTAATCAAAATCGATGAAGAAATATTTCCTATTTATGTTTTTGTGCGCCAGCATTCAGTTGGCGATGGCACAGACAAAAACCATCACAGTGGTGGTGACAGCAGCCGAAGGAACAGTCGAAGGGGCAACCGTTCGCAATTTGCGGAGCCAGCGAGGAGGGATTACGGATGGCGATGGGAGGCTTTCCATATCTGCACAGAATGGCGATCAGTTGCTGACAAGCTATTTCGGCTATGAAGACGATACCCTCACAGTTGACTCCCGGAGCAACTATGAGATCGAACTGATCGAGGCGGCTTACGAAGTGACAGACGTATTCATCACGGCTCTGGGGCTGGCCCGGGAGTCCAGGGCATTGGGATATGCAGTACAGCAAATCGGTGAGGAGGCGATCAACGAGGCCAGGGCCGTCAATTTTTTGGACAATCTGGCTGGAAAGGTCGCGGGACTTTCCATTACGGCCGGACCCACGGGCGTCGGCTCTACCTCAAAGGTGGCCATTCGCGGAGAGTCCTCTTTTACCCAAAACAACCCGCTTTTTGTGGTGGACGGGATAGTGGTCAACAACAACTCGGTGGTCAACTTCACCAACGATGCGGCTGCCGGATTTCAGGAGGTAGACTTTGGCAATGGAGCCATGTCGATCAATCCTGCCGATGTCGCTTCGGTTTCTGTGCTGAAAGGACCCAGCGCGGCGGCTCTTTATGGGACCAGAGCCTCCAACGGGGTGATCATCATCACCACCAAGGATGGCTCGGAAGCAAAGGGGCTGGGCATCAGCTTCAATTCGACCCTCTACTTTGAGAAACCTTTCCAGTTGCCTCAGTTTCAGAACCGCTACGGTCAGGGGAACTCGGGGCAATTTGAGTATGTTGATGGACTGGGAGGCGGAGTGAATGACAATATTTCTTACAGCTATGGCCCCGAACTGGATGCAGGCCTGCTCATTCCCCAGTTTGACAGCCCGGTAACCCTTCCCGATGGAAGTCAGGTCCGTGGAGGCGACGTGGCGGTTCATGGGGGACTGCCCATCACGCCAACGCCATTTGTCTCCAACCCCGACAACCTGCAGAACTTCTACGAAACAGGGATCACGACGATCAACAACCTGGCCCTAAGCGGACGATATGACCGGGGGCACTACCGCCTCTCGGTGACAGACCTGCGCAGCCAGTCTGTGATTCCAGGGGTGAACCTTGACCGGAAGACTGCTGCGGCCAGGCTAACCTTTAAGCCCGTTGAGAGGCTCGAAGTGTCAGCTTCGCTCAACTATGTCAACAGCGCGAGTGACAATCGCCCAGCCAATGGCTATGGCTCAGAGAACATCGGCTATTCACTCGTGGCATGGGGGCCGAGGCAATTGCAGTTTGATCCACTGCGAGACTACTGGCAGCCAGGACTGGAAGGAACTCAGCAGTATTCTTTCAACTATACCTACTTCGATAATCCCTATCTGATTCTGCTGGAAAACCGAAATTCCTTTAACCGGGATCGGTTCTTTGGCAATCTGGTGGCGAGCTATCAAATCGCTGCCAACCTGAGCTTTAAACTGCGAAGCGGGATGGATTATTCGGATGAAACGCGACAGTTTCGTCGGGCATTTAGCAGCAACCGCTTCCGCAACGGAGCCTATGCGGAGCACGATGTGTCCTTTCGTGAGATCAACACCGACTTTTTGCTGAATTATGGGAATACCTTTGGCCCGCTAGGGGTGGATGTATCAATTGGAGGAAACCGAATGGACCAGCAGGCCGCCACTTCGCAGGCCCAAACCGTCGCCTTGGCTCAGCCTGGTATCTTTCGCCTGTCCAATGCCGCAGCGCCGGTTGAAGTTTTTGAATTTGGCACCCGTAAGCGAATCAACAGCCTCTATGGCCTCGCCAAGCTGAGCTTCCACGACTTCCTTTTCGTCGATATCACAGGCCGCAACGACTGGTCCAGTGCCCTGGCTACGCCTAATTCGACGGGCAATGTTTCCTTCTTTTACCCTTCTGTATCAGCCAGTTGGGTGATCTCAAATCTGTTCAGCCTGCCCGGTGCCATTTCTTTTGCCAAGCTGAGAGCTAGCTGGGCACAGGTCGGCAATGATACGGATCCGTACCAAACCGCGGGAGTTTTCCAGGCCCAGACTCCTTTTAATTCCCAGCCGACCTTTAGCGACCAGGACCTGATCGCCAATGCGAACCTTTTGCCTGAGCAGACCACTTCATTCGAATTCGGAGCCGATTTGCGCTTCTTCCAGGATCGCCTTTCGCTGGATGCGACCTACTATCAATCCCGGACTGAAAACCAGATCATTTCCCTGCCCATCGCCCTTTCTTCCGGGTACAATGAACAGGTAGTAAATGG
Source organism: uncultured Bacteroidia bacterium (assembly GCA_964343195.1). Lineage (GTDB taxonomy): Bacteria > Bacteroidota > Bacteroidia > J057 > J057 > CAYVAP01. The sequence continues at coordinate 115,907 of CAYFIR010000007.1, read as the reverse complement.
CGGCTCTGTGCTGGCTCGTGGTTGGGAAGTCGTGCTCGGCGTCAAACCCATCTACACCGAAAAGCTCCGCTGGACTGCGCTGTTCAACTTCAACCGAAATGTCGCGACCGTGGAGTCTATTCCCGAAGGAATCGACCGCCTGACCCTGGCATACACCCGGGTCTATGACAATGTGAACCAGACCGTTTGGTATCAGGTGAGGGAAGGAGACCGGATCGGCGACATGTGGGGAACCGGCTACCTGCGCAATGAAGAGGGGCAGTTTGTGGTAGACGAGCAGGGACGCTTCATCGTGGACAATGACCTGCGAAAGCTGGGCAACTACAATCCTGACTTTATCCTGGGCTTCTCCAACCGGGTCGAATGGAGGCGCTTCACCCTCAACTTTGTGCTGGACTGGCGTCAGGGAGGGGTAATTGTCTCCCGGACTCAGGCCCTGGCCGGAGTCGCAGGGCAGTTGATCGAAACCGCAGACCGCCCGGCTGAAGGCATCACCATCGATGGCGTGGTGAATACCGGCACGGCTGACGAGCCCAACTATGTGCCCAATACCACTCCCATCAGCGCCGAAAGTTACTATCGCTCCTACTACGACCGAAACCACGAAGAGAACAACACCCTCGATGCCAGTTACCTGAAACTGCGCGAAGTGAACCTTGGCTATAGCTTCAGCCTGCCGGGCATTCAATCCTTCCAGGTAGCCCTCGTAGGACGGAACCTGCTTGCCTTTTCCGGGATTAAGCACTTTGATCCTGAGCAGTTTGCGGTGCAGGGCCAAAACTTTGTCAGCGGGGTGGAGGACATCTCTTACCCCAGTGTAAGAAGCCTTGGGCTGAGAATAGGCCTTGAGTTTTGATGAGGTAAAACAGTTCTGTTCGCATTTAATTCAATTAGAAAAAATGAAACTCACGAAATATATCCTGCTGGCTGTGGCCCTGCTATCACTCGGCGCTTGTACCAGCCAATTCGAAGAGATCAACACCAACCCCAATGCTCCGATCGATGTGCAGCCCAGTCTGCTCCTGCGTCAGGTGCTGTGGGACTATGCCGAGCAAATGTCCTTCGAAGGCTTTGTGGCGGGCAACCTGCTGAGCCAGCACTTTGCCGAGGTCGATTTCAACCTCTTCGACCGCCACAGTCTGACCGAGCCTCAGTTTGGGGGCAATCCCTGGCCCATCATCTATGTCAACCTCCGCGACACCGAGCTGATCCTGGACCGGGCGCGCAACAATCCGGCGGCGGCTGTCTATGAAGGCCCAGCTCTGGTGATGAAGGCCTATCTGGCCGCTGCGGCGACAGACATCTTTGGGGACGTGCCATACAGCGATGCCCTGAAGGGCAAGGAGGGCAATGTGGCCCCGGCTTACGATTCCCAGGAAGACATCTACCTGGCCGAAGGGGGAATTCTGGACAATCTGGAACAGGCCGTGGCGGTGATGGAGGCGTATCAGGGGGCTATTCCGTTGGAAGGTGATATCATATTCGACGGAGACCTCAATGCCTGGGTACGGATGGCCAATTCGCTGCGGATCAAGTACTTGATGCGAATCTCCAACCGGGTGGATGTGGGGGCAGACCTACAGGCGATTTTCGATGAGGGAAATTTCATTCAGGAAAATGCTGACAATGCCGCCTTTGACTTCAGCAGCACCCCACCCAACAACTATCGCCTTGCGACCGCCAGGGTAGGGGACTTTGTGAACTTCGTCATGTCCGAGACCATCGAGGAGATCATGCTGGAACTGGAGGACCCCCGCATTAATGTCTTCTTTCGTCCGACCGAGAGCGGAAATGCGCCTGAATATCAGGGCCTGCTGAATGGCCAGGACGCATCTCAGACTTCCATCACCGTGGCCGATTATTCGCTGCCAGGAACCATTTTTCGGGAAACCAGCAGCGACCTCGACGCCAATTACATTACCGCCTGGGAAACCCATTTCTTTTTGGCAGAAGCTGCTGCTCGCGGATTGATCAATGCAGATGAGCAGAGTTTGTATGAGCAAGGGGTGGAGCAGGCCTTTGCCTACTGGCAGACTGAGCTTCCGGCGACTTATCTCACCGATAGCCCCGCGGCTTTTGGGGCCAATGGTGCTGACCCCGTCGAGCAAATTCTCACCCAAAAATGGCTGGCCAGCATTGTCAACGGCTACGAAGGTTGGATCGAGTGGCGTCGCACCGGCTTTCCCGCTCTTAAAACTATTGCCGCCAGCCTTAACAACGACCTGATTCCCAGGCGGATGCCCTATCCAACGGATGAACAGGCCCTCAACGCCGCCAATTTTGACCTCGCTGCCGCCGCCACCGATGGCAACAGCGTGAACGCGGCGGTCTGGTGGGACCGATGACGATGGGAGAGTTTTGTAGGTGTATAGGGGAGAGTGGAAAGTTGAATGTTCCTGACTATTCCGGAATCGAGTACTGGAAAGCCGTCTCTAGTAGCGCTCAAAATCAATATTGGATTTGTAAAGTCAGAGACTTGAAGACACCGGATATCGACTCAGAGAGTCTCACCAGCGCCATCCTGTAGGATGGTCATGACCTAGAGCACTTCCTCAGCAGTGCCGCTCGTGAGCCCTGCCCTATACACCTTATCCACCTTATTAACCCCGTATTCACCCCTTTCACCATCAACACTTTCCGCAACCCATGTCCCCACTCACCCTCCAATGGCTCATCCTGATTGGCTCCAGCCTGGCGCTGTGGTTCGTCGCCCCGTGGTCGAGGACGGCCAAAGATTTCTACCGAGGCAGCAAGCAGGAGCAGGCTCCAGGATTCTGGCTGCTGACCAGTAGCCTGGTAATCAGTTGGTTATTTGCCAAGTCGATCACCAACGCGGCGAATCTGGGCATGAGCTATGGCATGGTGGGAGGAGTGGCCTATGCCGGTTACTATCTGTCCTTTTTGACTGCGGGGGTGGTGATTTACTTCTTGCGGGTAAAAGGTGGCTTCACCTCGTTGCATCACTTCCTGCGGAGTAAATATGGCCGGGGAGCAGTCGCCATCTTTTCCGTTCTAATCGGAATCCGGCTGCTCAATGAGGTCTGGTCCAATACGATGGTAATTGGCAGCTACTTCGGGGAAAGGGGCAGTAGTTCGTACTACATCGCCATTTTGGTGTTCACGGTTCTTACGATCGCGTATACGCTCAAAGGTGGCCTGCGAAGCTCTCTGTTGACCGACCTGATTCAGATGCTGCTGTTCGGGGTGCTGCTTTTTACCATTTTGGGGGTGTTGCTCCCCCGTCAGGATGGGGACATCTCGGCTTTTGTTCAGTCGGGCGAATGGTCTTCTGCCGGAGGGCTCAACCTGCTCTGGGTAGCGCTGTTGCAGCTTTTTAGCTATCCCTTTCACGATCCGGTGATGACTGACCGGGCATTTTTGTCCGATCCCAGGCTCACCCTGCGCAGCTTTGCCCTGGCAACTGTCATCGGTGCGATAGCCATCATGCTCTTTAGCTGGGTGGGGATCTTTGCGTCCATGGAAGGGCTGGAGGGACAGGCTCCGGTTGCCGTCAGCCGACTGCTGGGCACCGCGATGATGCTGATGATCAACTTTATCATGGTAACTTCTGCGGCCTCTACCCTGGATAGTACATTTAATTCTTTCTCCAAGCTGATGATAGTTGACCTCCTGGGCATTCGCGAAAGTTCCATTTCCCTTGGGCGCTGGGTCATGGTCCTGCTGGCCATCGTGGGGACTATTCCGATATTTTTCGGAGCAACGATCCTTTCGGCTACGACGATTAGCGGGACCATGGTCATGGGGTTGACCCCGGTGTTCCTTTTCTGGAAACATTCATTCTCCAGTCTCTCCTATTACCTTAGCGTAGGAATAGGGTTGGTATTTGGAATTGTCTATGCAGCTGGTTGGTATCCGGAAGCGTGGATCTGGTTTGGTGGGCCTTATGCCGATTTGCTTTCAGCCAATCTGCTGGCCCTGGTCGTGTGTATGTTGGCCTTCTTTTTACCAAAGCTTTTAAGCCGAAAATGAAATGAATAATGAAACCCGTAACCTGGGTGACCTTACTGGTCCCTTGCTGGTATTTGGAGGGGCTTACAGCAATTTTCAGGCGCTGGAAGCACTGCAAGCAGTTGCCTGGGAGTACAATATTCCTCCTGAACGGGTCATCTGCACGGGAGATACCGTAGGGTATTGTGCTCAACCCGAAGAGACCGTTCAAGGCGTCAAGGATTGGGGCATCCATGCCATCGCAGGAAATGTAGAGCTAAACCTCCGCAATCAGGCCGATGACTGCGGCTGCAACTTTGCCGAAGGAGGGCGCTGCGATTTGTTCTCCCGTCAATGGTATCCCTTTGCGCAGGAACAACTGAGCAGCGACTCGCTGACCTGGATTGGGCAGTTGCCTTTGCAGCTTCGCTTTCAGTATGCAGGACAAACCGTCCAGGTACTCCACGGCTCTCGTTTTGATGTGTCCGAGTTTGTTTTTGGCTCGACTCCCTGGCAGGTAAAGGCAAAAAGCCTTGACGACGCCCAGGCCAATGTCATCCTGGCGGGGCACTGCGGCATTCCATTCGCTGATTTGCAGCAAGACTTCGCGTGGTTGAATGCCGGGGTGATTGGGATGCCCGCCAATGATGGCAGCCCCAGGGTTTGGTACCTGCTCCTCGACGACCGCAACGGAGAATTCAGCTACCACTTCCATGCTTTGACCTACGACCATCAGGAAGCGAACCGCAGGATGTTGGAAAAGCCCCTCCCCAAGTCTTATGCTCATACCCTTCTGACGGGCATCTGGGACAATTGCGAGATCCTACCCGAACAGGAAACTTCCCAACAGGGAAGCCGCCTGCTACTCGATGGACAGGGAGGGCAATTGGGGCATTCTCGCCTTACTACTCCCGCTTCCTGATAGCTTTTCATCGTGAGTTTGGATTCGTATTCCCGATGATTTCATTCTCTAAAAGTGAGTTTTCAGCTTTCCACTCTGCCCTTCGGGCGATTGAGTGGAATGAAAACCTCAATTCGCAAAGTTATCGATGTCCAGGGTCCAGTCGTAATCCTTGTACTCAACGGTTGGGCTGGAATCCTGAGGAATCAGACTAAAGCTTTTCAGGATTTCGCGGGTACCGGTGGTACCTCCAAAATCGGCCCGAAACCAGCTCATAAGTGGAGTAACGGTCACTTTGTTGGCTGACTCGTTATAGGTGGTGTTGTTTTCCAGGTAGAGCTTCGCGCGGTTTTCCAACTGGTCGTGTAGCGTGGCTGTGCGGTAGACCTCAACTGGAGGACAGGCATCTGCGCCGCAATTCAGGGCAAAGTGAATGTGCCAGTCTACTTCGTCTACCCGCATCATCTCTTCATAGTCACCCACGAAGGGTTTGTTGATGAGCCCCAGGCTCAACTTGACTTTAGAGCGGCGCAAAATGCCATGCTCGATGTCGTCGAAACTTAACTCTACTCCGGCTATGGTAACCCTTGGCTCTTTGAAAAAGGCATCCCGGTCCTGATACAATTCCGGATTTTCCCGCAGAAGAATGATGATGTAGCTGTTGTAGACATTGATCCGGAAAGTCTTTCGCTTGATGTCATTGTCAAGTTGATCGGCTAGGGTCTGAGGGTCGACGGAGGCGAGTTCCTGGGTAAGGGATTCAATTTGGGACTGATGCTGAGCTTTGACGGCTTCGAGTAACTGGGCCGATTTCTCAGGATAGCTGGTCTGAATGTCTGTTGCAGAGAGAGGTTGCATGAGCAGTAAAAGCAGGATGGTCGTAATCATTTGTTGAGGTATTCTTTTTGGTGGTTTGCAGATCCATTGGTACCATACAATACGTAGTTATGGGCCTCTGTGGATTGTCAGTTATATTACATAAGAGCACATTTTTGCCTGTTTCTGCTGAATATGTCTTTATTGGCAACCAAAGTAGTTGGATAAAATTAGGTATGAAGTATATGGGGATATGAAGGCAAATCGCTGCTTATGACCTTCAGACCCTTCGGTTGCGCTCAGGGCAACGCCTACATTTCCTACATACCTCTCATTTGTAGTTATTTTTGAGCTCCTACTTATATGCTCACCTTATACAAAACTCATACTACCCCCTATTTATGCGATTAAGCATCATAATTCCCACTTTGAACGAGGCCGAAAATATCGCTCGGCTGGTCCCGTATTTACGGTCCTGTATGCCCGAAGGTCAGGGTGAAATCATCGTAGTGGATGGACACAGTGACGACGAAACGCTTTCGGTAGCTCGTCAGCATGGGGTTGATCAGGTCCTGACCTCTCCCAATCGGGGTAGAGCCGACAGATGAATTATGCGGCACAGATGGCTCAGGGAGATACACTTTACTTCGTCCATGCAGATACGCTGCCTGCGGATTCCTTCTGCAGGGACATTTCCGAAACCCTGAACCAGGGCTATGAAGCTGGTACTTTTCGGTCCAGATTTGAAACCCGAAATCCCCTCATGAAGGTAAATGCCTATGTCACCCGCTTTGATCGGATGTTTCTAAGGGGAGGAGACCAGTCTATTTTCATTCGCAGGGATGCATTTGAGGAATTGGGACGTTACCGGGAAGATTACCGGATCATGGAAGACTTTGATCTGATCCAGAAACTGAGGGACCGGAAGAAATTCAAAATTTTGCCTAAATCGACCCTTATTTCTACCCGCAAGTACATCGGGAATGGCTACTTCCGGGTGAATTTTGCCAATCTTGTGATCGTCACAATGTACCGAATGGGAGCTTCGCAGGAGAAAATGGTAAATACCTATAAAACGCTGTTGAACTATCGGTAAGGCAAGTAGGAGGATTTCCCGGAACTGGAATATAGGAGGCAGAATTTGGCCTTTGTTACTTAACCCTGCCCTTCTCCCGATTGGTGCTAACAATCAGGGCCGGGGGGAGTTATTTTTCCGTCCCACTCGGTTTTATTGCGCGCTATGGTTTGTAAGTGCAAAAACTGAGGTGCAATTTATGGAACGGTAAGATATCACCTTCAACTCACGCATCTAGATGCCTGATACCTCAAAACTGACTCACATCACCACCCTTGGTGCCCTTAAAGAGGCTGGTTATCAGCCAAAATCGGTTAAAGAAGAACTGCGGCAAAACCTGATCCGACGCATGAAAGCCCGGGAAAATATCTTCCCTGGTGTAGTAGGCTATGAAGAAACGGTAATTCCGGATCTTCAGCGTGCCATTCTGTCCAAGCACAACATGATCCTTCTGGGATTGCGTGGACAGGCCAAGACCCGGATTGCCCGGCAGATGACAGGTCTGCTGGATGAATACATGCCCATCGTAGCCGGCTCCGAAATGCACGATGACCCGATGCAGCCATTGTCTCGTAAAGCGCGGGATATTGTAGCTGAGTTTGGGGATGAAACCCCCGTTTCCTGGGTCCATCGCAACGATCGGTATGTGGAGAAACTCGCCACTCCTGATGTGACGGTCGCCGACCTCATCGGTGACGTGGACCCCATCAAGGCGGCGACCATGAAGTTGCCCTATTCCGACGAACGGGTAATTCACTTTGGCCTGATTCCTCGGTCGCATCGCGCGATCTTTGTCATCAACGAGCTTCCGGACCTCCAGCCCCGTATTCAGGTGGCTTTGTTCAACATGCTCCAGGAAGGGGATATTCAGATTCGGGGTTTTCAGCTCCGGCTGCCATTGGACGTACAGTTTGTCTTTACGGCCAATCCCGAGGACTACACCAATCGTGGTAGCATCGTGACTCCCCTCAAGGACCGCATCGAAAGCCAGATCCTGACGCACTATCCCAAGTCGCTGGAGCTTTCCAAGCAGATAACGCAGCAGGAAGCACGGGTACACGAGGAGGTTAAGGATAAGGTTCATATCAATGACCTTGTGGCAGAACTGGTAGAAAAGGTAGCCATCGAAGCACGGCACAGCGAGTTCGTGGATGAAAAATCCGGTGTATCGGCCCGATTGACCATTACGGCCTATGAAAACCTGCATTCTGCGGTAGAGCGACGCATGATCATCAATGGCGAAGAGGAAGGGTACAGCCGGGTGGGCGACCTGATCGGCATTGTGCCCAGCATTACGGGAAAAATCGAGCTGGTGTATGAAGGTGAGCAGGAGGGAGCGGCCATTGTCGCCCAGAAACTGATCAACAAAGCCATTCGGGAGTCATTCTCGGCCCGCTTCCCCAATCCAGAACGGCTCAAGCGAAATTCTGAGGCCAATATTTACCGGGAGATCACCCAGTGGTTCGGACGAGGAAAAACCGTAGATCTGCTATCTGATGCTTCTGAAAAGGAGTATCGGGAAGCACTTCGTGGTGTACCCGGACTGGAACAAATGGTGAAAGACAAGTTCCCGCGGGTCAGTGAGCTGGAGCGATTCCTGTTGATGGAGTTTGTCCTGCATGGTCTGGCGGAATACTCTCTGCTGGGCAAAGCTTCTCTTTCGGCTGGTGGGGGTACCCAGTTTAAGGACCTCCTGAGCGGTATGCTAAATATGCCGGAAGATGATGACGACCTGGATTATGGGGGATATTACGAGGAAGGCTAGGCCATGAAGATGAGGAGAATTGGCAAAATCAAACTTTGCTCCAATTGTAATAGCCGGACTTTCCCATTCGTATTCCTAAATGATGTATTTTCGCCCATCCTTTTTCAGGACTTACCACTACATCTAACATCACTAAAAACGCAGAAATGGATTTTCCCGAAGAGTTGCTGTATACCAAAGACCATGAGTGGGTTCGCATCGAAGGCGAGGTTGCCACCATTGGTATTACCGATTTTGCTCAAAGTGAGCTCGGAGATATAGTCTATGTGGATATTGAATCTCTTGACCAAAGTGTAGAGCGAAATGGGATCTTTGGGTCAGTAGAAGCTGTTAAGACCGTTTCGGAGTTGTTCATGCCTGTCGCTGGGACCGTCATTAAGGTAAATGAGGAACTGGAAACCGAACCGGAACTGGTAAACTCTGATCCTTATGGCAAAGGTTGGATGATCAAGGTTCAACTGGAGGAAGATCCTTCTCAGGCTGACCTGTTAACCGCCGGAGAATACGCCAAGCAGGTGGACGCATAGAGCTGTCTCTGTATAGGACAAATATTTAAGGCTCCCGCTTCTTCGCCAGGAAGTGGGAGCCTGTATTTTTGAAGCACTCTCTAGCCACGAAATAGGCTAGAAAATAATCCAGGAAAGGACCATGTTGATCGCCCATAGGACGATGCTGAAGATGATGGCGGTGCCAAAGTCCTTGACCCTGAAACCGGAAAGCAAACTGCTGACCAGCCAGATGATGGCTCCATTGATGACCAGGAGAAACAGCCCCAGAGTCAGGACGGTGACGGGAAAGCTGAGAAAGACCAGGATTGGCTTCACAAAAGAATTTGCCAGGGCAAGAAGGAGAGCTGCAATGACGGCATTTAAAAACCCTTTGACTTCGACGCCCTTGAGAAGGTAGGCTCCGGCCAGAATGGCTACCGCATTGACGAGGATTTTGATGATGATTTCAGGCATGATGAATGGTGGTTGGGGGGTGATTAAATGAACTTCTATGGATTAAACATGGGGGCATTGCAATTGGTTTGATGATGTGAGCACTTTGCGCAAAAATCACCTACCTAATTTTGGGTAACAAGCTCTGGATTTTACCTAACTGTGGGTATTGAGCGGTGGAGAGGGAGTCCCCATTTTTGCAGTGAATTAGAATTAGTCTAAATAAGAATACTGATGAACCAAAATATATTTCTGGCGATTCTTTTTGTTTCACTTGGACTGGCTGGCTGCAAGCTCGGAACCGATCCCCTGGCCATTCCAGATGAATATGACGGAAGCAGTTTCGCAGTTAATGCTGCTACCGAACTGGAGGTGGTAAATCAACTGGGCCAAATGGCTACCTACCTGGAAGAAGGCCGTGACCCTGGCTTTCCTCTGTCATCTACTACGCTCACCATCGATTTTAACAATGGAAGTCCCAGTCTTTCCTCTCTTTCCTCGACCTATTATCGGGGATTGATAGAGCAGTGGATTCCCGAGGTCTCTGCGGCTTCCGGAAAGACCTATTCATTTGAGGATGCGCCCAATGGGGACGGGGGAGTTATAGAAGGATACCTTTTCGATGAAAATGGCCTTGAACTCCAGCAAATGATTGAAAAAGGGATGTACGGGGCGGTATTGTACCGATATGCAATCTCTCTGATGCGAGGGACCATAGACGTTACGACATCGGATCGGCTGATCGCTATTTTTGGGGCACATCCCGACTTCGCCAACAGTGGCAATGCTGACCTGCACAACAATCCGGATCGTTTCATGGCCAAGTATGCGGCGCGCCGTGATCCCGCTGATGGTACAGGTTTCTACACCCGTATGCAGGATGCATTTATCCTCTTACAGGCAGCCACCCAGGCTGGTGCTGACTATCAGCCTGAAATGCAGGAAGCATTGGAGGCCATTCAGGAAAACTGGGAAAAGGCCAACGCCGCCACAGTTATCAACTACCTCTCTTCTGCTATTTCAACTCTTTCATCTTCTTCGCCCTCAGACGAAGACATCGCAGGAGCCATCCACAGCTACAGTGAGGGTGTAGGATTTCTACACGGCTGGCGCACCCTCAATGATGATTACCGCCTCATTACCGATGACCAGATCGATGACTTGCTGGTAATGATGAATGCTCCTGCTGGAGAAACTCCCACCTCCTATCTGCTGGTTACCAACAGCTTCAGCGAGTTGCCTGACCTACAGGCTGCGATAGATGAAATCCAGGATATCTATGGCTTCACTGATGCGGAGGTTGCAGGATTTGCAATTAATCAGGTAAGTACCCAGGGCCGATAGGTCGTCATATCCAATTGATATCTGATGAATAACACCGCTAATTTCTTTGTGATCCTGCTGATGCTTTTCTCTTTGGTGGGATGTGATCAGGAAGGGCCGGACGACCCCAGTGACGGGTTTGATCGAGCGCCTATGCTCGAGAACTATGCTGATAATCTGATCATTCCGGCGATGCGAGGTTTGGCAGATGAAGCTGGGGAAATGACCGATGCATTGGCAACCTTCAGCGCATCTCCCAGTCTGGCTCACCTGGAGGACATGCGTGTGGAATACTTAGACCTGTTTACAGCCTTCCAGTACGCGGCGGTCTATGACTTTGGCCCAGCCGAAACCAACTTTGGGACTCTCTTTGAAAACCAGGGAACCTGGCCCGTAGATACCGCTCTTTTGGAGTCCTACATCGCTTCAGGGGACAGCTCCCTTAATAATTTTGACCGGGATACCCGAGGGCTGCCTGCGTTGGGATACCTGCTATATGGCGATGAGGAGTCTGATGAAGAAGTGCTCAGTTCACTTCAGAACCCTACCCGACTGGGGTACCTGCGTGCTGTAGTGAGAAGTGTCTCCGAAGAAGCAGAACGAATTGCTGGGGAATGGGAGGGGGACTATCGTCAGACCTTCCTCAGCAGCATCGGAACCAGCGCCGGAAGCTCTACCTCCATGCTGTACAACAGCTTTGTACTGAGCTTTGAACGGCTAAAGAATTTCAAACTGGGGCTCCCACTTGGACTTCGTCCCGGACAGATCGAGGCAGAACCAGATCTGGTAGAAGCATATTACGGCAGACTGTCTTACCGGCTACTTCAGGTTCACTTTGAAGCAGTAGAGAAAACCTACTACGGGATGGCGTATGGCAGTACTACCGATGGGATAGGTTTCCCCGAATACCTGGTAACGGTTGTCGGAGGTCCAGAATTAATCGACGCGACTCAAGTCCAGATTCGCAGCGTGGTAGAACACTTTGCCCTCATACCCACGGACGCCGACCTGGCCCAATTGATTCGTGATGAGGATGCCCGTGTCAGCGACCTGCACACCGAAATGCAGAAACTCACCCGATTTTTCAAGAGCGACATGTCATCGCTGCTGGGCATTTCGATTACCTATGACAGTGGGGACGGGGACTGAGAAGCGAGAGGTCAGATCGCTTTGCTGCGAGATGTCAGACACCTGGGTTGTCAAAGGGCAGAGAAAAGACGAAGAAATTTGAAACCTTCATCTGGCAAGGCTGGTATCAACCTGACCTCTGACCTCTGACCTCTGACCTCTGACCTCTGATCTATTCGTCAAAGTCAATCTCATACAGCCCTCTGGTTCGGTCTATCTCGATTCGGGGGGCTGCTATGCTTCGACTCTCCCATTCCACCCATGTGGTTCCTGCTTCTACCTTGATGGGCTCATCATTCACCCACACATAAACGGGGAGAGTAAATCCTTCTGCTTCCGCCTGCCAGCGGCATCGGAAACCATATCGGCGGCCTTGCTGGGTGAGTTGGAATTTCAAAACGGGAGGCTGTTGATAAAGCAGATACTGAACAGCTGCGGGTTCCAGCCCCGCAAATCCCTGCCCCTCCAACCATTTAATGAGGGTCTCTCCATCGACATATTCGCCCCGGAAGTCCCTGAGCAAATTGGGAATCCAGTTTTCTGGAGAGTTGCCGTTGTCATAGGTATGGCTCCAGGTGTACCACATGGCTGCTCCCAGTGGTTGAGGGTAGGAATCCTGAATGTATTGTCGGGCGACCTGTTCCCCATCAAGTTGCGAAACATACTGGAAGTATAGATACTGTTGCAGGCTACGGACGATGCGGGTGGCAAGGGTATCAGATGGAAAGAGGGTGCTCCCCATCCATTGATTGGCCCAGGCAGTGAACCATCTGGCTTCCTCATGGGAGCCTATTTCTAGCCCTTTGGTTTGGAGTCGGGTAAGACCAGGTGCATTGGCAGGATAGGGGCCTAGCACGTCTTCCAGCCAGCCAACCATTTCCTGCTGCATGGCCAGTTGAGCCGTGGCCTCTGTTTTGGCGTCATCTGGCAGCACCCACTGAAGGGAAGTGGTGCCATTTTGGGTTAGGATGGATTCTTCCAACCGTGTGTAGGGACCCTGAATCAGATAAACATCATGGGGATTTACGGGTCCATTCAGGCTATAGGTTTTTGCAAGAAATCGACCAGGGCGTCGATCCATCGAGATAAGTGCTCCGCTTACCAGCCAGTAGGATTCTTCTGGCTGGATGAGGGTGATGGCCATACTATCCACCATTTGGGCCAGGGTGGGCCACCAGTAATGGGGAGGAAGCCATTCATTTGATAGGGAAATCTGACCACTGGGATATGCCTCAATAGGGGCCGGAAGGGGGCCCGCATACAAGATTGAGATTTCTGATTCGGTTCTTCTTCTCCCGCCTCTTGGCAGAGAAACTTCCACCGATTCTCCCTTCCGGACAAATGGAGTTGGGTGGCCATCGATACTCAGGCGTACGACCTCAAGGTTGGGGTGTAGCTTAAACACCAGTGAGGTGCCCGAATTATCCGGGGAAAGGTACAAACTTTGGGTTCCTGCTATGCGCTTCTGATCCGTATCCAACTGTACTTCGAGGTGGGAGAACCTAACGTTCACAGAGTTATCCTGTGCAACAAGCAAACAGGCCCCTTTCATGGGGAGCAGAGCAACAAGCAGTAAAAAAATCCTGGTCATATTGGCGGTGTCTTCCTCAGTAGGTTACAAAGCTACGGGAATCCCGCGAATGCAGCGCAGCCGCAATGCGAAATAACCCGGACACCTCTGATTCATCTACCTGTTTTGTGTTCGTTCCAGGTAGATCTCCAGCGCCTCTGCCGCGGTCAAAGGGGGCGTATCCCAGTTCATCTGGCGTGCAAACCACTCATAAAAGATGGCAGGGTCAGGGGAGCGCTCCCGAAAGGTGCGCAAAGAGATACTCCCGGCTGATTTTGACAGCTTTTCGCCCTGATCGTCCAGGGTCAGCGGGTGGTGATAAAAGGTGGATTTGGCAAAGCCAGTTTCCTCCAATAAGTCTGCCAGGTATAGCTGGGCTGCAGTACTCTGCATGAGGTCCATTCCTCTGACGATCAGGTTGATCCCATGGTCCAGGTCATCGGTCAGCGAGGCGATCTGGTAGGCTGCGATGCCATCCTTTCTGCGAATCACAGGATCTCGCATCTCCTGGTATAGGGATACTGAGCATGGCCCGGCGAGATGGTCCACCCAGGTGATGAGGTGGTTGGGCGGGGTCTGTAACCGCCACGCTGTTTGGGGTTGATTTTTAGGAATACCCAATGCCTGGCAGGTGCCTGGATACTCGCCATCAGGGCTTTTCGCCTGAATTTCTCTTCTGGAACAACGACAACTGAACACCCTCCCACTTTTCTCCCATAGCTTTTCCAGCACATCCTGATAACGTTCGTGTCGCAAGGCCTGAGAAAAAGTTGCCTTGTGAGCCTGAACTGAGGAGGGACCTTCATCCCAGTCCAATCCCAGCCAATCGAGGGTCTGGAACACATCGTTGAGGTATTCATCCCGGACTCTGGCCTGATCGAGGTCGTCTATTCTCAGACGTAAGGTGCCGCCCTTTGATCGTGTGATCATCCAGGTAAGCACAAAGTTGTACGCATTTCCGATATGGAGAAAGCCGCTGGGAGTTGGGGCGATTCTGCTACGAATCATAGGGTTCATTTCCCTGAAAATAATACTTCACGCCTATTGAATCACAATTGGTCGAAAGTACCGCCGATTTTCAGTGGCGACAATCAGGTAGTATTTACCCGCACTAAGTTCCTGGCGGTAATTGATGAGATTTTGGCGCTGGGCCTCTACCGTTCCGTAATAGAGTTGAGAAATTTCACGCATCTGCTCATCCACCAAGGCCACTCTGACTTGCTGCTGACTTCGTGAGGAGAAGCGGACGTCAAAGGAGCGCTGTACAAGCCCCTCTGCCCGAATGATGTCAAAGGTAAATTCCCCACTAGGCTCCTCTGCCCGCAGTCGGGAAGGGGAAGAAACCAGTTCGTTCCCGAATTTATCGACACTTGAGACCCGATAGTAGTACACTTTGCCTTTTTCTATTTCCGGGTCATAGATGACGTACTGGTATTCGCCTTCGCTGTTAACCGGGCCAGAAACCTGGGCAATCTGACGATAGTTCTGCCCATCGGTACTTCGTTCAACCAGGTGCCGGTAGCAGTCCCGCTCAAAGAAAGTCACCCAGTTGATCGTCACGATTCCATCAACATATTTGGTGCCAAGGCGGCTATATTGGGTTGCCTGAAGGAGATTGCGTGTACGGGAATTGGGCTTCCATTGACCATTTATATGGACCATTGCCATGGCAGGATCTGCGCGGCCAGGTAAATGCGCCCAGCGATAATCTGTTTCGTCGGGAAGGGAGATGGTCAGAACATCCCCCCCATCGAGGGAGATCCGGTCATTGGTAGGGAGGAAATTCACCCTGGAATGTGGGCTGTAGTAAAAACCATCTATCCACTCATTTTCAGGCGTGATAAGGGCCACAAAATCTCCTTCCTCCTCAGTGGTCACCTCCCTGGACTTACGGGTATTGAGGGACTGGATGGTAAGGTCAACATGCTGTGGGTCAGTGCTATAGCCAATTTTTAAGCTGGAAAATGGAGCCACAGAACTGCCCGAAGGGAGCCTGAGTACTTTATAGCGGGTGACGATCAGGTACCCACTCAGGTCGATTTCCCTTTCAGACTCATTGAACAGCTCTATGCGATATAGTTCGTCCTGGGCCATTTGAGGCCTGCCCGGGTCGAGGCGGGAAATATAGACGTCCTGTCCCAGGAGGGAGAGGAAGACAGTTGGTAGCAGGAATCCAATGAGAAAGGGGAGTCGAAGCGACATGAGAGGTGGTTTGGGTAAATGGTCAAATAAATATGGCAGCTTTTGTGCCAAAAGTTACAAACCTCCTGTTTAATACCAGAAGCGAACTAAAAGGTCATCCTTTTAGACGTAAGAAATTCTCTCATGTCATGGCAAAAACAGGGCCTTAACCCTACCCTGAGGGCATTCTATTTCTGTTGCAAGGACTGTTGCTGACCGCACTACTGGACAAAAACGAACCCAAAGGCTTCCTTCCGACAAACCGGAATCCATGATTTGCGATCTTCTGATGAACCTCAACCCAGACTTTGTGTACTTGGTGTCTTTGCGGAATGAAGTAATTGCCCATTAATAAAACGGCGAACTTCTGACCATCTCCACGTTAAACTCCCAACTCCCAACTTACCCCACCAGGAGCATGGTTGCGGACCGTACTCGAATGGAATCCGGAAGCATTCCTACTTCTTTTCTTCCACAATCTGCTGCTCGATCATGTGAAGGGCTTTGACCATGCTTCGTCTGATGCGGTCAAAGTCGGATTTTTCCCGGTGGCGATAGGAAAACAGGATGATGATCCGCTGTCCTTTTTCCTGTAAGGGTTGATCGAGGATGTGTTGGTTTAGGCGAAATGCTTCGCGGATGCGCCGTTTAAGGAAATTTCTGTCAACAGCGCGCTTAAAGTTGCGTTTGGGAGCCGCAACGGCTACCTGAAAAGTGCCCGGACCCTGGAACATAGGCGGATCCAGGGCAAAAAAAATTTTGAGCACACCTACCTTCATAGAGGAGCCGTGCTCAAACAGATGGTCAAAGGCAATTTTCGCCTTGAGTTTCTTTTGCTTTCCCAGTTTCTGGGAGCGATTGCCAGCTGATGCAGGCATCAGGGCATTACTTATGGGTTTTGTGGCGACCCTCGTCGCTTACGGTCAACTTGTGACGACCCTTGGCACGGCGAGAAGCCAGTACTTTGCGGCCACTGTGGCTGCTCATACGCTCACGGAATCCATGCTTGTTGCGACGCTTACGGTTACTAGGTTGATATGTACGCTTCATCGGATCTTTTCTTTTTTCAGGATTGCAAAGGTAGGGAAGAAAGTTTAAAGTTGAAAGTTCGTAGTTGAAAGTTTGCGTTCATCTTGTCCTGCCTTCAACTTCTTTGTTACCAAAGTGGTAAATATCAGAACAAACTATGTTGGATTTAGGCAGTTATCATAAATTCAGCCTCTAAGGCAACATCAGACTGGAACCAGAACGATATGCGAATAGCGATACTATTGGGAAGTGTCAGGGAAGGAAGGCAGACCCACAAAGTCACCGATTTTTTGGAAGGGGAACTGCTCAAGCTCCCGGGAGTCTCCGTGGATCTCATCGACCTGCGTGAATGGCGATTGCCCATTTTTGAAGACCGGTGGCAGAAAATGGAGGAGCCCCCTGGCCAATTGGTGGACCTGAGCGAATCCCTCTCAAAAGCGGACGGGATGATATTCGCATCACCGGAGTACCACGGCAGCTATACGGGGGTGCTGAAGAACGCAGTGGACCACTACTGGAAAGAATTTTACCGAAAGCCCATTGGGGTCATAGCGACCGGTGCAGGGCAATTTGGGGGCATCAATGCTTCTACCGAGATGCAGCAACTGATTCTCTCCATTGGGGCTTTTCCCATGCCATATAAGCTCCTGGTACCCAACGTTAAGTACGCCTTTGATGCTGATGATCAACCTGTTGAAAATACGCTGCTGGAGTCTATGGATCGTTTTGTAAAAGACTATCTGTGGTTTGCCCGAGCCATCGTCGCGGCCAAGGAGTTGGAAGCTGCGCCCTAGCTTTTTAGAGGCTGTTTGGGTTTTGGTGTTTCGAGGTCAAACGCAGGATTTTTTGACTCTGACAAGGAAGTTTTTCGAGAAATACCGAGGTATTTTGAGGAAAACTGACGCTGACAGAGGTGAAAAAGACAAGTTTTGAGCCGTAAAGGAAAAATCCAAAGAGCCTCTTAGACTTTTTCCACTCTATCAATCCCTTACCTTTGCAGGGTGCGAATCTCTGCTATTTTCAGTTCCGCCTTTTGGCGGCCCATATTCACATTGCTGACAGGCTCAGCCCTGGCACAACTCATCAACCTGGGACTACTGCCCTGGTTGGGACATCTGTATGATGCGGCAGACTTTGGGGTGCAGGGGCT
Organism: uncultured Bacteroidia bacterium; assembly: GCA_964343195.1. Taxonomy (GTDB): domain Bacteria; phylum Bacteroidota; class Bacteroidia; order J057; family J057; genus CAYVAP01. Next base: position 98,080 of record CAYFIR010000007.1, on the reverse strand, counting down.
TTTTGTGGCGGTGGTAATCACGGCATTGGTTGGAATCAACGGAGGCTATGATCAGGCCGTCATGCTACCGGAAGGAGAAAGCGAAGCCCGAGCCTTACAACGACTCAGCCAGGGAATAGCCATTTTGGGGGCTGCACTGGTGGCGTTACTGCTGTTGGCTGTGGGCCCATGGTTCTGGCCATATTTTGATGCCCCGGTGATGCTTGAAGGCTGGCAATGGCTTCTTCCCCTCAGCCTTTTACTCGAAGGATGGATGCAGCCTCTGCGCCTGATGCTCAACCGACAGGAGGCCTACCGGGCTCTTTCACTGAGCCGACTGGCACAGGCTGTGGCTTCAGGAAGCATCATGCTGTGGCTGGGCTATGAAGACTGGGGCGCTCCTGGACTATTGATCGGCTGGGTAGCGGGAGAACTGGCAGCCTGGCTATGGATGACAACCGCCTATCGACTTAACCTGAACAAAACCCCAATTCCCATTATCCCGGGCCAGGAACGGCAAGTTGCCTATTCCTATCGGGACTTTCCCCAAAAGGCCATCGGCGCGGGCTGGCTCAATGCCCTTTCCCGCCAACTGCCGCTTTACCTGTTGCCTGCCTTCTTTGGGACAACCATATCAGGGTATTACTTCATGGCTCAAAGGGTATTACTGATGCCGATGGGACTGGCAAGTCAGGCCATTGGAGAGGTCTTTTATCGGCAGGCAAGCCAATTGGCCAATAAAGGAGCCGAGCTGCTCCGGGCATTTACCCTGAAGACCACCCGGCAACTGGCCATCCTGGGCTTGATTCCGCTGGTGCTGGTCATGGGACTGGGACCGACGGTGGTCGAGTGGATTTTTGGCGAAGAATGGCGGATGACAGGAGAATTTGCCCGCTGGCTCATGCCCTGGCTGTACCTGCGATTTATCACGACTCCATTGACCGGGCTGATTGACATTTTCCGGCGACTGGGCTTTCAGCTTACCTACAACCTGGCGCTGTTTTTCTCTCGCCTTATCTCACTTGTGATAGCAGGATATTTACTCAGCCCGGTTCCGGGAATTGTCCTCTATAGCACGGTGAGTGCGCTTATGATTGCCTGGCATCTGTGGTTTCTGCTGGGATTGACAGGCGTTGACTGGAAGGCCCTGATACCTAAACGGTAGCCCCACAAAGAGGCTACCGCTGCTGAAAATCAGCCATGTACAGACGTCTGACAGATCTTTTCTGAGGGTGAGATTTCGGGATGCTGAGATGATCGAGCTTACTGGCTGTTTTGTTGCTCCATCTCAACGTCCCAGGCTCTCAACATCCTCTTTTACATAGGTTGTAGTTCGAAAGTCAGGTCATATTCGCCTTCCAGCACATCGCGAGCGCCAGATACGACGATCAGGGCGGTGAAGCCATTGTTGACAGCCTGGGCAAAGGAGATGTCCTGGGGTTCGCCGGGAGCATTCAGGTCAGGTGTACCGACGTAGAGCTCATAGCCTGCTTCGCAGGAAGTGACAGAGGTGACAGGTGGAGTGTTGCTACCGTTGTATTCGATGTAGCCGTACAGATTGATGCGCTTACGCTCGCCGGTAGGGGTTACGGTGACGATCAGCTCCGCTCCCTGGGGGATCTCAACGGAGTAAAACACCTGGTTTCCTTCAAATTCGATGAAGCGGGTAGCGGGGAAGCAGGCTACATTGCTCAGGGCTGCCCAGTCGAGCTCGTCAAGCTGCTCGCCATTGCTCACATTTCCTGAGACAGTACGTGAGTCTCCTACAGAAAAGGAAGGAATGGCCTCTACCGGAAAGCCAGGGTTGTTGTTGTTATTGTTGCCTTCATTCGGATCGACAGGATTATCATTCTTGCAGGAAGAAAGAGTGGTAAGTCCGAAGGCGAGCAATAGGCTTAGGGCGATTTTGGAGATCAGTTTTAAGGTCATTTGAATTATGGGTTTGAGATTCAATACAGGGTGTCTTTCCCTTTTTACACCCCTTGGTAACCCAGACCTGCACAACTGTAACCGGATCGTGTGATTTTTTTTGAGAAATTTTTTTCGGAGTCAACCCAAAAGGGAAATACCCCTCAACGTGGCTGTACAGTTATCTACATACCGACTTTAGCCTTTGGACTTTCCCCCACCATATGCTTCACTGCCACACGTGCGTTGAAGATGCAATTCCCCAGAAAGGTGCCCTCCAAAGCTCGCTTGCCATGAATCCCCCCACCACCAAATCCGGCTGCTTCTCCAACGGCATAAAGTCCCTCAATAGGACTGCCTCCGACGGTAAGTACCTGGCTGTTGAGATCCGTCTGAATGCCCCCCAGGCTCTTTCTCGTGAGGATAAACTCCCGAATAGCGATCAGCGGACCAGCCTTTGGGGCGAGGATGGGCTGGTTGCGGATGGTGCGCAACTTGTCGCCTCGGTACCGCAGTAGTTCTGTGATCTTCTGCACCTGCGGATCATCCCTTTTGCCAGTTAGTGCCTCGTCGAATGTCTGTACGGATGCTTTAAGCCTGTTTATTTCTATCTCTTCACTACCGGTGAGCGCATTCATTTTTCGGACCAGTTCTTCCAGGCTATCGGCTATCACGACATCCTGACAGCGGTTCACCAGGGTTTCGACCAGATTTTTATTCCCAAAGAGAATGTTGCGAATGAACCCCAGGGTATTTCGTTCCCGCATGGCATCGTTGTATTTGGAGCCAGAGACCCCAAGCTCTTTCAGCGCGATCTTGTGGTTGAGGATCTGCCAGGAATAGCCCTTTTCCTGCCGGGCAATTTGCTCCACCAAGAAGCGGGTGTCAAATCCCGTGATCAGGGGTTCCGGTCCGATGCGGTCTCCACGATGATCGACCCAAACGGCCGTTTTCGGGGGCACCAGGCTCAGCCCGTGGGCAGGGTGGTCGGCATCAGGATGGTGCACTCCGGCGGCATAGTTCCATTGCTTGTCGAGGTGGGTGACCCGCGCATCCAGGCGCTCAGCGATCTGGTGGATGTCTCCATTGGCGACGCGGTGCGAACCGGTCAACAGGGTAGGGGGAGGGGCGCCCAGGTCGTGGTGCCAGTGTCGTTTTACGAGGTCGACGTCCCCGGTAATGCCTCCGGCGGCGATGATGACGGTGTGGGCTTCCACTTCGAATGGCTCTTGCGTGTTGAGGTTTTTTCCTCGAACTCCTGACACGCGGTTATGATCCCCCAGGAGATCTGTTACGTCTTGTTGGAAAGCCAGGGTAAGCTGTCGTCGGTTGGGATGCTTGTGCAAATGATTCAGCAGGGTATCTACCAGCCCCTGACCCGTGCCCCACACGACGTGAAACCTGGGGACAGAGTTTCCGGCCTGATGCCAGCCTCTTTCCAGCCACTGGACTGAGGGGATGTATCGCACTCCCTTTGGCTTTAGCCATTCATAAACCTCCGGGGTACAGCGACTGACGTACTGCTCGGCCCATTGGCGGGGGAGTTCGTCACCCGGCTCAAATTCTGCAAATGAAATCCAGTCTTTTAAGGCCCGCTCGGGACAGTCCTGAAAACCTGCTTTGCGCTGAAAGGGAGAATCTACATAAAACAGCCCTCCCATGGCCCAACGGGCGAGGCCTCCCAGGCGATCCGGAGTGCTGCGGTCCAGCAAAAGGATCTTCTGATGATGATCTAGTAATTCCAGGGCAGCCGTAATACCGGCCAGGCCGCCGCCTATGATGACAACGTCGTAGCTAGAGTCCATACAGGAATGTAACACCTATGCGGACGAGATCAAATTAGGATACCATTTACCCTGGATTCTGAATACCCGAAAGAAGACCTTCGACTCAATTCCAGATTCTTGCTTCCAGTAATGGGCTGATGTCCACATGCTGCCGAAACAGCGAAACGGCCTGTTGCATTTTCCAGGGGGTTCTGGTGCTGATTTTGACTTCGAGTTTGCCAAAACTCAACACTACCTCATAGGTATCCATTGGAGAAATGAGAACTGGAATACGATGCTTTTGCAGGTACTGAAGGTTTTCTCGGGTGAGGCAGGGTTCGTCTCCTGCTACTACGATGCCTGCCAGTGGTGATGGCAACGAAGGATTGGCTTTGTCTATCTGCTGGAAATGGTTGAGCGAGCGGCTAGCCCTGCGATCACTCACCACCAATAGCCATTGCTTGCTTGGATGGCGGCCTACCTGATCCAGCGAATGGCTGCTCAGCAACTCGTGGAAGGGGCGGTGACACTGGTCGCGATGTAGCCAGCATTCGGCTTCGATTTCCTGCTGCAAAGTCTGTATCTGGGGCAGTCCCAGTTGAGGGACGTAAGGCACCACTCCCAGTAGAGGTATCCCAAACTGCTTGAGTCCGCGGCTTACATAGTACCTGATTTTTTCGATTTTTTCTGGCAAAGCCTTGTTGACTACCACCCCGACTATGGGAACCCCCTGAGCCCTAAAAAGGGCGACGTTCAATGCTAATTGATCCAGGGTTTTGCCAATTCCAGCTTCAACCACCATCACCACGGGAGACTTAAGCATGGCCGCCACATCTGCATTGGAGAGCCCTACGGCACTTCCCACTCCCGGGTGGCCTGTCCCTTCATAAATCACGGTTTGGTAGCGGTCCTGAAGTTCCTGGTCTGCCCACATGACGGGTTGGCTGGGGACATGGGTACCGTCCAGATGCCGAGCGACCACACCCGGGCCCAGGATGACAGGACTATGAAGTTCTTTGGCGAGTTCGAAGTCAAAAAAGGACGCAAACAACAGGGCATCCTTATCCACTCTTTCGCCTTTGTACTCCACGAATTTCTGCCCTACCGGTTTACAGTATCCCGTATCAAGCCCCTGGGCTTTCAGGGCTGCCATCAATCCGAGCGTGGTGGTGGTTTTACCTACATGCTGGCTGGATGCCGCGACGTAGATACGGGAATTTGGATACATAGCTGATAATTAGGCGTATGTGATGTCGGTATGCGCGTCGCTAGAAGGACAAAAAGCAGACCAAAAAGAAATCCCCGCTTGTCGGCGGGGATTTTCGGTGTTCAGACCGTCTGGATTTCAGGGGGATCAAAGCCTTGGGCCACTTCGCCTGTTCCTGACTGTCTTCTCGTTACAATTGGCCTTCCATCAGCAATTCTGCGGAGGATTATTCCGTAACGATGGTCATTTCTTCGATCAGGTTGGTCGCTCCGGCAAACTTGTCGATGACAAACAGCACGTAGCGGACGTCCACCACAATGGAACGGGTCAGGCTGGGAATGGGGTAGATGTCGCTTGTCATCGCTTCCCAGTTCCCGTCAAAGAGGATGCCCACCAGTTCGCCTTTGCCATTAAGGGCAGGAGAACCAGAGCTGCCACCAGAGCTTTGGCAGGTGGTGATAAAGCAGGTAACCAGTTCGTCGTCCCCGTAAGGGCCATAGTCTTTGGCGTCATACAGCTCACGAATTTTGGGAGGAATGTAGTAATCTGGATCCTCAGGAGCTTCGTTTTCTTTCTCTATGGCACCAGCCAGGGTCGTGTAATATTGGTAGATAACCCCGTCGCGTGGACGGTAAGGCTGGACTGTACCATAGGAAACCCGCATGGTGGAATTTGCATCCGGGTAGAAGTTTTTCTCGGGATACATCTCTCGCAATGAGGCCAGGTAGGTCTGCTGTAGATCCTCCAGCTCTTGGGAGATGGTGTTGTAAGGGCGGGCAACCTGGTACACATAAGCAGTGATCATCTCGGTGCTAAAGCGCACCAGCGGATCTGCCTGCAGGGTAGCTCCGGAAGGATTGGCGAGAAACTCCTCCAATCGATCGCGGTCGGTAGCCAGTGCAACTGCGTAGGCTTCTTCGGTCCAGTTGCGGACGCGCTCCTCAAGGCTCATGTCGGCCATCAGGTCAATTTCTTCGATTACGACTTCTTCCACCGCAACGACCTCTTCTTCCTGATTTTTTCGCTGCCACCAGCGGCGCTTTTTCTTGGGCTCTTCTTCGATGACTTCAACAACGACTTCTTCGACAGGCTCCTCTGTACCTGCCATTACCCCGCTCGCGATCTCTGCGAAAATATCCGGGTGCATTTCTTCTGGCAGATTCTCGTACAGATTCAGGAAGCTGGCGATGAAAATCTCCTGATCAGCAGCAAGCACCATGCTTTCAAAGTAATCATCCAATCCTGCCTTTAATGCATCGGTGGCTTCTACGATAGCGAGGTCCTGTCCGGAGCCCAATGCCTGACGAAGTGAGCCAAGCTGGCTGTAGCTATAGAACGTACCCTTTGGAGCTACGTCCGGGTGAACAGTACTGTAAACCAGGTGGTTATAGAATCGTTCGAATGGAGCAATCTGGTCATAAGCGTCCTCCATTTCGTTCAGCAGGCTTCCCAGTTTCTCCTTACGTGTGGCGTCCTGGTTGACCCACTCCTGGAAAGCAGCTTCTGCCTCGGCTTTCTGGCCTACGATGTCGTAGCGGTCCAGCATGGTGGTCTGCCCAATGTAATACTTGTAGGCATTCATCAGACCGGCATAGCTGCCTTCAAGCTTGATGCGGTCTGAGTTATTGGCTTCCATGGTGGCATCCATGATTTCGGCTACGTCGCCCATCAATTCGATGCGGTCAGGGTTGTTCTGGACCAGTTCCTGCTCGATGGCATAGGAAGTCAGATAGCGCTGGGTAGAACCAGGGTAGCCCATGACGATGGTAAACTCATCCTTTTCGACACCTGCAATGCTGATGGGGAAGTGGTGGCGAGGCTTGTAGGGCTTGTTGTCTGTAGAATAATCAGCAGGTTCGTTGTCTGCATTGGCATATACCCGTAGCATGGCAAAGTCACCGGTATGGCGTGGCCATACCCAGTTGTCCTGGTCGTAGCCGTACTTGCCGATGGCTACTGGAGGGATGCCCGCCAGGCGGATGTCGCGGAAAGTCTCATACACGAACAGATAGTACTCGCTGCCGTGGAATACAGGCTTGACCTCGGCCTCGTAATCAGTTCCTTCGGTAGCTTCTGCTTCGATTTTGGCAATGACGGCTTCCATTTGGTTGGGATCGGCCAGTACCCGCTTGGTGACATCTTCTGAACGAATCAGGAAGCTGGCCGTAGCCCCTTCCAGTGGGATTTCTTCCCCGCGTTCGTAGGCCCAGAAGCCTGTGGTGAGGATATCGTTTTCTTCCGTGGAAAGCTCCGCCACCATGTCAAACGCACAGTGGTGATTGGTGAACAGCAGGCCGCTACCAGAGATGGCCTCAGCCGTACAGGAACCGCCATTCAGCCTCACGACTGCGTCACTAAGGTCTTCTCCCTCAGGGTGGTATACGCTATCAACGGGGATCTCCAGTCCCATGGCGGGCATTTCCTCTGCATTGTATTTTTGCAGGTTGACGGGTAGCCAAAGCCCGCCGGTTCCACCGTGCAGTTTGGATAAGTCGTCCTGTGCCCAGCTAGGGAGGGCCAGGATCAGGACCATTGCCACCCACATGGGTTTGAGTAGTAGTTTTTGAAGATTCATGTTCATCTAAATCGTGTGGTTTGCTTTAAGGTGGGCAGGCCATGGTATATGGATGTGTGCAAAATGAAAGGGATTCTCTGCAATTTCATTTTGCTTATTCCATCAAAGCTACCTGCTCTTGTGTGTAAATTATTCGCGAAATTTAGTTATTCCCACCTGCAAGACAATGACTTTGGTAGCTCGGTTGGTCGGATACGTCGAAAAAGCAGGAAGGGCGGGGAGTGAGAAAGGGCCAGATTTGCCTCTATTTCCTCCATCCCCTTCATATACTCTGTTTCACACTTCCTCTTACTGCATCAACGCTTCCATAAGCGGTACATAGCTTTCCAGCCCCGGAGTCTGAAGATCGGCAGCTTTAGCCTGATCGTCCCATCGGCGGAGGGTGAGGGCCGCTTCGAAGTGAGGTTCTGCCTCGAATGCCTGAATTTCTTCCTCCGACATAGGTCCTCCCTGGTCCAGGTAGCTCTTATAGGACGTGGGCGAAAGCAGTTTTACATATTCGGGATCAGTGGTGCAGAGGTAGCGCTTGGCTGCGACATGCAGGTGAACCGGGTCAGCTACGGCAGCGCCAAAGTGGTTGAGTAGCCAGTCGTAAGCGCGGGCTTCGTGTGCGTCGTGGAGGTCTTCCTCAAGTGAAGCAGGCAGGGCCGAGTCGGCCATGATGTGGCCCAGGTCATGTAGCAGAGAAGCAAGCACCAGGCTGTCTGAAGCCTGATTTTCTCTGGCGAGTTGTGCGCACTGCAAGGCATGCTGCAACTGGGTGACGGGTTCGTCAGCATAGCTTTCGCTGCCGCGACGCTGAAAGGTGTCCAGGATGAAATTGATAGCGGGGTGGGGCATAGTTGGGAGTTTTTAGAGAATCTTATTCGAGAAATTAGGGCTTCACGGCTATCCGGTATGCATTAGATTCCAGGGCAAAGGCAAAGGCGTCGTTTACTTGCTTAAGGGAAAATGTCTCCTGAATCAGAGAGGCAAATGGATATTTTTGATGAAATCGTGTGATAAAGTCCGCTGCCTTACGAAAATCTTCCAGGTTGTAGTTGTGTTGGCCATGAATATGCAGTAGCCTCCGAAGGACCTGCTCAGCGTCAATATGCAGGGGGCGCTGCGGATGAACGGCCCCGATCCAGATGGCGGTTCCACCAATGTTGAGCCGAGTGAGGGTTTGTTCCATAGCGGAGGGGGCACCGCTGCATTCGATGACCAGATCGGGGGGCGTTAGGGAATCCATCTCCTGTGGATCGTGCGTTTGCTCTGCCCCAAATTCAAGGGCTTTCTCCCGCCTTGTCGACGAAATATCCAGCCCGAGTACCTGCTTGGCCCCTGCTTCTTTTGCCATGCAAATAGCCACTAGCCCCAACGTCCCCAGACCCGAAACCCAGACCACTTTTCCTGCGATAGATCCAGCCAGCCTGATAGCCGCTGCTGCCGTGGCTCCTGCGCAATTGATGAGCGAGCCAACTTCCGGCGGAATGTCCTCCTCCAGTTTGATGAGGCCCGTATGGGGCCTGAGGAGGATGTGCTGCGCCAGCCCCCCGTGAAACCCATCGGTGTCAGTCAGCTGTCGGTGCCCATACTTGCAGCAACCCGGCTGCTTTTGGGGAATCCCCCGCTGCGCCCATTCTCCCGCCGGATCAGCCGCAAAAATGGACCAGGTTACCCGATCTCCGATCTGCAAAGGCACTCCATTGAGATCTGACCGAGAGATATGTTTTCCGAATGCCTCGATTCGTCCAACTCCCTCATGTCCCAGTATGGTGGGGATCGCTTCTTTTCGCTTGCCAGAAAAGGTGCTGAGGTCGCTGCGACACAGCGTTATGCATTCCGCCGTGAGCAGGATTTCTCCCACATCGGGGGCAGGTCTGGGAAGGGACCGAAGTTCCAGGGGTTGGCCGGAGCCGTGAAAGATGGAAATATGGGTATTGGGCAAGGCTGAAATTTTAATCCCAGCTAACATACGCGATGAATGGGAGGAGTAAGTTAAGGCCGGGTTAAGCTTGTCTTAAACCGCTTCCACCGCAGGGGCGAAAGTGTCAATCCTCCCAATACTTTTCCATACATGTATTGAATACCTCCGCGGTAAGGTAGGAGATCGATAAATCCGGAGTCTGCTCGTTCCCCGGTGTACAGATTAGGGTCAGGTAGTCAGTTCTCTCATACCAGATGGGAATGCGTTTAGGCCGGGCTATTTCTGTGATAGGTACTACCTCGAAGTACAGCCCCGCTTTAGCAAATTGCCAGGTTACAGTTCGCAATTCCTCAACCAGTAAGGAAAGAACCTGTGGGTAAAACTGGAAGCGCGTTAACTCCTTCTCATAATACTTTAGAATCCGGATTAGGATAGCTTTTTGCATCTGTGTGCTCTGATCGAAAGTCTTTTCCGGGACAAAAGGACGGGGAAAATCGGCATGGAAGTTCGCGACCAACTCAGCCTCCCTAAGTGCATCATACGGGAGCCCAGGGTCGAATAAATTTGCCTCAAAAGATAGGTCTTCATCAAGGCCGTCATAAGGAGCCCCCGGTGCGGGCAGGTCGATATTGGCACGAAAGAGATATAGAAATTGGACATAAGTTTTTCTGTTGGCTCGATTGCGGCTCCTATACCAAAGACCTACCTCAGGTGCAACCATCTGCCAGGCCCGCGATGTATCCCGAGATACCCGGATGACGGTTTGATACTCCCTTTTCCGGTGATCAAAAACGAAATACACAAATCCCGCCGTGGTATCAGGCGCAGAGTCAAGGGCAATCCAGTTTTCCGCCATGGTGAAAATAATGCCATCGGTTGATCTACGTGGCATTCTCACAGATTCTGACTTATAAACTCCCCTTCGCTCCGCATCGAGGTGGAAGGGAACAATGGTCATGGTCTTCACATCTGACCAATCAGCATCCTGAGCGAGGGCTTCCTGACCCAGGAGGGGGATCACTAAAACCAACAAGATGTTGCGTGCTATGTGGAGGGGATGGTTCAATGTGCTGGGTAATCTTCCCATAATATACGCGAAAAAAAGCGGCCCACGTAGGTGAGAACACCTGCGTGGGCTGAAAATTTGTCATATACCTGGGTTTTGCTTTATCCGTAAACCTGTTGAAGGAAAGATGCCAGCTTCATAGGCTCTCTTCCCAGCAGCGTTTGAAGGTCTTTACCTTCATCATCAAATTCTCCTGCGGCAATGCCCAGGCTGAATCCTACTGTCATGCCGATGATCTCTTCTGGCAGTCCGATTGACTTCATTGTCTCCTGAAATTCGGGGACGCTGGGGCTGTGGTAGCCGATCTTTTCGTCCAGGATGTCGGACAGCATGGAGGCGATCTCTGCAAAGGAAACCGCTGCCTGGCCGTTGAGTACATAGGTCTTGTTCACGTGCTGATCGATAGAGCTGAGCACGTTGGCACCAGCCTCCGCTAGTTCGTCTCTCAGGGCAAAAGCCGTTTTGCCCTCTCCCGTTGGCAAATAGACCGTTTTGCTGTTGAGCAACTGAGCTTTTTCTCCGACAAACATGGGGACCACACCTGCATAGAGGTTGTGTTGCAGGATGGTATAGTTCATCCCGGAGGCCTTGATCCAGTTTTCGGTGCTGATGAGTGCCTGCATGACGGGATATAGGGGAGAATCTTCCCCTTCATTCTTTCGGCCTGCACTGGTATAGACGATGTGGTTAACTCCTGCTTCGGAGCTGGCTTCAACCACGTTTTGGTGCTGTTGCAGCCTTGCCCCGATATCACTTCCCGATACAAAATACAGCGTGTCGATGCCCTCAAAAGCCCCGATGAGCGATACTTCGTCATCGTAGTCGCCTTTGCGGACTTCGATACCCTGCTTGGCGAAAGCCTGTGCTTTTTCAGTGCTGGTATCTCTGACCATTACGGCCAGGTCGGAGGTAGAATTCTGGCTGAGGAACTTAACCACGGCTGAGCCTAAACCGCCAGTGGCACCTGTTATCAGTGTCTTACTCATGTCTAAGTATTTTTGGTGTGTAATGGGTAGTTGCTTACTTTTAGTTAGTCAAAGGTAAATGGTAAGCAGCTTGCAGAAAAGAACTTACCTCTGCTTCTAATACTGAAACCGAGGTAAGTAATGTTGATTATCAATGACTTAGCGATGAATAAAATTCCAGAAATATACTCGGATGCAGAGCGATGCCCTGTCAGGAACATCCTCGACAGGTTTGGGGACAAGTGGTCGATGTTGGTCCTACTCCTACTGAGCGACGTAGAGGTGCTCCGGTTCAACCAGATCCATAAAGCCATCGGGAACATTTCGCAGAAAATGCTCTCCGTCACGCTGAAAAACCTGGAAGCTGATGGGCTGGTTCACCGGAAGGTCTATCCCGAAGTCCCCCCCAGGGTGGAGTATCAGTTGAGCGAACGAGCCATCACCCTGATTCCTCACATCAGGGGCCTGGTTGATTGGGCAAATGAGCACTACCGCGAGATTGAAACCTCCCGATCAGGGTACGGGAAGTAAAAAGACCTCGCAGGCCAAAACCCACGAGGTCTTCATTTACGAATTGCGAATCACGAATTCTTCAATTCATCACACAACCACATTCACGATCCGGCCCGGCACCACGATCACCTTCTTGGGTGGATTGCCACCGGTGAATTCCTGGACTTTGGGATCGGCGAGTGCGATTTCTTCGACCGCCTTTTTGTCGGCGTCGGCGGGGGCGCTGATCTTGGCGCGTACCTTGCCGTTGACCTGCACGGGGTACTCGATGCTGTCTTCCTTGAGGAATTCTTCCTTCCACTCCGGGAAGGGGACGTCCATCACGGTGCCCTCATTGCCGAGCAATGACCACAGCTCCTCACAGATGTGCGGGGCAAAGGGCGCTACGATCGCCACAAACGGCTCCAAAATGGCGCGCTTGCTGCAATTGAGGCGGTTCAGCTCCTTGCTGAGCACCATGTAGGCCGGCACACAGGTGTTGAAGGCCAGGCGTTCGATGCCCTCCTGAACCTGCTTGATGGCTTCGTGCAACAGCTTCAGCTCCTCCTTGGTGGGCTCTTCGTCGGTTACTTTGGGCTGATTGGCCTCATCGACAAAGAGGTTCCAGAAGCGCTTGACGAAGGTCGAAACTCCGCTGATGCCGTCGGTGTTCCAGGGCTTGGCCATCTCGATGGGGCCGAGGAACATCTCGTACAGGCGCAGTACGTCCGCACCGTGTTCTTCGCACATTTTGGCCGGATCGACGGTGTTGTACAGCGACTTGGACATCTTCTCCACCTGGGAGAAAGTCTGGAATTCGCCCTCCTCATTCAGGCGGAAGGTCGCGTTCTGCTCATTGGTCCAGTTGACATACGCTTCAACGTCCATGACGCCATTGCTGACGATGTTGACGTCGGTGTGAATCTGGCTGTACTTGTCTTCCTGGCTCTTTTTGACCAGATCCGCTGACACGTACTCGTTGGTCTCTTTGTGGCGGTACATCAACTGCGAAGTGCCCTGAATCATGCCCTGGTTCACCAGTCGCTTGAAGGGTTCATCCACCGGGCAGTGCCCGATGTCGTGGAGGAACTTGGTCCAGAAACGGCTGTAGAGCAAGTGCCCCACGGCGTGCTCGGTGCCGCCCACGTACAGATCGACGGGCAACCAGTACTTGAGGCGCTCCGGATCGGCGAAAGCCTCGTCGTTGTGCGCGTCGGTATAGCGCATGAAGTACCAGCTAGACCCGGCCAAACCCGGCATGGTGTTCAGGTCGCGGGTTTTGCCCTTCTCGGGCCTGGCCCAGTCCTTCGCACGTGCCAGGGGAGGGCGGCCATCTTTCGAAGGCTTGTATTCGTCCACTTCCGGCAAGGTCAGCGGCAGGTTCTCCAGGCTCTCGGCGTGGGCGATGCCCTGATGGTCATACCAAATGGGGGTTGGTTCGCCCCAGTAACGCTGACGCGACCAGATCACGTCGCGCTGACGGTAGGTAACTTCGCCAGAGCCAGCACCCATTTCCTCCAGCTTCTCGACCATAGCGGTCATGGCCTCGTAACCGGTCATGCCGTCGAGGAAGCCAGAGTTGATCATTTTGGCCTCTTTGGAAGGATCAGCCCCTTCGTCGATGTTCACCGTGTCGGTGATGGGGATGATCTCGATATCAAATTTTTTGGCGAATTCCCAGTCGCGCTGATCGCCGGATGGCACGGCCATGATGGCCCCGGTGCCGTAGGTGATCACCACGTAATCCGAAATCCAGATGGGGATTTCCTGGCCGTTCACGGGGTTGATGGCGTAGCCTCCGGTCCAGACACCGGTCTTGCTGGTGTCGGCCATGCGCTCGACGTCGGAGCGGTTCTTGGCCCAGTTCACGTATTCCCTGACTTCCTTGCGCTGCTCTTTGGTGGTGATCTGGTTCACGATCTTGTGCTCGGGAGCAACCACCATGAAGGTAACGCCAAACAGCGTGTCAGGCCGTGTGGTGAAGACTTCGAGTTGTTCCTCGCTGTCTTTCACCCCAAAAAATACGCTGGCCCCTTCTGAACGACCGATCCAGTGGGTTTGCATGGACTTCATGGCATCGGACCATTCCAGGTCTTCAAGGCTGTTCAGCAGGCGGTCGGCATAGGCGGTGATGCGCAGCATCCACTGCTTCATCTCCCGGCGCTCAACGGGGTGGCCGCCGCGCTCGGACTTACCGTCCTTTACTTCCTCATTCGCCAACACGGTGCCCAGTGCCTCGCACCAGTTGACGGTGGCATAGGCGGCATAAGCCAGGCGGTAGTTCATCAGCATGTCGGCCTTTTCGCTGGCCAGCATGCCTTCCCAGTCCTCTGCGGTGAATTTCTTTTTATTCGAAGTCGCCGCCTTCAGCCCGACGTTGCCATTGTCGGCGAAGATCTGCTCCAGCTCGCTGATGGGGCGGGCTTTCTCCTGCGACTTGTCGTACCAGTGCTCAAACAGTTGGATGAAAATCCACTGGGTCCACTTGTAGTAATCGGGATCGCTGGTGGACAACTCGGCCTCCGGGTCGTAGTGGAAGCCCAGCATTTCGAGCTGCTCGTTGTAGCGGGTGATGTTCTTGCGTGTGGTCTCAGCGGGGTGAATGCCGGTTTTGATGGCGTACTGCTCCGCTGGCAACCCGAAGGCATCGAAGCCCATGGGGTGCAACACGTTGTGTCCCTGAGCGCGCTTGTAGCGCGCCATGATGTCGGTCGCGATGTATCCCAGTGGGTGACCTACGTGTAGCCCCGCCCCAGAAGGGTAGGGGAACATGTCCAGTACGTAGTATTTAGGCTTGTCGGAAAGCTTTTCCGCGACGAAGCTGCGGTTTTCCTTCCAGTACTGTTGCCATTTTTTCTCGACGCTTTGAAAGTCGTAGGTGCCCATGGGGGTTAATTCGTGATTGGTAATTCGTGATTCGTAATTGCCCAGGCCAATGTGCCTAAGGCCTGATTGAGGGGAACGACGCCAGGGTAACCTTGGCAAAGGCAGTGCCCTGTCAGCGTTCTACGGCTCAAATCAATTTGGGGCTCAAAATTAGGGGAAAAAGTTGGGGGGGAAAAGGGGAAGTTTGGGTGTCTGAGGGGCTATGACTGTGCGTTTCGCTTCGGAGATGCTTCGGCCTTGCTCAGCACAGGGCTCACGAGCAGCACTGCTAGAGCAGTGCATAGCGGTTGAGTCATCCAACAGATGGCGCTGGTAAGGCTCTCCGAGCCGACACCTACCGTCTTCAAGTCTCCAGACTTCCGAGATCCAGGGCGTCAGAGACGCTGAGACTGTGCGTTTCGCTTCGGAGATGCTCACGAGCAGCACTGCTGGAGCAGTGCTTGGCGGTTGAGCCATCCAACAGATGGCGCTGGTGAGGCTCTCCGAGCCGACACCTATCGTCCCCAAGTCTCCAGACTTCCGATATTACCTATTTAAACGGATTAACCACTAATAACCGCTTGTCTATAAGTTGTTGGTCCTGAAGGTCTTCTAAGTAAAGAGTTGTGGCGCCTGTCTCAAGTGCAGCAGCCACGATCAGGCTGTCATAAAAGCTGAACTTATATCGCTCAGCAATTTGAGCGGCAGTCTCTATGGTTGAAATGCTATTGGTATGGATATGACAATTTAACTGCACCTGCTGGACAAGGTGTCGAACGGTGGCCCATGGTGTCTTGAATTTCTTGACCAACACATTTATGAACTCTTGCATCACCTGGGTGCTTATGATGACCTCATGATGCTGTATGATCTGAGCAGCAACCTGTTGTTTGGATTTATCCAAATTGGTATGGCCGTAAACCAACAAGTTGGTATCCAGAAAATACTCAACGTTCGTGTAGCTCATCTCGGTCAAAGCGATAAGGTGTGGAAGGAACGTCGATCACGGTTATTTCGCGCTGTCCGATGGGTTTCACAGTTATCGGGGATTGAGGGGATAGGTCATCTGTGGCAAATGCAATGACTTCCACTGTTTTTCCCATCCAGGCTTCTGGTAGAATGAGTTGGAGCACTTTATCCGTTGCGGTGAGGATGGTACGGATCATACTTGATTTTCTTGAAAGATACGGAAATCAGGGAGCTAGGTCAAGGAAGAAGTTCTGGCGTCAGAGACGCTGAGACTGTGCGTTTCGCTTCGGAGAAGCTCACGAGCGAAACCGCTATAGCGGTTCTCAGCAGCTTTCCGTCCCTAAGGACGGGCTGGTGAGGCTCTCTGAGCCGACACCTATCGTCCCAAAGTCTCCAGACTTCAGACATCCAGGGCGTCAGAGACGCTGAGACCTTACGTTTCGCTTCGGAGAAGCTCACGAGCGAAACCGCTATAGCGGTTCTCAGCAGCTTTCCGTCCCTAAGGACGGGCTGGTGAGGCTCTCCGAGCCGACACCTACCGTCTTCAAGTCTCCAGACTTCCGATATCCAGGGCGTCAGAGACGCTGAGACTGTGCGTTTCGCTTCGGAGAAGCTCACGAGCGGCACTGCTAGAGCAGTGCATGGCGGTTGAGCCATCCAACAGATGGCGCTGGTGAGGCTCTCCGAGCCGACACTTCTCGTCTTTAAGTCTCCAGACTTTCGATTATTCTGGCGTCAGAGACGCTAGGACTGTGCGTTTCGCTTCGGAGATGCTCACGAGCAGCACTGCTAAAGCAGTGCATAGCGGTTGAGCCATCCAACAGATGGCGCTGGTGAGGCTCTCCGAGCCGACACCTATCGTCTTCAAGTCTCCAGACTTCCGATATCCTCAAAACTGAAAGTCTTCCTGGGGAAATGGCCCTTGCATCAGGTCAATAGGGACTACGTCCAAGATCCCTTCCTCACCAGCATATACCCCGGCACTGCTGTAAGGGTAATGTTTGGCTTCCCGAACCCAGCCTGCTTTAACAGGGTTTTGATGGATATACTGGATTTTTTGAGCCATGACAGGTAAGCTGTAGAGTTCAATAGGGTGGTTGTCCCCTTGCCAGAATTGATGCTCGCGTTGGCCATTGTTGGTGCGGCCTCGATAGGCAAAGCGGTGGAGCATCCATTCGCGGCGGCTTTCGGCAGGATGTTCCTGGATGCTGGCCAGAATAGCTCTGCCTGTGAATTTCTTGAAATCACGTAGGATGTCAGATAGGGGAATGTCTCCCTTGGCCTGGACAATCAGGTGCAGGTGATTGGACATGAGGACATATGCATTGATTTCCAGTCCTTTGTTCTTTTGGCAGTAACGTAGGCTTTCGATAAGGATTTCTCGGTATTCCTTTCGGGTGAATACATCGACCCAGTCCACCACAGAAAGGGTGAGGAAGTAACATCCGAATTGATCGTAGATTTTGTAGCGGGACATGGTTGGAGGCTTTGCTCTGAAGATAGTAATTTTTCGGGCGCCAGAGACGCTGAGACATGACGTTTCGCTTCGGAGAAGCTCACGAGCAGCACTGCTGGAGCAGTGCTTGGCGGTTGAGCCATCCAACAGATGGCGCTGGTAAGAGCCTGTGCTGAACGAAGTGAAGTACCTAGAGCCGACACCTGCTGTCTTCAAGTCTCCAGACTTCCGATATCCAGGGCGTCAGAGACGCTGAGATATGACGTTTCGCTTCGGAGAAGCTCACGAGCAGCACTGCTAAAGCAGTCCTTGGCGGTTGAGTCATCCAACAGATGGCGCTGGTAAGAGCCTGTGCTGAACGAAGTGAAGTACCTAGAGCCGACACCTGCTGTCTTCAAGTCTCCAGACTTTCGATTATTCGGGCGTCAGAGACGCTGGGACTTTGCGTTTCGCTTCTGAGAAGCTCACGAGCGAAACCGCTATAGCGGTTCTCAGCGGCTTTCCGTCCCTAAGGACGGGCTGGTAAGGCTCTCTGAGCCGACACCTATCGTCCCCAAGTCTCCAGACTTCCGATATCCAACTCTACGGGCGAATTTCGTATAGTACAGAAACACCATAGCCTTATGCCCTCCGAAATCTCCTATTACGACCTCACCCAAATGCTGGAAACGGCGGCCATTCACCGCGAAGTGGTGAACCTGACGTACCTGGATAGCGATGGCGAATCGCATTCCCTCAAGTCTTTCATCGAGAAAATGAAAACCGTCGAGGACGAAGACGGGGTGCTCTTCCGCAATGGAACCCTGATCCGACTGAGCCAGATTACCGAGATGAATGGGCATCAGCCAGATGGGATTGGGCTGGATATGCTGGGCTGCCGATGCGGCATATAGGAGAAAGAAGTCAGAAGTCAGAGGGGAAGAAAGAAGCAAGAAGTCTTCTTGTCTCACTTCTGACAACGAAGTGGTCTGACAGCGCAGTGGTCTAACTTCTTCTCTCGCTTCTCGTTTCTCGCAGCGCAGCGGTCTCTTATCTCATTCCTTCCACCGCATACAGCGACTTCATCTGTTGATTCAGCACTTTGGTCGGAGTAAGGCGCATCGCCAGTCTGGCGACGGGCTGACCAATTGGGTGGTGGGCTACCTGCCCGATCTGCCAGGAAGTGTTGACGACGCGGTCCACCTTGGGGCGGCGGCGCTGCTCGAATTGCTGGAGAGCCTCAACGGGATCGGGGAACTCAGACATAGCCTGGGCAAAAGCATAGGCATCCTCAATGCCCTGAGCAGCTCCCTGTCCCATGTTAGGGGTGGTGGCGTGGGCGGCGTCGCCGAGCAGACCGACCGGGCCTTTGGACCAGGAGGCGATGCGCTTGAGGTCGCTGAGGTCATGGCGTAAAATGGCTTCTGTGGGCGTCGCGGCGATCAGGTCGGTGATGAGCGGCGCAAAGGGTGAGAACTTTTTCAGCAGCATCTGTTGCCGCTGTTCCTGTGGATCTGTCTGACTCTGAGGAGCTTTTGCCACGGCAAACCAATAGACCTTGCCATTGCCAATGTCTGAAAAGCCAAAGCGGAGGCCCGGTCCCCAGGCTTCGCGACAGGTGGAGTCCCACTGTTCATCCAGATGAAAAGGAGCGACCCCCCGCCAGCAGGTTTGGCCGGAGTAGCGCAACTCCGAGTCTGGAAACAAGGCACGCCTCACGGCAGAATTCAGCCCGTCGGCGCCCAGGAGCAGGTCGGTCTCAATGGGGGCTTCCAGTCCTTCCAGGTAAACCCGCACTTTTTCTCCCAAAACCTCATGGCGCTGATAGGCATGACCCAGGTGGATAATTTCTTTGGGCAAAGCCTCATACAAATGGCCCTGCAAGTGAGCACGGTGGATGGACACGATGCGTTGGTGCTCATGCTCCCCACCTGCAATGCTCTGGTCGCTGCGCAGAGGGCGCAACTTCCGGTCGGTTATTTCTGCCATTTTCAGAATGGCAGCAGAGGCCTTTACCTGCTCCCCAACTCCCAACCAGTTCAACACCTTCATGGCGTTGGGGGCCATCCAGATGCCTGCCCCTACCGGTTGTATGGCCGGAGCTTTTTCATATACCGAAACTTCATGTCCCGCCTGATGCAGGGCCAGGGCCGTGCTGAGGCCTGTGATGCCGCCGCCGATTATGGTAATGTTCATTTGTTGGGAATTTGGGGTAAAATCTTTGGCCCAGCCAAAAGGAGTTTCTATTTTGGGTCAGCTGAAAAATAATACGCTCAAATTTAGGTCAAGTTTACTAATTTTGAAAAAGACGCCTGAAAAAATTTTGCTCACCGCGCTGCGGCTCTTCAACGAAAAGGGGACTTCGGACATCACGCTTCGGAACATCGCCCAGGCGGCAGAAATGAGCCAGGGCAATCTCAATTATCATTTTAAGACCAAGGGAGACCTGATCGAGGCTCTCTACTTCCGCCTGGTGGAGGAACTCAACGGGGTCATGTCGCAAACCCAGGTCGATGCCCCCAGCTTGCTGCTGATGTACCAGAGCGGACGGGCAGTTATGGAGAAAATGTATGGGTATCGCTTCCTGCTGATCGATTTTGTGAAGATCATGCAGGAGTTTCCACGCATTCGGACCCACTACCAGCAATTACAGCAAGGCAGAAGCCAGCAGTTTTTGTTCCTGTTTCAGCGCCTGATCGAAGAGGGGCTCATGCGCCCGCCGGAATTTGAACGCGAATACGAGCGTCTGTACGAGCGAATGAATATCCTGGGGGACTATTGGATCAACGCCCAATTGATTCAACATCCCGAAAGAGAGCTCGCCTATTACCTAAAACTGCTATTGGAGGGCCTGTACCCTTACCTGACCGATCAGGGAAAGGCTGCTTACCGTGGGCTCATGGGGTTAAAATCAGAGTCTGGCTAAGAGATCTGTTGCTCGGGATTCGTCCATTTGTGGATGATCTGCTGGAGGGCCGCCGGTTTGATGGGCTTGGCCAGGTAGTCATTCATCCCGGCTGCGAGGCAGGCTTCCCGGTCTTCTTCCAGTGCGTTGGCGGTCAGTGCGATGATCGGCAGGTGCTTTGCGAGGTGAGTTTTGCGAATTTCCCGGGTAGCGGTTATGCCGTCCATAACTGGCATCTGCATGTCCATGAACACCATGTCGTAGGACCTTTCTGCCAACAAGGTCAGGGCTTCCTGTCCATTGGTCGCGACAGTAGGCTGGTAGCCCAGTTTGCCAAACATTCGTCGGGCAATTTTTTGGTTGACGAGGTTGTCCTCGGCCAGCAGGATATTGAGGGGTATGTGAGGTAAATCCTGCCCCAGGTGGGTGGGAGCCGGTTTGGGAATCACCTCTGTACGTTCGGGCGTCTGACCCAGCAACTGTCCGATGGTCCGCATCAGATTGCGGTAACGGGTGGGTTTGAGCCGAAATTCGTCGAGGGCCTGCTGTGCCCCGGGCAACTTGTGTACCCCCTCAACTGAGCTTAGCATGAGGATGGGGGTATCGGGTAGTTGTGCTTTGCACTTCTGGGCAAACTCCAACCCATCCATCAGGGGCATGTGATAATCGGTGATGATGAAGTCAAAGCTCTCTTTCTCCAATGACTCCAAAGCCTGATGAGGTGAAGAGAACAACTGGGACTTAATCTGAAAGGCCTTGAGCTGTTTTTCCAGGATATTCAGGTTGACTTCGTTGTCGTCCACCACCAGGGCGTTCAACCCTTTATCCAGTAGCCAGTCCGAAGCCCATTCCGCTGCCTCTATTGCTACTGCTTGGGTTGGAATCGAGAAATAGAACTCAGAGCCATGGCCCACTTGGCTTTTGACCCCCACTTCTCCCCCCATCAGGCTGACGAGGCGCCGGGAAATGACCAGCCCCAGTCCCGTACCGCCAAACTGCCGGGTGGTAGAGGTATCCACCTGCTGGAATGGCTGGAAGAGCTGTTCCAGTTTTTCTTCCTCGATGCCGATGCCCGTATCGGAGATACCGAAGTGGATGATATGTTCACTCTCTTTCAAGTGGGTACATTTGACCTGCAAGAGGACCATTCCTTCGCTGGTGAACTTGACCGCGTTGCTGATCAGGTTGGAGAGCACCTGTTTGAGGCGAATGGGATCTCCCACGATGCCACGCGGTACGGACTGGTCAATCTCGTAGAGCAGGTCCAGTTTCTTGTCTCTGGCGACGGGGCCAAATAGTTCCAGTACTTCTTCAACATCCTTGGCGAGTTCCAGCGGCACCTTTTCCAATTCCAGTTTACCGGATTCGATCTTGCTAAAGTCCAGGATGTCGTTGATGATGGTCAGCAGGGTTTCGCCGCTATTGCGGATGATGGAAAGCTGGTCCCGCTGGTCTTCGTCGAGATGCGTCTGATCTAGCAGATCTGCCATGCCGATGATCCCATTCATGGGAGTGCGAATCTCGTGGCTCATGGTTGCGAGGAAGCTCGACTTTGCCTTGGCAGCGGTTTCTGCGGCTTCTTTTGCTACCGACAGCTCTTCTGTTCGCTTGGCTATTTTTTCTTCGAGGTTGGCATTGGCCTCCTGTAGCTGAAAGTTGAGCTCCCTGATATCTTCCGTAGCCTTTAGCTTGGCAGCAATGGCCTGTTGCCTCTCCTGGGCAATGACCAAAAAGCCATTTGCCGCTCCGATGAGCAGGCTGACTGCGAAGCCTGTAACTCCCAAAAAATAAAATCCACGTGGGAAAGTCAGGTTAAGCGACTCGCCTAGTTGAGGAAGTGTATAGGTTATCTGAGAGCCGATGTAGAGGATGAGCAATCCCAGCCCAAACATTTTGGCGGTGAAATCCCGACTCTTCAACATAGAATAGATGAAGAAGAGCCCAAATGGAAAGAATAGAATGTAGATGAAGTCCCCTAACTGGTAGGCCAGGATGGAATAAGCCCGGATTTCTGCCGCTGGGATGTATCCTATTTTGATGGGAATCCACATGAACCATGGGATGAGAAAAAGCCCCAGGAAAACCCACATGGTTGAGAAAACCCACTTTTTGGTACCAGGACTATTAGAAAGGTGGGTCTTTCCTACCATTATGAGGGGAGCCACCGCTGCGGCGCCAATCAGAATGATCTCCAGACCCTCCAGGAAAACTATGACGCCGGGAAATATAGTCCTGAACAATCCGCTCGTGATCAGCACCATCAAGAGGTTGAAGATCAGGGTCAAAGCAGTGTAGATGGTGGATATTTTTCGGCTATTGAAATACAGGAAAAAGTATCCCAGCGTAGCAATGAGCAGGATTCCGATCAGCACGCCAACCAGCCCCATTTCACTGCCTTCCTTGGCCATCAGTTCCTGTCTGGGATAAATCAGCAGGGGGAGGGTCATCTCCTCATCGTCTATGAGCCTCACGTAGCATTTGAGCTCCCTGGAGGGGAGAGACAGGCTAGCTGGAATGGTAATGGGAAAGGCAATGGTACGAGTATAGATCTTGCGCGCATCGGTTTGATTCCGTGGCCCTACCTGCCTGGTACTGATCAAGGAATCTTTCCAGACCAGGTAAAAGCTGGCCTGATCGAGCACGGGATTGTTGATGACCAGAAAATGGTCCCGGATGTCCTCGCTTTTGGATAGGTCGATTTCAGCCCAGAGGGTGTAGGGCTGGGCGGTCTGGTTCAGGCTCTGGTTTTCCGGTCTGGTCAACAGGTTATCTGCCCCCTTTGCAAGCAGCCCTTCAATGGTGACCTGGTTAGTAGTATCCCAGTACAGGGTGTAGCTGTCCACAGGGTAGTGCCCATGAGCCATGAGGACAGGTGTCGCTCCACTTAAGGTGAACAGCCACATCACCATCCATTTCATGTATGCCCTGGGCAATTGATTCATCTGAAGCCTGGTTGGGAAGGTGAGCGTAGATACAGACTACTGTATTGCTTTTAATCGGTAAAAATAGGATACCCCAATGGCCGTGAAAAGCCAGTTGTGATGCAAATATTACAGCCAATTGGGTAAAATCCTATCCGTGGCAAAACAGGCTCAATGAGATGATACTGCCCCCATAGACTTGGATGAGCCAGTCAGGTTATTTTTTGACCCAAATCAGAAGAGAAGTTGCTTCCATTTCGAAGGAAAACGGTTCTCCACCTTCCATGTGTTGTGGGGCGGTCCCTTGTGATACGCCATTCTCATGGTCAACCTCCTTAGTGGTACCAATTAAGTGCCAATCACCCGCTGGAAGTTCCAGATTCTCAAAATAATTGGCGCTGCGGTCTGCATTGATCAACACCAGGACTTGCTCATCGACGATGTAACCAAGCATGCTTTCATCCTCAGGCAGAATCCACTGGTAGTAGCCCTCAGGCACAGCCTCGGCCACCCGAAAGACTGCTCCGTATTCGCTCAGGCGAAAGCGGTTCATACCCTGCCAGAAGGCCAGCATGTTCTCGTAGTCGTTCCGGTTGGAGCGACTGGGGGTCTGGCCTACCGTCTCCCACACGAATTGGTTGGCAGTGCGCATGTTGTAGGTGTCGCGGTAGCCGTGGAGGTACACCTTGTAGCCCGCTTCGGTTTCCTTGACCACTTCGCCCAGTGGCGCATGGGCCTTGCTGCGCATGATTTCAGAGCCGCCGTGGGTGACGATTGGCCCCAGCGTGGTGTAGAGCAGGGTAACGGCGATTTTGTATTCGTCCTGATCGACGCTGGTGCGTCCGTCGAATTCCGGTCCGCCAAACTGATCGGCCAGGGCAAAGTTGTCGTGAATGTCGAGGTAGCTGATGCCGCTGAGGGGCGTCTTGTCGTCCGGAAAGCGATTGGCGAGGCCACGCATGACATTGTCTCGCTCGGACCATTTGCCGCCAGCCCAGCCACGATCTTTGTCCATGTTTGTTAGCTCAAAAACCGGCCCTTTATAGGCTCCCCTTGAGTCGTCCTGGAAGAAGGTAATCGGCGAATCTTCTTTGTACCAGTCCCAGTCCGGGTTGGCCTCATAGGCTGGGTCGTTGGAGCCGATCCAGGCCTCGCCATAAACGATCTTATCCTCACCAATGGCCTCCTTCAGGGCCGTGAGCGTCTGCTGATCCACCTGGCCCGCGAGATCGATGCGAAAGCCGTCGATGCCAAATTCCTTGATGTAGTATTGGCACTGATCAATGAGCCAACGCTGCGTCATGGGGCGGTTTTCGGTCTTGACTTCATTGCCATAAGCGCCGATGTGTTCAAAGTCCTGGGTGCGGTAGTAGTAGAGCTTGTCGAGGGCGTTGAAGTTGAATAGCCAGAAATTACCATCCATGTTTTCCGCCGTGTGGTTGGGGACTATGTCGATGATCACGGCGATGCCTTCGTCGTGGAATGCCTGCACCAGATCGCGAAATTCCTCCCGCTCTTCGCCGGGTTCTTGGCCTGCGCTGCGGTACCTCGATTCTACCGCCATGGCGAAAGAAGTCCGGTAGCCCCACTGGTAGTTCTCTTCGCTGATGCCTTGCTCGATCATGTAGGGATCATCTGCGAAAGAAGCCTGCCAGTCATCGTCGGGAAAGTGAAGGTATTCCTGCACCGGCATCAGGTGAACCACGTTGATGCCCAGGTCCAGGAGGTAGTCGAAGCCGATTTTTTCGCCGCGTGAATTGGTGAGGCCTGACATCGTCATGGCCGGAAAGGTGCCTTTGAGCCCCTCGTCGACTGGCAGGCGGTCGGTAAAGTCCTGAACGTGAACCTCATAGGCGATCACGTCTTCCATGGCCGGGATTCCCTCTGCCAGCGGCGAGGCGGGGGTGGTGCGGTGCCAGATGCGGCATTTACCCCAGGTGTCATCGCTCACCCGGGCGTAGGGATCGCCGATGTGGACTGGATGGGTTTCGTAGAAATGATTGCCCGGATCGGAGGCTCCGTGTACCGTGAAATCGTAGTAGGTGCCATGCAGGTCTTCGGGAAAGGTGATTTCCCAGACCCCCTGCTCATCCCGCTGCATGTCTTCGATCTGATAGGCTTTCTCGTCATGGCGGCCTTTATACAGGTAAACCTTCACCTTCTCTGCTCTGGGGGCAAATACCCGGATGCTGGTCACTCCGTCGTCAATATGGGCACCGAGTTCCTTGGTGGAATAAGTCTCGCGAAACCAGCCATCGAAAGAGCAGTGGGCTTTCGCGCCCAGTTCAGGGATTTCCAGAAAATATACCCGCTTGATATCCAGTGGCTCCGCCGGGGTGATCAGGGTGGTGCTGGCTCCGTTGGGGAGTACGCCAGCTACTTCGATGACGTTGCCTTCGGCGTCGGTGATGCGATAGGCGTCAGGCGTCAGGGGACGATTCACATTGACCTCAGCCCAGATGAGGTGAGCACTCTTTAGCTCAGCAGTCAGGGGAATGACGACCTCCTGCGGCATGAACACGAGGTTTCCGCCCTCTTCGTTGGGAGCCTCAGCAGGCGGCTGCATCCATTCGCCGTCATCGGTGCGAAACTTAAAGGGAGTATTGGGCGTCAGGACGGAGAAATCGGTATTGTCGATGGTCAGCAACCACTGTTGACCCGTTTGCGTGAGCTCCCAGCCGGGCACGCCCATGTTGGCATCCCAGTTTCGGAAAGCCCCTGTGACAACCACCCGCGTGGGCTTTACGCCATATATTCCTTCATCAAAGATAAACGTCACCTTGTCTCCAAATACGCCATAGCCCTGCAGGGCCTGGTCTGAGGTGAAGGATTGGCCATAAGTGGTAGATAGAATCAACGAGAGCAGCGGTAGTAGTAGGTATTTTCGCATGGAAAAAGAATTTGTATCGGGGGTAAAATGAGATGAATGCTGTAAGATAAGGGGTTCGCCCTTATGCTGAAATCCAGCCTCAGGTTCTTTTTATAAAGCGGTCGAATGGGAAAGTGGCACCTCATGCAGACATGATGGTTGCGTGGCTTGCCCAGACTATGTTATTTGCAGCCATGAAACCCACTGCAGAGGTATTGGCCCAGTACCAGACGGTCATCGGACTGGAGATACATATTCAGCTACAGACGCAGACCAAAGTGTTTGCGTCTGAAAGCATGTCTTTTGGCGAAGACCCCAACTCATCGGTTTCTGCGGTGACCTATGCCCATCCTGGCACCCTGCCCAATCCCAATCTTGCCTGCATTGATCAGATGCTGCGCCTGGGGTTGGCATTGGGCTGCGAAATCAATCCCTACAGCTACTTTGACCGGAAGAATTATTTCTACCCCGATCTGCCCAAGGGATACCAGGTAACCCAGGATCAGGCTCCCCTCTGCCTGAAGGGAACCGTAGAGGTGCCGATGCCGGATGGAAGCAGCTTTTCCGTTCATCTTGACCGCATCCACCTGGAAGAAGACGCCGGTAAGTCCATCCACGATCAGGACCCTCATTATACCCTGGTGGACCTCAACCGCGCTGGAACCGGACTCGCCGAAATGGTAACCAATCCCGACCTGCGCAGTCCTGAGCAGGCTGGGGCCATGCTGTCCGAGGTAAGGCGCATTGTGCGATATCTTGGCGTTTCAGATGCCAACATGGAGCGAGGTAACCTCCGCTGCGACGCCAATGTCTCGGTCATGCTAAAGGATGCCACGGAGTACGGCACCCGCGTGGAGGTGAAAAACCTCAACTCCATTAATTTCCTGCAAAGAGCCATTCAGTATGAAGTCGAGCGGCAGGTAGGCCTGATTGAGTCAGGAGGCCGGGTGCAGCAGCAAACCCGCCTTTGGGACGCCAGACAGCAAAAAACCTACGCCATGCGCGATAAGGAAACCGCACAGGATTATCGCTATTTCCCCGAACCGGATATGCTGCCCATTGTCGTTTCGGAGGAAAAGAAAGAAGAAATTCGGGTCTCATTGCCCGAACTGCCTGTGAGTAGATTTCACCAATATGTGGACAAAATGGGAATCGGCGTAAACGAGGCCATGACCCTGATCGAGGATTTGCCCTTTGCCACTTACTTTGAACAACTCGCTGATCGGGTAGGGGAGGGGAAGGTTGCCGCCAACTGGCTATTGGGACCGGTGAGGACCTATTTGAATGAACATGATATCGAAGTCTCTGACTATCCTGTGACCCAGGAAAATCTGGCAAAGCTGATTGCGTTGGTGAGCGGAGATAAAGTCAGCTTCACCGTCGCAAGGGATCAACTACTACCCGCATGCCTGGAGGCTCCTCAGGCAGATCCCAATATACTGGCGGAGAAGATGGGGCTTCTGGCAGGTACTGATCAGGATGAACTGCTCGTAGCCATGCAGCAGTTGATGGAAAGAATGCCGGATGAAGTGAAGCGGTACCGTCAGGGCAAGAAAAACCTGGCCGGATTCTTTGTCGGTCAAATGATGAAGGAGTTCAAAGGAAAGGCTGATCCCAAAGCCGTGAACAGGGTTGTGAGGCAGGAACTGGAGAAGGATTCCTGAATTTTCAGGAATCCCATTCGAATATCAAAAGTCATTGTGAATATTCGTAAGAGATGAAATGTTTGTGGTTTGGTTTCTCGGGAATTTCATGAGAGGGAGATTTTACCAAAATATTTTTTGATTAGATTTTGGTAATATGTATATATGTAGGGTTATTGATGTGGAGGAATTATTGCGCTCAGGGAGTCTCTGGGGACGATTTTGTTGTTTTTTGGCATGCGGGGAGAGCTATGCCTGTAAGGGGAAAGCGTTCTATTTAGAACGATTCTAAATCTTTGAAAGTCTTCATATCTTTCTCTGCCTATCCTTGGTTCGGATAGGGGGTCATATTAATTTGCACGGCAAATGAAGACTAAAGTCATCTCAGTCTTCATTCAGAAATAAACCAGAACCATTTGCTTCAGCTAGATCAAATCAGTCACGCTATGCGACGTATCGGTTTCAGTAATATACTTACTACGTTGTTCCTGCTATTTGCGGTAGTGGCCGGGCCTAATCTTATGGCCGAGCCCGACGCCGAAAATGGCAAGAGCCTATTCCGCCAAAACTGTTCTGCCTGTCACGCTCTCGATGCCCAGCGAGTTGGCCCTCCATTAGGAGGTGTTGCCGATAAGTACTCTGGCGATGAAGAGTGGCTGTACAGCTGGATTCGTAATGCTCCAGGCATGATTGCTGCCGGAGATGAAAAAGCCGTTGCCCTGTACGAGCAGTACAACAAGCAGCAGATGCAGGCTTTCCCAACTCTTACCGACGACGAGATCGCCGACATCCTCGAGTACACCACGGTAGGCGATGTGGCGGAAACTCCCCCCACAGAGGTCACTCCCGCTAGCGATGGTGGGTTTATTACCGATCCTTCTGTTTACTATGCACTGCTGGGACTGGTAGGGGTATTGGTTCTCATTTCTCTGTTGCTGGTGATCATCACCGCAACGCTCATTTCTGCAGTAAGGGCGAAAGACGGTAAGGAGCCGCTATCCATGATGGCCATTGCCAATCAGACCCGTTCGCTGCTGAGCAACAAGTTTGTCCTGACGGCCATTATCACCATCGCCCTTGTGGGTGGCCTGGCAAAATGGATCACTGAAGCACGGACCATCGGCCTGCATCAGGGCTATATGCCTGAGCAGCCCATCGCATTTAGCCACGCACTTCACGCAGGTGAATACCAGATTGACTGTCAGTATTGCCACTCTGGTACATACAAGTCCAAGAATGCCTGGATTCCTGGTGCCAACGTTTGTATGAACTGCCACAAGCAGATTCAGGCCAAGGAGTATCCTGGTGATGCTGAGCGTACAGAGTACTCGCGTGAGCAAATCTCCAAGATATATGAGTCCATCGGATGGGACCCCGAGGCGTTTGCCTACATTGAGAACTACGAGGAGAAGCCAATCGAGTGGGTGCGTATTCACAATCTGCCCGATCACGCTTATTTCAACCACGCACAACACGTTGTGGTAGGAGACCTGGAGTGTCAGACCTGTCACGGTCCTGTTGAAGAGATGGATGTGGTATATCAGTACTCCGACTTGGGCATGGGCTGGTGTATTAACTGTCACCGAACCGAAAATGTGAAAGTACTGGGCGAAGCTACAGACATGACCGTTGCGGACATGGGTGGCCTTAACTGCGCTCGCTGCCACTATTAATATACTGGAAGGCTGATGACAGCCTTCCTTGTTTCATTTTTATTCAGAGAATTCCCACAACTTTAGCATAAATGAGTAAGCCTAAATATTGGAAGAGCCTGGAGGAGCTGGAGCAAACCCCGGAGTTCGTGGAGCAAGCCAGCAAGGAATTTCCTACTGACATGGCGATCGACGAAGTCCTGGCTGAAGCTTCTGAGGAAAGTATGAGCTTCAACTCCAATCGCCGTGACTTCCTCAAGGTCCTGGGATTTGGAATGACGGCTGCTACCCTCGCTGCCTGTGCAGAAGGTCCAGTCAAAAAAGCTATTCCCTACGTCAACAAGCCTGACGACATCATTCCTGGTGTACCTAACTGGTACGCTTCTACTACTCCAAACGGTAATCCGGCTTTGGTAAAGACCCGTGAAGGTCGCCCCATCAAGCTGGAAGGCAACCCGGATTCACCCCTGACCAAAGGCGGTCTGTCTGCTACTGATCAGGCTACTGTCCTGGACATGTATGAAGACGAGCGCCTGCGCGCTCCTCTAAAAGGACAGAATCTGGTGCCAAGCTTTGAGTCTATCGACGCAGACATCATTTCTGAACTCAACAAGATCAAGGAAAACGGTGGAAAAGTACGAGTGCTTTCACACTCTGTGATGAGCCCTTCTACCCGTCAGTTGATCGGTGAGTTTGTCGGGCAGTTTGAAGATGGTAAGCACGTGTCTTACGATCCTGTTTCTGTTTCCGCTGTGGCTCAGGCCCATGAAATGGCTTTCGGCAAGTACGCAGTGCCCAACTACCAGTTCGACAAGGCCATGGCCATCGTCAGCTTTGGTGCAGACTTCCTGGGTACCTGGATCAGCCCGGTTGCTTTTGCTTCACAGTACGCTGTGAACCGCAACCCTGACAAGCCGATGTCTCGTCACCTGCAGTTTGAGTCTATTTTGACCACTTCTGGTTCAAAGGCCGATCTGCGCTTCCCATTGAATCCTTCTCAGCAGGGTGTAGCTCTGCTGAACCTATATAATAAGGTTGCCTCCAAAGTTGGAGCTGGCCAGATTCCTAACGTTCCAGGGTACAACACCTACATGGACGGTCTGGACATCGCTGCCAGTGACCTTGCGAAAAACCGTGGCAAGTCCCTGGTTATTTCTGACAGCAACGATCCTGCCGTTCAGGCAATCATTGTTGGCATCAATCAGATGCTGGGTAACTACGGTCAGACCATCGACATAAATTCACCTTCTTTCTACAAGCAGGGGGATGATCGGGCATTGGCCGCTCTTGCTCAGGAACTGGAAGGCGGAGAAGTTGCCGCTCTGCTCGTTTACGGAGCTAACCCTGTACTGGACTCTCCATTCGGAGAGACGGTTGCAGCTGCGATCTCCAATGTAGGTCTGTCTATCTCTTTTGCTACCAAGCCTGATGAGACATCAGAGCTTTGCAGCTACGTTGCTCCAGATCATTTCTTCCTGGAGTCATGGGGAGATATGCAGCAGACTGGAACCCACTATTCTCTGGTTCAGCCTACTATTTATCCGATTTTCCGTACCCGTCAGGCCCAGGATAGCCTGCTAACCTGGATGGGTATCAGCGAAAAGTACCAGGATTACCTCAAGCGATTCTGGCAGGAAAATATGTTCCCTCAGCAGGATCAGTACCTGACATTCCGTGAATTCTGGAACGAGGCTCTGCGTAAAGGGGTATTCATGGCAACGTCTTCTGCTGAAGAGACCGAATATGTCATGGCTGATGGCCAACTCGCGGCTCAGGCAAGCAAGGTAATGCAGGGAAGTCGTGCCAAGACTCCTGAGGGAGAACTGGAAGTCGTACTGTTTGAAAAAGTAGGAATCGGTAGCGGTAAGCAAGCCAACAATCCATGGCTGCAGGAGCTTCCCGATCCCATCAGCCGGGTCACCTGGGACAACTATGTGTCTGTTCCCGTAGTGTTGGCTGAGGAAATGAACCTGAAAAACGAGGATGTAGTTGAGTTGACCTTCGATGGAGACTCCTACTACATGCCGGTATATATCCAGCCAGGGCAAGCTGCTCAGACTGTAGCAGTAGCTTTGGGTTACGGAAGCAAGTTTGGTAAAGTCACCAAGCGCGCTAACGGAACAGCAAAAGGTGGTCAGCAGATTGCCGGTACCAACTTCTATCCTGCTGTGCGAGTAGAAGGGGGAGCCATGCAATACACCTCTACCGGGGTAAGCATGAGCAAAGCCGGAATGACCTATCCACTGGCTCTGACCCAGACCTTCAACCTGTTATATGATCCCGCCAAGACGGAGCTGTTGGTTGGGGCTGGCGACTATGACCGTACGGATGCCATCATTGAGGAGACGACCGTCGCCAACTACAACAATGGCAAGTACAAGGCTCGTGTACAGAAGCGCGAAGCCAAAAAGGAGCACCTGGTTACCCTTTGGGATTCTCACTTTGAAGATCCGGAGACTGCTCAGAATATCCACTGGAAGATGGCCATCGACCTCAACAAGTGTACCGGTTGTGGTGCCTGTGTTGTGGCCTGTCAGGCAGAAAATAATATCCCTGTTGTTGGGAAGCAGGAAGTTCGCACCCGCCGCGAAATGCACTGGATGCGCATCGACCGCTACTACTCAGGTGAGACTCAGAATCCTGACGTGGTATTCCAGCCCATGCTGTGCCAGCATTGTGACAACGCTCCTTGTGAGACCGTATGTCCGGTATTGGCGACTATCCACAGCAATGAGGGCCTGAACCAGATGACCTACAACCGCTGTGTAGGTACCCGCTACTGCGCGAACAACTGTCCTTACAAGGTT
Organism: uncultured Bacteroidia bacterium; assembly: GCA_964343195.1. Taxonomy (GTDB): domain Bacteria; phylum Bacteroidota; class Bacteroidia; order J057; family J057; genus CAYVAP01. The sequence continues at coordinate 66,147 of CAYFIR010000007.1, read as the reverse complement.
CGTCGCTTCAACTGGTTCAACTACTGGCAGGACACCAAGAAGTTCAATGATCTGTACACCCACAGCGACCTCGGTAAGCTGGTATTGAACCCAGACGTTACTGTACGCTTCCGTGGTGTAATGGAGAAATGTTCCTTCTGTGTACAGCGCCTACAGGATTCCAAGCTTCGTGCGAAGGTGAATGCCAAGTCTACTCTGGCCAAGCCAGAAGATGGAGATGTGCAGGTAGCCTGTCAGCAGTCATGTCCTACTGGAGCCATCGTGTTTGGTGACTTCAACGATCCTAACAGTGCTGTGAGCAAGGCTTTCCGTCAGCCACGCAGCTATGCTGTTCTTGAGGAAATCAAGGTCCTCCCTTCAGTTCAGTATCAGGCGCTGGTACGTAACCGCGACGAGGCTGAAACCAAATTCAAGCACGAAGAGCAGATGGAAGCTCGCCCATGGCTCAATGGAGAGCATGAGGCCGAGGCTGCTCACAGTGGCGAACATGCATAAAAAAAGAGGTAAGTAACCTAATTATAGATCAACCAACGTTATGTCTCACGTAAGATCTCCGATTCGCCAGAAATGGCTAACCAATACTGACACCTACGGTAAGATTACCGAGGACATCACCCGTCCTATTGAGGCAAAGCCCAATATGACCTGGCTGTTCTGGACCGCCGTATCTGGTCTGGTAATGCTTGGAGGCTTTGCCTGTATCGCCTGGACGGTATACAAAGGCATCGGTACCTGGGGGCTGAACAAGACCGTAGGATGGGCCTTTGACATTACCAACTTTGTATTCTGGGTAGGTATCGGTCACGCGGGAACCCTGATCTCCGCTGTACTGTTGCTTTTCCGTCAGGAGTGGCGAAATTCCATCAACCGTGCCTCTGAGGCGATGACTATCTTCGCGGTACTGTGTGCAGGTCTATTCCCGATTCTACACATGGGACGCCCCTGGTTAGGCCTCTGGTTCCTGCCACTTCCCAATACCCGCGGATCTCTATGGGTGAACTTTAACTCACCCCTGCTGTGGGACGTTTTCGCGATCTCTACTTACCTCTCAGTATCTCTCGTATTCTGGTACCTGGGCATGATTCCTGACTTCGGCACTATCCGTGACCGCATGGCACGGGGTGGCAAGAAGCTGGCTTCCCAGATTTACGGAGCTTTGAGCTTCGGCTGGGAGGGGTCCTCCCGCAACTGGTCCCGCTACGAGATCGTCTCACTGATTTTGGCTGGTCTCGCGACTCCTCTTGTACTTTCGGTGCACTCAATCGTATCGATGGACTTTGCAACATCAGTCATCCCTGGCTGGCACACGACCATCTTCCCACCATACTTTGTTGCTGGTGCGATTTTCTCAGGATTTGGTATGGTACAGACCCTGATGATTGTAACCCGGAAGGTGTATAAGCTTGAGGACTACATCACCATGGACCATATGGAGTCAATCGCCAAGATTGTATTGGCTACAGGTTCTCTGGTTGGTCTGGCTTACACCACGGAGTTCTTTACTGCATACTACTCTGGTGTACTGTGGGAGCGCTATCTCTTTGTAAACCGTATGTTTGGACCATACTGGTGGGCGTACTTTGCGATGTTTACCTGTAACGTGGTGACTCCACAGCTCTTCTGGTCCAAGAAGATCCGGACCAACATGGTGGCAACCTTCATCATCTCGATCTTCGTGAACATTGGGATGTGGTTTGAGCGATTCGTGATCATCGTCTCTTCTCTCCACCGTGACTTCCTGCCTTCAAGCTGGGCCATGTATACACCCACATGGGTTGAGGCTGGTATCTTCATCGGTACCTTCGGCCTGTTCATGTTCTGTTTCTTCCTCTTTTCCAAGTATCTGCCTGTGATCAACATGTTTGAGGTGAAGACTCTGCTTCATCACCCCAAGAAGCCTGACCACATCGTGGAGTCCGTAGGAGGTGAGACAACTAACGCCTAATTATTCGAAATTCCGTTTGACTCTACAATCTGAATAATAATGAATAAGAGTTTCTTAATCGGCAAGTTCTGGGATCCGGATAAGGTGTTTGCTGCAGCCAAGCGTCTCAAGGAGCAGGGTGTGATGATCTATGACATCTATTCTCCTTTCCCTATCCACGAAATAGAGCCTTTCCTGAACATCAAGCGTACCCGCTTGTCCGTTGCTTCTTTTATCTATGGTTGCCTGGGCTTTGCCACTGCTGTGACCATGATGAGCCTGCTTTACGGTGCAGTTTGGCCCATGAATATCGGCGGTAAGCCTTCACTGGCATTCCCTGACTTTGTGCCCATCACATTTGAGATGACTGTACTGTTTGCTGCTCATGGTATGGTAATCACTTTCTTTATCATCGGCCGTTATTGGCCTGGAAAGAAGGCTTTCCTGATGGACGATCGCCAGACAGATGATGTATTTGTTGTGGCTATCGACCAGGAAAAGGTTGCCGACGAAGCTGCTATCAGGTCAGTCTTCGAGGAAGAAGGGGCTTATGAAATCACTACCAAAGACTTCAAAGACCAATAGATCCATGCATATACCCAATAAATCTACAAGTTACGCGGTGTTGCTCATCCTGGGCCTACTGGTAATGTCTCTGAGCGGCTGTTACTACGACAAGTCCGATCGGAACATTGAGTATGCTCCTAACATGTACAACTCGCTTCCGTTGGAGCCATATTCGCAGACGGTATATAATACCCAGCCCTGGATTGGCGGACATTATCCTGCCGCTGAAGAGGATGGTAAAGTAAAATACTTCGCTAACGGGCTGGCTGCTCAAAAAGCACCGGAAGGAACCGTTCCACGTGAAGAGTCCTGGTATTATGCTGAGGCATATTCGCCTTATCCTTATGAAAATACCACGGATGACTACGAGCGGGCTGGACTGGAACTTACTTCACCCCTGGATGAAAATGAAGAGACCTTCCAGAAAGGTAAGACGGTCTACGACATCTACTGTGTGATGTGCCACGGAGCCCAGGGCAAAGGAAATGGATCTTTGGTTTCTGGGGGAGCATATGTCGGAGTCCCTGATTACTCTGGACTGAATATTACTGAAGGAAAGATGTTCCACACCCTTACCTATGGTAAAGGTCAAATGGGATCTTATGCTTCTCAGATTACTCCTCGTGAGAGATGGGAAGTCATCAGCTATATCAAGCAATGGTTCCCCACCTATCAGGAAACTGAAGAGGGTGAGGAAGCTGTAGAAGAAGTAGCCTCTACCGGAACCGAAGGCGGTGGTACCAGCCCGCTAGCAGCTACAGCAGGCAGCAGCGAAACAAATAGCGGTCGCTAACGCCCATTTTTCTCAATTTGAACCTCAAAAAAATAGATAAAATTGGCAAGCGCACATTTCACTCCGGAAGACCTGAACGACCGCTTTGAGTTTAAACAGCGGTTTAAGAATATCGCGTTTGGGCTGATAGGTGTTGGCTTGGTACTGATTGTACTAGGTGCCCTCTTTGGTGGTAACTCCCAAAGTGGTGCTGACTCACATGAGGAAGGCGGACATGCTGTCAAAATTGAGCAGAGCGACATCCACACCGTAGCTGATGATCAGCACGGCGAGGAAGAGCATGCTGAAGAAGGCCACGGTGGTGGACATCATCACAAGGAGCCTACCACTTTTACCCGTATTGTGAGCAACCTGCTCCTTAGCGGACTATACTTTTTTACCATCGGAATAGGTGCCCTGTTCTTCCTGGCTATTCACAAAGTAGGAAATGCAGGATGGCACATTGCCGTACGCCGTGTTGCTGAGGCAATTACCCAATACCTCCCCTTCGGCGTGATAGCCCTCGGACTGATCTTCTTCTTCATGGGAGAAATCTACGAGTGGGTTACCGTTCCAGAAGGTACTGATGCCATCCTTGATTCCAAAAAAGGCTACCTCAATGTTCCTTTCTGGATCATTCGCAGTGTAATCTTCTTTGGAGTATGGACACTGGTAGCGATTTATATCCGCCGTCAGTCTCTACTCCAGGACGAGGAAGGTGGGCTGACTCATTTTGGACGTGAGCAAAAAATCTCTGCCTTCTTCGTGGTATTCTTTGCCCTTTCATACAGCCTCTTTGCAGTAGACTGGATTGAGTCTCTCGAACCACACTGGTTCTCGACTATTTTCTTTGTGTATATTTTTGCCGGAACCATGGTTTCCAGCATGATCACCATCTACCTGATCACTGCATTCCTGAAGGAGCAGGGACATATGAAGTATGTCAATGACGCACACTTCCATGACCTGGGTAAGTACACCTTCGGATTCAGCATCTTCTGGGCCTACATATGGGTAGCTCAGTACCTGCTGATCTGGTATTCCAACATTCCGGAGGAAGGAATCTATTACGTGAAACGTTACAGGGTTGAGGACTCTGCCTACCTGGGATATTCTTTCATGTTCTATTCCAACCTGTTCATCAACTTCGTAACCCCCTTCCTGATCCTGATGACCCGGAATGCCAAGCGAAAGTTCATCACCTTCGTACCATTGGCAGCAGTGGTGCTGTACGGTCACTGGCACGACCTGTATCTGATGATCATGCCAGGTGCCATGGGAGAGAATCCTGGTATCGGACTCATTGAGGTAGGATTCTTCGCGCTGTTTGCCGGAATCTTTATCTTCGTCGTGTTCAATTCGCTGTCCAAGGCGAATCTGGTACCTACGAAGCACCCATATCTGGAGGAGAGCTTGCACCATAGCACTGGTGCGGTTTAAAGAAACCGAGGCCTGAACAAGAAATTTTCAAACAAAAATTGCCTCATGAGATTTATTCTTATGAGGCAATTGTTTACGACTGACAGTTCAGAAAATTCTGAAACATCAATTTTGATTCCCATTAAAGATTGATGATGCGTTTTTAAGAGAGTTTAGTATTTTAGCGGCACCGATAACAAAAATCATTATATGGATCCTCAATTGCTCATAGGAATTGCCCAGGTACTCCTGGTCATAATCTTGTTGCTGGTGGGTTTAAACCTTTCTCTCGTTTTCCGTTACAAGGAAATCGATCCATTTGCCAAGTGGAACCCCCATATCATCAATGCCAATCTGTTTTTCATGTTTCTGGTGGTAGGACTTATCGCCGCCTATGTTTCTACGGATATCTGGTCCGAGAAATTTGTATTCATGAACAATCCCGCATCAGCTCATGGAGCTGAGATTGACCGGATGATGTTCAACTCACTGGTTGTAGCGATTATCGCATCAGTTCTTACAAATATTCTGCTCTTTTTCTACGCTCTGAAGTATCGCTACCGTGAAGGACGCAAGGCTCACTACTATCCTCACAACAACAAGCTGGAAGTTCTGTGGACCATCGTTCCTGCTGTAGTCCTTACCCTCCTGATATTTGATGGAGTGGGAGTATGGCATGATACGATGACGGAGCTAACAGAGGAAGAGTTGGACGAGGCGATCGTGTATGAGGTCAATGGTAAGCAGTTTGGCTGGACTGTCCGGTACCCCGGTGAGGATCACACGCTGGGAGAAGCCAACGTGGGATATATCAACGAATCTGCGGGGAACGATATCGGAGTAAATTACGCCGATCCTGAAGCCCAGGATGACCTGATCGTGAATGAGATTCACCTGCCAGTGAATCGTACTGCCATGATGCGTATCCGTTCGCGTGACGTTCTGCATAGCGCCACCATAGCCCACTTCCGTGTAAAAATGGATGCGGTTCCCGGTATGCCTACCAGCTTTCACTTTACTCCTACACTTACGACCGCTGAAATGCGTGAGCGTACTGGTAATCCTGATTTCAACTATGAAATGTCCTGCCAGCAGATCTGCGGTGGTGGCCACTGGAACATGCGTCGGGTGATCGTAGTTGAGACACAGGAGGAATACGAGGCCTGGCTGGATCAGCAAAAGCCCTATTACGAAATCTGGAAAACTCTGGCTTCTGAAGAGGAAGTGAAAGCAGCTGAAGCAGCTGCAATGGCTGCCAGCGAGAAGGAAGCAGAGAATGAGGAAGTAGCCATGGCTACTGAATAAAATACCTAATTACTACTGGACGCGGATAATCAATCTGACCAAGAATGGCTGAATCTACAACACACGCTTTGCAACAGGACCATGGTCATCACCACGATGACCACGGCCACCATGATCATCATGGGAGTTTTGTTTCAAAATACATTTTTAGCACTGACCACAAGGTTATTGCCAAGCAGTTTCTGGTAACGGGTATCATCATGGCCATTTTTGGCATTTTGATGTCTACCATTTTCCGTCTCCAACTGGCATTTCCTGAAACATCCTTTCCCTTCCTGGAATCCCTGCTGGGTAAGTGGGCACCGGGAGGAAAACTTGATCCCAACTTTTACCTTTCTCTGGTAACCATGCACGGTACCTTTATGGTATTCTTCGTGCTTACAGCTGGTCTGAGTGGTACTTTCAGTAACTTTCTTATTCCCCTTCAGATCGGTGCACGAGACATGGCTTCCGGGTTCATCAACATGCTTTCCTACTGGTTCTTCTTTACCAGTTCGGTAATCATGATTGTTTCCCTCTTCATCTCGACCGGCCCTGCTGGTGGGGGATGGACGATCTACCCTCCTTTGAGTGCACTGCCTCAGGCAATGCCAGGTTCCGGATTGGGTATGACCCTATGGCTGTTTGCAATGGCCCTGTTCATTGCATCCTCCCTGATGGGAGGTATCAACTACATTACGACGGTGATGAACCTGCGGACAAAGGGAATGTCATTTGATCGTCTTCCGCTGACGATCTGGGCTTTCTTCCTGACTGCAATCATCGGGGTACTATCCTTCCCCGTGTTGTTCTCCGCAGCCCTTCTACTCATCTTCGACCGTCTGCTGGGAACGAGCTTTTACCTTTCTGACATCTTTATCGGGGGTGAATTGCTTCACTATCAGGGCGGTAGCCCAATCCTGTTCCAGCACCTGTTCTGGTTCCTTGGACACCCTGAGGTATACATCGTACTCCTTCCTGCCCTTGGTATTTCATCCGAGGTTATCTCCGTGCACGCACGTAAGCCGATTTTCGGATACAAGGCAATGGTTGGGTCCATGGTGGGGATCGCATTCCTGTCTTTCATCGTGTGGGCTCACCACATGTTTGTAACGGGCATGAATCCATTCCTGGGTACAGTCTTCATGCTGTTTACCCTGGTCATCGCAGTTCCGTCGGCTATTAAAGCCTTCAACTACATCACGACCCTCTGGAAGGGCAATATCCGGTTTACAACGGCCATGCTGTTTGCCATAGGCCTGGTATCGCTGTTCATTACAGGTGGTATTACGGGTATCCTGCTGGGAAATGCAGCTCTGGATATTCCGCTCCACGATACCTACTTCGTTACGGCTCACTTTCACCTGGTAATGGGGAGTGCCTCCGCATTTGGTTTCTTCGCTGGTGTGTACCAGTGGTTCCCAAAGATGTTTGGACGCATGATGAACCCTCGCCTGGGATACATTCACTTCTGGTTTACCTTCGTATCGCTCTACTGTGTATTCTTCCCGATGCACTTTATGGGGCTCGGTGGGGTCGCTCGTCACTATTACCAATACACAGCGTTTGATTTCATGGGCGTGTTTGGGGATCTGAGTGTCTTCATCACCTTCGCAGCGATCATTGGTGCGGCGGCACAGGTAATCTTCCTGTACAACTTCTTCTACAGTATTTTCAGGGGTAAAGAAGCGACGCTCAATCCATGGGAGTCCAACACTCTCGAGTGGACTACTCCTCTCAAGCCTGGTCACGGAAACTGGCCCGGAGATATTCCTGCTGTATACCGCTGGCCATATGACTACAGTAAGCCTGGAATCAAGAAGGATTACCTTCCTCAACATATTCCGGATGAAGAGGTAGAGTATGAAGAAGGATTCCCTCGTCCAGCTGTAGTTCCACAGCGTGAGCAGCCGGCAAAGGTGGAGAATGAGGAGACGAAGCAAGCTGAGGAGTAAAGCCAGACTTGGATACAAAGCAACATAGTTACAAGGAGGCACCCGCTGTTAGGCGCTACCGCATTATCGCGGGCACCACGGTGGGTGCCGTCATATTCCTTATTTTGGTAGGAGCTGTAGTCCGAATGACAGGCTCGGGAATGGGGTGTCCGGACTGGCCTACCTGTTTTGGGAAACTGGTCCCTCCAACCGATATCTCCCAATTGCCTGCAGATTACAAGACCCGATTTGCGGTAGCGGGAAAAGAGATTGCTGATTTTGATGCCTTCAAAACCTGGGTAGAGTATATCAATCGGCTATTGGGGGTGTTGATAGGGTTGTTTTCGGTTGGAACCGTTGTCGCATCTGTCCCAATCAGGAAAACCTTTCCAAGGGTGTTCTGGCTAAGTTTAGGAGGGCTGTTGGCAGTATTGGTCGTAGGGGGAGTAGGGGCATATGTCGTCCGGACGGATTTACATGAGGGGGTCGTCACCCTGCACATGATCCTGGCACTTGGGGCTCTGGCATTCTTTCTCCTGGCCATGATCAGGTCCTATGACAATCGGGTGATCGCTCAGGTCAAGGACAGAGATGTCCCGGTCGGGATGGGTTGGGGAATTGCACTGACGGCGTTGGTCTTGATTCAGATTGTGCTGGGAACCCAGGTCCGAGAGGAGATTGATTTGATTGCAAAGAACCTGGGGGAAGGTACTCGTGAGTTTTGGATCGGGGAATTAGGGCAGGTGTACAGCATTCATCGTGTATTTTACTATGCGATAGTAGGTGCTCTGATCGGATTAGGAATGAAATTGCGTTCGGCGTTTTCGAACTGGAGAAGCCTGAAATATTTTTATGTTGGACTTTGGATGGCCGTTGGACTGGAGGTAATGTTGGGTTTGGGAATGCACTATACAGACATCCCTGCCTGGATGCAGCCTGCCCATTTGCTTCTGGCAACATTGCTTTTCACCGGGAGTACAGGTTTAACCACGCTACTGTGGATGACCCGCAGCCTTTCAAAGTCACCCAATTTGATGATGACGCATGATTAGGAGTCAGGAAATACAGAGCAGTCTGAGCCGCACACTGGATAAGAGCAAGTCCTTAATTCAGTTGCTCAAACTCAAGTTGTCCATGCTGGTAGCCCTTTCGGCTATGTTTGGGTATGCCATGGCTGCTGGAAGCTCATTCCAATGGATGAGCCTGGTGTATATGGGCATCGGCGGACTAATGATTACCGGAGCGAGTAATGCGCTTAATCAAATCTTCGAGAAAGAGCACGATCTCAAGATGAAGCGTACCGCAAGTCGCCCGATGCCTGAAGAACGTCTCTCAAACAATGAGGCGCTGTTCTTTGCCATTGCCGTAGCAATCGCAGGTTTAACCCTTCTGGGGTGGCATTTCAACCTGGCGGCGACCCTACTGGGAGTGATTGGCCTGATTTCATATGCATTTGTTTATACCCCGATGAAGCAGGTATCGCCTTTTTCGGTATTTGTGGGGGCGATTCCTGGTAGCCTTCCTCCACTTATTGGCTGGGTTGCGGTGACCGGAGCGATTGATACAGGAGGAATGATTCTGTTTGCCTTCCAGTTTTTCTGGCAGTTTCCTCACTTTTGGGCGATTGCCTGGCGCCTGGATGAAGATTATCAACGGGCAGGATTTAAAATGCTCCCAACTTCCAGCGGTCGATCCAAAAGTAGTGCCCGCCTGATTTTACTTTATACCCTTTGCCTTATTCCACTGGCTTATTTCCCTTGGCATGAAGGACTGGTGCAGGGATGGGCGGCTATCCTGTTGGGTGTGCTGGGGGCAGCATTTGCGATTCCAGCCATTGGGCTTTTCAGGACACTTGGGCAGGACCACGCAAAACGTTTGATGTTTACTTCGTTTCTGTACCTTCCAGCAATTCAGATTGTATTTTTGCTAGGAAACTAGCAAGGCTATTGGTAAGTCATTAGAAAAGATTTTTCATCCATGAGTACAATAGATTTGACTACTCCAAGAGAAAATAATTATATCGTTCATCCCCAAAAATTTGGCTTATGGCTGTTCATACTGACGGTCATCATGATTTTTGGAGGGTTTACGAGTGCCTACATCGTTCAGAGAGGGGCCGTTCCAGAGGCAAGCCGAATATTTTTTCAGCTTCCGGATTTCATGTGGTATTACCTGGTTGTAATGATTGTGAGCAGTATCACCATGCAATATTCGGTCTGGAGCAATAAGCGAGGCCAGAAATCCCAGGCTCTACTGGGGCTGGGAACTACCCTGGTTCTGGGTGGAGCTTTCCTTTATGGTCAGTGGGACGCCTTTGTGGCGATGACCCAATCAGGCCTTCCATTTGTTGATGACCGACGTCTGGACAATAGCATTTCATTCTTTTATGTGATTGCAGGCGTTCACGGCTTACATATTGTAGCTGCCATTCTTGCTGTGTTCAGCACGTTTTGGCAGCTGGCAACGGATAGTTTTGGGGCCGGTCGAAGAAGGGTGGTATTTGAAATGACCGCTACCTTCTGGCACTTCCTGGGACTGCTCTGGTTGTACCTGTTTCTATTTCTTACTTATGCTTAATGCCTCAAATTGTGCTTTGAGGTTGGTCAAATTGGGCTGTTGTATTAAATTTGGCGAATACTACAATCCCGTAACCCTACGATATTCATGGCAGATTCTGCAGTAGATCCAAAAGCTCTTATTGAAGGCGAGCGCCCCATGTACAAAGCGAGCTACGGCAAGCTGATGATGTGGTTTTTCCTGGTGTCCGATGCCTTTACTTTCTCCGCCCTCTTGATTGCATATGGGGCGTTACGAGTTAGAGCAGTATCCAATGGTTTTGCCTGGGCAAATCCTGAGGATGTTTTTACCCACGCACCTATTCTGTATGAGGTTTTTCACATTGAGGCTCCGTTGGTCTTTGTGGGCCTGATGACCTTTATCCTGATTCTTTCCAGTGTAGCAATGGTACTGGCTGTAGAGGCAGGTCATCGTAAATCCAAGGAGGAAGTGAAAAAGTGGGTTATCTGGACAATTGTAGGAGGGGCTGCCTTCCTGGGATGTCAGGCTTATGAGTGGTATCACTTTATTTCCGGTACTCCTGACGGGGGGCTGATGGTCTCTGCTGAGAAGCTGGAGGAAATGCGAGCTCCCGGAGTAGATGACCTGGCCATGGTAGAATTTTGGCCTGCCGATCACGGTGATGGACATGGAGACCATGGCGATCATCATGCCGTGAGTAGCTTTACCACTTTTAACGGTGATGTAATCGAGCAGGAGACCATGATTGAAGAAATCATGGAAGAGGGGCACCATACTCATGCGGGTACTTACAAACTGTCTGCCGAAGAAGCTGAGAAACTGGGAGTTCCCAATCTGGAGGAAAACCTGGCTGTAAAGGCGTTTAAAGTATATAGCGAAGATGGCGAGGTGCTTGCCATTCGACTTTCAAACGGATACCAGATTAGTGATCCTGCCCGTCGCAAAGTTCTGCTTGAGGACGCGAAGGTAACCGAAGGTGGTTCTGGCCTGCGTGCCAATCAGTATGGTCCGGCCGACTTTGCAGGTCTGTTCTTCTTCGTTACAGGATTCCACGGAACACACGTATTTTCAGGAGTTCTGCTACTCGTTATCCTGCTGATCAATGTCATCAAGGGAACCTACGAGCGCCGAGGTCATTATGAAATGACTGAAAAGATCGGTCTATACTGGCACTTCGTTGACCTGGTATGGGTATTCGTATTTACCTTTTTCTACCTTATCTAGAGCTCAATTCCCCACATAAAGGGTAACCGTAACATCTGTTGCCCTTCATATACCACCTCCTAAAAAATATTCCTATGGCTGCTGAAGGATTAGAAGCACGCAAAGCAATACTTCGTACATTCTGGATTCTGTCTGGCCTTACAGCATTCGAATTCCTGATTGCTTTTACCAAGGCATACTACCCAGACTGGTTTGGCATCAGCCCTGCCGCCTCCCAGATGATTGTGATCGTTACATTCATTGTACTTACCATCTTCAAAGCCTTCTATATTGTGGCTGAGTTTATGCACCTCAAGCACGAAGTAAAGCGGATGGCCTTTACAATCCTGATTCCATTTCTGTTCGTTGTCTGGCTGATTATCGGACTATTGGTCGAAGGTGATTATTGGGGCAAACAAACCCAGGCACCTGATAGTTCTTCAGAGGCATATGTTGAAACGCTGGCTTAACTCAATTGATGGCTGAACAAGAAAGAAGCTCCCTGACCCGACCAATTCTGCTAATAGCACTTGTGCTCCCATTGGCCTTACTGGCATTTATCTATTTGGGAACCAAGCAGGAGTTTGAAGGGGTCCCATTTCAATACGATATTCAAGACGGGGATACGGTGGTCCACACCCTCCCCGTCTTCTCCTTTATCAATACCAAAGGAGAAACCATAACCCAGGATGATCTGCAGGGAAAAATTGTGCTCATGAGCTTTTTCTCAGTGGATGGTGATTCGTTGAGCCAAACCAAAACCAAAGTTTTGTTTGGCAACCTGATGCGGACTTACGAGAATGTAGACTGGGAAAAAGATCCCCCCTTCCTGTTTGTTTCGGTGAATACCGGTGATTCTCTCGCTGTTGTACGTGCCTTTGCTGCGAGGCAGGAATCAGAGCCCGAGCACTGGTGGTTCCTGGGAGGGAATCAGGAAGATGTCATACGGCTTGGAGGGAAGGGACTCAGACTCCCGGAATTTACCCATGCAACCCCTGGTTTTCAGCCTTTTACTTCACAGCGAGCAGCATTGATCGATATGGAGGGACGTGTGAGAAAGTACTATGTGGCAACTGATCTGCAGGAAGAACGGGGCATTCAGGAGGATTTGATTACTCTTCTTCGAATAGATTATCCAGAGGAAATCAATCGAATGAGAGCTGAATAATATTGAAAGAAGATTAACGTGGCAGAAGTTCAAGGAAAGCTTAACAGCAAAAAATATATCCCATGGATATGGGTAGTATCGATTGTGATACCTGTTGCTGTAGGGATATTGTTAAATCCCAGGATGGAGGAGATACTCCCGGAGTTCAATCCTGATCTGGTGAGCATGGCCCGCAACCTCCCGTACGTAAATGCAACCATCAACAGCCTTGTGTCGATTTGCCTGATTTTGGGTTTGGCTTTTATCAAGCAGGGAAAGAGACGGCAGCACCAGGTAATGATGATTGGTGCCTTTGCCCTCTCAGCATTGTTTCTAATCACATATGTGACGTATCACATTGTGGTAGGGCATGTACCTTACTGTGAAAATAACCTGGTCCCATCCACCGTCTATTATATCGTACTGGCCACCCATATATTTCTATCGGTGTTCATCGTTCCATTAGCATCATTTTCGATCTTCAGAGCGTTGAATGAGACCTTTGATCGCCACCGTAAGCTTGCCCGGATCACTTTCCCACTTTGGCTCTATATTTCTGTAACTGGGGTATTAGTGGTGATTTTTAACTCCGGATGCTATTAGTGGAAAGAATTCGAAATTCGTTATCAGTAATTCGTAATTGAAAGTGTTGCTGGTGAGCATTTTGTACGAATTGCGAATGGCCAATTATTTAATTCCACCAGCACTAGTTTTGCAACTCGGTGCATCGGTGACACATAAGAATCGTAACTGAAGGGTATGGAGCAGTTGAGGAAATCAATAATTTGGATCATAACCAGCATCTTGATGATTTGGATGCTGGGAAATGACCTGATGGCGCAATGTTCTCAGTGTAAGGCGGCTGCCAGTTCGGCGGATGATGAAGGCAATCTGTTTTTCGGGCAGGACCTGAATTTTGGAGTCCTGTACCTGCTGGCACTCCCGGTTTTTCTACCGATTTTGGTTGGAGGAATCTGGTATTATAAGGTGCGTAAGGGCCGCAAGCAGGAAGAACTTCAGACTGCCCTGGATCATCGGTCTGTCAATAACTACCTTGACTAGCAGGATTTTAGAGGAGAGTGGCATGAGAAGAGTGGCATTTTATACCCTCGGATGTAAACTGAATTTTTCAGAGACATCAGCGATTGGCCGTCAGTTTCTATCACAGGGTTTCTCCAAGGTAGAGTTTGACGAAGCAGCCGACGTGTATGTCGTCAATACCTGCTCGGTTACAGAGCAGGCTAATAAAAAATGTCGGAATATCATCCGACGAGCCCAGCGCGCTAATCCCGATGGGTATGTCATCGTGGTAGGGTGCTACGCCCAACTCAAACCCCAGGAGATCGCAGAGATCCCAGGTGTCGATATGGTGTTAGGGGCCAATGATAAATTCCGGATTTTTGATCTGGTACAGGATTTTGAAAAGGAAGACAATTCCTGCGTCTACAATGGCCAGATTTCAGAGGTCCAGGACTTCGTCCATGCATACTCGGTTGGAGATCGAACCCGCTCTTTCCTGAAGATTCAGGATGGCTGTGACTATAAGTGTAGCTTTTGTACGATCCCCCTGGCAAGAGGGCGAAGCCGCAGCGATAGACTGGAAAACATCGTTCAAAATGCTCGGGCCATAGGGGAGTCGGGAGTGAAGGAAGTCGTGTTGACGGGGGTCAACATCGGAGATTATGGCAAGGGCATAGAGGACGACCACAGTTTCCTGGATGTCATCCAGGCTTTGGATGAGGTGGAGAACATATCTCGTTTTCGGATCAGTTCCATCGAACCAAATCTAACCCACGATAAGATCATAGACTTTGTCGCTGGGTCTCAGCGTTTCATGCCGCATTTTCATATGCCTCTTCAAAGTGGGAATGACGAAATGCTGGCGATTATGCGAAGACGTTACCGTCGCGGGCTTTATGCAGATAGAGTAGCGCACATCCGTAAAGTAATGCCTGATGCGTCGATTGGAGTGGATGTCATAACCGGACATCCTGGTGAGTCGGATGCCCACTTCGAAGACACTTATCAGTTCCTGGCCGATCTGGAGGTTTCCTATTTCCACGTATTCACCTATTCAGAGCGTGAAAATACCCATGCCATTGAGCTGGACGGCGTAGTGCCTCCTTCGAAACGGACTGAGCGCACCAAGCGGTTAAGGATGCTTTCTGATAAGAAGCGACAGGTATTCTATGACCGCTTTGTTGGGGATATCCGGCCCGTTCTATTTGAAGCAGAGCCACAGGACGGTCACATGCTGGGCTTTACAGACAACTACATCAAGGTCATTGCTCCCTATGATGCAGAGCTGGTAAACTGCATTGTGCCATGTAAGTTGCTTCAGGTGAATGGTCAGGGGCTGATGCAGGTTGCTATCCACCGTGAACCTATTTCCGTATAATAGGAAAACGTCATTTTCACCCATATGAATCTACCCGGCGTCATCGCCTTTTGGGAAAGCTATCAGATTCCCATTTCCATTCTGCTGATCATCCTTGGATCATGGTTATTGGCCAGGCTGAGCCATTTTCTGTTACGACGGTACCTGGAGCGGGTGTATGAAAATGATCCCAGTAGCGCTACAGCAGTTAGCTTTTTAAAGAATGCGGTTTCCCTGTTTTTCCTGATCGTGGCTACGATCGCTGTGATTTATACCATACCTGCTTTACGTACATTGGCCGAGACCCTGACCATCGGGGCAGGAGTGGTAGCAGCAATCGCCGCCTTTGCCTCGCAGGCTGCTTTCGCCAATCTGGTTGGAGGGCTGTTCATCGTTATTTTTCGGCCCTTCAGGGTCGGGGATCGGATTGCCATCGGTCAGAATTATGAAGGGGTGGTAGAAGATATTACCCTTCGGCACACTGTTATCCGCGACTGGGAGAAAAAGTCTATTATCATTCCCAACTCGGTCATCAGTACAGAGACCATTGTCAACAGCGATCTTCAGGGCTCCCTGATTTGCCGCTTTGTAGAAATTCCCATCAGCTACCTTTCAGATTTGAATCTGGCGATAGAGATTATAACGGCTTGTGCCAAAGATCATCCCGCCTATCATGATGTACGGTCTCCTGAGGAGGTTAAGGAAGGAATCCCACCCGTAAATATCCGAGCGATCCGATACAGTGACAACGGGGTGATATTGAGGGTGTATCTTTGGGGAGATCTGGCAGAAACATTCACCATGGCTTCTGATCTCCGGGTCATCTGGCACCAGAGGTTGGTAGAAAAGGGAATCAAAATAGGGGTACCGCACCGACAGCATATCGGTGGACTGGAGTCAGGGATTGCGGCCCCAGGGGCTTAGGCCCCTCCTGTATTGCATTAGTAGTTTCCTCTACGACGGATTCTGGCGAGACTTTAATAAGTCTGCCAGGACCGCCTGGGCAGAGTAGATACGGTTTTCGGCCAGTGGGGTAACGAGAGACAGTTGGCTATCAATGACTTCATCAGTAACCACTACATTTCGTCTGACTGGGAGGCAGTGCATGAAGTAGGCCTGATTGGTCAGGGCCATCTTGTCGGCGGTAAGGGTCCAGTCATTTGCAGTCTGCAAAACTTTACCATAATCGCGATAAGATGCCCAGTTTTTGACGTACACGAAATCAGCGTCTTTAAGGGCACTCTCCTGATCATAGCTTACTTCCACTCCAGAGAAAAATTCAGCCGCGAGGTCCATGCCTGCAGGGTGGGTAATCACAAAATCACACTCGGTGGCCTTTACCCACTCTGAGAAGCTGTTGGCTACCGCTTGTGGAAGGGCTTTGGGGTGAGGTGCCCAGCTTAATACGACTTTGGGTCGTTCAACCTTCTTGTGTTCCATGATGGTCAGAACGTCAGCCAAAGACTGCAATGGATGACGGGTGGCAGATTCCAGGCTTACGATGGGAACTCCAGCATATTTTTGAAATGCTCTCAGCACCTGCTCATCATAGTCTGCGGTCTTATCTTCCAGGGTTGCAAATGTCCGTACCCCAATGATATCGCAGTAACTCCCCATTACCGCAGCGGCATCCTTGATGTGTTCTGCCTTTCCTCCATCCATTATAGCTCCATCTCCAAACTCCAACTGCCAGCCTTCTTTGCCGATATTCATCACAATGACTTCCATGCCGAGGTTTCGACCAGCAATCTGGGTACTCAGGCGGGTTCTCAGGCTGGGGTTAAAAAAGATGAGTCCCAGTGTTTTGCCATATCCCAAAGTCTCGTCATTTCGGGGGGAAGATTTATATTTCGCGGCTTGAGCTACCAGGCCGTAAAGGTCATCGACATCGGCCAGGGAGGTAAAGTGTTGCATAAAAGACGGTGGTTATCAAAAGCTGGAAAGATTTCTAGGGCTTTGGTGCATTGAATCCAAATGCAGAGACCATTTTCTCGAAAATCTCGGTATTATCGATTATGCCTGCAAATTGTTCCGCACCTGGGCCATATGCAAATACTGGAACCATGTTTCCGGTGTGGCCTCCTGTTGTAAATCCTGTTTCCAGGTCTCCCATCTCTGATCCGCGGTTAATGGCAAAACCTCCAGTCTCATGGTCTGCGGTCACGATGACAAGTGTGTGTCCATCTGCTTCTGCAAAGTCAAGCACTTCTCCGATGGTTTCATCGAAATCCAGCATTTCGGTAATGATGTACTCCTGATTGTTGGCGTGCCCACCCCAGTCAATTTGCGAGCCTTCCACCATTAGAAAAAAGCCCTGGGAACTGCGCTGTGAAAGGAACTCCAATCCATATTCTGCCGCATCAGGAAGATAGCGGCGGCCGTTCATTACCCGATCAGGTTTGGTCTCTGCGGTGAAATAAGCAAGGTTTTTATTGGCAGGAACCTCCAGGCGACGCAGGGAGGGACCCTCGTTTTCGACCTGATAGCCACGACTGTTGAATTCTGCGATCAGGTCCCGATTGTCACGACGTTTGGCAAAGTATTTATATCCACCTCCAATCAACAGGTCCACCTCTGTATCCATGAAATCCAGGGCGATGTCCTCGTACATCAGCCGGTTGTACACATGTGCGATGAAACTGGCTGGGGTAGCATGAATGATCTCAGATGTCGCGATCAATCCGGTTGCAAGGCCATTTTGTTCTGCAATCTCCAGGATGGTGGGGTGGGCGACAGTGTCCATGTCCACTCCTATGGCCCCATTATAGGTTTTCTTTCCGGTAGCATAGGCAGTAGCGCCAGCGGCTGAATCGGTGATTAGGTCATCGCCTGAGGTAGTCTTGACCAATCCGATCACATGAAAACGTTCCAGATTTAATTGGTTGCGGTTGCTGTAGAGGCCTGCCGTAATCTGGCCGATTCCCATCCCGTCTCCTATCATCAACACGATGTTTCGGGGGCGTTTCCCCTGAAAATCCCTTCTTGTCGTCATGGGTTCCGAGCTGCCACAGGCAGCCAACAATAGCCAGCCCATTGCGAGTGCCTGGATCCAGAAGCGTGCGAACATACTCAAATTCGTTGTCGTGGCGAATGGCAAATAAATAGCAATTACCACTAAAAACGGGTGGGATGCAAATAAACACCTCGCAGGCTCAGCAAACCTGCGAGGTGAAAATATGAAGGCGAAATGTGAATGTCCTATGCTTCCTTCAGTCCCAGTGCAGAGGCTTTTTGATCTGCTAGCCCCATGCTTTGGGCCATGTTCAGCAGGTTGCTAAGTACATTCTGCTTGGACTCGTCCTGGGTCTGGTTAATCATCTTGAAGATGAGGGCCGAGATCGTCAGGTTTTTAACATCCTCGCTACTGATGCTAAACTGGCTCATGAATCCACTCAGCTGTTCAGCAAAGTTGCCGTTACCATTCCCCAACAGCGAATGCTTTAGGTCCTGCAGGTGGCTGGAATTATCCATGAAGCGATCCACATACTTGCCATTGAGTACCGCATTGGAGATGCGGTCGAAGAACTCCTGCTCGCCACCGACGATGTCGATCTTGGCGGCCTTGAGGGCTTCAGCAAGGACATTGGCCTGAGCGGCAGCTATATCCTTCTGGATATTGATCTGGGCCAGCTCGATCTCTTTTTCCTTGCTCAGGCGTAGCTTGAACTCTTCGTGTTCGCGGCCTACGCCGTCGAGTTTCTGCATGGCCTCAGCTTTCGCAGCCACGCCTTTCGCATCGGCAATGCCTTTCATTTCGATCACTTTTGCTTCAGATCCACCCATCTTTTCAGTGGCAGCCGCTTTGGCTTCGATTACCTGGGCTTCAGCGAGACCTTTGTCAACAGCGATCTTGGCTTCGACCTCACCTTTCTTACGATCAGCTTCAGCCTGAGCTTCACCTTTCAGTTCAATGCCCTTTGCCTCGGCTTGGTTCTGGTATTCAATGCTTTTGGCGGCAGCTTCCCCTTCTTTCTCACGAGCCTGGGCCTTGGCTTCCAGCACGCGGGCTTCAGCCAGTCCGATAGCTGCGTGCTCCTCAGCGGTAGCATCGGCCATGATTTTCTTGGACTCAGCTTCCTTGTCGGCAGCTTCGCGGGTCGCTGTAGCTTCAACGACGCGGCGCTTGGCGTCCAGTTCAGCGGCATCGCGCTCAGCTTCGGCCTTCTTGATCCGCTCTACCAGGGCCTCCTCTGCACGCTGCTCGGCAGCCAGAATGGCGACACGCTTCAGGCGCTCGGCTTCCTTGATGGCTTCTGTGTCCTTGATTTTTTCCTGCTCCTCGACGACTTCCCGCTCTACAGCTACGCGGTCGCGAATGACATCCTGGATGTTTTTACGCTCCTCTTCAAGGGCTTTCTCCTTTTCGATACGGGCCAGCTCGACGATGCGCTCGCGCTCGGTAGCTTCCAGTTGACGGTCGCGCTCGACCTTCTCGGTTTCGATGGCGTCGGTGCGCTCCTTGTTCTTTTGGGCGGCGATGATGTCGCGCAGCTTGTTTTGCTCAGCGATTTCGATCTCGCGCTCACGCGCCAGGCGGGCGGTGTCAGACTTGGTTCGTTCTTCTTCATTCACCCGGGCGATCTCTGCCGTTTCGCGTGATCGGATGTTGGCGACTTCACGTTTTTGAAGCTCTTCCTTTTCGATTTGCTGTTTCTCCAGCTCCAGAATGGCTTCACGGGCTTCTACATCCTGCTTTTTGATTTCCTTCTCCTTCTCTCGCTGGATTTTGTTGGCCAGGGTGATCTGCTTGGCGGTCAGGTCGCGGATCTTCTTGATACCTTCGGCGTCGAGGATGTTGTCTTCGTCAAGGTGCTCGACGGGGGTCTGCTCCAGGTAGTCGATGGCGGCATCATCGAGGTGATACCCGTTCAGGTCCTTGCCAATGACGCTCAGGAGGGCTTCCTTCAGCTCCTGACGGGAGTTATACAGTTCTACGAAGTCAAATGCTTTACCGACGGTCTTGAGGGCCTCGGAAAATTTACTCTCGAAGAGGTTATTGAGCAGCTCAGGGTCGGAGGCACGGGCACATCCAATTGTATTGGCTACACGCTTGACGTCCTCTACGGTGGGGTTGACTCGTACATAGAACGCCACCTTGATGTCGGCCCGGAGGTTGTCTTTACAGATCAGTCCCCCCTTGCTCTCCCGGGCGATGATTACCTGCTTCAGAGAAATATCCATCAGCTCGGCGTTGTGCAGCAGGGGGATGACCCACATGCCTTTGAAGGCTACCTTGGTCTCGCCAAAGCCGGTACGGACCAGGGCCTGGCCCTGATTGACTTTGCGGTAAAATAGTTTGATTAGCGCTACATAGCCCAGCACCACCGTGACGATGACACCTACAGCTACTGCCGCTACGAAGAGTCCTTGGCTCATAGAATTTAGAGTTTGTGGTATGTGTTAGTTAAGGGGTGAATTTTTAAATTGAGTAAGGTGATCCTGCAAATGTCACACATCAAACTTCTGAACGCGATAAGTGTCTGCTTGTGGATCATACTCCACTATGAGAACTTTCTGTCCCACGGAGATGACGTCTTCATTGGCACTAAGTACATCCAGCGTAAAGGTATCCTCCTTGACCAGGAGTTCGATGCGTCCCAGGCTCTCAGGCCGAACCGTAAGGGTCACTTCTCCAATTTTTCCAACCAATTCCCGCTTTTTCGTTCCGCCTTCATTAAGTCTTCGGTGAAGCCCTTTGAAGGGGGTTGAAATCAGCTTGGTAATAAATAAGGCAATTAGGAGATTGGGTATCAGCCAAATAAGGAAAAACCATTCTCTCCCGATCCCAAAGCCATCGTAGGCCAACATAGCACCCACCCATAAGCTAAGTGAGAGCAGGCTGAGAAAGATCATGAATGGCACCTGTCCCAGGTTGAAAAACGACAGGGTTGTGGTAAACCATCCGCCTCCAGCGGCATCACCGTCCATATCTCCATCCAGGTCTGCATCGACATCCACATCTGCGTCGATGTCGATATCTCCATCAATCTCAGTATCCAGGTCAAAGTCCAGGAATTCCAGGTCTAGCGCTCCCAAAAACACGGTGAGCCAATAGACCAGGATAACTGCAAGCAGAATGGTGTAGAAAACATTGGCGGGTGCCAATGCGGATTGTATCAATTGTTCCATAGGCCGAAAACATGAAAATCTCCGGATAAGATAGGATTTCCCAATTGGGAATACAGCAAGTATGAGGTAAATCTTTCAAATAAATTTACGGAGGGGTTACGGATTAGTTTCTGTTTTTGGAAAATTTTAAATATTATTTTGTCTTATTTATCGAATTAATGTTTTCCCTGAGAAACGCCCCATACATAAGAGATGGATATCCGGATCAGGAGGTTGAAAAACAAGGAATAAAAAACTGAATTGCCGCGAATCAACCAATCTACCTGGACCTGGTTGAACGACATCGGGCGAAAAGTATAAACAATGGGGGCTGGCTCACCGTTCACGAAAAAATCAAATATGATGCAACTTTTGCCATGGCTGGCTGTATATAATGGCAACAAACAACAGGGTAAAAATTCATGCCCTACCGGTACGAAAGTGAGTTCCGTTAGACGATTCACCCCATTGAAAGCGTTTATCAGGAGATCATTTAATCCAAATTAACCTATGAGATTCGACTGGAAATTTTTGCTGTTTTCTGTTTTGATTGCTGGCTTACTAACAAGCTGCAAGTATGAGGAAGGGCCCATTCTAAGCCTTCAGTCACGTGTAAAGCGTGTCGCGGGAGACTGGGATGTCGCATATTCGACTAACAGTAACGGCGACGAGAATACCGACACTTATGAAGATCTGAAATTTAGCTTCCGCGAAGATTACACCGCAAAGGCAGAGGTGATGACCAGTTTTGGCTCTGTGGACTTCCTGGGGACCTGGGATTTTGGCCAGGATGATACCCGTTTCAAGCTGGAAGATCTGGAACTTCCCGTAGGGCTGGTCGGATTTGACGAGGAGTTTGACATTATTCGCCTCACTCAGGATGAGTTCTGGCTGCGCGACCCACAGGATACCCTGAGGGTTTTCCACCTGGAAGCCATCGAAATTGAATAAGACCGACCGTTGAGTTTATCGATAGTCCCTTGTCCCCTGCGGGCAAGGGGCTTTTTTTATGTCGCATCGCCAGGCGTTTCAAAAAGCAGTTGCCACAGTTGCGCTCGGATCCTGGCGAGTGTTACACTCCGTTCTTCGAATGCCAGGGTTCCCATGCGCCATCTACGGTTTAGGTCGTTGAGCCGACCGGAAATGGTGTGGGCTTCAGCTCTTTCTGGAGTGTTTACAGCCTGGTTGAGCAACTCCGTTAGCTGATTGGTGCGGAAGAGCTGACGTTTAGTGCTAAGCGAACTTTCTCGTTCTCTGTCTGATTTTTGTAGGATTTCGGTAACCTGCAATGCAACGCGCTTGTGGACGAGCATGATGGTGGAAAAGGGCAACAGGCCAGCTTTTTGGTCTGCGAGCAGCTGGTGGTAGGCAGCAATTGCCATGTCCTGTTCCATCTCGTCGAGTGGCGAGTCGAATTCCAGCTTTTCCAGCGCTTGTACCAGCTTGGGCAGGAGTAAGGTATCAGAAATGTCCATGAAGTAGGATTGACAGACCGTGAATATAGGGATTTTGTAGGTTCGTGCCCTTTGCGATTTTGGGGAAGGGGGATTGATGAGACTGCCTTTCACCCTATCCAACTCTACATATGCCGACGCCAAGGCACCGTTGGTCGGAAAAATCATAAGGATGGAAATCAATTGGAGAGTTTTGTAGTCTAAGATGTGATGAAAAGCGTGAGTGTGATCTGTAACAGGTAAAAGCCGATCCTCACAGATTTTTTGCTTCATTCCAAGCGTACCACATTATTATGAGAAAATTCATTACTCCTCTCATTGCTGCCGTATTCCTAATGCTGAGTGGATTTTCAGAAACCGTCTTGGCGCAGAGCGCGGCCCTCGTACAGGGGCAGGTACTGAATACCAGCGATCAGCCGGTGGCAGGGGCCGCGGTATTGTTGCAGCATCCGACCAACCCGGAGCTACAAGCCGGAGCCTACACCGATGCTGACGGGCAGTTCCGGTTAAGAGGGCTGGAAGCGGGCGAATATACGATGCGTATTGCCGCCATTGGGTTTGACACGCTGGCTCAGACTGTCGCATTGAGCGAAGGGTTTAACCGACTGGGGCAGATTACCCTCAATGAGCGTACGTTTACAGCGGACGAAGTCCAAATCGAGGGGCAGGTGGCCCAGGCACAGCAAAAGGGAGACACCACCCAGTACAATGCGGGCGCTTTTCAGACCAACCCCGATGCAAACGCGGAGGACCTGATCCGGAAAATGCCGGGCATCACGGTGGACAATGGTCGGGTGAATGCCCAGGGCGAGCAGGTACGGCAGGTGTTGGTGGATGGGAAACCGTTTTTTGGGAGCGACCCCAACGCAGCTCTGAAAAATCTGCCTGCCGAGGTCATCGAGAAGATCGAGGTGTTTGACCAGCAAAGTGAGCAGTCTCAAGCCACCGGATTTGACGACGGAAACACCACCAAGACCATCAACATTGTTACCCGGCCAGAAACTCGAAACGGTACATTCGGGAGGATGTACGCTGGTGGGGGCTACGAGGACGTATATAAGGCCGGTCTTAGCCTGAATTTCTTCAATGACGACCAACGCATCTCTGTCGTGGGGCTGAGCAATAACATCAATCAGCAAAACTTCTCACAGGAAGACCTGCTCGGAGTCGCCAGCGCGGGCCGCGGACGTCGTGGCCGTCCCTGGGAAGGGGGAGGCGTCGGAGCAGATCCCGGAGACTTTCTAATCGACCAACAGAATGGAGTTGCTACCACACACTCTGGAGGGATCAACTACAGCGACGAATTGACCGATAAACTGGAGATGAATGCCAGTTATTTTTTCAATTACACCGACAACAACGCCCTTACCACACTGGATCGGGTATATTTCGTCGAAGGTGACTCCGGACTGGTCTATAGAGAACTGGATTCCAGCAGAGCGGTGAACATCAACCACCGCTTTAACCTGCGGATGGAGTACAAGCCAAATGAACGAAACTCGATCCTCTGGAGACCAAGTGTCAGTTTCCAGCAGAGCCAGGGAGCTGACTCCACCTTTGGGCGCAACCTGCTCAACGGAGCCTCTGTCAACGCTACCGAAAATGTCTATTCTACGGACTTCAACGCATTGCGGGTTGATAACTTCCTGCGCTTCACTCACCGATTTGAGAAGCGAGGCCGGAGCTTAACCCTGAGCCTACGAAATGGCTATAATCTTCAAAATGGCAACAGTGACCTCGGTTCCAGCCTGTTCTATTTTACCGAGCCCGGAGCGAGTCAGGACACCCTCAACCAGCGGTCTTATCTCAGTTCCAATGGTTTGACGCTCAATGTCGATGCGCGCTATTCCGAGCCGTTGGGGAAGGTGGGCCTCTTGCTGGTCAGCTATAACTATGCTCCCCAGTGGAATCAGTCTGATCAGAATACCTGGGCCATCACAGCGGAGGGAGATTCTACTCTGCTGGCTCCGCAGTCCAGTGTGTTTGAAAACCAGTATTACGCCCACCGGGCTGGGGTAGGGACCCTGTTGCGAAAGGGTCGGGAGCTGTTCTTCATTTCCCGCATCGACTATCAGCGGGCTTCTCTGGCCGGTCAGCAGACCTTTCCTACAGTATTTGATTCGACCTATTCCTTCAACAACCTGCTGCCTTTTGCCATCTTTCGCTGGCGGATCAGCAACCAAACCAACCTGCGGGTAATCTATCGCACGAGCATCGACGTACCGACGGTATCGCAGTTGCAGGAAGTCGTCGATAACAGCAACCCGCTACAGCTCAGCACGGGTAATCCTACCCTGGCTCAGGCTTACAGCCACAGGCTGGTGCTGCGCTACGGCGGCACCGACACTGAAACCGGTCGGGTGCTCTACTTTCTGTTAAATGGATCATTGACCAACGACTACATCGGCAACAGCAGCCTGATCGCGCGCAGAGATACTACCTTGCCATCAGGCATCGTCCTACAACCCGGGGCACAGCTGAGCCGTCCTGTCAACCTCGACGGCTTCCGTTCGGTGAATACCCTTTTTACCCTGGGTTTCCCGGTGAAGTTCATCAAGTCCAACTTCAACATCAACCTATCGGGTAATTATACCCGCCGCCCGGGACTGATCAATGAGGAGCTCAACTTCTCTGACAACTACCAGGCAGGTGCAGGCGTGACCCTGAGCAGTAACATCAGCGAAAAAGTTGATTTTACCGTTAGCTCACGTACCAACTACAACTGGGCCTTCAACGAACTGCGCCCCAACCTCAATACTGAGTACCTCAGTCAGGTCAGCGAAGCCAGGTTAAACCTGATTTTTGGGCCGGGGATCGTATTCCGTAGCTCATTGCTGCACCAGTACACCCAGGGACTGAGCGATGGCCTCGACCCCAATTACCTGCTTTGGAATGTCAGCGTCGCCAAAAAGCTCTTCGAAAACCAGCGAGGGGAAATCGAACTTACCGCGTTTGACGTACTGGGGCAGAATACCAGCGTGAACCGCAACGTTTCCAGCATTTTCGTAGAAGATGTGCAAACTCAGGTCTTACAGCGCTACTTCATGCTGACCTTTACCTACAACTTGCGCCAGTTTGAGGCCGGTTCCGGTGGAGAGTCTCCCTATGGCCCCGGAGGCTATGGCGGTCGCCCAGATGGCCCGCCACGGCGTCCCTAGGGCAGCGAAGCTGTCAGCTTTTGTAGATCCATATTTGAGGGTATCCTTATCCATTTATGGCCTGATGACCAGCCGTTTTTGTACGCGCTGGTCTTCAGTTTTTAACTCGAATAGGTAAAAACCAGCCGGAAGGTTGGGAACCTTGATGGCTGCGTTGAAGGAGCCACTCTGTACACCCCAGTCCTCGCTCCAAAGTTGGCGACCACTCAGGTCATAGACCGCAGTCTGAACAGGAGTCGCAGACTGGAGGGCCGCCCTGAGGTAGAAGTTACCGTCATTAGGGTTGGGGAATAGCTCCATGCTACCAAGCAGGCGCTGCTCGTCAATGCTGGAAATGAAATTGAATCCTTCCGATAGCGCTGACTGACAGGCATAGGCGGTATCTGTGGCGGCTGCGAAATATACACCGTTGGAATCGGGATCGAAGGTAGGGCCGGTCCCCACCAGGGTGCCGTCCTCGTCAAACCAACTGTAGGCTACCGAGTCGTCGGGCTGGAGAATGCTGAATACCTCGGAGGCTGAATCCAGCCCAATCTGCGGCGCATATACGATGAAGCTATCCACCCGTATTGCGGGCGAACTGGCGCGGCAGAGTGACTGACGATCAATGGCTTCCAGGTAGATGTTGCCTGGAGTAAAGATGCTTAGGGAATCTCCCAGGGTATCGCTTTGAAGGGTTCCATCTACAAACCAGATCAGAGAATCCGTGCTACTGGTAGAGAGCAGGACGGAGCCCCCGGCACAATAGACAATGCTATCTGTCTGGATCAGGCTTCCATCAGCCAGTAGCTCGGGAATCTGGGGGAGAGGATCGATGGCAAAAGTATCCCGACAGGTAATGGTCTGGATGGGGTTATCCAACGTCATGGTTACCTGAAGAGAGCCGCTTACCAACACCTGCGATCCTGTCTGTGCACTGGGAATGTTGAAAAACAGGGAAGCCCCACTACCATTGTCACCAGTAGCACATCCGTCATCAGCTCCTAAGAGGTCATTATCCCATACCTGAAGTTCATATTGCCCGGTATCGAGGAGCAGGCCCGTAATACCAGTGCTGATAGGAAGGCTATTGCCCCCATTGGAAACAGGTGTGGCAGAGGTATTTATCACTTCAGTTCCATCCGGATCAATCAGTATCCAGTAAATGTCGCCAGCATCCAGCAGGTCATCACAGCCTACTGCATCGATAGAAAGGCCGTTGAGGATGAAGCCGGTTGTATCAACGGTGGCGCCATAGTCGATGACATAGTTTCCCGCCTGAGGCAGAATCTGCGGAAATGGATTTTCATCGCTGGTCTGGTAGAGGACTCCCAACGGGCCGGTGATGCTCCACTCATAATCAAACCCTGCTTGCCCATTGCTGGGAATGTTGTTCGTGAGGGTTACGATGGCTGGCTCACAGTTTCCGTCAAACTCTGCCGTATAGCAATCGCCGACAAAGGGACAGGGGAGAACCGTGAGGGGCGCATCGAATACGTCGCTTTGCTCATTGATGCTCCCAAGGATATCCACTATGGCAGTGACATGAACCTTGACATTGTACAGACCCGGCTGATCACTAAATCCCTGGAACCGCACACATCCAATTGTATCCACCTCGCTGCTATCCGGAGAAACCACATAGGTACAGTTTGGATCAAGGTTGCAGGTCCAGTTCACTGAGTCAGGCAGACCCACAAGGCTATCGATGCGAAATTCGATGAAATCTACCGTCACCGTTTGTCCGGCAAACACTACCGTTGTATCACGGGGAAATACAAAAGTGATCGTAGTATCAAATGGTTGACATCCCTGAACTTCAATTTCCCCGGGATAAACTCCGGGTTCGTTTGGGACAGTAGAGTCAGGAACGCAGATGGTCTGTCCCAGTCCTGTCTGGATGCCTGAAATTATTAGAATTAAAAGGGTAAAAAAGCGAATCACAGGGTTCTTCATAGGTATGGGGTAGTTATCAGTTGAGTGAATAGCTCTAAAGTAACGTCCTGAAAGGCGCAGACATTACCCAAAGGGACAAATCGTGGGAATATTTGGTTGCGCGATGCCTGCCTGGTAAGGTATCCGAGGGAACTATTAGGTGGAAGGATCTGGTGAAAAGGGGAGATATAAAAAAGCCGAATGAACCACTCAGGGTGATTCACTCGGCTGATAATTGTGTTCAGTTATTGGTATCAGGATTGCCTGCCCCAAGCCTAATTCGCTGGGCGATCTCCGAAAAGAATGAACATAACAGGGCCCAGGATCGGGAAAATCAGGACTCCAATCGTCCATAGCACCTTGGCAGAGGTCTTTGTTTTTGAATTGCGCCACAGAGATACTAACACTCCGATGGTGAGCAACAGCCAAAACAGCGAAATGAGGATTTTCAATAATGAGAACATGGCAAATTTCTTATTCTGTTGGATTTAGGAGAAGACGATAGAACGACGATTCTCTTCCATAGACTCTCTCTATCACCAAAGGTTGAAACAGCTTACAAACTTTATTATCTAGCGAAATTATCTATCAGGTTAAGACATGCTATTCAGAACGGATATGGGTATCTCTTATCTATATGGTGGTATATGGTTAGGACATTACTTCCCTCGGACGAGACGGCCTACGAGAGATACTGCAAAGAGGACCAGAAATACCCAGAAAAGGATTTTTGCGATGCTGGCTGCACCAGCGGCGATACCGCCAAAGCCGAAGATTGCTGCGATAACAGCGATTACAAAAAAGATCAATGCGTAACGAATCATAATTTGTGATTGTTGTGGGCTAGTTAGAATGTGTATTCGAAATATGATATTCGTATATGATAACACATTTGCTGGTCTGATTGTTTTGGGGAATTTAAATTTGATGAAATAATCGTCGATTGTGGTATCTGTGGGGCGTTTTTGAGGGGTGGCTGTTGCGTTGCGGGTAACGGAGTTGTTGGTTTTGTGGTATATAAAGGTGTATGATTTCTTGTGAGATGGTTGTGTTTTTCTGATTGTCAAGTCAGGTGCTGGAAATCTACCCGATGATGACTGTATTTTGATAATTTGTTTGAAAATATCACCTGTTGGGAAACTCTCAGCCAGGATTGGTCTTGGCTATATCATGGAATAATCCCTGATTTTGCATCTGGATTTCATATTGAAATGTTGCTGCCTGATATAGTGGTAGCGGACGTTCTTTTTCCCAAACATTCACCAACAAAAACTTAAACAATGGAAGATTGGAAATTAAAGCTGAAAGGCAACTGGAATATCATGAAAGGAAAGCTGAAGCAAAGCTATGGCGATCTGACGGAAGATGATCTGACTTATGAAGAAGGTCAGGAAGATGAACTGATGGGTCGCCTGGAGAAGGCTACCGGCGAAACCAAGGATAAGCTCAAGGAGATGATCGACAGCATCTAGTGCTCTGTCAAATCCCCAATGATGGGTGATCGCTGCATCTTTTCCCGCATCTACCGATGAATCGGCATCTATGATCTGCGTTGAAAAACCGCTCGCCTAGTTCACTAGGCTCGAATTTTTCGCCTTGATCTACGAAAAAATCTGCTACCGACTACCCATCATTTTCCACTTGACAAAGCACTAGTTCCCAGGCGCCACAAATTGATATTTCTGCAAATAGGTTCCAGCTGGAACCTATTTGTATTTTTTATCCCCCCATCATGAATACCTGTTTTTACAGGACTTTAAAACCCAATTGCCCTTTTGCTGGTTATCTAGTTTGGCTATTGTTACCCACCTCTTCCACCACCTGATTTATTCAATGCCATCATCCATTCCACAAAGAAAAAAAGTCGCGACTAACCTTGCTGATCGTGACAATGAAGCTCAAGCACAACCAAAGGAGGTTAGTACCATCCTGGACGAACTTACCAATGCAGGGCTTCATGAATACAGGCGTCCCCTGCAGCAGACATTTATGTCAGCATTTACCGCAGGTATGGAAGTCGGATTTAGTGTCCTGCTAATGGGGGTGCTTTACACCCTGCTGAGTGATGAGGTCTCAGAAGTTTCAATGCATATTATACTGGCCTTCGCGTATCCCATAGGGTTTATTTTTGTGGTGATAGGGCGATCGGAGCTATTTACCGAGCACACGGACCTTTCATTGCTTCCATTGTTGGCCAGAAGGGTAAAGTTTACACAACTTTTGAGGCTTTGGGGAACGATTTTCACTGGAAACCTCCTTGGAGGGTACCTGATAGGCCTCATGCTGATATCCATTGGCCCCCATCTTAATATCATCGAGGATGCCTCTCTGATCCATCTGGCTGAAAAGATGGTCAGATATGACTGGTGGGCGATTCTGGGGAGTGGAGTATTGGCAGGTTGGCTGATGGGGCTGTTAACCTGGCTTGTAGGTGCCTCACAGGAGACCATCAGCCGGATGTTATCTGTGATTATGGTCACGGTTGTCATCGGAATTTCTGGTCTGCATCACTCCATCGTGGGATCCATAGAGGTGTTTTGCGGGACTGTACTCGGAGATGAACTGGGTCTGAAGGACTACCTGCACTTTCAGATATGGGCTACTTTGGGAAATATCATCGGCGGCTCAGTATTCGTAGCGCTTTTCAAGTTCGGGCAGGCCAACCGCCATTGGAAATCCTTCCGATAGGATGAATATAATGTCGACTCTGGAAGGGGGAAATCCGGATGACCGGGTTTCCCTGGATATGCTGTTTCCTGCACTCCGACTCAAAGCAGGTGAAAGGTCTCCTGTTTTTCGGATGATTTTTTCACGTAAGAAAATGACAAAAATCGCTTTTGGAGCTGTTTTAAAGCACTCCAGAAGGTCTTTTTTGCCATGTCTGATTCTGGGGTAGAAGCGCTATATTATGATTATTCCAAATCTGAAGTAAGTACATACAACTCCATCCTGCACGAACCAGGCTTCACATGAGTCCTTTGAGAATTAAGACTACTTATACTACTCACCGCATATCCAGAGAGTTAGGATCCTTTCTTTCGGCGAGGAATCTGGCAATGCTTTCACAAAAAGCAAGGCCAGATCGCTACGGCGATGGCAAGGAGTACCCACCTCCCCCGACTGACTAATTTTTTTGATGCGGTGTTTCATAGTTTTTCCACCTTAAGCCTATTGCTATGACCCGCAACATTCTTCCCTACCACCTGGCATCTCTTTGTATCGAGAACTGTTTTGGATTTCAGCGAAGTGATCTTCAAGAACTTCCTGGAAATAGTCAGTGGATTTTCTTCACTGGTGCAGAACAGAGCACCGCAATTCTGAAGAGTATTGCACTTGCTCATTATGATCAACAACTCCGTGGGCTGACTATGGCCAGTCCTCCGCCGCCTGGCAGAGTGAAATTGGAGATCATGCAGGTAGATCGCATTCTGCCTCACCTGGAGTATATCTACGACGGCAGCCGGATTCCCGTGAGCAATGCCTATCCACGTCCGGTACAGGCCCCTTATCTGCTGGGCTACGGAAGTGCTCGGCATAACCATATCCACCTGAACGGGCAGGGTTTCCAGCGAACTACCCCACTTTCTGCGGTTCGAAGCCTGCTGTCAGAAGTGGCCCCCAAACTCGACCTTCCTTCTGAGTTGATGCTTTCCTATCGGGAGAAAAGCGGACGCTTCGACGCCCTCGTTACCCTGATGATGGCCGTATGGCCGGAACTGACAGAAATCAACATCAGCCGTCGGACCCTACGGTTTGTGCTGAACAATGGCGAGATCATTTCCTGGCGAGACCTATCCCTGGGTAGAGCAGGCCTGCTGACCATGGTCGCTGATATTTACCTGCGGCTCAATGAGATTCAGGGGCGAAACCTGAACCCGGAAGAAGTGACAGGAATGGTACTGATTGAGGAACCTGAGTTGAACCTGCCTCCTGCCCTTCGGTGGAAACTGGCGACCGTCCTATCCTCCATATTCCCACGTGTACAGTTCGTCGCGACTACCTACAGCCCATTGATTCTAATGGGAGCTCCAACCAATTCCACCTTCATCAAAGTGGAAAAGGATGCAGCAGGAGTATTGCAAATGAAGCAGACCGAGATGACGCCTAACCAGTTATCTCCGTCGGAGATATTGGCATCTCCATTATTCGATCTCAAGGAAATGCCCGTGACTAAAGAGCCTGGTCGGGCTACGGTTGATGATTTTGATATGAATAAGGCAATAGGTGAAGAACTGGAACGGCGGCCTTCAGGGAATTCCGAAGTACGTCTTTTCGGTGGACATTAGTACTTGGTGCCAGGGAGTAAATCTCCTGTGCATTTAATTTCATTAGTGCGGCCCGGCCAATAGCCGGGCCTATCTGTGTATTGGACACTGGCTGCATTACCCGTTTAATCTTGATATCTGGCTAATAAGATGATGTAAGATTTGTAGTACTCAGCAGCTGGATAAAGCGAATGAGTTGGTTTGATTTGGTGGGTCTCGTTGTTTAGCCAATGTGGGGGGAAGCGCTCCAAAGGTACCCAGAGCTTTTCCCTTTCTGGTAAAATCTGATACTCATCCAATGATACCACCTCCCCCAATCCAGATCTCCTTCATCATACCAGTTGCAGAGGACAGTTTCGCATTTCGTCGTTTGCTCAAGAGTCTGGAGCACCTGGGTGGAGGTCCGGTTGAGTTGATTTTTCAGATAGATGGGCCGGCGATTCTCCCGACGCCTCCAAAGCTGCCGTTTCAGGTGCATATACAGCGCCTGGCTCAGCGTTCAGGGCCAGCCCGTGCGCGCAACGCGGCAGCGCTAAAAGCGAGAGGTGAGTGGCTGTGTTTCCTTGATGCAGACGTAAGCCTGCCCTCGGATTTTGTAGCGCAGTCTCTGTCCTTACCTGATGCTTTCCCCTCTTATGATGCCTTCATTGGGAGCTATAACGATCAGCCGGGGGATGCCGGGTTAATTTCTCAGTACCGCAACCTGCTGCACCACTATGTACATCAGCGGGGAAATGAGGAAGCTGCGACATTCTGGGGAGCCTGCGGCATGGTTCGCCGGGATGTCTTTATGGGCAGTGGTGGGTTTCACCCTGATTTTTCACGCCCATCTGTGGAGGACATCGAACTGGGATATCGCCTCAAAGCGGGTGGCGCTCGGATACGACTGGTAAAAGACTGGCAGGTTTGTCATGAAAAGCGGTGGACACTTGGCAACATGGTACGGACTGATATTTTTCAAAGAGCACTGCCATGGCTGGGCCTGCTTCATCAGTTTGGGTATTGGCAAAGGAAGGATCTCAACCTGGATCGCCGATCCCGGCTGAGTGGATTGCTGGTTTCCGGGGCCTGGCTGGCTCTGTTCCTGAGTCCTCTATGGATTGGATTACTGGGCCCTGGATTTATCCTGCTAGGGATAGTCATCTGGCTCAACCATGACATTTTTCGCTTTTTTGCCAGGGTCCATTCCTTCCGGATGATGGTGCTTGCAGTACCATTACAATTGCTCTATTATTCCTACAGCAGCATGGCGGTAGCCTGGTTTATGGGATTGCGTGTATTTCGCTCCAAACCACCCTTTGTTCCCAGTCCCGCTTCCACATATGGAGGTGTGTAATCAGCGGGAGTTTAGAAGCTTTTATCTGGACGATCATTCCTGGAAGGATGTAACCATAGGCGAGCTAATGTAATGTTTTTCAATCTGCGCTGACTGGAAGAGGTAGAATGGGACTTCATATACTGTACCCGGTAAGCGCTATTGACGGTTTATTGCAGTGGGTTGATTGAATGTTTGTAGAAAATTTCTGTTGTCGAATAGTATTGGAATTCCTAAAAAAATGTCTGGTAAGGAAAGTGATTCAGTATGAATTTGGATAATGAGATATTCACCCGGTTCTGAATCTGTGCTAGGATTACTGTTGTCTCGGATTGCTTAGGTGATCCCCTATTCTGACAGCTTTCCAACAGCTAATGTAATCGGGAAGTATCGCATAGATCCTCATGCATTTTCCCCTTACTCATCCTGAACATCCTCCATGTACCATTTACATTCTTCCCCAAGGCCTGCCCGAGCGCTTATCATTGGTGCCGGACCAGCAGGCCTTACGGCAGCCTATGAATTGCTGAAGCATACCAATATCCAGCCTGTTGTGATTGAGAGTACAGAGAGGATAGGGGGGATTTCCTGCACTGTCAACCATGAGGGTAACCGGATCGATATTGGAGGGCACCGGTTCTTTTCCAAGTCTGGCCGAGTGATGGAGTGGTGGATGGATTTGCTTCCCCTGGAAGAAGGGGCGGAGGGAAAGTTATCTCTCCGGTACCAGGGAGCCTGGAGAGAATGGACCTCAAAAGTGAGTGGCCCCAATCCTCTGGAGGAGGATGAGGTCATGCTGCTGCGGCAGCGCAAGTCTCGCATCTACCACCGTGGAAAGTTCTATGCCTATCCCCTGCGCATTGACCTGCGGACGATGTGGAACCTGGGCCTTTTCCGGCTGATTCCCATGGCGATTAGCTATTTGAAAGCCCATATCTGGCCCAGGCTGCCGGAACAGTCCCTGGCTGATTTCATGGTGAATCGCTTCGGAAAAGAGCTTTACAAAACCTTTTTCAAGAGTTATACCGAAAAAGTCTGGGGAGTACCTTGCGAAGAAATTGACGCCGCCTGGGGCCATCAGCGGGTAAAAGGATTGAGCATCAAAGCGGCTCTGTTACATGCGTGGCGACAGTTTTGGCCATGGGCTAGGTTGTCATCAGATCATCCGGAAACCAGCCTTATTGAGCATTTCCTGTATCCCAAATTTGGCCCAGGCCAGCTATGGGAGGTGGTGGCACGTAAAATCGTGGAAATGGGAGGTGAGATTCACTTCAACCAGCGCGTGGACCAGATAGAGATAGATGGGCAGTATGTGCTATCGATCCGTACCCAAAACCTAAAAGAAGGAACAACCCAACACTGGCATGGAGATCATGTGATATCGACGATGCCTATCAGTAACCTGGTTTCTTCCATTCGGAGGCCAGAACCCATTCCTGCCACAATCCATCGCATCGCGGAAGGGCTATGTTACAGAGATTTCTTTACCGTGGGTGTATTGCTAAAGTCCCTTAAAATAGTAGGAGATGACGGGCAAGAGGCTACCGACAACTGGATATATATACAGGAGCCTGAGGTAAAGCTGGGTCGGCTGCAACTGTTTCACAACTGGAGCCCCTGGATGGTGGCCCAGCCGGGAACCTACTGGTTGGGAGCAGAGTATTTTTGCGACCTGGATGGAGAGCTTGGACAAAAAAGCGACCAGGAACTTCAGGATCTTTGCGTCGCGGAACTGGTCCAATTAGGGTTCATAGATCAGGCAGAAGTGCTGGATACAGTGGTGATCCGCATGCCCAAGGCATACCCTGCCTATTTTGGAACCTACGAGGAGTTGCCACACCTGACCGAATGGCTTGGGCAGTTTCACAACCTGTATCCCGTTGGCCGCAATGGCATGCACCGCTACAACAACCAGGACCATTCCATGCTGGCAGCGATGGAGGCAGTCGAACTGATCCGTCAGGACAGGGCACAAGAAAAACACCGCATTTGGCGGATTAATACCGAGAAAGACTACCACGAAGTCAGGACCGCTTCATCCAAAGTCGCAAAAGGCACCCCCAAACCATCTAGCTATGCTTACTCCGATGATGCGTATGCCTGAGGTACTGGTGATTGGGGCCATGAAGTGCGGGACCACCAGCCTGTTTCATTACCTGAGCCGCCATCCTGAGATAGACATGGCACGGGTGAAGGAGCTGAATTTCTTTGTGGAGGAAGGGAACTGGCATAAAGGGAGAAAGTGGTATGGAGGATTCTTCAAGGGAGAAGGAGGCGTACGGGTGGAAGTTTCTCCCTGGTACACCATGTATCCCTTCTACAAAGGAGTGCCACAGCGCATTTCCCAAACCATCGAGAAGCCGCGATTCATTTACCTGATGGGAGATCCCATTAAGCGCCTGGTATCGGACTATCTCCAGCTACGCGGGTTGGGCATCGTACATCAGCCGATAGAAAAAGTTCTGGAGCACCCGCCCTATGCCCACCTGATCGACCGCAGCCGGTACTGGCTGCAACTCCAGCAATACCTGAAATATTATGCCCTGGACGATTTTCTGTTGGTCAGGCAGGAAGACCTGGCGCAGCACCGTACCCAAACCCTCGCCCGGATTTTTCAATTTCTGGGCGTTGACCCGGATTTTCAGCACCCCGACTGGAACCAGCTTCACAATCAGAGTAGTCGCAAGCGTGCCTTGACTCCGGCCGGGCAAAAGTTGCAACCGCTGCTGGAAGCACCATTGTCATTGCTTCCATCTCATTACAGGATTCGCCCGCGTAACTGGCTTCAGTTTCCCTTTTCCAGGCCGCTTGATCGACCAGAACTTTCCAGGGAACTGATGGATTTTTGCCGAGAAAAGCTTACTCCGGATCTGAAGATACTTAATCGTGAGACCGGATTCAGCATCTCCTCATGGGGATTCTAATCTCCTTTGGGAAGGCAATATTTATCCATTTAAAACCTGGGTAAGTGTCTGATAGCCAGAATTTAACTCCGAACTCCGAACTCCTTCAACCTTTCGCCTATGCTTCCTAAAGCTACTGATACACAGACCACTCTTCGGGATCGATACCTCGATTTGGTTGCCAAAACCATTCTCAATGAAATTCAGCTCGAAAATGAGATGCGCATTCGCTACCTCTACCGACAGAGAATGGACAAAAGCCCCCATACGCTCGCCAGGGAATTGATCGACATACGGCGTACGTTGGGCAAAGAAGAAACGCTCCGGTTCGAGTCCATGCGTGATCAGGGGCGGCACATCGACGATGATGTGAATCTGGCCGTGTTTACTTACTCCATGATAGGGAAAAAGCGCCTGGAGAACCTCCGATATTGCGCAGAGGAAATTTTCAAACGGGGCATCCCTGGAGATTTTATCGAATGTGGCGTATGGCGGGGTGGGGCAGCCATCTTCCTCCGGGCGTTGATCGAGGCCTTTGGCGAAAATCGGGTAACATGGGTGGCTGATTCCTTTGAGGGCCTCCCTGCAGCTTATCACGAGGCAGATGAAGGCTATGACCTCAGCAAAGAGCAGTATCCTTCGCTGGCGATCTCTCAGGAGGAGGTCAAGCTCAATTTTACTCGCTTTGACCTGCTGGACCACAGGGTACGCTTTCTCAAAGGCTGGTTTAAGGACACCCTGCCTGAAGCCCCCATCCAGCAAATAGCTCTGTTGCGGCTGGATGGAGACCTGTATTCCTCCACCATAGAGACCCTGGAAAGCCTATATGACCGGGTGAGTCCCGGCGGGTTTATCATTGTCGATGACTACGGAGCTTTGCCTCCCTGCAAAAAGGCGGTCGATGACTTTCGCAGCAGCCGGGGAATCAGGATCCCTATCCAGACCATCGACTGGACCGGGGTTTATTGGCAAAAGGAAAGGGAGGACTAAGCCTTGATTTCCCGCTCTATATCGTGAAATAGTTCCAGGCGATTCAGGCCGCTGCCCTTGCCCTTTCTGCTAAGCGTTATGAAAAATTCGCACCCCAGCGACGGCGAGAATGAATATTCCTTCAGGTCGGTAAAACCCAGCAGATTTAGTTCCTGGATAAGTAATCGGAAGGAGGAGGGGGTAAAAGTCCATCCGTGAGCATCAATGTATTCGGGACCCTTGATCTTTTCCAGATACATTTCTTCAGGAGTTTCCCTGGGGTAGCTGAGGGCAAAAGTCCCTTTGCTACCCTTGCCCCAGGCACCCGTGCCGTTGAGAAGGGTAGTGTGTAACAGGTACTCATAGAGAGTACCTGTGGTGTGCCGGGTACGATTTTGCAGATGGGCATCGATTACCTGGGAAAGGGATGAAAGTGTGCGAAAGTGGTCAAAGCAGTACCGCTTATCCGGCACGGCCAGCGAAAGAATTCCCTGATCGGAAAGGACATCGGAACAGTTCCGGAGAAAGGCTACGAGGTCGGGGACATGCTCGACGACGTGTGAAGCCACAATCCATTCAAAAGCTTTCTCTTCCCCAATCAGCTCGGCATAGGGCTCTCCCTGCCAGACAAAGTCCACAAACTCGATGTTTTGAGGATCCCCTCCACCTTCCTCTCTGCACCGTTTTTGCAAGCCTTCCTGGTCCATCCAGTCCAGGGTTTTCACTGGATGCCCATCTCGCTTGGGAACCAGCGGATGTGGCCCTGGCCCTATTTCTAGGCCCGGTCTGGACAGGTCCAGGTGTTCCAGGATGAGGTTGCGACGGGTACGATATGGGCGGGAACGCCTGAGGGATGAAAAAAAGGGAATGCGCATATTTTAGTGACTTGGGTATGACGTGGGAGAATGTGTTTCTGTCAGGATGGGCGAAAAATGGATGGGGATTGAGACAATCAGGAAGGATGAGGCGGTAGCTGTAATTGCTGAATCAGGTTGGTTAGGGCTTCCTTTCTGGCCGCTGGACCAAACACCCGATAGACCTCCTGACGGGCTTTTTGGCCCATCTCAAATCGCTTCTGGGGGTTTTC
Organism: uncultured Bacteroidia bacterium; assembly: GCA_964343195.1. GTDB lineage: Bacteria > Bacteroidota > Bacteroidia > J057 > J057 > CAYVAP01. Next base: position 27,809 of record CAYFIR010000007.1, on the reverse strand, counting down.
GATGAGGCATATGAGGGCCTCTTCCCATTCCTGTGGAGAAGTAGCCAGCAGTCCGGTTTCCCCATCCTGGATGGCCTCTTTGAAGGGGGCTGTTGGCGAAGCGACCGTCGGAACTCCTACTAAAGCGGCCTCGAAATATTTAAGTTCGCTTTTTGCATGGCAGAAAGGTTGTATCTCCAACGGAGCCAGGTTGATGTCAAACCTGGCTAGCTCCTGAGGCAGATGGGTTTGGGGTACCCAGTTGCGGTCTTCGATTTGGTGCCTAAAGGGAGCCAGAGCCGGAAACTCGCTGATGCTTAGCATCTTCCCAAAAACAACCAGTCGGGTCTCGTGATACCGGGCAAGCACTTTGGCTAGGGCTGGAACAATGGTCTGAAAATCGCGCTGATGAGAAAGGCTTCCTCCAGCATAGCCAATTCTCAATAGCCCATCTCCCGCAGCCGATCGAGTCCTTAAAGAGTCCGAAAGGGTCCTGGCTTCCTCGTCGTAGCCATTGGGGAGTAGGGCCACCGCTGGGTTTAGGTTTCGGCCAGCATCTGCGAGGTACCTTGTTGGGGCAGTGAAGATGTCTGCCGCTGCCATGACTTTCTGCTGGCTAATGGCATAGGACTGTATGTGATCTGTAGAAATACCCAAAACCCGTAGCCAGTCCATGTACTGAGGCGTAGCGATTTGTGGTTCAAATAGATAATCGTCCAGGTCATAGCTCCAGCGCAGCCCAAAGCGAGCTACCAGAGCGCGAAATCTGTCCCAGTCTTTGTGCCAGGGACGAAAGTCAACGCGCCAGCAGTGTACCCATTGGACCTGGGCCAGGCGATACAGCCGAAAGCGAAAATCGGCACTGGTATAGATAGACACTTGCCACCCCAGTTCGCGGAGGCTTTCGGCCATGTGGATGATCCGGTAGCGGTGCCCCGCAGAGCCTGGTTCGCCCGAGACGAGGATCATTTTTTTTTCAGGGGAGGAGGAGTTTCTGGATTTGCCCATCCAGACAATTACGGACAGCCATAAGTGATTGCTCAGTATGGAGCGAAGCCGGTTGATCCAGTAACGCACCGAGTAGTGAAGACGCTTGCCCAGGCGGCCATTTGGCTTATGGGAATATAGGTGCCAGATCAGCACGCCCATGCCGAGGGCGATTCCCATTATAATTCCGATCCATTTCATCTCCATCATAGCATATCTGCAAAATGAGGCCGGAGCCGACGGAATACCATTGCGCCAGCTACAAACATAAAAGTGCTGATTCCCCAGCTATAAGCTTGATAGACAGGTATTTCCCAAAACCACATCCCTTCCAATAGTACCGACCGATAGCCCTGCACCAGAAAATAGAGGGGATTGGCCCAGATCAGAAAACGCCACTCGGAAGCGATCATCTCGGGCGACCAGAAGATCGGTGTGAGCCAGAACAGTAGCCCCAGTCCCAGCTTTACCGCCAGGCCTATATCCCGTACAAATACCGATAGACTGCCCAGCAACCAGCCCAGTCCACTGAGCATCAGGAAACTGGCCAGTAGGTAATAGGGGAGTTGGAGCCAGTGCCAGCCGGGAGCAAAACCCGCTGCCCACACCCAGATGAGCAGGAGCAGGAGCAACACCAGGTGAAGGATCAGGCTGGTGAATACTTTTATCAAGGGGATAATTCCTCGGGAGAATGCCGTCTTCCTGATCAGGTAGCTGTATGCCAGCAGAGAGTCTGTGCCCCCACCGATGGCCTCCTGCATGAATTGCCAGGGCACCAGTCCACAGACCAGCCAGAGCGCAAAGGGGTATTCCCCGGAAGCCAGATTGAGGCGCAATCCATAGGAAAAGGCAAAGTATATAACCGCCAGCATGACCAGTGGCTGGGCAAAAGCCCAGAAAAGCCCCAGGTAGGACCCCAGATAGCGAACCTGAAAGTCACGTCTGACCATTTGTTGGATGACGTATCGCTGTTGCACGATGCGGTTTATAAACAGACCAAAATGCTGGATATGCTGTATCATGGTGAGGGGTCAATAATGGAAAATGAGGCGACTGATGGCATCACTTGCCCTACAGAAAAACGCTTTGGCCCTTCTGTTGCAAACTCTATTACCATCCACTCGTGTACAAAGTGTTGAATGTCAATTGTAGGAGGCGCTCCCACAGCAAGCCCTACGGAAAGGGCATAGGGGCCATTGGCGAGCCTTGGCAGTTCAAAGCTGACTTTCAGGATGGACTTTCCTTCGGGCAATGCAAAAGGCTGTTCAAAGAGCCAGTTGTTTAGGCCGAGGGCTACTTCCCCTATCTGGTTCATGACCTGAAATCCGAGGGCTGCTGCATCCAGTGGCTGGCTGCATCGCACCTGAAAGTAGCAGCTGAACGTCTCCTGGCCCTGAAGCTGTCGACATATTGACTCCAGGTGTGGCTCCATCCCCACGGCGAGGAGTCGGGCCTTACCCTCACCGTAGTTTTCATGCCGGGCGAGGGCATACCAGTTTAGGCCCTCGGGGGCTCCGTTGGGGGGAGTTATGCTGTCATGATGAGCTGGCCTGGATTGGCGGTGTTGCTGCTGATCCCCCCAGAAATTGGCAGCCTGATACTGCTCCATCACCAGCTTGGTAGGGCCAATCTGCTTGATTTTTCCCTTCTCCAGCCAGATGACTCGGTCACAAAAGTTTTGTATGGCCCGTAGGTCGTGGGAGCAAAATACGATGGTGCATCCCTGCTGCCTGATTTCGCGAATTTTCCGAAAGCACTTCTGTTGAAAAAACAGGTCCCCAACGGACAGGGCTTCGTCGATCAGCAGGATGTCGGGGTTCAATTGTATCGCCACTGCAAAGGCCAGGCGCACGTACATGCCGCTGGAATACTGCTTGACAGGTTGGTGAATGAAGTCGCCAATATCCGCAAAGTCGAGAATCCCCGGTAGCAAATCGTCAATTTCCACCTGGCTCATGCCGATCACCGCACCATAGAAGTACACATTTTGAAGCCCGGTCAATTCCGGGTTAAATCCGCTGCCCAGTTCCAGCATGGCCGATACCCGGCCTTTGCAATGTACTGTGCCAGTAGTGGGCGTTACGACTGAAGCCAGCATTTTCAGCAGAGTGGATTTCCCGCTGCCATTGGGACCGATCAGGCCTACTGTTTCCCCTTTGCCTACTTCAAAAGAAACATCACCCAGTGCCTGAAAGCGCTGATGATAGGCCTTTCGTCGAGGATGAAGTAGTTCCTTGAGGCGGTCAAAAGGGTGCTGGTATAGCCGATATACCTTACCCAGATCCTCTACCTTGATGGGGTGTTCATGCATGGTGTTCTCCATTTAGCTGATCGAATAGCCTGCGAAACCAGCGTGTGTAGCGCCAGCTTCGGCTGTTCGTGAGCGATTTGAGCTGGCCCTCCAGGCGATCTCGCGTGTGACGAAGTTCCTCCTTCTCCCGCTGATGCTGCTCCTCCAGCTGAGCGAGTTCCTGAAGCAGAATGCCTTCAAAAATGTCCATCTCGCTCAATCGCTTGCCCCATTTCCTTCGCAGATAGGCTCGGCAGGAATCCCGCAGGTCACTCTCATGATGGACTCCCGATCGATTCAATATGCGGTACACCCCTCCGATGTCGTCCACCCGTGCCAATGGACCCGCGGTTCGGGCCTGAAGTAAAAAATCCCAGTCTTCATACACGGGGAGTTGGGGATCAAAGCGCAGACCGGCATCCAGCATTTCACTGCGAAAGAGAATGGCGTGATTGGGCACAGCGTTGTCTTTCAATGCCAGCGGAAATACAAAAGGAGCTTCCATGCGGCCTTTTTCCCCGTTGGGCTTGATCCATTCCATCGGAGCGTAGGCGGCTATGGATTTGCTGTCGATCAGGGCCTCGTGAAGCGAGTGCAGATGATGCGGGTACCAATAGTCGTCATCATCCAGAAAGGCGAAGAATGCTCCCTTAATGGCATCGAGGCCCACATTGGCGGCTTGAGGCCGGGATAGTGGACCACCATGTGAGACCATCCGCAGGGGAAACCGTGTGGGTGGGTTATCAATGTTGATCCCTTCCTCACCTTTGGCATCGACCACGATCACCTCAACTTTTGGATAACTCTGATTGGCGATTGAGGCCAGGGTCTTCGGTAAGTGGGGGTCTCCAACGCTGCGAACGATGACCGAGATCAACGGTCGCTCGTGGGCGGCCAGTGCATTGGGCTTCCGCATATCCTGATCCGGCAAGGAAAATGGCGTTACCGCTGCCGACTGAGCGATTTCCTGGACAGTCAGGCAGAAATAGGCTTCGGCAGCTTCGATCTCACGGGGGAGGGTATAGGTGCGATAGGCCCAGCGCCCTTTGAGAAAAGCCAGGTAATTGTGCCGGGCAAGTTGACTTTCAAATACCTGTGATGCTGAAATAAGCCGAGAGGTCAGGTCCGTGATGTCGAGGAAAAAGTTGGGGAGAAGAGCCTGCCCCACTTCGTAGTAGCGGAGCGTCTGTAACTTCCCATATCGGCGCGCGGCCTCAGTTCCGGCGGCACAAAGTGTCTGATGGTCAGGATGTACCTCATTGGGGCCGGGCAGATACACATGATCCGCCTTCCACTCTTCCATTGCCTTTCGCAATTCTCCCATCAAATCCTCTCCATACAGCAAACCCCGGTCTGGATAGTCCCAGAATAGGGGCTCCTGATAGCTCAGGATCTGTGCTGCCTGCTGCGATTCCAGCCTTCGGGTTTCAACGTATTCGCTCCTGGGGAGCTGGCCTGCTGCCTCATAGCCGCCATCGGTAACCACGATCACCCTGACGGCGTCTCCCTGTGCGAGATGCCGGATGATCGCCCCGCCACACCCAAACACCTCATCGTCAGGATGTGGGGCCAGGACCAGTACCCGCCCTGTGGGAGGGGAGCTGTCTGCCTGAGTAGGGAGGTATGCTGATTCTGGTTTTAGCATGAGGAGGAAATGAGGTTATGGAGATTGTACTTATAGCAGGTCGAGGTCAGCCTGGGTAAAGAAAAAGTGGGATTTCATCCATTCCATCCGTAGTCGAGGGTCAAAACTCCTTCCGCCTGGAATGACCCCAAAGGGTTCTGAGGAGGGTTGTAACCCCATTGCATAAAGTGACTGAGTGATAAAGTGGCCCGAGGCCAGCCACATCTCTACTTCCTGAATGCCTTCCTGATGCCATAGCCTGCCGATTTGCCGCCATAGTTTTTTCCATTCTGAAATTGAAAGCCGGGCTCCGAACACATCTGCCACTCGCAGGGTGTTAGCGTCGCGGTGTGCAATGACATAGGCGACTGGTTTGCCAGATCTATCGTGCGAAACCCATGTTGCGTACTGTCTTATCGGATGAGAGAAAAACCGCCAGTTTAGAAAGTCAAAATCCCTGTTGACTGATATGGGGTAGTACTCCGCCTGATTCGCCCACAATTGGTCAAACAATTCACGTGTAATGGTCGCCAGTTCCCAGCTCTGTCCTGCAAATAATTGACGGAGTTGCCTTGGAGTTACTCGAAAGTAGGTCATTGGCTGTACGCGGGTGTAGTCCAGGAAGAGTTTACCTAGTTTAAAATGCTTTTGCCCGGGAAATCCATAATGGAAAATGCTGCCATTCTCAGTCCCACCCCAGCAGTCAAAAAAATGGTCTGCCAGTAGTACGAATATTCCTTTGCGCCCTTCTACCACTTGCCGATAGGCTGGATGGGAAAAATGATCCATTAGCTGGGTAAATCGGATTGGGATTCCATCCCACGTGCCAGGTACCGGTACTCCATTGTACATGGCGATGGGCTCCTTCGCTTCATTCAGAGCCATCATCATATGACGGCCGTAAGGATTGTCGTGAAACTTCCAGCGCCAGATGGCTGGCTCCATGGGTTGGCCAAAAGCTGCCTGCCAGGCATCCAGTACATCAGATTCATCCTCTGGGGTGTAAGGCCGGAAGGTAACCCGGCCATAAGGGGTATTTATGCTTTTTTCCAGGTCCATGATTGTAGGGGATAAGCGGAATGAGACTGTCTGATTTGGGCGAAATAGGTTCCGGCGGCCAGCCTGTCCCAGGCGGCATCGCTCAACCAGGCTTCCCCTGGCTCGACCTGGCGCTGAACAAATGGCACCATCAAGGGGCTAAGGCCCACTTCCAGGCGGTAGTCTTCTTCGAATGGCATAGAGGTAAATCTGGGGGATACCCGGAATTCTCCGAGTAAGGCAGGCTCCGGGATGGGAAGTGTGTTGGAAGGGGCTATTGGGGCGAGTGGAGGCTTGTGCCCCAACTCAGGATAATATTTGTCCCAAAAAGCCTGCGATGCGAGGGATTCATGCTCATTTTTCTGTTCTCTTGGTGCCTGGTCCCAAAAGTGGATGACGTTTGCCTGAGGGACACACAGGCTGGGCTGTCGCGCAAGCATGCAGCGGACGGCCAGGTCGGTGTCTTCGTAGTACAGAAAGAACCGCTCGTCAAAGATTTTTCCTCCGGGAAACCAGTCAGGAGCATTGCGAATGAGGAGGCAGGCGCCTGAAAGAAAAGGCTGGTAGAATGGCTCATCTTGTTGCCAGTAGTGTTCATACTGCTGCTGCCAGCGGATGCGCTGCGTGTGATATTCCAGTGCATGTCTATGTCCCATTTGCGAACCCAGCACCTCAGCAGCTGTAGCTCCAGAGGCAGGAGGCAGTTGCCATTTCTGTTCTTCATCCCAGTAAAAGCGCGGCCCGGCCATGAGTACCTGATGAGCCTCAGCGGCCTGCACCAATTCTGCCAGAAACCCCGACACGGGCAGGGTATCGGGATTGAGAAGCAACCACCAGTCTCCCTTCGCCTCTTTTACCCCTCTGTTCATGGCTTTGCCAAAGCCCAGGTTTTTCTCAAGGTCAAGGAGATGGACCTTTTCAGAGGTTCGCAGGTGATCGAGGGACTCTGCCGGGCTATTGTTCAGGATCAGAACTTCCTCAACCAGAGGTTCCCGCAGGAGAATATCTAGCAGAGCCGGTAGCCATTTGGCCGTGAAGTAGTTGACGATCAGTATGCTTACCATCATGAATTCTTTTGGGCGAGTACTCGTATCTGATGGGTTCTGAGCGAAGTTTCGTTCCCCAGCCCCGCCTTTTGTAGTGTTTGGATGAACGTCTCTCCCTTGGGTGAAGGCAGAGGTTGCTCCCGTTCCCAGCGCACAGGAGTAAAGCCAGTGCTTTCGAGCGCTTCCCGAATGGAACTTTCCGTAAACCAGCGGCGATGGGTAATGCAGGTGAGGCCCCAGGGGAGGTAGGGGAATTTTCCATTGGCCTGATCAGCTACCAGGCTCCAGTGTCCCGCATTGGGGACGCTCAGCAACATATATCCTGTCGGACGAATCCACCTGGCCATGCGTGCAAGCTGTGTCCAGGGATCATCCAGGTGCTCAATCACATCACCACAGATGATCAGGTCGTAGGTTCGGTCAGGTTCAAATGTCTCCAGGGGCTTTTCCCAGACATTGCGATGCCATTTTCGCGCTTCCGCAGCCTGAAGCGGCTCCGGCTCCAGTCCATCCATTTTCGTAGAGTTCCGTTCCTGCCAAAGACGGCCTAAGCCTCCGTTGGCGCATCCTATGTCCAGTGCGTCGCTGACTTCATTCGGAATCATCTCCAGCAAATCCTGTCTGGGATGTCCGGTCGATGTGCCAAAGCTGAATGCCAGGGAGTCGAGCAAAACTGCCTGCTTTCCCCTAAATCGGCCATCGGTTGGAGGCGTTTTGAAAGCCTGCGTTCGGCACAGCACAAACTGAGGATCCAGGGCAGGGACTACCTGCCACCTTGGTCTTTTCGACAGGCTGTTGTATTCCTCAAAAGTGGCCTGATTTACGATGCCAAAGGACGGCGATGCCTGCTGATTTGGGAATGAGGTGCCGGATAACTTAGGAGCAACGGCTTCATAACCTTTGTCGATCCCATCGATCAGTTGCCTCAGAGTCTCCGGTGCGACCATCAAAAGTGGATCTTCCCACCACAAAACCATAGCCCCGGAAGGCAGGTCGGATAATTCGTCGGCATCTTGTACACTGACGATGTTCAACCCCAGCTGGGCTAGCCCCTCTGCCATGTACTCGCGGCACATCCTGTTGGCATACCGGAACTCCCAGCCGTCAACTTTCAGCGGAGACGGGAATCGAACGAACAGGGTCGTGTCGGTAGCAGAGCGGGAACTTCGTAGAGACATCAACTATCGGGTTGCGTGGATGACTGTGCGGGTAATGGGCTGACCTACAGGAATATAAGTGTCCTCGAAGCTGGACTTTACGACGACTTTCCTGAATCCGACCTTGTGGAGCAGGTGCTCAAACCAGGCGAGATTGGGCATCCACCAGGCCGACTCATCATCCGCAGGATCCTGCCCTCCCGTATAGATCAGCAGCGGAGTATCTCCTCCGATTGGGGTAAGCTGCTGGGCGATAACCAGGGTGTCGCGGCATACCGAAGCTGCGGCACTTAGGGCTTCCAGGGGGCGAAGGGTATGAAGTAAAACATCGCCTACAAACACCCAGTCAAAGAATCCCTCTGATTCGGGAGAAAGCGCGTAGATGCTTTTGAAAACCCGAGGAACAGACAGCCCGAGTACCTGTTGGCAATAGTCAAAAGGTCCAGCCAAAAATGGGTGGTACAGGCTTTCCGTATCCCAGTTTTTCGGTGGCTCGACCACGTATCCCATCATGTATTTGGCGGCCTTCTGGGCAAGGACTTCCCGATCCTGCCCAGGAAAGCTATCCAGCTCGTCCAGACTCGACAGCTCCACTGCCATGACCTCGCCACCCATTTTGGCAAATTCGAAGGAAAAGAATCCGGTAGCAGCGCCTACGTCGAGGATACGCTTTCCATGCAGGGTATCAGGGAAATGGTAGTGGTGCCATTTGTCCCGCAGGTCATAGACACCCGGCGTGCAGACCCCCGATCCGAGATCGATGCTGTGGTACCAGAAGTAATCACGCGGTGGAGCGATGCCCTGTTGGTCCGCTTTTTCATAAAATGTGAGCAGACGTTGCTGCTGTACAGCACTGACATTTCTGATAGGAAGTGTGTTTTCCATAGGAATAATGAGTTCTGGATGAAGGGATGGTCAAAGGGTAATACCCGTGAGTTGATATAAGAGCTGCCCGTCAGGCTGAAAGTATGAGTCGAGCTGTGCCCTGGTATGGGGACACATAGGGGGGACATGCAGAGGGCTGGGTCTCCTGGTTAGCCCTGAAGCCCAGCTCGATTTCCGGAGAAAAGAAAATTTCCTGCGGATGTGGGGACTTTGATTGATCCAAATGGGCTGAACAGCAAAGCTTTCATCGACGCCCAGAAAGCGAAAAATATCTTTAACGCTTCCCCGTGGCCTGTTATGGAGCTGGGACAGGGTCAGAAAGTGAAACTGAGATTGGGGAAACAGGTCCAGATATCGCGCTACCTGTCTCCCAAAAAGGCCGGATTCCCGGTAGAGGAAGTTGTAGATGTAATGAGGGGCCTCGCCACTGGCGATATAGCGAGCTTTTCGCTCAGGCTCTGCCTTCAAGGCCATTTCGAATGTGGGAAGGGGATCCAACTGATGCCTCCGCATGAAATGGTAAAGAGAAAAAGCGCGCTCGGCAGGAGGACGAAAAATCAGGATGAAGCGGGCATTGGGATAACGCTGTTGAAGTAGTTTGGCCGTGCCGGGATTGGTCAGGTAAACATGGGAGGCATCGCCCAGTAGCTGACCCGGTTGCGCGGCTGTATATAGAGCTGCATATTCCCGATGGGTTTTTACGACCTGAAATCCCTGGGAAAAAAAGCTGGGTTCTTTTTCGGATGGAAGAAAAAGCTGCGGATGCTGGCAGAGCATGGCATATAGCGACGAGGTTCCGCACCGACCAGCTCCCAGAATGAAAAAATCCAGTTTCGGCAAAGGGGCGGGGGCCGCAGCCTGGCTCAGAGGATGAGTTTCCGTGGGAGATGAGTCTATTGTGGGTACCATATTGCTGCAATTGCTTGTTTATCCTGTGATCCAGTGAGCCACCACTGGCATCATGATGTCTGCCCCGGCGAAGAGCATGATCAGAAATAGAAGGCGGGGATCATGGGCGCGGATTCCCCCTTCGACGTTCCATGCATATAGCCCTACCCATAGCATCCCGAAGGTTAGCGGAGCGGTATAGTGAATGGCTGGTTCTACTAACATCACCCCGATTACCCCCAGCACCAGCCAGTTGCCGATCAGTCGATCGGGGGGAGACCAGCGATCAGGATGTCGCAGCCGGCTGTAGATCGCCAGAATCAACAGGGCTCCTACCCAGGGGCCCAACCAAAATGGTAGCCTCGCTGCCGTGCCGATTAATCGGGCCGCGGGGTACCACTGAGATGGACTGTGTTGGTAGGAAGCGAGCGCTTCCATGGCATCGGATTGATTATCAGGGTTTTGGCTGGTCTCATCAGGGGGGGGGGGCGCCATTTCTGCAAACGGAAGTTCGATGCCGAGGCGAAGGGCATATTTCCCATAGTGTGCCAGTTGTCCCTGAAGCATCGGTGTGCCAGCCCAGCAAATGCCGTAGGCCGCCAATACCATAATCAAGGCAGCGATTCCCGCGAGCCAGATGCCTCGGCATTCTTTGTGCCTGATGGCCATGACCCCCAGGGCGGCCAACCACGCCGACACAGCTACCAGGGAGCTAAATTTGCTCCAAATGGCGAGTCCCAGAAAGAGCACCATAAGCAGTCCGCTTTTCCAGGACCACGGTTGCTTATTTCGGATGATCGGGATCTGTATCAATACCCAGGCAGACATCCCGACGAATCCCAGCAGGTCATTTCCCGCCCGAATGATCATGTAGTTCCGAAAGTGAGGGAAACTGAGCAGCAGAATTCCGCCTAGCAGCAAGGCACTGGTTCCTGGGCTGGCTCTTCCCAGCCGGATCAATAGCAGTGCCCCCAGGCCAGCAATCAGCAGCCAGAAAAGCCGGAGATGCTGAAGGGCAACCATTGGGCCAAGAAATAAACCGCCTAAGAGACTATTCAGAGGTGGATGAAGCCGTTGCTGAAATCGAATGCGATTTGCTTCTGCCTCAGGCATTTCATCGGGTATCCCCCAATACTGCGCGACTCCATATTGGCTAAGACTTTGGACCACTGCATGATCGCGCTCTTCATCGTTGAAGGGTGTATAGCTAAAGGTGCCAAGTACCAGGCTCCCCGCGAGTATCAGGCCACTTGCTCCCAGTACGGTCCGATTGGCCAAAACTTTTTTCCTTCGCAGCAATGTCAACCCCGCCCAGCTAAATAGTCCTACCAGCACGATTCCTGCCCAGCCTGGTACTATCCCTGTAATGGCTGGAGGCATCCAGATCCCCAGCCAGGGTAATAGCTGGGTATAGCGCACCAACAAATACGTTGTCAATACTCCCACCAGCAGGAGGGCGTGCCAAAGGCGCCAGGGATGAGTGAGAGACTTGACGGTCATAGAGGCAAAAGGAGTCGAAGTGCGGAAGGTCGGGATGGAGGATAAGAAAGTCAGGTAACTGTTTGAGGATCAGGGGCAGATGGAGATGTTTCTGTTTGGGGGGGAGGCTGACTGCGCTGGTACCTCCAGCCGCTAATGCTGCCGAGGGCTTTGACGGTGGAGAGGAGCAAAAAGGGAATTTTGTCTTTCCATTTCACCCGTGGCCCCATCAGGATACTCCACCCATCCAGCAGAAAAAGTTTGATGAAGTAGAGCAGGTTTCCGCTATAGCCTTTTCGCACTCCGCTTTGGGTACCAGCCCATTCGCCCCGGCCATAGCGCCAGAACATCCGAAACAGAGCCTGCCAGGACCGGGGATGCTGATGCTGAACACGGGCCGCTGGCGCTTCCAGGAAGTGGTACCCAGCTTCTCTCAACCGTGCTCCTAGGATGGGTTCTTCGCCGCCCGCCCATCGCACCTGCGTCTCAAAGCCCCCGACTTTTAGCAGAGCCTCCCGCTGAAACAGGGCATTGCAGGTAACGATATAATTGAGGTAGCCGGCGGGATGGCGATTGGGTTGCAGGGAGCCGGCATAATCGATGTATCGGGCTACCTGCTGCTCTTCCAGCCGATAAGTGAAACCTCCTATTCCCGCACAATCAGGTGAGCCAGTCCATGCTGCTTCGAGCGCCTCCAGCCATTCTGGTTCGGGTACGCAGTCATCATCTGTAAAGGCAATGAGGGGGGACTGAGCCTGCTCGATACCCAGGTTGCGCGCCGCGGCTGGCCCCTGGTTGGGCTGACTGAGTACTTCCAGGGAAAAGGGAAAATCCTTGGTTGAATTTTTTATTTGTTCGATGGCTTCAGTACCGGAGCCATCGTCAACGACAATTACCTCAAACTGGTTGGGGGCAAAAGTCTGGTTAGCCAGGGCCAATAGGCAGCGAAAGAGGCTTTCCGGACGCTGATATGTCGGGATGATTACGCTAATACGTGTCATGCAAGCTGGCTTGAAATAGTGGGAGGGGATGTGCATCAGGGGCCAAAGCGTAGATCATGCCCCGGTCAGCATGTTCCTGGCGCAGGAGGGTATGAAATCCAGCTTTCTCAAGATGAGGCAGGAGGTCTGCCGTACCCTTTTGATGCCATTCGATCATCAGAAAGTCAAATCGGCTTAACCAGCCATCCGCTGCCAATGCTGGAATCAGTTCGTATTCAGCTCCTTCGGCATCGAGTTTCAGGATCAGAGGAGCCTGGGGGTGCACAGCAGTAATTCGAGCCAGTTCTTCCGAAATTCCCCGAAGAGGGGCTTCAACGCTCATGCTTTCTGCTGCCGGAGGAGCAAAAAATTCACTGCTGTAAACCCCATAATCCTGGGCGTAAGCAAATACCCCAGTCCGGGAATAGGCTGAAAGCCCAAATGGCTGAGGGGAGATTTTTTCGCCAGGTCCCTCGTTGAGCGCAAAGAGCCGCTGCGCCTGGTCAAACAGGTCTGGCATGGGTTCGTAGGCATAAATGCGCTGAACCTCGGGTTGGCGGGCCAGCCATAGACTGGTAATACCGGTATTCATGCCTACATCCAGCACCACAGAGCCTTCGGGTAGCTGGGCATCATAGACCCGGGCCAGGATTACTTCCTTGAGAACCTCAATCGACATGCTATCAGGCAGCAGGAAGTTCATCCCTGCCAGTGAGAGGGTGGGGATGTTATCCTGAGAAATAGAAAGTTTGCCCCCGCGGCCTTCGAGAGCTTTTAGACCAAAGAAATGATTCAACAGATGTTGGTGTTGTGGCCAGGAAATGTTGAGGGCGAATGGTATCAGTCTTAGTTCGCTTTTATTGGGTGTTTCCAGCCATTGGGGATGAATCCAGGGATAGGTTCTGAGAGCTTCCCGCTTGTTGTCTCGGTAAAATATGGTTGCATACCCTCGGCGTAGATTGTGGGAAGCGGCCTTCCTTTGGGTTCTCAGCCAGCGCCGGACGGCGCGCAGCCAGGCAGGACGACCAAATGGCCGAGAAAACAGCAATGGGAAACTACTCCGTAGGTAGCGAAGCACACCAGATTGCTTTAACCCTTGTTGAAGGTTGAGCCAGACGCTCAAGGCTGGCCAGAGTGGCATCCACCACTTCGGAGATACTTTGATTGCCTGAAGATTGGAAGCAAGTTGATTGCCTGATCCTCCCGCCTGTTTGGTGAAATAAACTTCTGGTAACTGGATAAATGGACCTTTTAGGCTGAGGAGCGCGATGTGAATGAGGTCAAATCCAAAGCTATCCCGAAGGGGGGCGGCTTCCAGTACAGATCGCCGGAACAAGCCATAAAAGGCATTATTCCACCATCGGATTTCCTTGCACACCTGTTTGAAGCGCCTGGCAGGAGGTTTCCCCATGGTGTCGAGGGCTTCCCGGTAGGGATAGGCACGACCGAGGGTATCCAGTACCCAGGCTTTTCCCACGGCTAAAATAGCTTCTGGCCTTTGTTCCAAGGCATTTACGCAAACTCGGATATAGTCCGGATGCCAGTGATCGTCCTGACAGGCCCACAGCAGATAAGTCCCTTGAGCTTGCTCAAGCAGAAAGCGGTGATTGCCTATTATGCCCAGGTTTTGAGGTCGCCGAAAAAATCGAATACGCGGATCTGCCTGACAGATGGGCTCCAGGGTGGTAGCTATTTCTGGCTGTGGCGATGCATCGTCAGCTACCAGTATTTCGAGGTGGGGATAGGTCTGGACCTGCATATAGCGCAGGGTGCGCTGTACGCCACGGGCATTGTTGTAGGCCAGGATACATACTGAAACCAGAGGTCCAGACATCGCCAGGGGAGTGTAGATTTAATTCATTGTTTCGAAACCTAAAATAAGTTGAAGGATTGAGGCATGGCATTACAAATTTCGCAGAAGCTATCACCACAGGGTTTTCCCGGAAAAGGCCTATTGCTTGCCTGGAAAGCCAGAATCGGGCTGGCGTCGAGGGAGATTCGACAATTGGAAGGCAAATCTAACAGAGGAATTTAAACAGACTTCCAGACAATTCGACCCTGCTGTCGCGTAGGGCAGCAGAAACGAATGTCCATTTCACAGGTAAGGAGCCAGACAGGAATGCTATTCACTTCGCAGGGCCTTGACCGGATTCCCTCTGGCTGTACGCAGGGCATGATAGGCATTGGTCAGCAGGGCGATGGCCAGCGCGCCTACGACGCCCAGTGCAAATACCCACCAGGGCAGGTCGATGCGATAGGCATAGCCCGAGAGCCAGTCTTCCATCACGTAGGCTGCGATGGGCAGGGCAACCAGGGCAGATATCCCCACCAGGATGGCCAGCTCTTTGGAGAGCAGCGTCATCATCTGTGGGATGGAGGCACCCAGAACCTTTCGAATACCGATTTCCTTGGTGCGCTGCTCCGCAGCAAAGGCCGACAGTCCCAATAGGCCCAGACAGGCGATGAAAATGGCCAGCCACGTGAAGATGATCGCCAGACGGGCAAAATTCCGCTCCTGATCGAACTGCTGGGCAAATTCTTCATCGAAAAACTGATACTCAAAGGGATCCTGTGAATTTACCTTGCCCCAGGCTGATTCGATGGCGGATAGGGTAGCCTCCAGGTTTTCCGTCTGCACCTTGACGGCAACGGTGCCATTGGCTCCCGGCTGATAGAACATCATCAGCGGCTCGATCTGATGTTTCATTCCACCAAAGTGAAAGTCCTTGACCACTCCGGCTACCGTCATGTCATTAGGGCCAGCTTCAATCATATTGCCAATGGGCTCTTCCCAACCCAGAGCCTGGGCCATGGCCTCATTGATGAGGACCCGGCCCACTGAGTCCTGCCCGAAGGAAGGATCGAATCCCCGTCCTTCTACTACCTCCATGCCCATGATGTCGAGGTAATGTTCATCCATGCTGGTAACGCTGACGATCCAGACATCATCTCCCTCATATCCTTCCGGGGCAATGCCATTTCGGCCATAGGGCTGACCGGGCATACTGCCGGTGGTAGCGATGCCTTTAACGCCGGGAATGGCGTTCAGTTCATTGCGTAGCTGTTCATAATTCTGACTCAGCGCCTGACTGTTGAGGTTAAGGGTGAGGACCTGCTCAGGTTCGAAGCCTTTGTCCATGTTGCGCAGGAGGTCGAGCTGTTGGTACACGACAACGGTCCCCACGATCATGGCGGTGGAGGCCGCAAACTGCACCGTTACTAGCGTCCGACGTAGCCATATGCCTTTTTTGGATCGCTGAAAGCTGCCCCGCAACACCTGTACTGGTTGATAGCCAGATAGCAGAAAAGCTGGATAGCTTCCCGCTGCAAAGCCAAGCAACAGCGTCCCGCCGAGCATCATCAGCAACAGAGGCCAGTCTTGTAGCAGAAACAAAGCCGGATTGGTGGGCAAAGAAAGGCCCGACCATTCCCCTACGACGGCTGCGAGGGCTACTGCGCCAATGAAAGCCATCAGGCAGAGGAGCACGGCTTCCATCACAAACTGACTCATCAGTTGGCTACGACGTGCTCCGATGGTTTTGCGAAGGCCCACTTCACGGGCGCGACGGGCAGAGCGGGCGGTAGCCAGGTTCATGTAGTTAAACGCTGCGATGAGCAAAACCGACAGCGCGACGATCAGCAGGGTGAAAACGTAGGCCCGGTCGCCTTTTTCCTGGTTGTAAAAATCGAAGATGATCCCACTGGAACCGAGGTGGACGTCCTTGAGAGGCTGAAGGGTAACCTTGAAATTTTCGCCCACATCGTGGCTGCGAATGAGCTCTTCCATCTGTTGCTCGACTGTAACCTCGCGGCCGGGATCAGCCAGTTTGACGTAGCTCATCAGGCTGATGGAATTCCACGAATTGAGAAACTGGGAGCGGTTGCTATCGGCTACGCTGGGCAGCATGGACACGACCAGATCATAATGCAGGTGGGAATTTGAGGGCGCATCGGGCAGGACACCGGTTATCTGGACTTCCCGTCCTGCTACAGTGAGCGATTCGCCCACTACATCCTCCTGCTTGAAGATATTCCGGGCTGTCGTAGCAGAGATCAGCGCCGTGTTGGGTTGATCCAGGGCGTTTTTTCCCTTTCCGTAGAGAATGCCAAAATCCCAAATTTCCTGAAACGATGGCTCCGCTAACCACACGTCGTCGAGGTTGTAGCGCTGTTCCTCCTTTTCCACCTGATTGCTGAAGGGGCTCATGCGTACGCTTTGGGTTACCTCGGGGAACTCCTGCTTCATGGCTTCTGCCAGGGCGGGGAGAGTGATCCCTACTTCGTTGCTGGTAACTCCAAGCGCTTCATCGATGGTCAGCACGCGGAAGATCTTTTCCGACTCTGGATGAAAGCGGTCGTAGCTCAGTTCAAAACGCACGTATAGCAGGATGAGCATACAACTGGCCAGTCCGATGGTCAGGCCGAGCAGGTTGATGGTAGCGGTGCCACGGTTGCTGCGGAGGTTGCGCCAGGCGATGGCGAGGTAGTTCTTCAGCATGGTATCTCGTCTTAGGTGGTAGGAGAAATCATACTACTAGACATTCTTGCTTTGGCGCGCTATTTTCTCGACAGGATTTCAGGATTCGCAGGATTGACAAGATGAGTGTAGGCTCGTTTTTATCCTGTCCATCCTGAAAATCCTCTTAATCCTGTCCCATTCTCTCATTTTGTCCAGTAGTATGAGGAGAAATGACAATACCAAAGCTAAAGGATGTCAAACGGTGAGGTTTGCGGAATTGGGGTATTTCGACGAGTGGGGGACTCTGATAGCCAAAATCGGGGGTACGAACGACTATCTTGGGGGGAGAAGACAAAATATCTCCTTGAATTGCTCCGAAAATGGCTAGAGCTATATTGCTTGGAACTTGTGGCAGAAAGCGGAATCTTTAAGCTGCGAAGTGATACCGAAGCAGTTTATCATGAAACAGTGCCTACTTGTTTTAGCAGCAGCGATAGGTTTAGTCAGTGCCTGCTCAAATTCTAATGGAGGGGGTGATTCGGCAGATCGCAGGTTTAGGCCAAGCGATCTGAGTCCTTTCGACTCGTTGTGTATGCAATTTAACCAGATGAGTCCCCCACTGGGGTTGTATGCAATGATCGATTATTCGCTAGATACTTTAGCAGAGTTAGGCCCAGCTCAAATCGCTCTTCTCCCTCCTTTATTGGAAATTGAGGACCTCGTGGGAGATAATGGCTTACATTATTTTGCTCTATGCCAAATGAACCTGGGAGAGCATATCGCCTTGCTTTATTGCGTGATAAGTGAGGTAGGCTATCGAACTCTCATTGCGACCTTTGACAAAGAGGGTAACCCAATTGATCAGATTGTGTTCAATGGTGAGCGATTCGATTACTGCCAGATAGATGGATTTCTGTCGAAAGAGTTGACACTAACAACTACTCAAACCTGCTATGATCCCCATCCATCAGAAACTGGAAAGTTGTTGGCGGATCAGGTTGTATTGACCTATCAATTCAAAAACGGAGGTTTTCATCTTGCTGATAAGCATGGGTATCCAGGTAGGACCATGTGCTTTAGTGCAGAAACAAGGGTAGTAGATTGCCCATAAAGTAGTAGGCAAAAAAGAAAAACCGCAAGGAACACATGGAACGCAAAGAAAATCGCGATGGCCACAAGGATAACCCTTGCGATCATCGCGTCCTCGCGGTTCAGTCGTACCTCAACTACGAACTACGAACTACGAACTACGAACTCAACTCACCAGCGTCCCCACCGTCTCACCCGCAACCACCTTGCGCAGCGCTCCGGCGTCGTTGATATCAAATACGATGATGGGCAGCTCGTTTTCCTGGCAGAGGGTAAAGGCGGTCATGTCCATGACGCGGAGACGGTCGCGCAATACCTCGGCGTAGGTGATTTTGTCAAACTTGGTAGCGGTTTCGTCCTTTTCAGGGTCGGCAGTGTAGATGCCATCCACGCGGGTGCCTTTGAGGACTACGTCCGCGTCGATCTCGATGGCGCGCAGGCTGGCAGCCGTATCGGTGGTAAAGAATGGGTTACCGGTACCGGCTCCAAAGATCACGATGCGGCCTTTTTCCAGGTGTCGGATGGCACGGCGACGGATATAAGGTTCGCATACTTTGTCCATGGCAATGGCAGATTGCAGGCGCACCTGTGAACCCGCACGTTCGAGGGCGTCTTGCAGGGCCATGCCATTGATGACAGTGGCCAGCATGCCCATGTAGTCGGCGTGGGCACGGCCCATACCTGAGCTGGCTCCCTGAATGCCCCGGAAGATATTTCCTGCGCCTACCACGATGGCGACTTCGACGCCCATCTTGGTGACTTCAGTGATCTGACGAGCGTAAAAGCTGAGGGTGTCATTGTCAATCCCAAACTCCTTATCCCCCATGAGGGCTTCACCGCTGAGTTTGAGCAAAACGCGCTTATATTGGGTAGGCATAGATATTTGGATGGATGTTTAGTGATGTGGTAGATATTGTCGATAATAATAACGAAGTAAACGGCTAGATCAAGGCCTTTTTCACCGAATCTCCTATACCATTGTCTGAACGGGCAAAAGCTATACCCTATTTTTTTCGCAGGACACAAAAAATCCGCAAAGACAAAAGGAATTTCCAGACGGGCCTCATTACCAATGGCCTGGATTCCGAAGTCTTTGCGGAAAGTATGTGATAGACTGAGTCAGTAGCCTAAATCAAACAGGATTACTGACCGAGCTGTACGCGCTTGTATGCAGAAACGGTCACATCCTTACCCAGTTCATCCTGGATGTATTTGATGACAGACTTGGAAGTGTCCTTTACAAAATCCTGGTGAAGCAGGGTGTTCTCCTTGAAGAACTTATTCAGCATTCCCTGAGCGATTTTGTCAATAATTTTTTCGGGCTTGCCTTCTGCAATAGCCTTTTCGCGGCCGATACGCAGTTCGTTTTCTACTACCTCGGCAGGAACAGAGTCCTTGTCCAGACCTACAGGGCTCATGGCAGCAATTTGCATGGCCACGTCTTTGCCTACTTTCTCGACATCTTTTCCATCGGTGTTTGTGAAAGCCACCGCTACGCCAATGCGAGAACCTGGGTGCAGGTAAGTGGTAACACTTTCACCCTGGATGCGCTCATACTTGCTGACGGCAATTTTCTCACCAATCTTACCCATAGCGTCAGTCAGCAGGGCTTCAACAGTCTGTCCGTTAACTTCCATAGCCTGCAGGCCTGCCAGATCAGCAGGGTTAGCTGCCTGAGCTGCGCTGGCGATGCTATCGCCCATAGCCTGGAAATCTTCGTTACGAGCTACGAAGTCAGTCTCGCAGTTGAGCTCGATCAGGGTTGCTTCCTTGCCGTCTTCGCTTGAAGCGATGAAGATTGCACCTTCGCTGGCTTCGCGGTCAGCACGCTTAGCAGAAACTTTCTGACCCTTCTTACGGAGGAGCTCTACGGCCTTGTCAAAGTCGCCGTCTGCTTCTGTAAGAGCTTTTTTGCAGTCCATCATGCCTGCACCAGTAGCTTGGCGGAGACGATTTACTTCTTTTGCCGAAATTGCCATTAGCTTTTGAGTATGATTGGGTTAAGTGGTCCAAATGATGGCGCAAAATTAGAAACTTTCCCGTCAATTAACAACCCGTGGTTTAGGTGCCTCCAGGTTTCTCCTGCAGAGACTTCCAATCGGGTTGGATAAGTCCACCGCTGCATAATCGTCCAGGAGGGGTTTTTCTCTGATTTTTCGCTAGACGGCTTCACTTGATACAGATTCCTGAACTGCCTTTACCTGCTTCCAGACCTTCTCTTTTATGGATCGACGCATGCCACTGAGAGTGTCTTTTCCTGATCTGACCAGTCGTGCCAATCGATTCCTGGACTGCCATCTGCGGAACTGATGGTGCCACAGAGTGGCAAATCTACCCATGGGTATCAGGGTAATCAGGTAGGTGGCAGCCCAGATCCAGTTGGTGAATGCGGCTACTATTCCGGCTTGAATCAGGTAGAATATCGGCAGAATCAGGAGTCCGGCCCCAAATCTCAGGGCTGCATGGAAAATGTAATCCTTGGCGATTTTAGGAGGGATTCTGTTTGCCAATTGAAGGAAGATGGCGTGGTTTAGGTAGCCATATAGAAAAACGGGCAGGGTAAGGACTAACCCAAACAAATCCCGGAGGATCAGCCCCAAGGAGTCTGCGCCTCTGGCGACCGACTCATCCTTGATTTTTGCCTTAGCCAAAGCCTGCTCATAGGTGGCTACTTCCGATGCGATCATCTTCAGTTTCTCTTCATCGTCAGCCTCTAGCTGATCCATGGCTGCGATGATCTCTCTTTCTCTTAAAAAGAGTTGGTACAGGTCTTCCGGATTGCTGCCCTGTTCGCGGGTCAGATCCGGGGACAACCAGGCACGGAGTCGATCAATGGTATCGTGATACTCCTCACTCCGAATGTCGATCATGACCTTTTGCATCGGCTCAAAAAGATCCTCGGAAATTCGACTAAAAGCCTTTGCTGGTTGCTCCCTGAAATCGTCGTGGTAAGGGGCGAGATCCAAAGGCGGACCATAAACTATTAAGGTGTCGGAATAAAATCCATCATGATCGTGGTAGTGGATACCCGTCGGGACGATTTTCATGGGGAGGTCATAATCGGCCTCTTCCAGCGCTACGTGAGCCATACGGGCGATTCCCTTGCGAATGGGACGCAGGCGACGCTTTCGGCTGTGATTCCCTTCTACGAAGATGATAATGGATTCCTCGTTCTTTAGCAGATCTGCATAGATCTTGAACATCCTTTCGTTCTTCTCCCTTGATTTGCTCCCACTATCCCGCTGACGGTAGATGGGGTACATGCGGATAAGGGAAAAGATCCATTCGGTAGATTTATTGAATACATCGGCCCTGACGACGTAGTTGTGCTGGTGGGTTTTCTTGGTAAAAGCCGCGATCAGAATGGGATCCAGGAAGGTGTTCTGGTGGTTGGCAGCGTGGAAGAACGCTACGTCATCCGGAACATACTCCTCATACCCGTGGAACTGAACCTTGCGGTGATACAACCGCAGTCCGATGCGGACGGCAGTTTTGGCGTGCGAATAGAATTTTTTAAAGCGCTCGGGTTTCATATCGGGAGTAGTTGAATGCGCAGAAATCTTTGGGATTATTCTGAATACGGGAATCTGAACCAGAATTCCTCGAAGGTTTGGCGGTTGAAGGCTGCAAAAATAGCGCAGCCAGACTTCCCCAAGAAGAAATCTGGCTGCCAATATCTAAAGTTGTTGGGAAAATGTAGAAAGTTGGCCGTTGAAATTTGGGCAGCCCTCTGGTTAGGAAGTACTTTTAGCCTTGTCCTTTTGACCCCTATTAAGCTCTCAGCATCAGCACTATGAAACCTTCATTACGACTCTTTGCATGTTTTTGTGTCTGGGTACTCATCTCATCATGTTCTTCGCCAAGGTCTGAGAACAGTAGTCCAGATGATCTAATAATGCAATTTCCTGATGTGGAACTACAGGAAATTAAATCTCTTCAGTGGAATGAAAGGTTAAACGCTATTGTTTTAGAAGCACTCAGAGAAATCCGGACACAAGGCTTTGATGCTGATCGAGATGGGTTACAGGAATTTATGGAGGGCCCTGTAGCTACCCAAGTTAATGATTTACTTGTTGAGGCCGGGTTGAAGGTATTGGAAGCTTCAAACGAAACCGAATTAACTGCTTTGCCAGAGGGAGGCATTTTATATTACTATTTCCAGCTTGTTGGTTTTGCTGATATAGGTTACACATATTCAAACGATACAGGATTTGAGTGGGGGGACTGTGATCTCGCTCAGCCCATCTCAATTGGAGAGAAACCAGATAAAGTAAGGTATAGAATTATTTCTCCAGATAGTCATACCTCTCTTCTCTGCGAAGCTTCATCTAAAATAGTAAATGTAGAATGCGTCAATGGAAACTCAAATGTATTTACCTTGAAAAATCAGACTTGGTTTGGAGTTGAATTCTATTCGCCAGGAGAGCTACTGCCATGTTTTGGACTGTACGCCATTCTGTATTCGCCTACAAATTCTAAAGTAAAAGCTGAATAGTCCCAAGCTGTCATAGGTTATACGTTAATATTTTGGCTCAACCACGCTTTTAGTGGAATAGCCTGTTGCTGTACCTCGGCCTTCCAGGCCGATCGCGCGCTACGGCTTGGAAGGCCGTGGTACAGTGTGCAGCTACCCTGGTCTCCACTTTTTTCGTAGTTGAGCTAATATTTCAGATAAAAGGGATGAGTGTGGGTAGGTCGCGATAAAAACAAGGTTACAAAAGGAATAGCCAGACTTCCCCAAGAAGAAATCTGGCTGCCAATATCTAAAAATATGGGGAAAGGGAGCGTATCCTAATTCAGGTCCACCACGATCCTGAAGCCCATCGCTTTATCCTGCTCTGCTGCTGGCTCTGCATCCGCTGCGTCATAAAAGCTGTATGCGCTGTAGCCATAATGAGCGTCTTCCTGTGCATATTCTGCGGCATTGCCGCCCAGGTCATAGACAGATGCCTCGCCCACCTTGGTGGGGGAGTGCTGCCCGACGGGTTGCAGCAACGATAGCTCCGCCTCTGCTACTTTCGCCAGGAACATCGGCACCTCATCCACCGTGATGGCATAGCCCGCCCAATGGCGCAGGGTATTTTCTCCGTCGGCTTTTTTGCAAGCGAGGGCGTGCAGGGCTTCAGCCTCGGCAGCGGACGGCAGGCGGGCTTCCATTCCGGTTTCTTCGCTGTACCAGGCCAGGTAGGCCTGAACGTCTTCCCGACTCAAGCCGGTCACAGGGTGGTTGTATTGGTCGAGGGCAAAGCTATGTCCCGGTTTGAATTGCTGGTACTGCGCGTTGGTGACCTCGAATATGCCGATGGCAATGGAGTCGGTTTTGACCGTGTCCAATTGAGGGAGCAGCACCTTGTTGGCCATGACGCCCATCATGCCATTGTGGCGGGCAAGTTTTTGCTGCGTGAGCAAGGTTGCCAGGGGACTGCCCTTCTTGAAGGCTTCATTTTCGGGCTTTTTCCCTCCCCAAAAGTAGGTCGCAAACCAGTCCATTTCTTCTTCCACCTTTCGCATTTGATGGGTCAGTTTGCCCAGGCCATGCGGCTGACCGGGGAACCAAAGGAAGCGAACCGGGGTTTGGCCCACCTGCTGCAAGGCACGGTAATACTCCCAGCCCTGATCGCGAGGCACGGCCCGGTCTTCGCTGCCGTGAAAGATGAGCGTCGGGGTCTTGACCTTCTCCAGCTCAAAAAGCGGCGATTTGATGATGTAATTGGGGTTGTAGAAAGTCGAGTCGGTGTCGTCCCACGGGGCGCCGATGAAGTAACTCTGGTCAAAAGTTACCCCAAACTGGCAGGTGCCAAAGTCTGAAGTCCAGTTGACATCGCCTGCGCCAGGAGTGGCGGCCAGGAACATCTCCGGATGGCGCACCGTCAGCATAGTGGTAAGAATGGCTCCATTGGACCAGCCCATCACCCCCATGGAGTCGCGGTTGACCAGGCCTGCTGTGACCAGAGAGTCGATCCCGGCGATGATGTCGGGTAGCTCCAGGTCGTAGTAGTGCCCCTTGATTGACTCAACGAATTCCTGCCCGTGGTTGCTGGAACCGTGGTAATTGGGCTTGAGGATGAAGCAGCCTTCCTGGGTGATGAGGTTGTGGGGATAGGCCCAGCGGTCAGACCAGCGGTCCATGTCCACCCCGGAAGGTCCGCCGTGGATGGCGACCATCAGCTTGTAGGTTTTGCCTTCTTCGTATCCCTGTGGATAGTAGAGCATGCCAGTCACCTGATCGCCCAGGGCGCCTTCCCAGGTGATGGATTCCGTCCGGGCAAATTCTTTCTTGAGCAGGCCTTTGTTCAACTGCACGAGTTCTCCCTGCGATTCCATGATCAGTTCGCTGCGGCGGCCATTAACCACCTTTATCAGGTGGTACTGATTCGGGGTAGAGGCCGTGGAGTAATTCACCAGGGCCAGTTCGCCGCTGAGACTCAGGGCGCTCAGCGAGAAATGATCGTCCAGACTATCGGCCTCAATGTCTGCATTCGCCCAACTGCCTGACTCTCGGCGATAGATCATCCAGTGATGGGTGGTTCCATTGGCGAGGGCGACCATGGCATCGTTGCCACGCACGGCATAGCCACCGCCGATGCCCCAGTCCCAGTCGAGGTCAACTTCCTCGTATTCATTCGTCTCCAGGTCATAGTAATTCAGCAAACTGATGCCCGCTCCGTCCCATTCTGGATCAGATGAGCGGGAATTGGTAAAGTAAAAGCCTTTGCTGTCCTCCGTAAACTGAAAATCACCGGGGGATTGTAGTCCTTCCAGAATCTGGGTTTTGGTGTCGTTTTCCAGGTCCCAAAGGTAATAGGTCGGGCGGGGCTGCCCATCGGCGGGGTAGTGGGGCGACATGACATGGGAAGTAACCAGCCATTTCGCATCACGAGAAAAGGCAAAGGACCCGATGGGGTAGCGGTTATCGGTCAGTCGGCGTCGCTTTTTCTTTTCCAGGTCATAGGCAAACAGGCGTGAAGCCTTGAAGTGGGCGGTATCTTCGACCACGACCACGTTGTCCTTCTTTTTCTTGAGTTCCTGCTCATAGAGGGTTGCTCCTTCCTCTGTTTCAAAAATCAGGGTGTGTTCATCCAGTCGGTCTAGCCCGCTGATCGAGGTCTTGAAGCTATCGACCGCATAGGGAGCGCCGCCCCAGAGCGAGAGGGCATAGAGGACTTTGCCTCCGCCTTTGGACGAAAGGAAGTACAGGGTTTCCCCATCAGCGGAAAATACCGGGCTGCGTTCGCGGTCGTCGCCACGGGTGAGCTGCACACTGCGGTAATTGCCGTCCTCGTCCTGTTGGTCGAGGTAGGTCAGCCACAGGTCGGTGACAAATCGGTCTTTTTTCTCCGAGGGCGTGCTTTTGACCCAGGCGATGCGGGTGCCATCGGGCGAAAAGGTCGCTCCACTAAGCGACTCGCGGAAGATGATGTCTTTGGCCGTCCAGCGGTTTTCTTCCTGGGCGCTGAGCGATATCCCCAGCAGCAGTAGCGCCAGGGTAAGGATAGTTTGCTTCATGTAGGTCTTTGGTATTGGTTATTCCGGTCAAAAATAGGGAAAAGCCGGGGTAGGGGGCTATTTTTTTCACGCATGGGATGAGAGACACGGCGAGAAGGGGCTTCTACGGGCCTATGAGTGAGATCAGATGAAGCATTCAAAAGACCTTCCACGACTGCCGAATCATCCGGAACACCTCTGGTTGCAGGTCTTCCAGTTTGGAAAGCCGGATATGATGCGCCCACTTGCTGCGCTCGTCTTTGATTTTACTGATTAATGGACCTGGCTGCTTTTCCCGCAGGAAAAATTTGAGATCCAGTTCCTTCTTCATGGGCCTAACAAGCAGAAAGGTCTGCCTGTGTACGAACACCACACAGTTCTTGGAAGCACTCACTTCCACCCCTTCCCAGAGCGCCACTTCCGCGAGCACCTTGTCAAAAACCAGCGTCAACTCCGGTGCTTTTCCTTCTAACAAAGCGTCGATGCTGACCTCAGCGCAATAATGCCAGGCTTTGGGATGCTTAATTGGGCGGCCACATTTGGGACAAGTTTCCATGTAATGCTTAACTTTTGAGCAGAATGAAAAGTTGCACACGTAGAAGGGGGAATATGGGTGGAATGCGGGATAAGGAATGAGGGGGAATAAGGTGTATAGGGTTTATAGGGGGAATATGGGCGGTATGCGGGATAAGGAATGGGGGGGAATAAGGTGTATAGGGTTTATAGGGGGAATATGGGCGGTATGCGGGATAGGGTATGGGGTAAAATGGTTGTAACCTGTTGGACATCAGGATAGTACCCAACTGCGAACTGCGAACTGCGAACTGCGAACTGCGAACTGCGAACTGCGAACTACGAACTACGAACTACGAACCACTCATGCCCAATCTTGAAGAATTATTCCGACAGACCTTTGACGACCAGGTAATGACCCGTCAGGAAAGGCGTGCACTCGCCAAGATCCTGCAGGAGGAGGAATTGAGTGAGCAGGAACTGGGAGCCCTGAGAGCAAAAGTCTTTGACTTTGCCGGCGATCAGATGGATGATCATCACCCTCAGCAGGTACTTGACTGGCTATATAAGGCATCCAAGCTCCTGTTGCCCTCCGATGCCCCCCTATACACACATAAGGTGTATTTTAGCCCTGGACCTGATTGCCGAGAGGCCATCAACCGTCACCTCCGCAGTGCGTCACATTCAGTTGATATCTGCGTATTCACCATCAGCGACAACCAGATCAGCGATGAGATAGCTGCCTGTCATCATCGCGGGGTGCGGGTACGCATCATCACTGACAATGACAAGATGGAAGACCGGGGTTCTGATATTTACCACCTTAGCCGAAAGGGAGTAGATATTCGCATCGATCGAACTGCTCACCACATGCACCATAAATACATGGTGGTGGATCAGGGCTTTGCCCTGACAGGCAGTTATAACTGGACCAGATCCGCTGCCGAGCATAACGAGGAGAACATCCTCGAAAGCAATGATCCGGAGATCATCCTGGCATATCAGCGCAAGTTTGATGAGCTGTGGAAAAAAATGGAGCGGCTGTAAAGAGGAGATCGCTGCGCTGTGAGAAGTCAGAGGGAAGAAAAAAAGGAAAGAATTTTCGTAACCCTCGCTTGGCTACGCCAGTAGCACTCTGACTTCTGACTTCTGACTTCTGACTTCTGACTTCTGACTTCTGACTTCTGACTTCCTGTTGAACGAAGTGAAATCCCGAGCATCGGGAACTTCTGACTTCTCGCTTCCATTCTCCTTGCAACTACCTGTAACTTTTGCTAGGTTCAATAAGTAGAGTGGAAGACCGATATTCAAGGAATAGATACCATGAGTGAAGTAGTAAACCGAATAGCCAATAGCCCCATCATAACGTTTAAACTGGAAGAGCATTTGCCTCAGGGGGAGCGGGTGTTGATCGACCTGAAAGAGCAGTTGTTTCAGGGAATGATCCTGCGGGAGAGAGATTTTCGCAATTGGATAAAAGAGCATGACTGGAGCCAATACGATGGTAAGCATGTTGCCATTACCTGCTCTACCGATGCCCTGGTGCAGGTATGGGCCTATATGATTTTGCAGTCCAAACTCCAACCCTACGCTGAGACGGTAGTCTTTGGAAAGCTGGAAGACCTGGAATTGACGCTTTGGCTAAACGAGCTGGATAAAATCGACTGGAGCCAGTTTGATGATCGGCCCGTGGTGGTAAAAGGATGCAGCGACATTGAGCTACCGGCCAGGGTGTATGTTGAGGCAACCCAGCGATTGTTTCCCCACGCCAAAAAGATCAGTTATGGCGAACCCTGTTCCACTGTACCGGTATGGAAGAAGTAGCGGATGGAGGAGTATCGGTATGCGGTATAAGGTGTATAGGGTGTATAAGGGGAATATGGGCGGAGTGCGGGAAGATGGTATGCGGA
>CAYFIR010000006.1:9711-142795 GCA_964343195.1 uncultured Bacteroidia bacterium | reverse complement strand
ATTTTTCCGCACTTTTTCCCAAATATAATTGGTTTGGTAGAACTTAACAGCCCTGCCCAATTCCCCTCTGAGTCGCCGTACGGCGTAGCCCTTGCGGGAAATGATGGTCTTGAGATTGGTACCGGACTGTTCGGCGATCTCGCGGAGCGTGAGTCCTTCAAATTCATTCTGGACAAAGACCTCCCGCTGTGCAGTGGGCAAGGCTTCCAATGCCTCATAAAAGGCTTCCCAAAACTCCTTGGCCCAAAAAACCTGATCAGGGCCTGGATCCTCGTCTGCGGGGCTGAAGGCTGGTTCCTCAGGATCTTCCTCCGGCCAGGGCAGAGTCGGGTCAGCCGCTACACGGCGATAATGGTCAATGATAAGATTGCGCACCACGCGATATAACCAGGCCCTCGGCTGAGCGATCCTATCCCGCTCCAGCGCCTTGCCCATTCGGTACCAGGCTTCCTGCAGCAGGTCTTCGGCTTCTTCCCCATGCCCCACCCTGCCCCGAATAAATCCCAGGAGTTCCTCGCCATATGCTACCATATGGGCATTTAACTGCTCCCTTTTCCCTTGCGTCTGTGATGCCATTTTCCCAGCAGACGGATGAGAAGGGGAAATACTTTAGGAGGTATGGAGGTATGGAGGTATGGAGATTTTCGCATTATCGCCATAGTTGGTTCCTTCATATACTACATACCCTTCATACCTATTCTTTCTTTCCCCAAAACAAAAAAGCCCTGCCACTCCGAAATGGAAGGCAGGGCCGTGGTGAAGGCGGTTCTTATGTTGTGGGAATTCTGAAAGAAAGCCCATTGAGTTAGGCGGCACTAGCCAGAACTTCGAACTTTCAACGTTGAACTTGGAACTCTTCCCCTAGAAGCTTATCCCAATACTGGTTACCAGTTGACCGGTTTGTTGGGAGAGGTCGTGGGTCTGGCCAAGGAAGGTTACTTCGTCTTGACCCTGTAACAGACCGGTTTCGTAGCGGACATCCAGGGCAACTTTCCGGCCGAGGTCCAGACCCAGACCTGCCTGTACCCCAAGGGTTGAGGTCGCATATCGGCGGTCCATGCCTTCGATGTCGGTGAGATCAGAAAGCGAAGCCAAGCGGGCGCGGTACACAGGACCGGCCTGGGCACGGAAGGGGCCGAGTTTTACCCCTGCCATGATGGGGACAGCCAGGTGATAGTTGCGTTCGTCGAGAACTTCCTCTCCATCGCCATTGATGTCTTCCAGCAGGTACTTGACAGACTGGGTGGTCAGGAGGATTTCAGGCTGGAGGTACATCCCACCAAATCCTATACGGCCATACATACCCAGTTGGGTCTCAGGGCTGGCATCCTGTAGAGAAAGGCGAAGGTCGTTCAAATCAGAGGGGCTGGTAAACTCCCATGATTGGCCCTCAAAGGCCTGGGTGTTGAATCCAAACCCAACCCGTGGACCAAACATAAAGTTTTGGGCGGAAAGGCTGGAAGCGGCGAG
This sequence comes from uncultured Bacteroidia bacterium, assembly GCA_964343195.1. Lineage (GTDB taxonomy): Bacteria > Bacteroidota > Bacteroidia > J057 > J057 > CAYVAP01. The sequence continues at coordinate 141,325 of CAYFIR010000006.1, read as the reverse complement.
CATCATAATGCTCAGGATCGCAAGGATGGGGAAGGAGCGGCGGTAAGAAGCAAATTTCATCGTACGCATCATGGTGAAGGTTTCAGTGTTGGACATTCAGTGAAGTGCCTTGGGGAGCAGCAGCACACTGAGATATACACTGATTGGTCACCATGAGTTGACCCCCGGAAGCCCATTACGGAGTGAACCTGTCCCTGGGTGGAATCAACCAGAAGGAGAACTCCCTGAGCGGGAAGAAGTCTTTGGAGGTATGGAGGTATGGAGGTGGGGAGGTATGGAGGTATGAAGGTATGAAGGTCTCAAGCAGCGACTTTCCTTCATATCCCCGTATACTTCATACCTATATATACTTACTCCAGCCTGTGACGCCCATCACCCTGCTATGCCTCAGCCAGAGGTGACACCACATAGATTCCCTTTAGTTCCTCCTCCTCATTGGCCTCGCTGTTGACAGAGAGAATGCTCATCTCTGCACTGGCGATGTCTTCGGGCTCGTATTGTCGGATGAATGCCAGCGCCTCATCTTCCGAGTCGGCGATGATCTGATAGTGGGCTCTGAAGACCATTTCTGTTGGCTGTCCCTCGTTATTTGGCTGAGAAAGGATGCCCTTTAACTCCAACTCATAGGTTAGGCTCTTTTCAGAAAATAGCTCGTCCAGCTCGCGGCGCAGGTACAGGGCGTCAGGATTGGTGCGGTCATAGGCGATGGCCAGTTTGAGGAAATGCTCCACGGCATCGTCGTCTTCTTCCTCGTACCAATAAGCCTGCCCCACCTGGGTCATGATGCGGGATAAAATTGCCGCCTCGGCCCCATCTCTAGGCGCTTGTAGCAGGTCCAGGTCTTCTTCGGCTACTTCTATGATCAGGTCATGGCGTCCGACAGAATCCATCAGGGCGAATTGCATCTCCATCGCCGAATTGATTGCATCAGGATGCTCCACCGACTGCAGCAGGTTCAGGGCTTTGTCAATTTCCATCATCCTCCCATGGACTGTGGCCTCCCCAATGTCGATCCAGTGAGATTCTACCTCGGGCAACTTACGGGCAGCTTCCAGGATTTTAAGGGCCTCTTCGCCCTGATTGCCGATGCTCATGATGTCAGCTTGTAGCAGCCGCATGCTCCAGGAATCAGGCAGCCGTTCTGCCCCCTCGTTCACCAGGTTCATTGCCTTTTCCAGGTCTTCGTCTTCGAGGTACAGCATGGACTTGAGCTGATAGCCCCCTTCCAGCCCCTGATCTACCAGGGCCTGGGCATGCTGATGAGCTTCTTCCCGGTTCCCGGCCTGGGCTGCTCGCCATGCTGCTTCGCGGATGCTCTCCAATTGCTCGTCTGAAATATCTGCCATGAGGTAATCGTCTTTGCGCCAAAGTAAGGGAGAAAAATGACCTCGGCAAACAAATCTCCCTTCGCTATGTATAGCACTTTTTCAATCTGTACCTTTGCCCCAAGATTTTACACATGGGAAAACGCAGAAGAGAGCCGGTCAACCCGGCGGATAAGAAGAAAATCACGCGCGAGAGCCTCAAACAGGCCCTTGAAATATTTCGATTTGTTCACCCTTACCGATATCAGTTCATCCTGGGAATGGTCTTTCTGACCCTGTCAACGGGTACCACCTTCTTCTTCATCAACTATGTGAAGGAGCTGCTGGGGCCGGTGGTGGAGCAGGTGCCAGGCTGGCAGGACCAACTGCAGCAGGTCGCCCTGTACCTGGCGTTGATTCTGATCTTACAGGCCGTCTTTTCTTTCATGCGAATTTACCTCATGGCCCAGGTCAGTGAGCGAAGCATGGCCGATATCCGGGCCGCTCTATATCAGAAGCTCATCACGCTGGGGATCCCGTTTTTCGAAGAAAGACGCGTAGGGGAACTCACGAGCCGCATCACCTCCGATGTGCAGCAGTTGCAAAGCGCCCTTTCCGTCACCCTGGCTGAATTTCTGCGGCAGGTCATCACCTTTCTGGTTGGCGTAGGGCTGCTCTTCTTCGTTTCTACAGAACTGACCCTCGTGATGCTCGCGACCTTCCCTCCGGCGATCATCGGAGCAATGTTCCTGGGACGCTACATCCGCAAGATGGGCAAGCGCTCGCAGGACGCCCTGGCCGATGCCAATGTCGTGGTGGAGGAAACCCTGCAGTCGGTACAGACCGTCAAGGCCTTCGCCAATGAATTATTCGAAGTAAACCGCTACCGAAAGGGACTGCAGGATGTAGTGAAATATGCCCTCCAGGCCGCCAATGCCCGTGGGGCTTTCGTGGTATTCCTGATCACGGCTGTTTTTGGAGGCATTACCCTGACCATTTGGTATGGAGCCCGCCTGATCGGTCTGGACGAACTGGCAGTCGAAGACCTGGTATTTTTCGTCATGATCACCCTCTTTGTAGGAGGCTCCATCGCGGGGCTGGGGGATATGTATGGTCAGTTACAAAAGACCGTAGGTGCTTCCGAACGCATCCGGGATATTTTGCGGGAAAAAGCAGAATTTGAACTGTCGGAAGTGCCAACGCACGAGTCGGCTTCTCGTCTCAAGGGCGATGTGACCTTCCAGGACGTGTCATTCGCCTACCCGACCCGACCCGAAACGGAGGTGCTAAAAGGCATCAACATGCAGGTGCCCGTGGGGACCAAGGTAGCCCTCGTAGGCCATAGCGGCGCAGGAAAATCGACCATGACGGCCCTGCTGCTCGGATTTCACCATGCCCAGAAGGGACAATTGATCATCGATGGCAAGGACATGAGCGAATATGACCTGCCCGAGCTGCGCGCCAATATTGGGCTGGTGCCGCAGGAGGTGATCCTGTTTGGCGGTTCGATACGCGACAACATCGCCTATGGCCGCCCCGAAGCGACCGAGGAGCAGGTCATCGCCGCTGCCAGGAAAGCCAACGCATGGGAATTCATCTCGCGCTTTCCTGAAGGCCTGGAAACCCTCGTGGGCGACCGCGGAGTTAAGCTTTCCGGTGGTCAGCGCCAGCGAATTGCCATCGCCCGAGCTATTCTGAAAGACCCAGCGATATTGATTCTGGATGAAGCGACCAGTTCGCTGGATGCGGAGTCAGAGCACCTCGTGCAGGATGCCCTCAACCTGTTGATGCAAAACCGGACGACCTTCATCATTGCGCACCGACTTTCGACCATCCGAAGCGTGGACCGCATCTACGTGCTGGAGCAGGGCGAAGTCATCGAGTCTGGCACCCATGAGGAACTGACCCAGCGCGCCGATGGCACCTACAGCAACCTGCTTAGGTTGCAATTGGTCGATGCCTCTGATGTCAATTAGTCGCCACAAAATGGCTGATTCGCAGGAGGAGAAACGTCCATTTCGAGTTTCTCTGGCGCTTTGTTGGAGATGACTTATGGCAATGTCGGGTAAATAGGCTACATCTAGCGAAACAAACATTCACAACTTTCAGTATTTATTGAAAAAAAACTGTTATGGTTGTTCCGCTATTATACCTGTCCCTTGGCCTGGTCCTGATGCTCTTGCTGGGTCAATACATCAGTCTCGCATTGAAAAACTGGCTCATCGAAAAATCAGGAAAAGAAGTGGCTTCCGTGAAGGTTTGGACACAGTTTCTCATGGCGGGCTACTACCTGGTTTTCAGCGGCTATCTGGTGCTCAGCGCCAAACCCCTGCCCTATTCATCCCCAGAGGAAATGATCCTGATGGTGCTGGAAAAACTAGGCCCCCTGATGCTGGGCATCGGGAGCCTGATGTGTCTGGTATTTTGGATACGGGTACGAAAAATGACTAGGGTTTCCTCGACCGAAAGATAGGCCATTCACTTCCCCGTCAGGTTCATGTACCCGACGTAGTAATCGGGGTCAATCACTACCTCGGTGCCATCTTCCCAGCCTTTGAGGCTCTGCCAGCTTTGGATAGGTTCCAGTTTCACCACTTCTCCATTGAGCATCACTTCTATCGGCAGGTCAAAGCCCCGGACAGCGTTGCCCCAGCGGTAGTTAAACCGGCCGTTGTTGAGGCGGTATTCCAACACTGGAATGCGCGTATCCCTCAGGTACTGGTCAAAAACAGCCGAAAGATCGCGACCAGCCTGTTCGCTCAGATAGTCCTCGACCTGCTGCGTCGTCACGGTCTGATGGTAAAATGTTTCGTTCAGCCCTCGCAGGATGCTCCGCCACTTTTCATCGTCGTCCACAACCTGCCGCAGGGTATGGAGCAGGTTGGCGCCTTTATAATACATGTCCCCCGATCCGCTGTGGTTGACGTCGTAGTAACCAATGATGGGCCGGTCATTGCTGATGGCACTGCGGGTGCCCAGGACATATTCTGATGCCGCATTCGTCCCAAAGTGATAATCGAGGTAGAGATTTTCTGAATAGGCGGTAAAGCCTTCGTGCACCCACATGTCGGCGATGTCCTGATAGGTGATGTTGTTGGCAAACCATTCGTGGCCGCTCTCATGGATGATGATGAAGTCAAACTTCAGCCCCCACCCGCTGCTGCTGAGGTCGGTTCCCAGGTAGCCATTTCGAAAATAATTGCCGTAGGTGACCGAGCTTTGGTGCTCCATGCCCAGATAGGGAACTTCCACCAGTTTGTAGCCATCTTCATAGAAGGGATATGGCCCAAACCAGTGCTCGAAGGCCTCCAGCATCATGGGCACCTGGGCAAACTGCTTTTCGGCTTTTTCCTTATTTCCCCGCAACACGTAGTAGTCACAGGCCAAATTGCCCTTTTCTCCTTCATAGACCTCGCCCCAGTGGATATAGTCGCCGATGTTGAGGTTGACTCCATAGTTGTTGATGGGATTGTTCACAAACCAGTGGAAGGTCTTTGTTCCATCTCCGTTTTCGTCCACGCCCCTCAGTTGCCCGTTGGAAACATCCATCAGCGCCTCAGGGACGGTGACGCTGATGAGCATGCTGTCGGTTTCGTCGTACATGTGGTCCTTGCAGGGCCACCATAGGCTGGCGCCGTCGCCCTGGCAGGAAGTAGCGATGAAGGGCTTGCCCTTACGCTCTGCCCAGGTGAGGCCGCCATCCCAGGGAGGGTTGGCCGCGACGGGAGGGTTTCCCCCAAAGGCAACGGTCAGTTCGTACACCTGCCCTTTCACCACATCTGTTGGCACCTCCACCCAATAGACATTGCCATCCCGTTCAAACCTGAGCTCCTCACCATCCTGATGAAAAGCCGTGGCCTGCATGGGAGGTTGTAGGTCGATCTGCATGCGCTGTGGCTGCTCCAGCACGCGGTATTGGATGAGGTTGGTTCCCTCCAGTGTCTGGGCTTCCGGATCTACAGCTACCGAAAGGTGGTAATAGGTCAGGTCCCACCAGGCACGTTCGGGGGTGATGGAGCCGCGCAGCGTATCCTGCCGGGTGAAGTTGGGTTGGGCCAGCAGGCTGAGTCCCAGGGAAAGGGCCGCGAGCAAGCAAAGGAATCGTAAGGACATGAAATGAAAGTGAATTGGGGTGAATCAATGCGGAAAAATAGTCGCTATGGATCAAAAACGCGAATGGGGGGCGGTTGTTGCGTGCTGCGGGCTAAAGCCGCGCAGCAAGGAAGAGGGTACCTTCGGAATTGCCTGATTGCCGGGCGGTTTTAACCCCAGGCAATTGGGATTGCTGCGGGCTAAAGCCACGCAGCAAGGAAGAGGGTTGTCTTCTTGATAGGCATACGGTGCTACCCCACGACCAGTAACGGATCGGCTCGGCTCGGGGTTACAACCTGCGAAAAGGGAATCCAACATTACAATCTGACACATATGCCTGCAATCGAGATGACTTTAGTCATATATGGGAAATGTATTTGGACGCCCTCTCTGGTTGTAGATACATTGGTTTTGGCTTTAGGGTATCAAATGCCTTGCTAAGGAGCATTTGATCATGCCTATAACCAGTTTCCCATGAGGCACAATATTTTTGCTTCCCGCCAGCCCAGCTACCGTCTGATGCCCGTCTCCGAGGTGGAGCAATACGTCTGGCAGCACCACCACCTGCCCGGCATGGTCTCCCAAGCCCAGGTAGATGCCGACGGAGGAGTAGAACTGACCGCCTTCACCGTACAGCTACAAGAGAAGCTCGAAGAGCTCTACCTGCACACCATCGCGCTGGAGAAGCGCGTGGCAGAGTTGGAGGCGGAATTGGCTACTACCGATAACCAATCGCAAGAATAGGTACGGTAAAGGGGACATCTCTTTCAGTATGTCTCCCCTGCCCCTTTTCTCAATCCATAACACCAATTCCATGAAAAACTTATTGCTGTTGCTGGCCCTATCGGGCCTGATCGTCTGGCAGGGCTGCAAGCGCTGCGATGATCCGACAAATCCGGAGTGTGAGAACTATGATCCCTGCTGGAACTCTCAGCCAGTTTCGGCGAACTTCGTGATCGGACAAACCTTCACCAATCGCTATCATCCGACGTTGAAAGATACTTTTCTGGTCGTTGATACAGTTCTGGAAGGTCAACCCATGACCGAGTTTCAAGGGCCAGAGGGCTACGACCGCTATGAGTGGACCATTGGGCAGGATAATAGAACGTTTACGGACCAGACGGTTTATCTTTTCTTTGTGGATCCAGAGCCCCGGCTCAGGATACAGCTCATCGTGGAGCGCGAGCCCGATACGGCCTGCTTTCCCGGCGAGGACGGCAGAGACACAGCTGTGCAGTACCTGACCGTGGTGCCCCGCAATCAGCCAGCCATACGGGGTAGCTATCGGGGAGTGCTGGCCTCTGCCCCCAATGACAGCTTTGAGGTCTCGATCGGGCCTTTGCCGCAGTATCCCAACGAGCCGCCCAATTTTCTGTTCAACATTAACCCTGGGTGTATACCTGAATCTTTCGGGGCAAGCGGGGGGCTGGGTTACAAAGTACTTTCACTGAATGTAATGGATGACTATGTAACTCCTATCTGTGACGGGGTAGTTGCCTGGTGCTTTTTAGACAGCACCAATCGTTTCATCCACATCGACTACAAAACCCGGGAGCCTTATCACCGGGATCAATTTCAGGGCATCAAAATTGACTAAACATGTACCAGCATATACTCTCCGGTCTGCTCGCCGCTTGGCTGAGCATAGCCCTGCTATGGGCACAGCACTGCCCAGACAAGTCCATCAGCACCGACCCCGACAACCCGGTATCAGAATCCGGGAGCATCGCCGTACCCAATCCCTTTGATTGGCGGGTGGAGTACTTCCCTGTGAATTCGGAGTATCAGCCTCCTTCGGCCACCTTTATTCAGTCTCCTTTCTATCACCCCAACAATGGCGACCTGTCACATTTGGTGGACAGCAAGGACATGCAGCCTGAAGATGGCTGGGAACTGATTACTTAGAAGACCGGGGTCAATCCTGACGGAACCAATCAGACCACTCAGGCAGGTTTTGTGTATATGGTGCTGTAAAATAAATACACGGGCATCATGCGGGTGATGGCCGCTGGTGATCCAGAGGAGAACCATAATGGAGCCCGTATTTTGGCCTTATTTGATGATGGTGGGGAGTACGTTCCCTCCGTTTATTCTCATATCTCCGAAGTACAGGCGGTAGAAACCTTTCCCTCGGCGGCTCGCAGCGCGATGTCGGTGATGCGTTACCGAGGAGGAAACTCCAAGTGGTTTTACGCCGATTTTCCCATGGCCTACGACCCCTGCGTCTGTGAATATGAATCCAGAATGAGTATGAGGATCTCGCTGATCGACACTGCCATGGTCAACCTCAGTGGGGACATCACCGGCACCTTGGCAGACATCACCGATCAGACCAATGGGCAGGTAGAGGAGGACGGATACTCTTTCCAGGAGTTGGTGGGGGCAGGTAAACAAGCCCAGAAGTCCTACAAGACCGTCAATGCATGGACTAAAGCGCAGCTCAAGGCCCTCAAAATAGAGGGGCTCACTCCGGCTTACCTTAATCAGCAGGAGCAACAAAAGGTCAATCAGTTGAATGCCCTTCAGGCTGTACTGAAGACCAGCACCTTTTTACAAAAGGGCCTGGCCGCTGCACCCTACATCGCAGGGGCCCTTGAGTTGGTCAAGTTTTTCGTTGCCGGCGGAAGCGAATCACCTGGTCCGGAGGAGGTCAAGCTTACCCCCATGGCCATGAACGCCAATATTTCACTTCAGGGGAACATCGTCTCAACCTATCCCTTTGATGATGTGATATTTTATACGCCAGGCTCGAAAAATGCGAACAATGAGTCCCAAGCAGAGTGGTATCCCTTCTACAATGAGGTGATGGGGACGTTTAATCTGATGGAGAAGCCTAAGTTATTCTACAACCTATCTACCACCTCAATACCCTCAACCCCAATGGCAACCATTCATGACTACAAGCTAAAACTAGATGAGTCCTCACTAAAGCTGTTGATGAACCCATCCGCAGATTTAGAAGTTCAAGAGATACAAGCAGCAATTACCTTGAGGGAGCAAATCTATAGCCTTGACATGCTATCAGTTACGGAGGGTCTATCGGTCGAGCCATTCTATCGGAGCAGGGTGGTAAAACTAGGGTGTCTGCCAGATTTCACCTTTGATGTCCGGAGTATGAAACCTCTTAGTGAAATTGGCTTGAAACTCTACATTAACTTAAAACGTGAAGATGCAGATATGAACACCCAAAACGTTCTTCTGGTTCTAGAGTACTCTGCCGAGTTAGGCAGTCAGTTTGGACTAGCTGGGTCATTCTGGGATGACCCTTATGAAGGATACAAAACGGATATTATGCTTGACGGCTCTCAGGGAGTACTCACTACCGATCTGATAGCCTGGGAAACAATCACCATTGAAGACGGTGCCACCTTTCAACCCGGCCCCAACGGAATCAAAATCATTGCTGGCGAAGAGATCATCGTCGCCCCCGATGCGGATATTCCACCGGGAGTGGAGCTCATCATCGGGGATCCCACCCAATGTACCCAGACCATTCCGCTACAAACCGCCAGTCAGATTCAGACATTTTGCCAAAGCAACACTTACCAGCACCCCAATCGGCAGATGCGAATGGCGAGAGAAGGCGCTCAGCTTTCTAAAGCGGATGAACTCTCCCTCACCGCCCACCCCAACCCCTTCACCGCCTCGCTAACCCTGCGCTACCCCCTGCCCGAGACCGGGCCGGTCACCCTCATCCTCTACGACGCCATGGGCCGCCCCATCCGCACCTTGCAGGAGGGCGAGTGGACCAAGGCCGGCCCGCAGGAGCTACTCGTCCCGGCCCATGACCTGCCCGCAGGGCTATACCACGCAGTGCTGCAGGCAGGGGAGGCCCGCGCGAGCGTGAAGGTGGTCAAGCAGTAGCAACCACCTATCCTCCCTCATAGCCCTGCGGTACAAACCAAAGGCTATGGGAGTACCATTGCGCCAGGTCTCCGTAAGGCCCGGAACACCTTTCGCGGGTCTAAAATCCTACAGCAAGAGAAAAGAATGCTCTATTCCCCCCTTGCAATTCCCCCCAAAAGCCCTAACTTTGCGGCTCAGTTCAAAATTTTAAAGATCTGTGGTTATATGCCAGTAAGATTAAGACTTCAAAGACGCGGGCGCAAAGGCCGCCCATTTTACGCCATCGTTGCTGCTGACTCTCGTGCTCGCCGTGATGGTCGTTTCCTTGAAAAGATCGGTACTTACGATCCTGTTTCCGAGCCTGCCAAGGTTTACATGGACCATGATGCTGCTATCAAGTGGCTGAAGGTAGGGGCACAGCCTACCAACACTGTTCGCGCACTGCTCCGCCATACAGGTGTGACTGTTAAATATGCCCTGTTCCGCCAAGGCAAGTCCGAGGAAGAAGCAGACCAAATCTTCAACCGCTGGCGCGCCGACAAGGATGGCAAGCCCAAGAAGAAAGTTATCTCTGTGGACATCGCAGGCAACCCTCTTGAGCCGGTACCTGCACAGGGTGAGCGCAAGGGCTATACCCCTCCTGCTGCTCCCAAGCCTAAGGCTGAGCCAGAAGCGGAAGTAGAGGAAACTCCAGCTGAAGAAGCTCCTGCTGAAGAAGCCGCTGCCGAGGAAGCTCCTGTAGCTGAAGCGGAAGAGGCTCCTGCCGCCGAAGAAGCTGCTCCTGAGGCTAGCGAAGAGGAAGAAAAGAAAGAAGAGTAAGCCAGAGATTGGTTATATTCACACAACACAACGCCATCCCAATTGGGATGGCGTTTTTGATAAAAGCAGCCCCAAACTCCGAATAACACTCTCTCATGCAGCAAAATGATTGCGTTGAAATAGGCTATATATCCAAAGCCCATGGCATCAAGGGCGAGGTTCGCGCTGTGCTTGATGTATATGATCTGAGCGAATACCTCAAGGTCAAGCAGTTATACCTTGCCAAAAAGGGGCAGCCGCTACAGTCCTATCCCGTTTCACGTCTTAGGGTCCATCTCCCCGCCAAAGGCGAGGTTATCCTGAAAATGGAAGGGGTTAATGATCGAAATGAAGCAGAAGCCCTTAAGGGAAACACGATATTTTTTCCAGAAGCGGATTTACCTGCTCTGCCCGAAGGCCACTTCTACTACTTTGAGGTTATCGGATATCAGGTGGTGGATGTGGAAGAAGGCCCACTGGGAACCATCAAGGACTTTGCGGATGGCAATGCGCAGGACATCCTCGTGATGGACTATGAGGGTCAGGAAGTACTTATTCCCATTGCAGAAGAGTTTGTCGGAGCCGCTGACCACGACAACAGGACAGTTGAAGTAAACCTGCCCGAGGGGTTGCTGGATTTATATCTGGGTCGGGATACAGAAGAGGAAGACTGAATTTGGCGCCATGAAGTAGAGGGATTCGAATTTCTCAATCCTGAAGCTCCCTCTTACTCTCTATTTCCTGTGCCGATTTCTTCGCAGCGGGTGCGATAATAAGGCAGGCCTCCATTGGTTTCCAGCAAGCGGAAAGACTCTTGCAGGTACTCAACAGCCTCCCTGCGATCTCGTCGTGAAGGCCACCCATCGAACTCCTGATACAGATCCAGCACCAACTCTTTTCTGATCAGGACATGGCTTACCCATTGCCTGTACCGCCTCTCATCTATACAGAGGCCCCTGTACAACCTCCGGTCATAGGTATCCCCCAATCCTACATATGGAGCTCCAACAGCAGCTGACCAGTCAAAATCGTAGGGGATTATGTAGGGGGCAGGCTTACCTGAAACCTGTATGACCCGCAGATTTTTCTCCAGGGTTACGTCCCAGTCGGTATTGCCGATCATCCAGTTAAACAGGGCCACCGTGGTCAGGTTATCCTCATTGATCTGGTGAGGCAGCAGACGGGAATCTTCGATAATCTGTCCCCCCATGCGGTGCTGGGCCACGTCCTGATGTTCTAGGAAAAAAGCAAAATGAGTTTCTGCCGGAAAACTATCGCGGCTATCCGTGTAGGTAACCTTTAGTGGCCGTACTTTCAGGCAATAATCGGCTAATATGTCATAAGCACGATAAAGCAAATACTCTCTTACCACAAAGATATCTCCCTGGCAATGGCTTACCATTTTCAGTTCGGGCTGGCCAGCAAAAATGGTTCCCCGTATAGCCTGACGGCCAAACTTCAGCTTGAGGGGAGGGAATTCGCAGACTTGCGGCTGCTTGCGAAAATTACCTCTGGCCCGAATTTCTGATGCTACTTCCACCATCACGCCTTCCTGCTGGTATCGCAGGGTGGCAGGGTGATATTCCACCTCCTTACCCCGATCATCCTGCAACGCAGCCATGTCCGTAACCAGCTCTATTTCAAGGATTTCATCGCTTTCAAATAGCCCGGATGGGGATTCCTGGGATATGGCAAATTCAACCAGTAGGAGTAGAGAAATTGCTATTAGGATCTTCTTCATAAAGACTGTTCGTAGGGTTTGGGCCCGCAAGTAAGTAGGCTAATATTAGCCTACGATGAAATGGAGATGTTTGCCGTGCTAAATTTCATCGATCACCCTGAAATTTCGCAATTCTTCTTCAGATCTTACAAACGTAAAATTCCTTCCTGCTGGCAGGACCAGAAAACCATTCATCCTCGACACAGAACCACACATACATAAATATCCTCCGATAACAAATTTCTACTTTCGCACCCCCCACCACTAACTCCCTGTTTACCAGCAACTACAGAGGAGACATAAAATTTTCACAAAATGGATTCGTTTAAAATTTGAATATGGAATGGATTTTTCTCGTTTCGTCAAAATTTTGCGTAATCAATCCATACAATTCACGCAGATGAAATTCTTTTAGCCTCCGGTACCGAAACCTTACAAGGTGGTCTGGTTTTTGGACTGTTCGGTTGGATCGCATTGATGAGCATAGAAATATTCTCTCTAGCTATTCCTTTAGACAGTAGTGTAAAGGTTTTAGGACACATAGTATGGATACAGTTCTACAAAAAGGCAATTGGCTAATCTTCTCTCTGATACTGCTTTTGGTGAGCGGTCTCGGAGATATTGCCTCCGCCCAGGTGCACAAAGATCTTCTCCATGAGCAGCGGTATCAACAGGACCTCCTTTACCGCCGTGGCTGGGATCGGCTTCAAAGCTACCTATATCAGCAGGTACCTCAGGGTTTATCGACCCAGAATACCCGCGCTGAGGTATTGACCATACCGGTAGTGGTACACGTGATGCACCAGCCTGGTGATGTCCTGCCAAAGGAAGGGACCTCCAATATCACCGACGACCAGGTTCGGCTTGGGATACAGCGCCTTAATGATGCCTTCCGTAACCGGGGTGCCTTTGAGGGAGGACCGTTTTACACATCTGCCGCGGACTCTGCCCCCAGCGTTGATACCTACATAGAATTTGTCCTGGCCAAAAGCGATACCAACGGCCTGCCTACCAATGGAATCACCCGTTTCCCAAGTAATCTGTCCAACGTAACCCTTACCGGAGATAGCCACTCCGGAGCGTACCCCAATCAGGAAATAGAACTTAAAAGTCAGTCTATCTGGGATCCCAAATATTATCTCAACATCTGGATCGTAGATGAACTGTGCCTGGAGGAAGGAAACTGCAAGGCTCTTGGCTATGCCTGGTCTGATGGAGCACATGGCAGCATCCAGGATGGGATCGTAATAGAAGCAGCCTATTGGGGAAGCAAGGATGAAAGTGACGCGGCGGTCGCAGCTCACTACGCAGGACGTTACCTCAGCCTGGTTCCGACCTACAATGTTGCCAGCAATGACAACTGGAGCTGCGAGAATGGAGACTGCTATGCCAATGGAGACTTCATCTGCGATACCCCACCGGATACCACCGTGGGAGGCCCTGGTTGTGGAAATTATCAGAACTCCTGCAGCTCCGATACCCTTCCATTTCTTTCCAATCCCAGCGATCCCAACTCTGTCCGTCCATCCTACTTCCCGCAGGATGTCGAGGACATGTACGAAAACTTCATGGATGGAGACGCGCCTACCTGCAAACGGGTCTTTACCCAGGGGCAAATGGTGCGGATGCGGAGTACCCTCAACCGTCAGTCTGTAAACGGTGCCCCAACCCGTAACTGGCTGCTAAACTCTCCCGGGTTGCTTGAGCGACCATTTGATGTCGCACTTCAACCCAATACTTCCCTTGACCTTCGTTGCAATGGGCGGAACGTTTTCCCGTCCTTCAAAATAAAAAATCTGGGTACCCAGCCTCTTACTAACCTGACATTTGAGGCGCGCCTGTCAAACGGCACTTCCATCAGCGAAGAGTGGGAAGGCTACCTGGAGCCAGGTGGGACCCTCCCCTTCGAAATGAGCCAAAGCCTGCGGGTATATGGCACATTCGGATTGCTGGAAGTACGAGCTGCATACATCCAGGGCAACGACAAGGATGCTGACCTAAAAAATCACCAGTTCCGCCTGCCGATCATCATTCCTCAAAACTCCTTCCCTGCTTCACCCAACCTGTACTGCCGTGATTTTGAGGATGGAAATGCCCCAGGCGACTGGGACATCAAACAGACGGATACCACTGAGGGATTTGGACTAGTAGCGACTGAAGACTGCAATGCAAACGCAGGCTTCATGATGCGCCACAAACGCCGCACCCATGTGATCTCCAACGATCCGCTTCCCAACCGCGACTTCCTGATCGGACCTACTTTCAACCTGGAAGATTATGGCCTGGTCGTGCTCAAATTCAATGTTGCATACCACCCTCAGGAGATGCGCTACGATCCAACTTTAAGGATTTATGCAAGCGTCTGTGGTCAGGAACCCATGCTGGTTTATGAGAAAACCGGCCTGGAAATTACCAAAAGTGACAGCCTTCTGGATGCCAGCTTCCGTGAGGACTGGATGCCGACCTGTGCTGACTGGCGCAGTGAATCCATTGATTTGAGCAACCTGTCAGGGCAGCAGGTTCGCCTGATTGTAGAGGTCGCGACCGACTCTACGAGCACCCCAAATCTCTACCTTGACAACCTGTGTATCGAAGCCGAGATAGCCTGCGAACCTCCTCGTTACATTCCTTCTCAACCGGGAAGCGTACAGGCCGACTATACCTGCTACGGTCGGGGTGGATGGATTCACTACATCAAAGCTGCTGATGAGCAGTTTCCGCAGGAGCAACTGCTCTTCTCGCTACGCAATGACCCAATCAACCCGGTACAGATAGCACCTGAAGATGTTACCATGACCATCACCGACCAGTATGGAGCAGGTGGGCATGAGATGACTGATTCAGCAGGATATGCCGAAAATACCCTCGGCTGGCACACTACTGCACGATATCTGACTTTTGCCAATCCGCCTACCCTACAGGAACCAATTGTGGTTCGCACCTATTTTGATCAGCAGGATGTTGCGGACATGTGGCAGGTAGTTCCGGAGATGGCAGGAACCGGCAAACTGGTGTTCTTTACCCTGGGGGGTGATATGCCCGTTGATCCCTGGCAGAAGCACAGGGGGATAAGCCCTGTTGACTATAAAGAGTTTCTCCCGGGTGATAGCCTGACCCAACATCTATGGGCCCTCAATTCTACTGACAATTACTATGGAGCCACGATGATGGTGGATGAACTCCGGTATATTGGCGCGGGAACAGGAGGCGACGGCATAGGGATGGGAGCACGCTACCCGGTTGGGTTTGAGCCATTCGAAGTACAGCAGGTACGCAGTCAGGTAGAACTAAGCGGTACCCTGGCCAGAGAAAGAGGTACGGTCCAGATTGAGGTGCATCGCGCTACCGAAACCAGCCCCCGCACATTGATTCCAGGAGAATTTGAAGTTATCCATACCTTCGAACCCCAGGGATTCTCAGATCAGCCTTTTACCTATGACTTTGCGGAGACAAAGCCTCTACAGGAAACAGTATTTTACTTTTATCGGGTCAGACATGAGAATGGATTTTCCTATGACTCTGATACAGTCAGGTTCGCCTTTGACCTGGCCAAACTGGTGAATTTCTATCCCAATCCAACCGATGGGACAGCCTATATCAAGATCGATGCCCGGGCTGACGTACCAGTCAAGCTCAATGTGCTGGATGCCAATCGCCGGACTCTCCTGACCTTTGACTGGACACATGGGCTGCAACCTCAGAAGGTTGACATCAGTTCCCTGCCCAGTGGCATCTATTTCTACCAGGTCATTTACCAGGAACAAAGTTACTGGGGAAAAATCGTGAAGATTGAGTAGGCCTTCAGGCAAAAAATAATATTCACAAAGCGCAGAGGAAGGCATCTTTCTCTGCGCTTTGTCATTGAATACCCCCCCCTGCCTCTGGACTGCGACGCAAGGCCAGCAGATATAACATCGGGAATAGTTACAAAACCTAAGCGATTCTTACATCAGGTAATGGATGACATATCCGTTATGATTAGGACGATTGCAGGTTAATAGCTCTTTTTTCTAAGTATTTTCAATTCATCTTTACATTTCTGGAGGGCTATGTCAGTTTTGTTTGTCATAACTTTGACAACAAATTGCGTCCTTCTATTTCCTCCTTGCTAGTGGAATTACCGGTACCATGATAAAGTACTTTTACCCAATTACCACTCGCCTATTTGGGCTGGTGGCAGGATTAATCATCTTTCTATCCTGGCCTGCGGAAACCCAGGCCTCTCATGCCATGGGGGCTGACCTCACCTACGAATGTATCGGGGGTGACTCTATCCTGGTCCGACTGACTGTCTACCGCGACTGTTCAGGATCCCCCCTGAATGATGACCAGCCCCTTTTTCTGGGATCTGCGAGTTGTGGCATCGCCGACACGGTGATCCTGGCAGACAGGGTTGCCATCACCACCCTACCGGTAATCTGTCCGGCACAGCAAGCTCTTAGTTCATGTGATGGAGGAATCCTTCCTGGGGCAGAAGAGCATATTTACGAAGCCCGCATAGCCCTGGATCAACAGTGTACCGACTGGCGAATTGGATGGGCACTTTGTTGCCGCAATGGAGCTATTACCAATTCTACCGTTAGCCCATCTACCACCGATATCTATATCGAGGCGACCATAGACAATACGGTAACGACCTGCAATGAGTCTCCCATCTTCACCAACGACCTGGTACCCTATCTATGTGTTAATCAGCCGTTTGTTTACGATGCTGGTGCGACGGACCCGGACGGAGACTCACTGGCCTACGAACTGGTTGATCCGCTGGATTATGATTTCAATACAGCCCTTTCTTCCCCTGTCCCATACAACGCAGGTTTTAGCTTCAATAACCCGATGAGTACCTCCACCGGGTTTAACTTCGATCCCCTAACCGGACAGATCAGTTTTACTCCCAATATGATCCAGGTGGGTATCGTCGCCATTCTGGTTAAGGAGTACCGAAACGGGCAGTTGATCGCGACCACCATGCGCGACCTGCAGATGATCGTCCTCAACTGTGGCAACGTTCCGCCGGTCATCAACCAGCCTACCAACATTTCCGGTGGGCAGTTCAATGGCAATACATTCTCAGTATGTGTCGGTAATACATTGACCTTCAACCTAAATGGGCTGGATCCAGACGGTGGTCTGCTGTCATTTTGCAGCACACCTTTTACGGATGCACCAGGAGCATTTTATCAACCAGGAATCAACCTGAGCCAGGTTTCAGCGTTATACTCCTTTTCCCCGACAATCGCCGATACGGGGGAATACTACCTGGAGCTTTGTATAAGTGATGATGGCTGCCCCTACCCCCAAATAGCCTCCAAGCGATTTCGGATCATCGTGGAGCAGGGCGAAATCCTGCCTCAGCAGATCATCAACTTCTGTCCTTCCACCCAGGATAGCGTAAATCCGGTTACCAACATTCCCCCTGCAACCAACGCCTCCTACACGTGGATACCAGCAACTGGAGTCAGTAATCCCGGCATCGTCAATCCGCGGATTATTTCTCCCACCCAACCGACCACCTATACATTGATACAGACCGTGCCGGGCGATTGCCCCAAGGTCCAGACCTTCCTGATCACTCCCGGAGCCGATATTGTGGTCCCATCTGACACCCTCAGCATTTGCCAGGGAGACACCGTGCAGGTTCCTGTTTCTGTGACATTCCCCGGAGCTCCTGCCACCTACACCCTGTTATGGGCCCCTTCGAATCCCACCCTGATCAGCAATCCTTCCTCGAATGCTCCGTTGCTTTATCCCAATACCAGCACAGACTTCATCGTCCAGGCTACTACAGCCACCTGTCAGTACACTGCGGAAATTCGCGTGGAAGTGACCGGCACTCCACAACTTGATATCATTCCGGATCCCCTCATTTGCTATGGCGATACGGTCACCCTGGCTGCCTCAGGAACCAACCTCTCAAATGCCACAATTCAGTGGTTTCCGACGACGACCCTGACCAATCCTACCTCTCTGGTCACTCAGGCAGCCCCGCTAAGTACCACCTCCTATGAGTTAAAAGCAGAAAATCAGTGTGGAGCCGATTCCATCACCACTACTGTCAATGTCGCCCAGCCTCTCAACCTAAACGCCAACACCGAGGACATCCTGTGTAATGGAGAGGATAATGGCCAGATAAACGTAGTTCCTTTCGGTGGTCAGGGGCCCTATAACTACACCCTTTTCCCCAATCCCTCTGGTAATTCTTTCCCCGGGTCGGTCATCAACCTGCCTCCCAACACCTACCGGATTACCGCGCTGGACCAGGCTGGCTGTGAGGATACCCTTTTCGTTACCCTTTCAGAACCTCCACCACTGCTCTTAAATCTGGATACCCTCGTCAATGTCAATTGTTTTGGGGAAAACGATGGACGAATAGAGCTAAGTGCCAGCGGGGGGACGCCTGACTATGGCTTTTCTGTGAATGGCCCTTCGGGTCCATACCTGAACAGCGGGGTATTTCCCGGGCTTACATCAGGAACCTATACCCTGTCTGTACAGGATGACAATGGGTGTACTGTAGATATCCCAGGTGTACTGGTTGACCAACCTGCAAACCCCGTCAGCATCACCATCGACAATGTGGTGAATGCCAGTTGCAACGATAGCCTGGGACAGATTGCCATCACGGCAAACGGAGGGAGCGGGGCATATGAATTCCTGCTAAATGGCAATTCCATCGTTCAGGGTGGCACAAATTATACCTTCCTGAACCTGCCTCCAGCCACCTATACCGTAGCTGTGGTCGATACGAATGGATGTGAGGCTGACAGCCCGGTACAGATCATCGAATTCACTGATCCGGTCGCGGCGTTAGACCTGCTACAGCTCCCCAGTTGTTTTGGGGAAAATTCTGGCCGCGCCGAGATTTTATTACAGGAGGGTGTCCCCCCCTACAACATCTCTTTTGAAGGAAGCCCCTTCACACCTGCAACGAGCGATACGGCCATTTATGATAGCCTGGGGGCTGGCTGGTACACCTTTCAGGTAGAAGACCAGAATGACTGTATCTACAGCCTTGACTTCGAAGTCACCCAACCAGACACCTTCCTGTTTCAACTGGGAGCTTACACGCCCCCACTCTGCGTTGGGGGAAACGATGGGGAAGCCCTTTTCCTTGGGTTTGGAGGGACACCGCCCTACCAGTACCAGTTGGCAACCATGTTACAGGATACTGGCTATTTCAGCCCACTTACATCCGGTACCTTTCCTTTTACCCTGATCGATGACCGGGGATGTGAAGTGACCGATACCATCGTGCTGGTAGATCCCCCGCCCCTGCTGGGATTTGCCGCTGTGCAAAACATCACCTGCCCCGGAGCAGCCGATGGGGTCATCAGCCTGTCAGCGACCGGCGGAACCCCCAATTATGAGTACTCTTTGGACAGTTCGTCTTTCGTAGAAGGCAGCACCTTCCCCAACCTGCTGGCAGGTACCTATACGTTTGTCGTGCAGGACGACAATGGCTGCCGCGATACCCTCGATGCTACCGTCCTGGAGCCAGATCCGCTTGTGTTGACCGCTGGTACTGTTGAAGATGTTGACTGCTTCGGAGCAGCAACAGGAAGTGCCACTTTACAGGGTCAGGGAGGAACTTCACCTTATACCTACGCACTGCCAGGGGAGCCATTTACCAGTAGCAACGTCGTCGATTCGCTGCCAGAAGGCACCTATGTCATCCTCATGCAGGACATCAACGGCTGCCTTACAGATGTACAGGTTACCATTGAAGAACCCTTTGCCCTGCGAGGGGAAGTCGAAAGTCAGCCTGTCCTTTGCTTTGGAGACAGCAATGGAATAGCCGAGGTATTCATGAATGGGGGCACCATGCCCTACGGTTACGAATGGTCAAACGGCGAAACAGGCAGAAGAGCTACACAATTGCCACCAGGAAACCCTACGGTCACCATTACCGATGCCAACGGATGTACCTATGCCATTAGCGCAGAGGTACTGGAGCCACCCGAAATGAGCTTTGACACCACTGCTCTGGGAGATGTCTCCTGCTTCGCAGGGACAGATGGCTTTGTTTTGGCGGTAGCCCAGGGGGGAACTCCCCCCTACAACTATGACTGGTCCAATGGAAGCAGTGGAACCCAACTGGCACAAATTGGAGCAGGAGCATACATCATCACGGTCACTGATTCAAATGGTTGCCCCATTATGGATACCCTGGTCGTGAATGAACCTGATCCTATCGAACTGGAGGTTAGCATCCAGAATGCGATCTGTGGTACGCCTTCCGGCTCAATTGAAATTATGCCTTCAGGCGGTACTGGCGATCTTCAGATTTTGTGGGAGAATAATGAAACCACCCGTATCCTGGAAAACCTCCTTGGCGGCCCGGATGTCCCGCCTTACAATGTCCTGATCACGGACGAGAATGGCTGCTCTATCAGCGAGTCGATTCGTCTGGAAGAATCAGGAGAGCCCTCGGCAGATTTCCTTCATGCCTATCAGCCACTTGACTCTTTCCTCAGGCCACTAAAAGGCGTACAGTTCATCAATGTTAGCCTGGAAGGGGTAGCCTATCTTTGGGACTTTGGAGATGGGCATTTGTCCGAAGAGCTCAACCCACTGCATGTTTATGAAGATCCAGGCCAATATGAAGTAACCCTGGTGGTATTCGATCCATTTTTCTCCTGTCCAGATACTGCTCGTCAGATCATCAACCTGCTTCCACCCGGTGATATATTCGTCCCCAATGTCTTTAGTCCGAATGGAGACGGACACAATGATACCTGGGCACCAAAAGGTGCCGGAGTGGTCCGCTCAGAAGCCCGGGTTTATTCCCGCTGGGGCGAGCTGATCATCACGCTGCCCAGTCTGGACCATGTATGGAATGGTGACCACCCCCGCACGGGCGGCCCCGCACAGGAGGGAGTGTACGTCTGGGTCGTCACAGCCCTGCTAAATGACGGGTCACGTGTGGAACGCTATGGGACCGTCACGCTGGTACATTAGGATGAAAATCTATTGGAAAGCGAAGCCCTAAAAGCTATATTTATCCTGGCTACAAGGCTACAAAGACTTATACTTCCACTTCCTTCCGACCCTGTCCTACCTTCCAGTGGACAGGGTTTCTCTTTAGGAACGCTCAAAAAATTAGTTCCGCTTTTGACTTGATCTTTTGCCCGCATACTGCGTCAGAAAAAGCCTCATTTGGCTCGCCAAACTCGGTTTTTCTTCCTTGCCTGCGAACAAGATCTCCTCGTAAAATCGGGAAGTTATTTTTCTCGCGTTCCTTCGTTGCCTCCCTATCTGGTGAGACCCAAAAGATTGGTTAAATTAGCCGGGACTTTCCACCACAAACCAAAGGGATACGCCATGTTTCCTCGCATCAGCGACCTCATCAACTACTACACCGACTGGGGGGTAAAGCTTCCCATCCAGACTTTTGGATTTTTCGTAGCCATTGCCTTCCTAGTGGCTTACTGGGTCTTAACCAGGGAGGTGATGCGCAAGCAGTCTCTGGGGGATTTCTCGACCCGTAAGGTCAAACGCAAGGAAGGTGGCCCCGTTTCCGAACTTGATGTGGTCCTAAACTTCGCCCTGTTTGGCCTCGTCGGCTATAAACTCGGGCTGATGTTTGAGGACTATAATGCCTTTTACCAAAACCCTCAGGAAGCCATCCTTTCCCTAAAAGGGAATTTCCTGTTTGCCCTGTTAGGGGCTCTGCTGGGAGGAGGCTATCGGTTCTGGCAATACTGGCAGAAACGAAATGAAAAGCCCCAGGAGGTTGAAAAGGAAGAGGGCATCATGGAAGAACTGGGTACCCTGCTGACCATCGCCTTTGTAGGGGGACTGATTGGAGCCAAAGTATTTCATAACCTGGAAAACTGGGACACTTTTGTAGCTGATCCCATCGGCTCGCTCCTCTCGTTCGACGGCCTGACCTTCTACGGAGGCCTGATAGTAGCAGGGGTGGCTATCGCCTGGTACCTTCGCAAAAAGGGATATCCTGTCCTACCATTTGCTGATGCCATTGCCCCGACGTTAATCCTGGCCTATGGTGTAGGCCGTATCGGCTGTCAGATGGCAGGAGATGGAGACTGGGGAATCATCAATAATGCGCCCAAACCCGGATGGCTGAGTTGGGCTCCTGACTGGATGTGGGCATTTGACTACCCCAACAATGTTTTGCAAACCTGTAATCCCGCCCCCGAGCGGTATGAGCATCTGCGCGGATGTAGCTTTGAAGAAATTGGGGCGCTGGCCGAACCAGTTTTCCCAACGCCATTTTATGAGACCATTATGGCGCTACTGATCTTCGCGGGTTTGTGGATATTCCGTAAACGACTGCCCTTCTGGGGCCAAATGTCTGGCCTTTACCTCATCTTCAATGGCCTTGAGCGATTTCTGATTGAGAAAATCAGGGTAAATACGTTTTACAACATCTTTGGTGCCCAGATCACCCAGGCAGAGCTCATCTCTACGGTCATGGTCCTGGGAGGAATTGTGCTGTTCTACTTCGCGACATTCCGCTGGAAGTACACGGCTAAGAATCCGCCAAAAGGACGAAAGGTTGGTTCCTAGCGAAGAGTTTCCTGAAAATCTTCCGATAAAGGTTGTGCCTCCTTCCTGGCAGGGGTCAATCCAGCGATACATCAAATTCGACCACTGCTCCGTTTTCAATCCGGATGAGTTGCCGATTGGTAGAAGGTACCACAGCGGTTTCAGCGCGAGGCTCTACGCTGAGCCAGTAGATTCCATCCGCCAATCCTTCAAAGTGATAGCCCCCAAAGAGGCTTTGAGTGGAGATAAAAGTGGTGGATTCATTGGGGCCATACAGGCTCACGTGAAACATGCTCGCGGTTGATTGCGCGGCCCCCTGAGGCTTTCCATAAATAGCCCCAGTGGATGCCGAAGACTGTAAGCCTGTTGGCTGGCTTTTGTAATATCGCAATGTCAGTTCCTGATAGTGAGGGCCTTCGTGGTCAAATGTCTCTGATTTGATCGTCACTTCGAGGACATTCCCTCTGGGTATGAAGGTCATTTCGAACTGGCCCGAAGCCTGGTAGAATGCAGCATGGTATGGAGCGTCAATAGCAATGACTTCAGAAGCAACAGTCCATTCCTTCACATTAGCCTCTGACCAAAAACAAAAGTCGTCTCCGCAACGCTGATACGCCCGCACCTGAAGTTGGTCGCCGGTTCCTGCAATTTCCAGCCGAGCAAATTGATCGTAGTTGGTTTCCCATGCACCAAGTAGATTGCCCGATTCGAAAGCCTCCAACTGGACTATCCAACCGACCACGAAACAGCAAAAAACAAGGGCTTTTTTGAGGGAACTAATACAGAACATATCTTAGGTTTGCTTGGGGATAATGACTAGCCAAATACTGTTCCACAGATAGTACTATCCGCACCGATGTATGAATCAGCCAAAAATTGTGGAAAAATGGGGCCAGGAGGCACCTGAACGGAGAGGATTTCCTACATAATCTGGCCTGGTTCAACCCATTTTGAGCTACTCAAATCCTATAAAGAGCGTTTCTGAACTATTCGTTCCGTATTTCCCTGATATTATTAACGCATCAGATCTTCAGAGGTTGGGTCTCTGGCAGGAAGCGGCAAGTATTACCATTTCACGAAATAAGATTCGGTTTTTTCCTACAATTTTACTAAAAGCGAATACATGAATAAGCTGCCACCTGCGGTCAGAGATTTTATCAGGGAACTGGAGCCGGGAAATATCATGGTGGCATGCAGTGGTGGCCCTGATTCAGTAGCATTGGCGCATGTACTGCACCATGCTGGATATCCAATCGCGCTGGCACATGTGAACTATGGCCTTCGTGAAGCAGAATCCGATCAGGATCAGGACTTTGTTGAGCGTCTCGCCCAGGACTGGGGTATTCCCAGTTTCACGCTCAAGGTTTCTCCGAATAGGTGGGAACAGGGCAAATCCACCCAGGTGCAGGCAAGAGAAATTCGCTACCAGTTTTTTGAAGACCTGCTGAAAGACCAGGATTTCAGATATGTAGCGCTGGCCCACCATGCCGATGACGTAGCAGAGACCCTGCTGCTGTCCCTCATGCGAAGCAAAGAAGCATCGCTTTGGTACGGAATCCCCCATCAGCGAGGCACCTATATCCGCCCCCTGATCCAGGTATCAAGGGCTGACATTCTTGCATACCTCCATCAAAACGATCTCTCCTATCGGCAGGATAGAAGCAATGAAACCACCAAGTACCTGCGCAATCGCATTCGCCTTGAAGTCCTTCCGGCACTCACTGGCATACATCCAGATCCTTCCGCCCAACTCCTGAGCCGATATGCCTGGTACCAACAGCAGGAGGGATTTATTCGGCGAGTGTTAGCGCCTTATCTGCCCTCTCCGGGCTCATATTCACTTGACTGGCAGTCATTTGAAAGTAAATGGGGCAAAGCACACCTCCCTCAGTTGATCGCAGAAACAGCCAAAAACTGGGAACTGTCAGGGACCTGGCAACAAGCCGCCATTCAGCTAATCGACAGTCAGCCCGGTCAGTACGTAGATACCCCAAACGGGAGGCTATGGCGCACCCGCACAGGCCTTGAACTTCAGGCAGAGTCAGGCTCAGGTTCCCGGAAAATCCAGATAGACCCAAGCTCGCTTCCTTTCGAGGAAGTAGAGTGGGGAAAGTGGAAGGTCCAGTTTGAACATATTGCCGACGAGCAACCCATCTGGGGCATCCCCAATGTTTTCTACCTGGATGCAGGGACGATCACGCCCCCATTGACTCTCCGCTCATGGCAACAGGGAGATCGGATGACACCATTTGGGATGAAGGGGAGCAAATTGCTGAGCGACATCTTCGTTGACGAGAAATATGCTCCTATTCAGAAAGAGCAAGCCTTGGTGATAGCCGATGCCCAAGGCCCGGTGATATTATCTGATTTTCGGATTGCCGATCGTGCCCGCATAACCGAACGCACTGCCAATATCCTGCGAATTTCTCTTACCCAGCCCTCGTAGATTGGTGATCAGAGGAGCACTCGTTATTTTTGGCCATCTATGAAGCGAGCAAACTGCATTTTGGGAGGACTCCTGCTAGTTCTCATCTGGGGAATAGGTTGTGAGGCTCCCGGCTCCGCATCCGGGACCAGCGATGGTACTGACAGTACGCAGATCAGGAGGGACTCAATCCCAGACGGCCCTGAGGCCCAGGTCAAAGCCCTAACCCTTCAGATCCAGCAGCAGCCACAGGATTATGGCCTGTTCCAACGGAGGGCTGAGGCCTATTACGAACTGGACAGCCTGTCCAGGGCACGCGCTGATATTGAACAGGCCCTGAAAATTTACCCTGAAGGCCCTGAACTTCACTACTGGAAAGGGTTTCTCTCCTACGTCACGGATGATACCATCCAGGCTCTCCGCTCTCTACGAGAAGCACAGCGACTGGGGACCAGAAATCCGGAAGTACCCTATCAGATCGGGCAGATATTCTTTTTGCAAGGGAAATATTCCCAATCGCTAGACGCCTACCGGGAAGCAGCCAGACTGGACCCATATGACCCCCAATACATTTTTGCGCAGGGATACTGGCATGAAGACCAGCAGCAGTATGACCGAGCTGCTCAGTTGTACAAGCAGTCGCTGGGAATAGACTCGACCTATGCACGTGCCTTGACCCGCCTCCATGATCTCTACCTCAACCACTACGAAAGTGAAACTGAGGCGATGAAATACAACGCCATGCTCCTTCGCTATGCTCCTGGACATCCATTGGGGCGCTTTCAGAATGGCAACTACCACTTGCGGAGGGCCCTGGCCTATGCCGATGGCTCCGAATCCCCAGAGTTTCGACAGCACATCAATGACGCCGTACTGTCCTATACCATCACGGTTAACAATGACCCCAATTTCGCAGAAGGCTGGTACAACCGGGGCTTCTGCTATTTTCTGGGCGAAGGCAGGCTGAATGAGGCCATCAGCGACTTTGAGCAGTGCATCAGGGTGGATTCCACCCATGCGCCTGCCCACTTTATGTTGGGCTCCATATCGGAGAAAAACGGGGACTATCGCAGTGCACTGGAGTACTACCAGCAAGCACTCAGGTACAAACCCCAGAGCGACGACTTCCGCCAGGCAGTAGCAGATATGAATGATCAGCTCAACAGAAATTGACCCAATTCGTGCCATAGCTTTTTGTACTTTTGTGCCCGAAACGGTGTGGGGAAATTATCAGGGGAAAAGGATGAGTGAAATACCTACTTTCGATCATTCTCCAATTTTCCTGCCTACTTACTGCTCTATCCACAAGCTCTAATACCATATGTGGGATCAACCGGTTGCGATTGTCTTTTGGTATGCCATGCTCACTGCCGTCACGACGGGTCTGGGAGCGATCCCATTTTTCTTTGTAAAAAAAATGCCCCCCAGGTGGCTGGGTTGGTCAGGTGCCATAGCATCGGGGATCATGTTGGCAGCCAGTTTTCGGCTGATTGAGGAAGGCACAGATCACAACGTATACCGCACGCTGATCGGGCTGGTGCTGGGGCTCCTCTTCATCTGGTTGAGTCACAAGTGGCTAAGCCGCCGGGGAGACGTTGACCTTGAAGACCTGCAACAGGCCGATACCGCCAAGGTACTCCTGATTATGGGGGTGATGACCCTTCATTCCTTTGCAGAAGGCATTGGGGTCGGGGTCTCCTTTGGTGACGGGGAGAAATTCGGGGCATTCATTTCCTGGGCCATAGCCATCCACAATATCCCCGAAGGTCTGGCCATCAGCCTCGTGCTCGTTCCCAGGGGATACAGCGTGTGGCGCGCCATGCTCCTCAGCATATTTTCCAGCCTTCCGCAGCCCCTGCTGGCAGTCCCCAGCTTTCTGTTTGTAGAGTCTTTTGAGCCCATCCTACCCGTAGGGTTGGGCCTTGCTGCAGGAGCCATGATCTGGATGGTCGTCTCGGAATTGCTGCCCGATGCATTCGAAAACGCCTCCAAAGAGCAGGTAGGAATATTAGCAACTTTAGCCGCAGGTGCCATGGTACTGTTTCAATACCTGATTGGATAGACCGAAACTGCATTTTTTCTATGTGCGCGAAGATGCCCCTCCCATCTGTTTGCTCGGTATATGGTCAACTTTACGATTATTTAACCCTGAATTTCTGAACAATAACCGCAGCCTATCGTTAGTTGCAGCTGTAACCAATGAGCAGAGACCCTAACATCCAACCAGAGAATTCAATCGGCCACCTGATAGGTCAGGCGGGACGAGCCCTAAAAGGAGCTTTGATGGGCCATTTTCGGGAAATGAAAGTTGACCTTTCACCTGAACAATGGATCGTATTGATGCACCTGAAAAGAAAAGATGGCCAGAACCAGGCAAGTCTGGGTAAAATACTTGGACACAACAAAACCACCGTTACCCGGGCCATAGATGGCCTTGAAAAGAGGAACCTTGTACTCAGGGTCCCCGATCAAAATGACCGTCGCAACAACCTTATCTACCTGACCCATAAAGGAAAGGAATTCAACCAAGCACTGGAGCCAGCAGGAAACAGTGTGCAGGAGGAAGCGGTGAAAAATATAGATCGGGAACACCTGGAAATATGCAGACAGGTCCTTCGTCAGATATTCAGAAACCTCCAACACCATATATAACATTCACTTCAAGGTTACGCCAGAAACAGTTTCATTTGTAACCAACCACCTCATTCCCTAATCGCTAATTCAGATGAGATCAACTATTATATCTGTGGTGCTCACCGTGCTGATTTTGGCGGGCGGCTTTGGCATATCCCGGATGATTTCGGGTCAAAAGGAAGAAGCCCCGCGAATCGCAGTACAAAAGCGGATTCCACAGGTTCGCTACCAACTCGTAAAGAATGAAGACCTTCCTACCCGTGTGTACATCACCGGGCCACTGGTCGCAAAAGAACGGATAGAGCTGTTTTCTGAAGTAACCGGCACCTATCTCCCTGGTAAAAAGCCCTTTAAAGAAGGAACCTATTACGAAAAGGGTGAAACCATGATCCGTGTAGATGACCGGGAATATCAGATGACCCTGAGGGCCGCCAAAAGTGCCTTCATGAATCAGATCACCCTGATACTCCCCGATCTAAAAACCGATTACGCTGAAAGCTTTCCTCAGTGGCAGGAGTATTTCAATTCTCTATCGGTGGACAACCCCTTGCCTACACTGCCTGAGCCCAAAACCGACCAGGAGCGCTATTTTATCTCAGCCAGAAATCTCTACAACCAGTATTACAACATCCAAAGCCAGGAAACACGGGCTGCCAAATATAACATCGTGGCTCCCTTCAACGGCCGGGTGTCACAATCGGCCATCAATGAGGGGACACTGGTTCGATCCGGTCAAAAAATGGGGGAGTTCGTCAATCCCTATGTTTACGAAATGGAGGCCGCAGTAAGCCTGAAGGACCTATCATATCTCAGGGCGGGTAGCCAGGTAGTACTGACTTCGACTGACATTGCAGGAGAGTGGACAGGCCGCGTGGTACGGATCAGTGATGTAGTGGACTCTCGGACCCAGTCGGCAAAGCTGTTCATCACGGTAAGAGGCAGAAACCTCCGGGAAGGGATGTACCTGGAAGGCTATGTCAAGGGCCAAACTCTCAACAATGTCATTGAGGTAGACCGCAGCCTGATGAATACCGATAGTACCGTGATGGTAGTATCAGATGTTTTTGAAGGTTCGGTAACTGAGGGAACAGACAGCACATCGCAGGCTACTACTCCCCAGATCAAGCGAGGTACCCTGCACTTCATGGCAGTAAAGCCTGTCCAGTACACCAAGAATTCTGTCTTCCTCAGCGGGCTGCCCGACGACACCTACCTGGTGAGCGAACCAGTTGCCAATGCCTATGACGGCATGAAGGTAGCGCTATACCAGGATCAGGTAATTCAGTAAAGGAGCCCCAAAACAACCGACATGAGACAACTCATAAACTATTTTATCAAATACCCCATCAGCGGCAATGTCCTGATGGTCATCATATTCATCTTCGGTATCCTGGGACTCCTGAGCCTTCGCAGCACATTCTTCCCGGAAGCAGAAACCAGGCTGATTGTGGTACAGGTGACATACCCGGGCGCATCCCCGGAAGAGATCGAGGAGGGGATTGTCAACAAAATTGAGGACAACCTCAAAGGCACAACCGGTGTGGACCGCGTTACTTCCGTCTCATCCGAGAACTCTGGACGTGTAACCGTGGAGATCAAAACCGGCAATGACATTGATGAAGTTCTCCAGGAAGTCAAAAATGCGGTGGACCAGATCAGCTCATTCCCCGCGAACATGGAGGCTCCCATCATCTTCAAGCAGGAGACCCTTACCCTGGCCCTGAACTTCGCAGTCAAGGGAAATATCAGCCTGCAGGCGCTTAAAAAGTACGCTCGTGAGATCGAGTCAGACCTGCTGGCAGTGGATGGGATTTCCAAGGTAGAGCTAAGTGGATTTCCGGATGAGGAGATCGAGATTGCCGTACGGGAAGCAGACCTACGCGCTTACGGGTTGACGTTTGAGCAGATAAGGCAGGCAATTGCCGCTGCCAACCTGGAAACCACCGGTGGTACCATCAGAAGTCCTGATTCGTGCCCGCAACAAAAGCTACTATGGGCATGCCCTGAAGGACATCCTTATCACCACCACCCCACAGGGGCAGGAAGTTCGGCTCTATCAGGTGGCAACGGTGCGAGATCAGTTTGCGGACAATCCCAACCGAACCTACCTCAATGGTTCTCCCGCCGTGCGTATTTCGGTTAGCAATACCATCGATGAAAGTCTGATTTTCATCGCAGAGTATGTCAACGATTATATCGCTGCATTTAACGAGACCCATGAAGACGTAGAAGCCGCAATCATCAGCGATGGTTCCGTCCTCCTCCGTCAGCGCATCGACCTGCTGGCTGAGAATGGTCTTATAGGTTTTTCTCTTGTACTCATCCTGCTGGCGATGTTTCTGAAGCTCAGGCTCGCCTTTTGGGTAGCACTGGCGATTCCCATCTCCTTTGCCGGGATGTTCATGATTGGGGCCATGATGGGGCTACAGATCAACGTCATCTCGCTCTTCGGGATGATCATCGTGATCGGGATTCTCGTGGACGACGGGATTGTGATTGCGGAGAATATATATAGCCATTGGGAACGAGGCTCTTCTCCCAGCAAGGCAGCCCTGGAAGGAACCATGGAAGTCCTGCCAGCTGTATTTTCTGCGATTCTCACGACCATGATAGCCTTCGGGGTATTCTTCTTCCTGGATGGAATTACCGGAGAATTTTTCAGTGATATCGCCCTCGTGGTAATCCTGACCCTGGCATTCTCCCTGATCGAAGGAGCCTTTATTCTCCCGGGCCACATAGCCCACTCCAAGGCACTGCGTCGGGAAGGGCCACCACAACCTGCCTTTGTAACCAATGTCCAGAATGGGCTGGCGTCGGTGATGGAATGGATGAAGGAGAAATTTTACCGTCCCCAGCTCAATATCATTTTCAAGTTTCCGATCCTCGGGATTGCAGTGCCAATAGCCCTGTTGGTGATTAGCTTTAGCCTGATCGGAGGAGGTTTGGTAAAGACTACGATCTTCCCCGTCATTGAAGGCGACTTTGTCACCGCCTCCCTTAAAATGCCCGCAGGAACTCCTGAAGGCGAAACATTCTACTGGCTCGAGCACATCGAAGAGGCAGCCTGGCGCGTCAATGAGCGCATGAAGGCTCGACGCCCGGATGGTAAGGATGTGATCAAAATCATCAATGTTTACCAGGGACCTACCACATTTGATGGTACGGTACTCATCAACATGCTCGACAGTGAAGCCAGGCAGGCATATCCACCGCAGGCTTCTTCACTTGCCATTACCGACTCTATCAAAGCAGAGGCTGGGATCATCTACGGGGCGGAGGCCATCACCTATCAGTTGGCATCTCCCTTCGGCAAGGCAGTATCCATCGCCATGTTTTCCGACGACCTGCTGGCGCTCGATCAGGCTGTAGAAACCCTCAAGGATTCGCTCTCCGAATTCTCTGATCTCAGAAACATCGAGGATAACAATCAGCCGGGTCTCCGGGAATTCAACGTAGAGCTAAAGGACAAAGGTCGCTTATTGGGCCTTGATCTCCAGACAGTTATAGGTCAGGTTCGCTCAGGATTCTTTGGATCAGAGGTACAGCGTCTTCAGCGCGGACAGGACGAAGTGAAGGTTTGGGTACGGTACACAGAGGACGACCGAAGGAGCATCGGAGACCTTGAAGACATGCGCATTCGTACCCAAAACGGAGAATCATACCCACTCCGTGAAATAGCCCGAATCGTCCCAACCCGTGGTGTGATTGCCATCAACCACCTGGATGGAAAGCGCGAAATACGTGTAGAGGCAGATCCTGCTTCCGCGGACGTATCTACCGCCTCTGTCCTTGATGAAATCGAAAATCGCATTCTCCCCCCCATCATCGAACGCTACCCATCCGTTAGCTTCAGCTTTGAAGGACAGGTGCGAGAGAATGCCAAGACACAGAAATCCGCCCAAACGGTTGGGCCAGTTGTCCTTATCCTGCTGCTGACCGTTATCATCCTGACCTTCCGCTCCTTTAGCCAAATGGCGGCAGTATTTCTCATCATTCCTTTTGGGCTGATCGGAGTTATCTGGGGTCACTTCCTGTTGGATAAACCCTTCAGTTTCATCCTTTCGACCCTGGGAGTATTGGCACTGGTCGGGATCATGGTCAATGACGCCCTGGTACTGGTAAGCCAGTTCAACAACCTGATCAAGGACGGGAAACCGTTTAAAGAAGCCTTGTGGGAGGCCAGCCTTTCCCGCTTCCGCCCGATTTTCCTGACCTCTGTTACCACCATCGCAGGTCTGGCACCGCTGATTTTGGAAAAAAGCCTCCAGGCCCAGTTCCTGATTCCGATGGCGATTTCCATTTCCTTCGGTCTGGCAGTGGCTACCTTGCTGGTACTTATCACGCTTCCATCGCTGCTGCTGCTGTTCAATGCCTACAAAATCAACCTGGTTTGGTGGTTTAAGGGCGGGGATAAGCCAGATCCTACCAGTGTAGAGCCAGCTCTGGAAGGGCGGCAAAAGCACTACCTCATTTGGACAGCCGTACCACTTGCCCTCATAGGGTTGATCATATTCCTCAGTAGCCTGGCTGGATAAACTTAAATCCCCCGACCCACGCTGCTGGTCGGGGGTACTCAAAATGAAATTCATCTCATGAAAAATATTATTCTCATCTCCCTGCTATTGCTGGCTGGAGGGCTTTCGCCTCTGCTCGCGCAGGAGGTACTCCCCCTGGAGACGGCCATAGCAGAGGCCCTTCAGGCCAACTATGGAATTCAGGTACAGCGATATGAGGAGCAAAAGTCTGAGAACAGTGCCTATATCGGAAATGCCGGACTGCTCCCCAGTATCTCGCTGTCAGGCAGTGGGCAGTATAGCACCAACAGCGCCAGCGGAGAGCAGTTAAATCCCGGTACAGGGGGGGTAGTGGAGCTTGACACCTCTGGCATTTCCAACTCAAATGTAGGAGCACAGGCCCAGCTAAGCTATACCCTCGCACTGGCGAATTTCCGTCAGTACAAGGTGCTCCAGACCAGTGCCAACCTAACCCAGGATCAGACTCGGCAAGTGATTGAAAATACCGCTTTGCAGGTGGCTACCGCCTATTACAACCTGGCCAAGGTTGCCAAACGCCTGCAACTGCTCGAAGAAGCACTACAGCGTTCACGCGACCGCCTGACCCGAGTTCAGAACCAGCAGGAATTTGGAGGGGCAAATCGCCTCGCGGTACTTAATGCCCGCGTTAACATCAACGCCGACAGTGTAAACCTGGTCAGCAGCCTGTTGACCTTCGAAAATGCCCGTCGCGACCTTAACCTCCTGATCGGGCGAGAAATCGATAGCGAATACCTCGTGGAAACAGACCTTACCCTGGCTGATCGACTTTCCTATGAGGAACTGGAACAAAGCCTGCTGTCAACCAATGCCAGCCTTCAGGTTGCTCAAACCAATCGACAACTGGCTGAATTAAGCCTTTCCACTACCAAGGCCCAGCGGTTGCCTACCCTTTCACTGAATGGAACCTATGCCTATAACTACACCAACAATCCATTCAGCATTGTTCCTGAGTTACAGACCTGGGGACCGTCTGTATCTGCCAGTGTCAATTTCAACCTGTACAACGGATCTCAGCTGACCCGGCAGATTCAGAATGCTCAAATTGATGTGGCAAGTAGTCAGACCCGGCTGCGGGAAACCCAGCAAACTGCATTACGTGATCTGGCTAAGACCTACGCCAATTACCGTAACAACATGGAAGTACTGGCGCTGAATCAAATGAGCATGGAAGCTGCGCAAATGAACTTTGACCGCACCAAAGAGGCACTTGACCTGGGGCAAGCTACCAGCCTGGATTTTCGCGAAGCTCAGTTGAACCTTCAGCAGATTGAAAACCAGCTTAGTGATCTCAGATTTGACATTAAGCTTAACGAGGTGCAACTCCTACAACTTAGTGGAATGCTGATCGAGCAGTAGGAATCCCGGACTTACCAGCTAAGGCAAAAGCCGCAGAGCAGATTTCAAATTCTGTTTTGCGGCTTTATTTTTTCACCAGCGCCCTACTGCGGACACTTCATTTTTAAGAAAAAATGGGGATATTAGGATCGTGAGACGCCAGATATTGACACAAACGAGTAACTATCAATACATTAAGCGACCCACAGTATCCGGTTTCTTTTGTAGGGATGTTTAGGTTAAATGGAGGATGAGCGAATCGTACAAAATAAGACTCATGAGAACGTTATTAACTGAACTGCGGATTCAGTCTGATAATTTCTCAAGACCTATAAAACATATCTGGTACCCAATTCAGGAGGTCGCAAGATTTACCAATAGCCCACATGAAGAAGTAAAGAATAGCTTAAGGCTTCTCATTGATAAAGGTTACCTAAATCAAAAATCTTCAGAGCCTTTAATATTTGAATTAACGGAAAAGGGAAAGCAAGTCAAGACTGACAAAGAAATCGAAGAAATAATAAAAGAAGTCATCTAAAAATTGCCCACACACCCGGCCAATCACCAGAACGCTTTAGAATAAGGCAGGGTATAAATGAGCTTTTCAGGCCAGTATGAAGTACTAATCCTTCAACTCTTCCATCATCCTCACCCGCTCGAGCGAATCCTCGAGAATCGCGATGCTATCAGCCCTGGCCATTGAGTCCACGATTTCCTGGGTCCGGCTTTGAGCCTGTGTGGGCTCTTCCTCACAACCGATTAAGGCCAGAATTGCAACGAGAGCGAATGCCGAGAAAAGAGGAAGAAACTTTTTCATACTAATGGCTTTTTATTATCAACCAGATCGATGGCTAAAGGTTGTCCCTAGCGGACCAGGGTAATAGTCCCCCCCTGTTCCCGAGGTTGTCCATCCAAATCTACGGTATAAAGTCGATATGCGTACACTCCGGTGGGAAGTGGCTGCCCGTTACTCGTCCCATCCCACTGAAAATCAAGCTGATCCGTAGAAAAGACCTGTTGCCCGGTACGGCTCCAGACTTCGAACCGGAGCACCTGCATATTTTGGGTAGGTATATAAAAGTAGTCATTTACCAGGTCTCCATTGGGGGAAAAGGCCGTTGGCACCAGTGCGTGTACCAGTTGATCTACCTCCACCTGGGACTTGAGGGAATACCAACAGTAGTTTTCATCTTCTGCCCTGACCCGAATCCGGTAAACACCCGCAGCATCGTATAGGTGAAGCGGAGCTGCTTCCCCCGAGCCTGCCCCGTCTCCAAAGTCCCATTCGTAGGACCGAAGCGGAATTCTCGATGACAACCCAAACTGAACCAGTGCATTGGGCCGCTCCACCCAGGCTTTGTCCTGCTGAAGTTCCACCCTCGCATCTGGATGAATACGCGCCTGAACTGGCTTACGTTCACCTACACATCCTTCCGGGGACTTACTTTCTACCCAGAGGGTCAACGGCTCCAACGTAGGGTCAGTCAGATGTCCTACTCCTTTGTCGATGGGAGATTCATCCTGCAGGCTACGGTACCAGGAAACCGTATCAGACCTCGAACGTGGGCTTGCCAGCAAAAAGGCAGGTTGCCCGACACAAATGGTCGTATCTCGAACCACTGGCGACTCTGGCTCTCTATGAACGGGAACGACCTGGGTTGCCTTCCCTTTACATCCACGGTTGGTTTCGGCTTTCAGGCTAACCTCATATGCCCCCCATTCGGCATATAAATGCGAAAATTCATCCTGGGACTCTATTGTAGTTCCATCACCTAGCTCCCACGAATAGCTCTCCAGAACATCATTGAATTGACTGGTATCAATGACGATGCCCTGGGTAAAACTAGTGGGGGTTCCTGCACAAACCGTATCGAAGGTGAAGTCCACCATTGGAGGGGGGTACACGAGCGCTTCACGCTGCAGGCTATCGCTACATCCCTGGTCGGTTACTGCCCGAAGCCTGATGAAATATGGCCCGGCATCAGGGAAGGAGACCTGAGGCCGATTTCCGAGGTATCTCCTATTGCCCGTCAGGGTCCAGTATCGCTGTATCACAAAGGACTGGTCTGGTACCCGGGACAAATCCTGAAGGACCACCGGAGAACCCGCACATGCCGTATCTGGTAAAAAATCAATCCTGGGTTTGGCCCATATGGTAAATGAAAGGCTCGTATCAATGCGGCAGCCCAGGCTATCGGTCACACGCAGTCGCACATTCCGATTGCCGTAGCCATCGTACAGGTGGGTGGGTTCAAACAGGTTCGATTCTGTCCCATCGCCTAACCTCCAGCGATAGGTAGTGATGGGGAAATCTCCTGCTAGCGTAAGATTTTGAAATTCAACAGGTTCGCCTTCACAAGCTGGCAACACCCTAAAAACAGGGGTAGCCCGCTGATATATCCTTACAGCGCCCTCGATGCTATCGGCACACCCTGCCCGTGAGGCCACACTGAGCCAAATGCGATAGGTTCCAGGTCCTGGGAACAGGTACTGGGGATTCTGGAGGGTACTGATGGTTCCATCGCCAAAGTTCCATCGATAGGAAGCACCCGGGGCCTGGGGCCCGGAAATAAACTGCACCGGAGTCCCGTCACAAGCCGGCTCAGTACTAAAGCTGACTTCTGGCAATGGAAAAATCCAAATGGGTTGGGTAACTGTATCTGCACAGCCAAGGCTATCCATAACGCTTAGCGTCACCTGGTAGGTACCGATGCTGTCATAGAGGTGGGAGAAACTGGCCAGCGACTCGGTGGTTCCATCCCCTAACTCCCAACTCCACGACGTCAAAGGGGCATCTGCCTCCTGGCTCTGATCCTGAAAAAACAGCGGCCCACTCACACAACCAGAATCAGCGCTAAACTTGGCCTGTGGCAGCCTAAATACCCGCACCTGCTTCTCAGATGTATCCCTGCAACCAAACTGATCAACCACAATCAGCCTCACCGTACGGGTACCAGGCTGGGAAAATGTCCGGGATGGGTTGGGCGCAAAGCTGCTCCCAGCTGAACCAAAGTTCCATTGGGTGATGGCTAGCGGCCAGTCAGATCCCAGAGAAAGGTTGGTGAATGCGGTAGGTGCTCCCAGGCAGCCTTCTTCCACCTGAAATTCTGCACTTGGTTTCGCAAAAACCCGCACTGTAGCTATTGATGAATCCAGACAACCCTTTGCAGAGCTCACCACATGTTTTACCAGGTAGGGTCCAGACTGGTCAAACAGATGAGAGGGAGTAGCTCCATTATCCTGACCGCCATCGCCCCATATCCAGCTATGATTCCAGGTGGGGTTAAGGCTATCAGGAGAAGGAGAAAATACCTGTCCTTCGCAGAGGCTATCCCCCATAAAAGCCGAAACCGGTTCAGGAAATACCGTAAATACTCCTTCTGCTGTATCCCGGCATCCAGCGGAATCCACCACCCAAAGGCTAACAGGAAAAGTTCCTGCCACACCGAAGGTTTGAGTAATGACCATACCAGTATCCGGAATGGTATCCTGAAGGCTCCAGAACCAGTCTGTCACGGTTGCCTCCCCCGCCGTGACGTTACTCATAAACGTAACAGAAGATTCAATACATCCGCTATCCGCCACCAATTCCGCTGCAGGGGGAGTATAGATTAGAACATCTTCCGATATACTATCCTGACAGCCTCGACTATCTGTTGCAATGAGCTTAATGGACTGAAGCCCAGGACCTGGGAAAAGGTAAGAGACCTGATTCCCGGTCAATGCACCTCCTGGTATTTGCCAATAAATCGAATCAATGGATGCGCCGACAGATGATACATTCGCCGTCAGGAGGACGGAATCCTCGTAACAGGGGTTATCCACAGAAAAGTCCACTTCGGGAAGCTCAAAGACTTCCACCAGCTGTATAGCCGAGTCGGTGCACCCATTACCTCCTATCACCACGTGAAGAATTTCGAAGGGGCCGATGCTATCGTATGCATGGAATGGAGTAGCAGCCGTACTCGTCTGTCCATTGCCCATATCCCAAAAGTGATTTACGCCAGCAGCAGGATTCAGGCTCGAAAGTTCATAGGTCGCTCCTTGGCAGAGGGTATCCATTTCAAAAGCCGCATCAGGGGTTGTGCCCACCTGGGCTGTGCCGTCAAGGGTATCAAGACAGCCAAATCCATATTGGATGGCGACCTCTACCGGATAGGTTCCCGCAGTATCATATCCATGTACCACAGGCGACCCTGCTCCCCCATACCCATCCCCAAAATCCCATGTATAGGTGGCAGTCGGACCTGGTACTCCCAGCACCTCTAGCGTATCTGCCTGACTGGAGCAGAAGGTCGGCAAGGACAGGGAAGGAGAAATTTCCGGGGCAATAATTGCCACCACTGTGTCAGACCAGTAACAAATTCCTGGCAGAGCCTCTACCCGCAAGATGTACTCCACAGTATCGAAGGTACTCCCCTGGTTTAGAAATGTCACCGTCGGTGTCGAGGACTGGGGTGAATCCAGCCCTGTCGTATCGTTCCAGGCATAGCTCCACCCATCCTGAGCAGGCAGGTTGAAGGAATATGCCTCTCCACTGCACATGATTAAGGTATCCGGAAGAGGAAATACAACGAAAGGCCGCTCTCTAATTTCGAAGACAACAGAGTCACCTATCGATGCCCCCGTACAGCTTACGGTTCCCTGGTAGGAAAAGGAAAGCGTCTCTACGCCTTCCACCAACGCATCCAACAATACAGGAACTGCCCATATAACGGAATCTTCTCCCGGCAGAAAAACTACCGAGTCGGGAACAGGCTGATAATCCAGCCCACTAGTGGCTGTACCGCCGACCTGAATAGCAAACACCATGGTGTCTGTGGCGGGCTGATTGAGAGCAAAAGTTACGTATCCGGTGTCCACACACCCTTCAACCAGTACATCAGGCTCTATATTCTGCCCATTCCCCAATGAAATGGACACCTGCGGGGTAAGACAACCAATCCCGGCGGCTTCCAGAAAAACTCCCGAATCAAAAAACTGATCTCCAGCGTCAGCTATCGCCAGGGTAATGTGGTAAGTTTGACAAGCCTGTATCCCGATTTCTGCAATCAGCGGTACGGTGTACCCATCAAATTCCAGGTCGGCCCCATTGGTGTTGTCGACGTAGTAGGCACAATTGGTACAGGGGCCCGTAGGGGCCGCGCCAGCTACGGAAAATCCATTGTTCACCGTACTGACGGATACTGGGATAGCGGTTCCGGGAACCAATGCGATATTTTGTCCAGGTGCAGGGGCGGCAATGCCGGGACCTGAAATATAGAAGGCAAACGCATCATTGAAGCTGGATACGTATTCGCTGTATTCCTCCGAAGCGAACACATATCGAATTCCGAGACTATCACAATACGCCACAAGATCAAACTCGATGACACATGCATCGAAAGTGAACTGACCACTGAGGTTATCCAGAGGAGCATATCCAGGCTCAAAGAGATTGGTTGACTGATTGGCAACCAGGTTGGGACCGATGGCCTCCGTTGCCAGGCCGGTGGACATGAGCATTCCCCCGTTCAGGTTTACAGCTCCGGAGTTATTGTCATCGAATTGCCGTACTGCCAGTGTGGTGTCGCAGGTGACCGACAGGTTGGAAATTTCTACTCCGGAACCGATCAGGCTCCTTACAAGGTCAGGGACCGTCAGAGTATCACTCAGGGTTACCTGGCCAGATACCATGACCGGTAAACCACATATCCAGACCAGTATCAAGGTATGCAGTAGGCGCATATCAGCTAGGATGTGAACGCAAAAGTCAGGGGAGTTTCGCAAAAGTACCAGCTACAGGCTTGGTAACCAAGTATTAACCTCCAACTGCGTCTTCAACCAAATAAAAATCCCCATTGAAGCCTATTGCCTCAATGGGGACACGACAAGGAATTCACATCCCTATTCGAGCACTGCCTTAATGGCCTCCAGGGGATTGATCACCTTTCCGATTTTCGCGGTTTCGGGAACCTGTGTTCCGGTACTTTCTATGATTCGATAAGCTTCTTCAGCCGAAATATCAGGGTTGTAAGCACGCAGCATTCCTACCAAACCGGAAACCAGGGGAGTGGCCATGGAAGTTCCGTTGAAAGACTGGTAGTTACCACCAGGAGTAGATGAAAGGATATCAACTCCGGGAGCAGCGATTGGCATCCTCAGGCCATTATTTGTATTGGAAAATGAGGCTTTGCGAAGGTTAGGATCAACTGCAGCGACGGTGATTACCCCAGGGATATTGGCGGGAGAATAGCGCCGTGCGTCATCGTTGCTGTTACCAGCAGCTACTACGACAATCGCTCCACGCTTCAGGGCATATTCGATGGCATCTTTTTGGGCTTTGGGAGGGCCAAACAGTGCAGGGCCTCCTAGCGACATGGAAATCACATCTGCGCCACCTTCAGCGGCGTCGATGATAGCCTGTGCAACACGTTGGTCAGTGCCCCGTCCTCGCTCATCTAGTGCTGGATAGCCACTCAGTGTGATAAAGCGTCCATCCAGGTTTAGAGAGGCAACCCCCTTGCCATTATTGGTAGCAGCTCCGGCAAGCCCGGCGCAGTGGGTACCATGGCTGTGCTTGTCGCGGTCGCCCAATCCACCAGACTTGGTATATACACCAGAGATATCTTCGTGAACTCCATCGACTCCTGTATCCACAATCGCAACTTTCGCCTTACGTACAGGTGCCTGATTTTGAATCAATTTATACACTTCATTGTATTGCAAGGAACTGGCGTACCATTGCTGGCTGACAAAGGGGTCATCTACGATATACCGGTCTATGGGCGTCCGGTCAACCTTGAGGGCCTCTGGATTGGTGAGCTCTATCACCCCATTTTGCGCGACCTGATCGACGTTTTCATCATCAGCATCCAGCGCATACACCAGTCGCTCCTGATATTTTTCCGGCACAGTCACCAGGAAGTATTGAGCGAGGTCTTCACTCTCGCTCAGGTCTACGTTGGGAAATGCTTTTATGGCAGTTGCATCGTATAAATCCAGAAGGGATTGTACCTCTTCCAGGGAATCATCGGGCCCAAGTTCCATCAAGAGCTCCACCCTGGATTCTTTCTCAAAAGAAAATCCGCTATATCCCCACTCGATTAGGGCTCCCACCCCATAGACTCCTCCACTTATCAATATCGCCAGTAGTCCAGGGACAAATAACACATTTGCCTTCACCCGGTTAAAGGCCAAATAGCCAGCAGCGATAGCCATTCCCAGTCCTAAATCCAGGAAAAGATGGCCAAAACGCCCAAACAGACCTTCGACCGGAATAAAAAACTGAAAGCCGATAGCGCCCAGGATAGCCAAAAAAGCAGGAAGAGGAGAAAAAGATCTCCCTTTGTCTCTTTTGATAATGCCGCGACCTAATAGGATGAAGGCCGCTGCCATCAGAACAGTGCCTAGCAAGTGGGAAGCATATGCTGTAATCATAAGCTGATAGTTCTTTCCGGTATAGGGGGTTAAATCTTGTCTATGGACTGCACATCTACAGGCTCGCCCCACATCATGATGCTAAACACCTGTGCTGGGGCCACCATGGCTTTTATCCGAACTCCATCCTTGCAAAGGTGCGAGGGGAGGTCCTTCGTAGGGGCATATTTCTGGCCGTTATCAGCCTCTATTCCCCAAAAACCTCCAGAGAGGTCAATGTATCGAACAGTTCCTTTGATCTCCATATGATATGGTCAATATACAATTTTGTTACGGGAAAGTTAACAGGAGGTTGTTTCGCCCGACAGTTTGGCAACTTCTCTCCTCAGGATTCAACAAAATCGGGCCTCCATCAGGATGTAAGATTCCCTAGCGTTATGATACATCCGAAGAAACTTCAGGTATTTTTTCTCTGATTCTTTCATGTACCCCAATCATGCAACCGGAAACATACGTCCTAAGCAGGCCACAACATTTGTCAACATGTATCTCTCACAATTGGCCGCCAAGGAAAGCCATAAATATCTACAACCCAACCATTTGCGAAATATCAAACGACTATTCAATAATGGAAAAACCACTCGAACCCGATTTGGCACCATTCACCCAACCCATTGGATCATTGACAGGAATATGGAAAAAGATAGAAGTAACAAAGCCCATCTTTGAAGGAAATTACACTTGTTGGACTATCCCTAAACTCCACCTCTAGCTTCAATTATCATGAAAAAGTTTCTACTCAGCTCTTTGTTTCTGCTCCTTTATTTAGGCCTATCGGCCAATATCATCTATGTAGCCTATGATGCTACCGGCAGCAATGATGGTACTTCCTGGGCCAATGCCTATACCCACCCCTCAGATGCCTTCAGTGCAGCCGGATGGGCCGGTACAGACTCCATCTTTGTAAAAGCGGGGACTTACTACCCTGACCGCCGTACCAATGGCCAGACCCAGGCCCACAAAAGCCGTGACTTCACCTTTTACATCAATAAACCTCTCAAAGTATTTGGTGGATTTGCCGGAACAGAAAGTCACCCTGATGATCGTAACCTGGATGTTTACACGACTGTTTTGAGTGGTGACATTGGCACTTCAGGTGATGCCAGCGACAACGTTTATCATGTCGTGACCATCAACAACACCAACAACGTGACCTTTGATGGCTTTTCCATCATGAAAGGAATGGCCGATGGTTCAGGCAACGATACCAACGGTGCCGGACTTTGGGTGAACAGTATCTCAACTCTGGAACTCGCCAACCTCACATTCAGTGATAACCACGCGGAAGGCGATGGTGGTGGGATGGCCGTTCGCAATCTATCCTACTGTACCCTCACTGGAGCAACCTTTTGTAGCAACAGTGCAGAGTTTGGGGGAGGAATCGATCTGCGCAGTATCAGCGCATGTTACCTGTATAACGTTAAGCTGACCAACAATTCAGCCGAAGGTAGTGGGGGAGCAGTCCATGGGAACAATCTTTCCAATATGATTTTTGCCAATACTCTATTCTGCAACAATGAAGCAGAAGAAGGAGGAGGATTGGCAGGCTGGCAGTTTAGCGCTACGTACTTGGTAAACACCACCTTTTACAACAATTCCGCCGATGATGGCAGCTCAATCTATACCACACAGCATAGTACCCTAAACCTGTACAACAGCATCCTTTGGGGTTGTGGAGATGGTGGTGCTTGCGCCCCTCTAAGCTCGAGCAATTACAGTTCTATTAATGCTTACAACAGCATCATTGAAGGGTCTGGCGGCAGCGGAGGCTCCT
This sequence comes from uncultured Bacteroidia bacterium, assembly GCA_964343195.1. Classification (GTDB taxonomy): domain Bacteria; phylum Bacteroidota; class Bacteroidia; order J057; family J057; genus CAYVAP01. The sequence continues at coordinate 98,913 of CAYFIR010000006.1, read as the reverse complement.
GGGCTAGCTCTGCCAGTGACATGGGGGGCAACCTGGATCAGGATCCGCAGTTTATCGATCCAGATGGTGCCGACAACAGTTTCTGTACCAGTGATGACAACTTCTATCTCAGCCCGACTTCTCCTGCCATAGACAACGGCACTACCCTGGGGCTGCCTGCTATTCCAGCGGAGGATATTAACGGCAACAACCGCGTACAGGGAACCCAACCAGATATCGGAGCTTTTGAAGGATCTGGTGGCTCCAGTACTTTCCCCGTAGAGTGGCTATCATTTGAAGCCCAGTGGATCAACAACGGAACTGAAGGCGTGATGCTTACCTGGGCCACTGCACAGGAAATCAATAACCAGGGCTTTACCCTGGAGCGCCGCCTAAGCGAAGATATGGGATGGGAGTCAATCGGAAACGTTGACGGAGTAGGCCAAAGCGATGAAGTGACTCACTATGAGTTTACCGATGAAAGCGCCAGTGATATCTGGAGCGACCGCCTGGAGTATCGCATCAAGCAGACCGATCTGGATGGAGCGTATTCCTACAGCACCGTACAGCGACTCAGCATGGATCGGGCACTTGGCAACCGCATCATGCTTTACCCCAACCCAGCTTCAGATCGCGTAAACATTGCCACAGATCTACCCGAAGGACTGCGCGTAAAGTCCATTGAGGTACTTGACCTCCAGGGAAAAGTGATGTTCTCCCAGACGACAGCAGAGTCGCTCACCGACACCTACACGCTGAATATCGAGGCACTGCTCCCAGGTACATACCTGCTGCGCCTGAATCACAATGCAGGACAGGTAGGACAGTTACTTACCGTGCAGCCATAAGCAGCGCTGAACTCAAGTCTGTTGTTACAACAACACATCAATCATTGCAGGAGAGAGCCCCGGGGTTCTCTCCTGTTTTTTTACGGGTCCTTTGCGCTGTCGTCCCAAACTGTGAAGTCCAGACCTCTCCCCTATTATCTCTGTGACTTACTTGCTAACTTGCGCTTCATTTCAAACTCTCGGAAGAATTACAAATGGAGAAGAAGATCATCACAGGTATCCAGCAGCTTGGAATCGGCATTCCCAATGTTCACGAGGCCTGGGCCTGGTACCGACGCCACTTTGGCATGGATGTCCCCATTTTTGAAGAAGCGGCAGAAGCAGCCCTCATGCTGCCCTACACAGGTGGAGAGCCACGTAGCCGCCACGCTGTCCTGGCCCTCAACATGCAGGGAGGGAGTGGGTTTGAAATCTGGCAGTACACCAGCCGTACTCCTCAGCCACCGGCATTTTCACCCGAGCTGGGGGATACCGGCATCTTTGCAGGCCGTATCAAAAGCCGGAATGTATCCGCTGCCTACCAGGATTTGAAGTCAAAGGGAGCGAACCTGCTAGGGGAGCCGGCTAAAGGCCCCGACGGCAAACTCAACTTCTTTGTTCAGGACCCCTATCAGAACATTTTTAACGTGGTGGAAGGTGCTGAATTTTTCTCCGAAGGCAGCCACCCTACCGCAGGACCTGCGGGTGCCATGCTGGGGGTATCTGACATAGAGCGGGCCCTGCCACTTTATCAGGATATTCTGGGTTTTGACGAAGTGGTCTATGACGTGGAGGGTAGCTTTGAGGATTTTGCAGGTCTTCCAGGTGGAAAAGTAAAAGCCCGACGGGTACTGCTGACCCACAGTCAGCCCCGACAGGGAGGATTTAGCCCCATGCTGGGCAAAGGCTACCTGGAACTCGTCTGTACTCCTGAGCGTACCCCTCGCAAAATATTTGAAAACCGCATGTGGGGTGACCTGGGCTTCATTCACCTGTGTTTTGACATCATCAACATGAAGGCCCTGCGAGAGGAATGTGAGGAAAAAGGGTACCCTTTTACCGTAGATAGTGAGAAGGCTTTGGGAGCCACCTTTGACATGGGCGAAGCAGCCGGTCGTTTTTCCTATATTGAAGATCCAGACGGTACCCTGATTGAGTTTGTTGAAACGCTGAAGGTGCCCCTGATCAAAAAGCTCGGCTGGTATCTGGACATGCGCAAGCGTGACCCGAAGAAGGCCCTGCCCAAATGGATGCTCAAAAGCCTTCGATTCAGCCGGGTAAAAGACTAATTCTTACCCGACGATTCGAAAAGGATAGACTCGCATGTGCAATCAACTAGACCAACTAACCCTTAACTTTTCAGAAACCAGCCTCTGGTGGCTGGATGTTACCCTGGCCATCATCATGTTTGGGGTAGCTCTCAACCTGCGCATCAGGGACTTTGCCCATGTCCTGAAGCGTCCCAAGGCGCCGATCCTGGGACTGGTTTCTCAACTGTTTATCCTGCCATTCATCACCTACCTGCTGGTACTGGCTATCGAGCCCTGTCCCAGTCTGGCCCTCGGCATGTTCCTTGTAGCTTCCTGCCCCGGAGGCAACATCTCCAACTTCATGTCGCTCCTGGCAAAGGGAAATGTGGCACTTTCGGTGAGCCTCTCCGCCCTGTCCACCGTCCTTTCGGTAGTCTTCACCCCATTTACATTCACCTTCTGGTCAGGACTTTATGGTCCTACACGCGAACTAATGAGCACCATCGCCATAGATCCCGTTGCCATTTTCCTGAAAATATTGCTCATCCTGGCCTTGCCACTCGCCATCGGCATGTGGACTACCCACAGGTTCCCCAAATTTGCCGAGCGAATAGGCAACCCAATGCGAAAGATGTCCATCATCATATTTGGCGCCTACATCGTGATTGCGGTTTATGCCAATTTTGATGCATTTCTACATTACGCCAAGTATGTCGTACTGATTGTCGCTGGACACAATTTCCTCGCGCTACTGAGTGGCTATACGGTCGGAAAAATCGGACAGTTGGACGAACCATCCTGCCGTACCCTGAGCCTCGAAACCGGCATACAGAATTCCGGAGTAGCACTGGTGCTGATCTTCAGTCCCTTATTTGATGGCATGGGGGGAATGGCGCTGATTGCGGCTATGTGGGGACTTTGGCATATGGTTTCCGGCCTGACGATTTCCGGTATCTGGTCACAGAATTTCCTGATGCCCAAAACCGCAATTAATGATCAGTGACCGATAACCTCCTTGGCCCGCAGGAAAGTCTTTTCCAACTGATCATAGGGGATATAGCCACGGGACAATACTCCCAGCTTTTCATCTTCACCGTATTCCAGCAAAAGAGTAGGGAAACCAGTAATTCCCAGGCGCTGAGCCAGTTCGAACTCTGCCTGGGCCGCCATATCCGTGGTGGCATCGTTCATATGCTCCAGGAAATGAGTTTCATCCAGCCCGAATTCAGTGGCTAGTTTCGCATATCCCTCGAGGGGACGGGGCAGCATCCCATCGTGGTATATGGCCCGCTGAATTCGCCCGGCAAAGGCGATAGACTGTCTGGGACGCGACAACTTGAACGCACGCATGGCCAGGGCTGCAGGATAGGAGTCAAAAATAGCGGTTCCTTCTTCCAACACTCCCTCCAGAAATGCTTTCCCAAACCGAACACCGGTCCGTTCCTCAACCTGATGATAGGCGGTCTTGATATAATCTGCTGTTTCGGCAACGGGTCCTACCCTATCGCCGATCACCATTCCTCCTGAAATTACCTCAAACGAAAGCTCGGATGCATACTGCTGCTCAAATCGCTGAATGACAGGAGAGAAGCCATAGCACCATCCACATAGCGCATCATAGACGTAATATAATTTCATCGGCGTTGGTTTCTGTTGAGCAAATCCTGAGAAGCAAGATGGGATTCAGAATGAAAAAAGAAAAGGCCTCCTGTGGTACAAGAGGCCTTAATCTGGGTTTGTTTGGGTATGGTATAGCTTACGCCCGTTAGCCCTTAAGGTTTCAATCTCTTTGAAAAAAGTTTATTTCCCCAGCCAGTTTCGAAAATCCGGAGATCTCCCTACGGAAACGATGGTCTCCTCAGATGGTGGAGGGGATAGCTCCACTTTGATACGGCCCTTGGTCCACTGGAACATTGACCTGATCGCAGCGAGACTGATCAGGTACTTTCGGTTTATTCGAAAAAAACTTCTGGGGTTCAACTCTTCTTCCAACTGATCCAGGGTAAAATCCACAATGTGTTGGCTGCCATCCTTGCGCACGAGAAAAACATACTTTTGGTCTGCAAAAAAATAGGCAATCTCCTCCACTGCCACAGTCCGGATGTGTTCCCCAACGGTCACCAGAAATCGATCTCGCCACTCAGGCTGAAGCTGCTCCCGAAACATGCTCGCCAGGGCCTGGTAATCCGGGGGTTGTACATTGCTTTTCTGGTACCGCTGATATTTTTCTACTGCTTGTTGTAATTCCGATCGGGTAAAAGGTTTCAACAGGTAGTCAACGCTGTTCACCCGAAAGGCTTTCAGGGCATACTCGTCAAAAGCCGTCGTGAAAATAATCGGCGTATGGATGTCCATTTGGTCAAAAAGCTGAAAACTCAACCCATCTTCCAACTGGATATCGAGCAGGATCAGGTCAACCTCCTGGCTATTCATGAACTGCACGGTTTCCCGCACAGACTTTGTCCAGCCAACGATTTCAACCCTGGGGGTGATTCCGTCTATTTGCCGCTTGATCTTGTCGGCAGCCAGGGTCTCGTCCTCAACCAGTAATGCCTTGATTGTCATGTAGGATCAAATATTAGCGGTAGCCGCGCTTCATACCAGTTTTCTACCTGTCTGAAAGTCGGCTCGGTATGTTCCATCAGGCGATATCTGAGCCTCAAATTTTCCTGGCCGATCCCGGTTGAGACCTGGCCTACTTTCCGGGGTAGAAACCCATTTCGTATCAGGACTTCATGGGCATTCACGATCACTTCAATGTTCAGGGGCACCTCCTCCGAAAGCTCATTGTGTTTGAAGGCATTTTCCAGGACCAACTGTAGGCTCATGGGGGGGAGAAAGGCATCTGCCGGCAGTTCCTCATCACTGATCGTCAGGACCAGCCCTTTTCCAAAGCGAATTTCCTGAAGGAACAGGTAGGACCGAATAAATCCCAACTCACGCTCCACCGCAACCAGCGATTGCTGATAGGTGTCCAGGACATAGCGGTATACCCGTGAAAACTGCGCGATAAACTCCTCGGACTTATCGACGTCCAGATGAATCAGTGACGATAGTACATTGAGGCTATTGAACAGGAAGTGGGGCTTCAACTGGTTTTTCAGGATTTCCAGTTGGGATTGCAATCGCTCCCGTTCCAGCCTTTCTGCCTTGAATTTTGCTTCCTGCAAGTCCTTGAAGAAGACCATCCCTTCGAAGGCCATTGCCAGTAACCCATTCATTATCAGGGCAACCAGCACCCCGTTAACAATAGAGGGAAACATCAACTCGGCGTGGGAAGAGTAGCCCTTCAGGTAGGGGTAAACCAGTAGATGAACCAGCCAGGCCAATACCAACATGATGGTCCCCGCCAGGATACTTGACCCGCCTATTTCGACTAGCAGTCTTCTTGCAACCCCTTTCTCCCAGGGCATTTTGACCCTCAGCCATTCGATATACCGGATAACAGGCAGGCCAATCAAAACGGTATAAAAAATCGAGATGACCGTATCTGCTACACCTCCGACCCATGCATTGCTATGGGCATGTTCGTACATTCCATTGGCCCACCCGAAGAGCGTGAAGAAAATCGGTGGCAGCAGACCAGCCGTTGCCAGGATCAACACATACATTCGGGTGGGAAAAATGGAAGTAGATTGGGGCATGGAGGGAATTTGTGATTGAGGTGATCAACCTGATCATCCCGATTACTGATCAATAAAACATGGGGCGGCCCATCATGGCCCAGACAAAGGTTCCCAGCGTCAGGATGCTGTATAGGATCGCCACGATCCCGACCAGGGTAGTGGCGTTGAATTTAACCTTTCTGAGAGAAAAGGCCAGCAAAGGAAATAACTGCAAGCCGTGGAGCCCCAGAAAATGGGCGATTCGCAGGTCCCCGCCTTCGGTGCTCCAGTTCAAAAACGGGACACCTGCTCCCCCGTCGGCGACCCCCACCGCATGCGACAGATGTTGAGATACGTAGCCGCCTTCGATACTCGCCATCAGAAACAGCAACATACCAAGACGAATCGCCCATAACATCGGCTTTCGAATCTGAAGCGGCTGGGTCCAGAATACCCACGCAAGGTAGCCCATGATCACAGTCGCCGAGGCTATCAGTACCCCCATTAGCCCAAATATCATCCCATCTAAGGGGGTAGCGACATTAAAGTGGGATTGAACCCCACGGACTGCCTGCATGACGATCAGGACGATTTCTATATTAAGCAGCCAGGCCATCCACCTGCTCAGGCGCTGCATCCGCACCGCGTTCCAGTGTTCCAACTGAGCAAACAGCCAGGACATGGTGATGAGATAAATGCCGCCGGAGAGGAGGAATTTGGCAGGCTTGATCCAGACGTTGATGCCCAGCACGGTACGGGTATCTACCTGCATGAAGATCAGTGCGAGCACAAACCCCACCAGCATGGTAATGCCGCTGTAGGTCAGGAGAGGAAAGCGGTCGGCCAGGTTTTTGAGCCAGCCTTTTTCGGGAGAATGGAAGGAAACGGTCTCAATCGAGAGATTCGTGAGGGATTTCATCGGTGAAGGATTTAAGTTTAACCAGTCTCATCAGGAAATACACCAGAAACCCGGCGGGACCCAGCATGAAGGTCAGTAGGAGTGGCAGGATGATGGCCCAGTGAGGAATGCCTACCCGTCGCGCGTCACGGGTGATCCAGGCTCCTACGAACAGATCAAAAGCCAGATAATGCAACCAGCCAGCCAGCAGAGCCGCGTCTGAACTGAAGAGTTTTCGTACTTCTTCGATAGAGCCGAAGCCTCCCCCATTTCCAAATCCCTGCACGATAAAAACCACGTAGGCTACCCCGAGTAAAGCCATAAAGATTCCCCGATGCAGCATAATCCGGGTGAGCTTTTTATGGGGAAAAATGATCAGGGCCAGCCAGCCGAGCATGGCCAGAGAATTTGCGATGGAAAAGATTTGTCCAAACATGGGTTACGGTGATGTTGTTAAGTAAAGGTTCGCATTCCCCGGGTTAAAGCACATTGACTTCGGACCAGCGAGAATAAGTACCGATGAATGGGAAGATAGGGAGATGAGTTGGGAGAATAGGTATGGAGGGAATTAGGGTTTGGGAGCCAATGGCAAAACTTTATGGGTCAAAATCGGTAACTTTTGTTCCCACATATTCAGTTCAACTAAATTCCAATGTCCAAGCCATTTCTGACTGCCAACTGGAACTACCTGCTCAATGTTACTTTTCCGGTTCCACCGAAAATTCTTGCAGATCATGTCCCCCCCGGTGTGGAACTGGATGTCCAGGATGGCCATGCCTTTGCCAGCGTGGTGGCCTTTCACTTTCTGGATACCCGTGTAAAGGGTCTTAAAATCCCCTTTCACGTCAACTTCCCTGAAATCAACCTGCGCTATTATGTCAAGTACAACGGACGCCGTGGCGTGGTTTTCTGGCGGGAACTTGTCCCCAAGCCTGCCATCGCCTGGGTCGCCAATGGCCTCTACAACGAACCATACGCCCCGGCGCGGATGAAGGTCAAGTTGGAGGATCAGCAGGCGGATAAGGTGCTGACCCATGACTTTCGCTATGGCGGCAAGCAGCATCAGATCACGGCCAGGTTTGGGATGGAAACCCGAGTCCCGGCAGAGGATAGCATCGAGCATTACTTTAAAGAGCACGATATTGGGTTTGGGGTCAATCACTTTGGGAAAACCCTCTCTTATGATGTGCTTCACCCCCGCTGGGCCATTTACCGCCTCAAAAGCTATGAATTGAACCTGGACTACGCGGCGCTTTATGGTTCTCAATGGGCATTCCTGGCAGATACCACCCCGGTGGCGGCGCTGGTAGCAGAAGGCTCAGCAGTGGAGGTCTATCCCGCTCAGCGGCTGGGTGCAGGGTAGAACTGGGGTATAGGGTGTATAGGGTGTATAGGCAATGCGATTAATCTACATATTGTATATTTTAAAAACATGGAATAAAAGCCTACTGGCTGTTCGATGACTCCGATCATCGAACCCTCTAACTGCGAGATTCCATCTCGCGAAGGCTGCCAATATTCCCCATATACACCTTATTTCCCCTTTATCCCTTATTGGCCTTATCCAAAAGAGCCCTTTCTCTCTACCCTCCGAAAAACCAAAAGCCCTACCCCTCAAATGAGGAGCAGGGCCAATCACTTATTTAATCACAATCCCTGGCGGATTAGTATCCAGGAGTTTGCTCGATGTTCTCGTTTGCATTGAGCTCGATGATCGGAATGGGCACTGCCTGCATTTCGATACGGCTCAGCTCGATGCTACATGCTCCGTTAACCTGGCACTCAGTGGAGTTTCGCTCCAGTACAGTCATACCAGCGCGGCTACCAAGACGCTTGAGGTCAACCCAGCGGAATCCTTCGAAAGCGAACTCGATACGACGCTCTTCCAGGATGCCCATGAACGCTTCTTCTTCAGATGTGTACTCAGGTGCTGGCTGATCAGAACCATAACGAGCGTCACGGATTTGATCTACAAAGCCCGCAGCAGCGGCAAAGTCGCCGGATGCAGCAGCAGCTTCAGCACGCAGCATGACCATTTCAGAAGCACGGAAGATCTTCAGGTCGTTCAGCAGTGGCTGCCCACCAGAACCAGGATACTTGGCAATCACCAAAGTATCACCGTTAGAAGACTCGTCAAAGAAAGCGTCGAAACGCACATCTTCTTCTGGGATGATGTCGAGGAAATCAATGGTCGCCTCAAAGTATGGAGAGCCATCCTTGGTCGCGTTTACGAACGCAAAGTTGGCACCAGCCCATCCGCCAGCAAAACCGCTACCAGTGGTTCCCTGACCGTCGTAAGGACCGCCGATTACACGCTCCAGCTTGAAGATAACTTCCGCGTTGGAGGTGTCTTGCCAGATGCCCACATACTCATCTGGAGTAGCCAGCGAGTAGTTGTTAAGCAATTCAGCAGCAAGTGCGTCAGCAGTGGTGTAGTCGCCACGGTAAGCGGCAATACGGGCACGCAGGGCTTTAACAAAGTCCTGGCTTACAAAGGTAGGATCAGCTTCAATCTGGAGCAGTCCCTCAGCCTGAGTCAGGTCAGAGTTGATGATGTCAAATACCTCTCCGGTAGTGTTACGAGGCAACTGATCAGAGATACCTGGTACAGTTGTCAGGATGATCACACCAGGAGCAGCATCACTTGTCAGATCCGGGCTGAAATAGGTCAGCAGTTCAAAGTGTGCCCAGGCGCGCAGAGCATAGGCCTGTCCCAGGATGTTGTCGTAGTCGGCTTGTTCGCCTTCTCCAACTTCAACCAGCTGAGCGGCTTCGATCAGTCGGGTGGACAGGTTCAGAGCATCGTAATAGTTCACCCAGATAGCCTGGGGAAACGCGCTCTGAGGGTTCAGGATGAACAGGTTTTGCTGTCCACCGTTGTCGAAACCAGGTGTGATTTCATCAGTGAAGGCAGCGTTAAACTGAATGGCCTGAGTATTGTCAAATTCTGCATATACACCAAGCAGTCCCTGCTCCAGATCAGCTACGGATTCAAACGCAGCTCCAGCATCCAGGATACCTGGCTGGACGATATCAATCGCATTCTGGCAACCAGCCAGGATAGTGGCGATGAAGGTTAAACCAATTATATACTTTTTCATAAATCCAATGTGTCAATAACTAAAGGATAATCTGGGTATGGAGAAATTACAGTCCTATCTGTACACCGACGGTTACAGTGCGAGGAGTAGGATAGATACGGCTGGTATTATCCAGTGCTTCAGGGTCAAAACCTCTCCACTCAGAGAAAGTAACCAGGTTCTCAGCAGAGAAGAATACAGACAGCTCACGCATTTTGAGGCTGTTCAGTACGGTCTCTGGCAAAGAATATCCAACGTTGATGAAACGTAGACGCAGGAAGTCTGCATTTGTCAGGAAGCGAGAGCTGGTGCCAGAGAGGTTGTAGGTATTGTTGGCTGCTGTCAAAGCAGGCAGGGTACCATCGGTATTGTCCTCTGACCAGGAATCCAGGACATCGGTGGAATGACGGAACTGACCAATGTTGCCAGGGTTTTGGAATCCTGAAAGGTCAAAGTCAAAACGATCAACTCCGGTTACGTAGTTGAACTGAGAATTGATGTAGAATCCTTTGATCTCGATATTCAGACCAAAGCTACCCTGCCAGTCAGGGAAGATGTTCTGGTCCATCCATACGCGGTCGGTATCCACGTTTGGTGTTTCAGTTTCGTTTCCATCAACATCGAGGTACAATGCGTTACCATTCTCTGGGTTCACCCCAGCATAGCGATAGATGTAATATTCACTTAGCTTTCCTCCAACTCGCAGGCTGGTAGAACCATCACTGATGATTTCCTCACGTCCAAGACCCAGGTCCAGGATTTCCTGTTTGTTGTAAGCTCCGATGGCATACACATTGATCAACAGTCCTCCCAGGTCAACACCATTGGTGATGTCATAGCTAAGCTGGAATTCAAGTCCACGGTTTTGTAGAGAACCGATGTTGGTCCGAATCGCAGTCTGTGCATTGACAGCAGAGATGGGCAGGTCAATGAAGAGGTCGGTTGTAGTTTTGATATAGGCATCAACACTACCACGCAGGCGACCACGCAGGGTCTCAAAGTCAATACCAACGTTTGTTTGGGCGATTTGCTCCCAACGCAGGTCGCTGTTACCAATCTGTGCCAACAGCAGTGCATTGCCTCCTCCATAACCACCACCAGTTGCATAGAGCGAGCGGGTCAGGGTCAGGTCAGCAAAGTATCCTCCACCAGAAAGGTCCTGGTTACCATTGGTACCGTAAGAGGCACGCAGTTTCAACAGGTCAAATGGAAGACCGGCAGCAAAAGGCTCGTTGTGGATGTTCCAGCGACCAGCTACGGCAAAGAAAGTACCCCAGCGATTGGTCTCTGCAAAGCGGGAAGAGGCATCACGACGGATGGTACCAGAAATACCATAACGGGTATCATAGTCGTAGTCAGCCTGGGCAAAGTAAGAGAACAGACCTGCACGGGCGATGTTACCAAAGGCATCATCCACATAGAAGTCATTCTCAGGATTGTCTCCTACGTAACCTGATGCATCACCAGGGGCAAATGTCTTGGGATCAAGACCTTCAGCTACTACACCAAAGATATCCTGGAAGGCACGGAAGTACTCGGTGAAGAGACCACCAGCGATAGAGTGCTTGCCAAAGGTGTTGTCATAGCTCAGGTTGGTAACCTGGTTGAACAGGAAGTCACGGCGGTTACGCATGGTCTGGAAACCAGCGTCTGGACGGCGACCACCAAACAGCAATGCGTTGAAAGACTCAGATGCCTCAGCCTGAGTTCTGTACTCATTCAGGAAGTCACCGCTGGCACGTGTACCGATGGTCAGACCATCAACGATCTCATAGCTGGCGCTCAGAGTTGAGATCAGACGCAGTTCATCCTCCTTGTAAGTATAGGTATTCAGGCGGTCCATGATGAACAGCGGAGTGTTCGCAAAGGACAGAGGTGAGAGCAGAGTAGCTCCATCTACATAGTCATCAGGTGTTACCCAGGGTACAGACTGATAGGCAGCCAGTACTGGGTTACGGTTGATACCACTGGTACCAATAGAGTTATCCTCATTGGTGGTGGAGAAGTTCAATGACAGGTTAGCGGTGTAGTTGAACTTGTTGTCATCACTGCGGCCAGTGATGTTACCACGCAGGTTGGCACGCTGAAGGCTTGAGTTCAGGAGGATACCTTCCTGATCCAGGTACCCTACAGACAGATAGGTAGAGGTGTTTGAAGTACCGCGACGAATCTGAACGTTGTGGTTGTTACCTACAGCGGTACGGAAGAAATAGCTGGGCCAGTCGGTATCCTTGATGGCTGCAATGGAGTCGATCTGGGCGTCTGTACGCCCTCCACCGAGTCCACGGTTGGCACCGATGATGTCGCTGTAATCACGCTCTAGCGTCAACTGCTGACGAGAATCCATCAGATCATAGTCATTATCCTGAAGCGTGCTCCGGATGTGTGAGTAGGTGTAGGTAACTTCCAGTGGAGAGTTGTAGCCACCACCTTTAGTCTCAATTACAATTACACCGTTTGCACCACGGTTACCATAGATAGCGGTAGCAGCGGCATCTTTCAGCACGGTTACAGACTCGATCTCGTTGGGGTTCAGAGAACGGAAGTTGTCCTGATCTACTGGGGCGCCATCGATGATAAACAGTGGCTCAGTGTCACCATTGATAGATGAGCGTCCACGAATGTTTACCACGGAGTTGGCACCAGGCTGACCACTGCCTGTACTAATGCTCAGACCAGGGATCTGACCAGATAGTGTTTGAACCACACTGGGGTTAGGCCGGTTGGTGATGTTCTCAGCAGAAATGGATGATGAAGACACACTGGACTTTTCCTGAGAGAATGAGCGGTAACCAGTTACGACTACCTCACCAATCTCTTTGACTTCCTCTACCATGGCCACGTTAATCACGCTGCGACCACCAATCACTTCCTCAACCGTTTTTCGGTTTACGTAGGTGAAGATGATGGTAGAGTTTCCACTAGGAACTTCCAGGCGGTAAACGCCTTCAGAATCCGTAAACATTCCGACTGTGGTTCCCTTGACGAGAACCGCAACACCTTCGATTGGCTCACCAGACTCCGCGTTAGTAACGGTACCGGAAATGGTGGTTTGGGCCATAAGTGCGCTAGCTGATAGCCCAATGGCCACCAGCAAAAGTAGAAAGCGTCTCATGTAGTTTAAGTTTGGTTTTAACGAGTAAAAATTCTCATGAAGAAAGAACGAGTAAGCGATTTATATTTTTGTTTCTCTCTGAGATATTTTGAACACATGTGTAATAGGCTAACTGTATTTCGCAATCAATGGTTGCCTCAGAATACTAATGTATATTAGTACGATTTTTTGTAAAACATACCCATTTTGCGATTTCCTAGCCTATAAAGAATCGATTTCTAAACCAAGGTTCTCAAATATTGTTTAAACTTAATCTCTCCAAACGACAACCTACACCATTTTATCGACAAAATGAAGAGCGCCGGAACCCATTGGATTTTCTCCAAATTGGTTCCGGCGCATGGTTGGCAGGAGCGGATGTTTAACTAAAATCAACTCCTGAATTAATTAGCCAAACGTATTACATTTTTCACAGGGATCAACCACCTAAACTGTTAGGCCAGGCTACTGATTTGAGAAAAGGACATTGATTCCATTTTTGCCTGAATGCGACTGATCCGGGTTGCACCAGAGTTTAAGGGTAGCATGCCGTACAGGGCCTCTTCCAGTTCGGGGTGGTGCAACAATTGTCCAAATACTCCACGTATATAATCCCGTACTTCATAGAAGGCTGCCCCGAGTTCATCGGGCAGTTCAGGTCTCGCTTCCAGCAGGAATACCAGGTCTTCAAAGTCTTCACTGGAACGAAGGTCGTACCAGCCACGGTGGAGCAGCGCTTCCAGTTTGGCTGCGACAAAATAAACGGGGGTGAATACCCGAATATTTACACCTGATTCCAGGGTGAAAGATCTGGCATGAAACAGGCCTTCTTCCAACCATTTATTTTCAAACCCAGCCCCCTCGGACCACAGAGGTACCAACCGAACCTCCACCCCCTGGCAGGACCATTCTAACGCCAGTTCACTCGCCATATCATGCCGGGAAAATCCCCTTTCCTGGAGGTACTTTTCCCATTCAGGCATAAATCCCATTCCAGGCACACTGACCAGGCAGTCGACCTCGCGGGATGGACGTATACTGGCTGCCACTGGATCAGTCCTGTAGACTTCCAGCACCTGCCCACCGATGAAGGCTGTTTTTGATAACCAGTCACCCAATCCCTGGGCTACGGTTTCCAATCCTGCTAGGTTCGTACGGTGAATAAACATCTCCCTGTATCCTTTTTCTTAGTTCTTCTATTGCGATTTTCTGTTCACGAGCCTTTCCCACTCTTAACGCATCTACAAGGGCCAGTAGTTTATAAAATTCCGGATCAGCCAATGCGGCCGCTACGGTTGTGGGATATAAGGGCTGAATGGCCTGCCCCCTCATCGTTCCTTCATCAGAAGGCCAGACATAGGACTCTTCTCCTTCGGCGATCCTGTCACTCAATGGAGCCGCAGAATGGGCGGTGGGAACCCCTCGTACGATAGCTCCCGGCTCTGTGGGAAACACATACTTGATCCCGTGAGTCAGAAACTCCATCAGGGCAGAACGAAATACCCTTCGCTTATCTGGGGCTATCAGGCGGGCCTGCATGTTGCGGTGCAACCCTTCTGCTACTTCAGACTGACTGATGTACAATGCCTTTGCAACGTCTGCGTAACGCCACTTTGTATCACCAAGTGATACCAGTTTAAGCAGGATCAGTATATCCTGCGGCCTCATTCCATTATGTTTTCGCATAGATCGCAGTTTGCGAATCAACGTAAACTCTTCTGCAAATACTGTTCTATTCCTGCCAAAGTTTTACACCAGGGTGGACCAACTATGTAAGATCCTGTGCGATTGGTGGTAATTAAGGGTGGAAGGGAAACAGCATCCAGGATTGTGGCCCTGACCTTCCGTTATCCCAAAGGGGCCAAAAAGTATCCCTATCAAGATAGTTTCTTTTTGGAAAAATTTCAACGCAATAGATCAAAGTAAGGGTTTAGGCAAAAAATCACCCCAAAAGGAGAGTCAGCAAGGTCAGGACACCTACCCCTCCCCCTACGGCGGCCAGCATTCGCGGAGTCGACAGGGGATGCTCCCCCACCATTTCGCCGGTTTGCCCATTGATCAGGTACTGAAACATTTCGCCCCGATAATGAAACACGCCGATCCAGACGGGGACCAGCACATGCCTGAATCCGAGCGCAAACTTCTCACTGGTGATCTTCATGGCACGTTGCTCCTTTCCTGGTGCGCGCTTCAGGACTTCCTCTTTGATCGAATCGCTCATCATGGCGTCAGCCTGACCAAAGGTGGCGACTTCATCTACCTGATATAGCTCAGTGGTAAAACTTTTGAGAAAGCGGGGATCGTACGGAACGAGTTGTCCCAGGTCAAAAGGGAGGATGCCCTCCAGGTCGTCGATCCCCATGGTAAAAGGGATGGAAACTCCTTCAAAAAAATGTTCATAATATCCCCCTGTGCTCTCCCAGGAGAGTTGATCCACGGGGGTGTCCTTGATCAGTTTGACCACCCTGAACCCCGATTCGGCACGCCAGCTACTTCTTGTCAGGGCATCATACAGAAAGTAGGGCATGTAAACGCCCTGCATTTCATCTGGTTGCAGCAGTTTCCTCAGGCCTTCAGCCAGGAACCAACTGTTTAGCTCCGCAGCAAGCTGAGCCTGAGCTGTCTGCCGTGAAACCATAAACGGGATCAGACCTGAAGGCGTAATAACTTCATTGTGTCGGGAGCTTTCTTCCAGTTCCTCTGAGTGGCAGTATGGGCAGCGGCCTGGTGGCTGGTCCGCATCATGGGCAAAGGTTGTCTCGCATCCTCCACAGGTCATGCTCTTGAAATTCCCATCCAGCCCACGATCAAACTTTTTGAGTTTTACTCCCGCTTTGAGTGGATGGTGATCCACCTGATCGCTGTGCCTGCCCAGCACCCGGTTGTATCCGCACTTTCCGCATTCCAGTTTGTTTCGGCCTCCTGTATATCGCAGTCCGGACCCGCAACGGGGACAGGCATGGTGCAGCATGGTTTGGGACTGGGGCATTGGGAGGGATCGTAATCTGAGGCGTAAAGGAAAAAGTGGTATTTCTTATTCAGCTCCTAAAAATAAAGGATGCATCTCATTTTGTCGCATCCGCTGGCAAATAGGGTTCAACCGCAAAGACGCAAAGTTAGGACGCGATGGTCGCAAAGGAGAAAACAGAACTTTGTGTTACTCCGACGGGCTCAGGACAAGCCTTCGAGTTCTTCCGATGAACCGGAATCCGGGATTTGTGGGTAAACGACATGTTGAGTTGCACCCAAAATAAAGGATTGCCCTTCCATTTGAAAAGGACAATCCCATTTGATTCCTGGCAAAGCTGGATTGAGGGAGTGTCAGCTCTTTCAACTTTACCCCCTTCAACCGTTCACCTTTACACTAAAAGTCCATTTGTAGTCCGATGTTGGGGATGATGCCAGCCTGATACCGGAACCGGAAATCATCCAGCCCTGCATCCCAGATCAGGTCGCGTCGGTTAAGGCGATTGATAAAGTTTTGTGCCTCAATGTGCACCAGCCAGGTACGACCGTTTTTGGTGTTGAATCGATAGCTGGCCTTGCCATCGATGCGGAAGTAGTGTCCTACCCGCATGGAGTAGGTTTGAGAAGGAATAGGCACCAGGTAACCAGCCGCTCTTGACAGTTCCACATCACCAGGGGAATAGCGCAGGCCGCCATTAGAAATGACACGGGTACTGATCTGAAAAATATTTCCAGGAGCCCCTAATCCCCACTCCTTGCTGGCCATGGCACTGATGCTATAGTTGCCGTTGTATCGGGTGTTAAACAGGGTATCCCCCCCTCCATAGAGTGTGCTGAACTGGGAATTATACACCGAACCAGAAATCAGGAAGAATGCTCCATTTCGGAAGCTGCGTTCAAGCGAGAGATCTACCCCATAGTTGTATCCCTTTCCTTCACTCACCAGGTCTGATGTTGCATACCCATCGCGAAGGTTCAACAACCAGAAGGTGCTATCCGCATTGTCAACCACGGGCACATTGTCCATCTGCTGATAGTACCCTTCAAGCACGACTTTGTAATCCTTGTTGGTCCCCAGGATCATCTCAAGACCTCCTACAATGTGATTGGATCGGATCATGTCCAGGTCGCGATTGACCTGCTCGCCGTCCACCTCTGTGAAGTAATTCCCAAGGGGCAATATCGAGCTATGCAGGCCATAGGCAGCATAGGCAGAATGCCGCTCTGACAATCTATATTTAATGGAGAGTCGTGGATCGACTACGGCCTTGCCATTCAAAGCCAGGTACATGGCATGCACACCGGGGTTGATGACCCACCTGCCAGGACGGAATGAGAACTGAGAATAGCCCTGTAATAGTTGGGAGCCGCCTTCTCCACCCAAAATTGGAGTAAGGGTAGTGGTAGTAGGATCAATTTGCCGATTCTGCTGGAAAGAGAAATTGATCTGTGTCGCAAGAGCCCCCACCCTGAATGACCCAATATCGCCTAACTTTCGGTTATAGAATACATGTGTGGAAATGCGCCAGTCGCGGTAGTCTTCTTCATCCCAGGGACTTTTGGTCTCTAACAATGGCTCCACGATGTCCAGCGAATTGGGAGTAAAGGGACGCAATGGCTGTAGCCCACTTACATCCAGCGTGTCATCATCGTCCACCACCCGGCTACCCGTAACCGCCACGACAGCCTTGAGATAGGAGTTTTGGTCGATATTGTGGCTCAGGGTAACTCCAGTGACTCCGGTACGGGTGATAAAATCCGTCGTCGTGCGATAGTCCCGACTCCAGGTCAACGAGTCCTCGATGGCATCCCATAGCTCCACACTATAGCCTCCCACCCCAAAGACCGAGACAAAGGTCTTGTTGTTTTTGAGGGGGAAGAAGAAGTTAAAGCTCAAGTCCTGGTAAGTATTTCCGACCCGGGGGTCAACCAAACGAAATCCCATGGCACTCAGGATTCCCAGCGTGGAATAGCGATAGTTGATCAGGTAGGAGCTGTTGCTGTTCTTGCCCAACGGCCCTTCTACAGCAGCTTCAATTCCCAACAGGGAGAATTTCCCACGTCCCTGAAAGGCGTTGGAATTACCCTTGCGAAATCGGAGGTCCATCACCCCGGAAAAGGCATTGCCATACTCCGCAGACCAGGCTCCGGTAGAGAAATCCGATTCGCCCAATACCTGGGCACTCAGGATGGTGATTCCCCCGCCAGAGCTACCCTTGCGGGCAAAGTGGTTGGGGTTGGCGATGTCTATGCCTTCCAGGCGCCATAACAGTCCCACGGGAGAGTTGCCACGTATGACCAGGTCGCTGTTATTATCCTGGGGGCCCTGCACTCCGGGAAATCCCATGACCAGGCGACTGGGATCATCTACGGCACCCGCGGCTTTTTTACCTAACTCAGGCGTGAAAGAGCGAGAGCTGGCCACCTGCATCTTGTTGATGGGAGCATTGGGTACCGTCTGGTATACGATTTCAACACCGTCTATCTCCACACTTTCCGAAATCATCTCAATGTTCTGGATTTCCTCACGGGCTGCGGTCAGATAGAGATTGTCTTTGCGATATTTTCCGTAGCCATAGTAGCTTACTTCCAGGATAACGGCACCCAAAGGGAGCGCTTCAAAGAAAAATTTTCCCAGGCTATCGGTCTGAGCACCAGCGAGAAGCTCTGCATTCCGCATTATCACTACCTTGGCCCCTACCAGAGGCTGACGGGACTCCTGATCTATGACCTGTCCTCTCAGGTTCTGCGTGGGTTCATCCTCAGCAAATAAAAGGCCGAAGGAAAAGGCCATAATCAAGGCCAGTAGAGTTTTGATGTGTAGCTTTTCCATACCAATAGGGAGTTTAACGAGTTGTGGTAGTAGTACGCGAAACCATCTGCTGTTTCCTCACCTGCAAGTTTCAGGAATCAGAAGGCAGCTAATAAACGGCATTCAGACAAGAGTAAATATGGTAGCACCTGACTACCAAGAACATATATCATTCACCCATCTGCTCCATCTCAGGGACAGGGTCAGGAATGCTGTGTATGTAATAGAAAATGGTTCAACAAAATATCAGCACAATCTTACTGATCCCACTTATCCAACACCTTGAGTGAAGTTGCGAAGTTTTTGGATAAGGGGGCCTCATAAGTGACCTCCTCCTCTGTTTCGGGATGGGAAAAGGCAAGTCGCTGGGCATGAAGCAGGAAACCATGGTTGATGGGACGCTCCTCGTCTTTTCGACCGCTAGGTACATACTTTCGTTTGATCTCGGACAGCATCAGGTCGGCTCCGCCATAGAGAGAATCCCCAACAATCGGGGCGTTGCTTGCCGAGAGGTGTACCCGGATCTGGTGCATCCGGCCCGTAACTGGCTGGCAGCGCAGTAGAGTGCAATGCCGGTATATTTTCTCCACGTTGAAAATCGTCTCGGCACGCTTGCCATCACTTTTGCTGATCAATACCTTTTTGTTGGTAGTTACCAGCAGGGGCAGCGTGACATGAAAGTCATCAAAATGGTGTACTCCATTCACCAGGGCCAGGTACTCCTTGCGCACGGCCCGGTTCTGAAACTGCATGGCCAGATGACGGTATACCTCGGGGGTCTTGGCCATTAACAGGATACCCGAGGTCAACTTATCGAGGCGGTGAGCCAGTTGCAGGTCGGGGTTGTACTGCTTGGCCATGAAGTTCAGGTTCTCCTCACTCTTGTCATCCAGGCTCGCCATTCCCTCAGGCTTGTTGACCAACAAAACGGAATCATCCTCATGGATGATGATGTCAGAAAATCGAACGCGCTTGTTTCCCATAAGACTGCAAAATTAGGGGCTTTCCTCGGAACCCACAACTACCAGCATTCGTCTAATTTTTATAACCCCTCTCTGATAGTTTTGACTCAAATAGATCCAGCCCCATGCAATCTCCCACTTTTCAAGAAGAAATCGCCAACAGCCTCTCTCATGGCTTCGGAATCCTGTTTGGAATCATTGCCATCCCTGTTCTTATCTCGGTCGCCACACTTCAGGCTGATCCCTCACTCATAGTAGGCGCAGCGATTTTTGGTTTCGGCTTTCTGATGGTATATACCTCCTCCACTCTTTACCACAGCATCTCCAGGCCACGTGTTAAGGAAATTCTTCACAAGCTGGACCACATCAGCATATTCTTTCTGATAGCAGGAAGTTACACCCCCTTTATCCTGAAATACATGCTCTCCCCAAGGGGCATTACCCTGCTTGCCATTCAGTGGGGGCTGGTGCTGTTAGGAATCGTCTTTAAGCTCTTTTTTACGGGAAAATTCCGCTACCTCTCCACCCTCATCTACCTGGGCATGGGCTGGATGATGGTGTTTGTGGGCAAAAGCTTCTTTGCCCAGATGCCTCCCGATGTTACCTGGATGCTGGTCATTGGCGGAGTGAGCTACACATTAGGAGTAATTTTCTTTCTTTGGAAAAAGCTGCCCTTTCACCATGCCATCTGGCACATCTTTGTGCTGGGGGGAAGCATATGCCATTATGTTTCGATCTTGCTGGCGATGGGGTAATCCAACATTGCCAAGAGGTAACCCCGCAGGACTATGATCATAACATCAGACTAATTGCTGCCGGACTTCAATCCACAGCAAGAATCGTATTTTTTCACTCCAAACTTGTCCGAGATTACGTAACACGCTATTTTGGGACTTTTCGACCCTGAAAACCCCTTTGTCCCATGCTTGTCAAGACCTACGGCAGCGCCGTCGAAGGCATCCACGCCACCATCATCACCGTAGAGGTCAACCTCGCCCTGGGCAGCAATCCCAGTTTCTTCATGGTGGGACTGCCCGACAACGCTGTGCGTGAAGGCCGCGAACGCATCAAGACTGCCTTCCAAAACAATGGCTATATGCTGCCGCGTAAGGCCATCACCGTCAATATGGCCCCGGCAGATATCATGAAGGTCGGCTCGGCCTACGACCTGACCGTGGCCATCGGTATCCTGGGGGCTGAGGGAGAAGTTCCGGATGCAGAACTGGGCGACTACCTCATCATGGGCGAGCTGTCGCTAGACGGCACCCTGCGGCCCATTAAGGGGGCCTTGCCCATCGCCGTGGAGGCCCGCAAACGCGGATTTAAAGGCTTCATTCTCCCCAAACAAAATGCTGCCGAGGCTGCCATCGTCAACCAGCTCAAGGTCATCCCGGTCGAAAACCTGTCTGAAGCCGCCGACTTTCTCAAGGGGGAAAAAGAAATTCAGCCTGTAGAACGGGACACGCGAGAACTGTTTTTCGAAGCGCAGCAGGACTTCCCATTTGACTTTGCCGACGTCAAAGGCCAGGAAAATGTAAAACGCGCGCTGGAAGTCGCCGCCGCTGGTGGCCACAACGCCATCCTGATCGGTCCGCCCGGCGCAGGCAAGACCATGCTCGCCAAGCGCATGCCGACCATCCTGCCACCGCTGACCCTGCACGAAGCGTTGGAGACGACCAAAATCCACTCCGTAGCAGGAACATTGCCCGAGGACTCGGCTTTGGTAGCCCATCGCCCTTTCCGCAATCCCCACCATACCAGCTCGGACGTGGCGCTGGTCGGTGGAGGCGGCAATCCTCAGCCCGGTGAGATCAGCCTCGCCCACAACGGCATCCTCTTTTTGGACGAATTGCCCGAATTCAAGCGGCCCGTGCTGGAGGTGCTGCGTCAGCCCCTGGAAGAGCGCCGCATCACCGTATCCCGCGCCAAGGTCACCGTCGAGTACCCGGCGAATTTCATGCTGGTGGCCTCGATGAATCCCTGCCCCTGCGGATTTTACAACCACCCCGACAAGGAATGTGTCTGCACGCCCATACAGGTGCAGCGCTACCTCAACAAGATCAGCGGCCCGCTGATGGACCGTATAGACCTCCACGTGGAGGTCACGCCCGTCCCCTTCGAGGAACTCGCCTCCCGCGAACCCGGCGAGGCCAGCCGCGACATTCAGGAGCGAGTGGAAACCGCCCGCCGCATGCAGCTAGAGCGCTTCAAAGACCACCCCGGCATCTACGCCAACGCGATGATGCCCAGCAACATGGTGCGGCAGATTTGCGCCATCGACAAGTTTGGCGAAAACCTGCTCAAGATCGCCATGAAGAAGCTCGACCTGAGCGCCCGCGCCTTCGACCGCATCCTCAAGGTCGCCCGTACCATCGCCGACCTGGCCGGCAGCGAAGGCATCGAGCCGGACCACATCGCCGAGGCGATCCAGTACCGGAGCCTGGATCGGGAGAATTGGGCGGGGTAGGAGGAGTTTCTTAAGTTTGAAGTTCGCCGTTCAGAGTTAAAAAGCGCGGCAAGTAAGCCCTGCCAATATTTCCCCTATACACCATATAGACCCTATTCCTCCACCTTTCAAATCCACTCCCCCCATGTCCTCCTACCAATACTACGACTTCTACGCCATCGACCAGCCATTGACTGCAGAGCAGCAGCGCGAGATCGACTCCTACTCCAGCCGTTCCACCCCCAGCGCGCGACGGGCCAGCTTTGTCTATCACTATGGCGACTTCGGACCCAGCACAAAGGAAGTGCTGCTCCAGCACTTTGACATGGCGCTGTATGCCAGTAGCTACGGACAGTTTCAACTCATGATCAAACTACCGGCGGACCTGGTGGACTTCAGGGCCCTGCGGGCCTACGATATCGAAGGAGAAGGAGATTATTCCACTTGCGTATCCGTCAAGCGCTATGAAGAGAGCGTCCTCATCGACCTGGACTACTCCTGGGAAGAATATGGCGATTGGCTCGAAGCCGAAGGCTTGCTGGATGGGATGCTACCACTTCGGGCACAGCTACTCAAGGGCGATTATCGCCTCTTGTACCTCGCCTGGCTCCACATTGTAACTAATGAACTGGATGAGGAGACCGAGTGGGAGGAACCTCCTGTCCCGCCAGGTCTGGCCAACCTCGACCCCGCTTTGGAGGCTTTCATGGATTTCTGGCAAATAGACGATGCCATGGTAGCCGCTGCGGCCCGAGAGAGTTCCACCTTCCAGCAGGATGAGCACCTGGCCCAATACCTCCCGCAGCTGAGCGAGGAGGAAAAAGATGGCTTTCTTCGGGCTTTGCTCGATGAAGATGGCCCCACGAGCATACGCCTACAGCGGAAGCTCAAATCCATGAGTTCCAGCCCGTCATCTCCTTCAGGCTCCCCCGGTCGTAGCCTGGAGGAACTCCGGGCCGCTCGGGCAGAAGAGAAAAACCGATTGGACGAAGAAGCCCGCAAGGAAGCCGAGCGACGTCACCGGGAGCAGATGGAGCGGATAGGTAAGCAGCAGTCCCAACTGTGGCGCGAGATTGCAGAAAATGCGGAATTGCAAACCGCCAAAGGCTACGACCGCGCCACGGAACTGCTGGTTGATTTGCGGGATTATGGAGACTTCTCCGGGGAAAAGCATGCCTTCCAAAATAAGCTGCGGAAAGTGATCAACGACTATGGCCGCTCCCAAGCGTTTATGCGGCGATTGAAGGAGAGGGGGATGGCGTGAGGGAAGCTATTCTTCAGAATCGAGGCTATCTAAGCGATAACCGAGCGCAGGGATTCCCATCTGCCCACATCTACCCCCAATTCTGAATAGTTCTGCCCCCTATATAGCCATGAGGAATGGCCAATTTTAGGTTCCAACTTTCCCATTGGAAACCGACTAACTCTATTACCTCATGAAGAAATTCATCTTGCTGGCTGCTCCTCTGATTACCCTGTGGTACCTCTCTGGCTGTACCAATGTTGACAGCAAATCCAACACCACAGATCAGGCCGATAAAACAGCCTATCTCCTTACCTACTTCCAGGACGCTACCCATAGCCTGCACCTCGCGCTAAGTCCCGACGGCTATACCTTCACGGCGGTCAATGACGGCAAGCCCATCATCGCGGGGGATACCATCGCGAGTCAAAGGGGTATCCGTGATCCGCACATCACGCGGGGGCCGGATGGCGCCTTCTATGTAGCGATGACGGACCTGCATCTCTTCGCCCAGGATTTAGGATACCGTGAAACGGCCTGGGAAAGGCCCGACTCGCTCTACGACTGGGGCAACAACCGGGGCTTTGTCCTGGCAAAGTCTTTTGATTTGATCCACTGGACCCACACCAATTTTCTCTTCGACGAGCATTTTGACGAATTGCAGAACATAGGCTGTGCCTGGGCACCACAGACCATCTATGATCCTGTGGCGGACAAGATGATGATCTACTTCACCATGCGCATCGCGCACGGGCTGACCAGGATGTATTACGCCTATACTGATGACGACTTCACCAAACTGACGACTTCACCCAAGCTGATATTCGAATATCCCAATCCCGAAGTTCAGGTGTTGGACGCCGATATCACCCCCATGCCGGATGGGCGCTATTGCATGATGTATGTAGCCCAGGAACATCTTGGCGGCATCAAGATGGCCTTTTCGGACTCCATTAACAGCGGGTATGAGTACCAGCCTGAGTGGGTCGATTCGGAGCCGGGTGGCTGTGAGGCTCCCAATGTCTGGAAACGCAACGACAGCGACGATTGGGTACTGATGTACGATGTGTTTAGCGTCAACCCCCACAATTTCGGTTTCGTGGAAACCTCCGACTTTGCCAATTTCGAGAACATTGGCCATTTTAACGAAAAAGTGATGAAGACCACCAATTTCACTTCTCCCAAGCATGGTTCCGTTATCTCATTGACGAGAAAAGAAGCGGAAGCATTGGCCAATCATTGGGGCATGGACCTAACGTTTTAAATACGATGAAAAAGGCTTTTTCCACCCTCATATTACTCCTGAGCCTCACCGCAGGCTGTGCCCAAAGAGCGCAATGGCCTCCTGAGGTGAAAGAAGGTATCCCCCTCGATTCCATTCGCCTGAGTGACCCCTGCATCCTGGCGGATTCAGCGACTCAGACCTACTACATGACCGGCACAGGTGGGCTGCTGTGGAAAAGCCGGGATCTCGCCAGATGGACGGGGCCTTATGTAGTCACGGAGACAGATCCCGATTCCTGGATGGGGCCAAGGCCCATGATTTGGGCAGCCGAGCTGCATCAGTACCAGGGTAAGTATTATTACTTCGCGACCTTCACCAACCGGGAGGTTTACATCGACACCGTCAGGGGCAATGCCATCAACCGCCGTGCCAGCCATGTGCTCGTCAGTGATAAGCCGGATGGCCCCTATGTCCCCATGTCTGACTCAGTTTATTTGCCCCCACAAAAGCCGACACTGGACGGCACCTTCTGGGTGGACAGAGATGGCAAGCCCTACATGATTTTTTGCCACGAGTGGCTGCAAAACTGGAACGGCACCATGGAAAAAATCGAGCTTAAGCCCGATTTGTCAGGGACCATCGGCGAAGGAAAAATCCTCTTTCGGGCGCATGATTCCCCCTGGAGCCGGGAACTAACGGCTGACGGCGACACCGTTCCCAACAAGGTGACAGACGGCCCCTGGCTCTTCAAAACCCAGACCGGACGACTCGGTATGATCTGGACCAGCTGGGTATTCAATGTCTATACCCAGGGAGTGGCCTACTCCGAAAATGGCACGCTCGACGGCCCATGGGTACAGGAACCTGAGCCCATCACCCCGCCCAACTTCGGGCATGGGATGCTGTTCAGGACCTTTGATGGTCAGCTCCTGATGTCGGTTCATAGCCACAAGAAGGTCAACGGGCGCACCATCCGGATTCCACATTTGTTTGAGGTAGATGATTCAGGCGACAAACTCCAGGTGGGATCTCCATTTGTTCCCATCCGCTAGCTCCTCTGAAACCTCCAATCAGGTAGCCAAAACGCCCAAACACTTGAACACTTGTCCAAGTGTTTGGGCGTTTGATTTATCCTGCGTAATTTTGCGGCATGAAAACCACTAAGAGAAACTTTTCGGCAGAAAAGCTTCAACAGGCGGCGAAGCTCCTAAAGACCATCTCTCATCCGGTCAAACTGGAGATACTGGAAATTCTGGAAAGTGAGGAGCCTCTGGATGTGAGCACGATCTGTTCCCGAGTAGGAGTTGAGTGTGATATTTCCATGATGTCTCATCACCTGACCAAGATGAAGGACAATGGAATCCTGGTCTCGGAAAAGCGGGGTAAGCAGGTTTTCCATAGAATTGCAGACAAACAGCTACTTAGAATTTTTGATTGTCTGGAGGAATACGATTTTTCCTGATATTTTTTTCACCAACACTTGAACAAGTTAACAACTGTTAAATCATCTACATAATGGAAATCGCAGGCTACATAATGGCGTTAATCATTGGCGTGTCTCTGGGTCTACTGGGCGGTGGAGGGTCGATTCTGGCCGTTCCCGTACTGGCATACCTATTTGCACTCGATGAAAAAGTAGCGACCGCCTATTCGCTTTTTGTCGTAGGAACTGCGGCCCTGGTAGGTGGCCTGAGGCAGCATCAAAATAAAAACGTAGACTGGAGGACGGCCATCGTATTTGGGATTCCAGCCATCATCGGGGTTTGGATCGTGAGACACTATGTGGTGCCAGCCCTCCCGGATGTACTCTTCATGCTTGGAGACTTTGAGTTCACCCGCCGGATGGGCATGTTTGGCCTGTTCTCAATTCTCATGGTCTGGGCGGCATACTCCATGCTTTCTAATAAAGAGCGTAAGGGAGGAACAGGCGAGGTAAAATACAACTACCCGCTGATTCTGCTCGAAGGACTGATTGTCGGAGGAGTTACAGGTTTTGTGGGAGCAGGTGGTGGTTTCCTGATTATCCCTGCCCTGGTAGTACTCGCCAATCTCGAAATTCAGAAGGCCATTGGAACCTCCCTCATTGTCATCGCCCTAAAATCATTAATGGGCTTCTTCCTGGGAGATGCCATGACCATGAACGTGGATTGGACCTTCCTCGCAATCTTTACCGGACTGGCAGTGGCCGGGATCTTTCTCGGAGTTTATATCGGAAAATTCCTGGATGGTAAAACCCTCAAGAAAGGGTTTGGCTACTTCATCATGGTGATGGCGGTATTCATCTTTGTGATGGAGTTTGTGGTGAAAGCATAGGATTCATTTCCCCAATAAAGAATCAGGACCCGCAGGGAATCATGCTTCCTTGCAGGTCCTTTCTTTTTTCTCCAAACCCCTCAGAGCAGTCTCACACCAGCCTCCTCCAGCATCACCAAACGCTGTTTGTATAGGGTCCCAATTGCCTTTTTGAAGAGTTTCTTGCTCATGCCCAACTCATCACGGATGAGTTGCGGATCGCTTTTGTCGGTCAGCGGAAGAAATCCTCCTTCTCTTTCCAGCCTTTCCAGAATTTTCTGAGCGTTAGGCTCGATACTTTCATGTCCGATGGGATGCAGGCTCACGTCGATTTTTCCATCCAGGCGAATCGGCTTGATGTACGCTTTGCGGGTCTGGCCGATGGCCAGGTCTTCGGCTTCATTGGCATAGACCATCCCCCAGTAGGTCTGGTTGATGATCACCCGAAAACCCAGTTCATGCTTTTCCGCCACCAGAATATTGACTTCCTGTGCGGGTTGCAGGCCACCATCGTTGAAGTCGCTGAAGAATTTTTTGAGCTTCATCGTTCCCACCAGGCGCTGCGAAGTGTCATCAAAATACATGTACACCACCGCAGACTGCCCCACCGATAGTTTGTGAGATTGATTACGGTACGGAACCAGCAACTCCTTGGAGAGGCCCATGTCAAAAAACGCTCCAATGGTATTGACATCCGTTGCTTTCAGGTAAGCTGCAGTATCGACTGTCAGGAAGGGTTCCTCCGTCGTAGCGACGGGCCGATTCTGGTTGTCTCCATACACAAACACCGTAAGGTCATCCCCTATGGCCATGTTCCGCCTCCGGTAAACACTTGGTAAAAGAACCTCATCGCCTTCCTCGTTTTGGAGATAAAACCCCTGAGGGGTCTCCCTGGCGATGGTCAGGGTATGGTATTGGCCGAATGGGAGCATATTGGGGACTATTTAGTCAGAAAAGGAACGGCAAGGTAGTCAGGATAGAAGGGAATGTCATTCTCTCGCAGAAACAAAAAGGAAGATGGCACCAATAGTGTGGGCCATCTTCCTTTTTTTCTAAAAATACGGTGGCATGCCAAGGCCTATAGCCTCTTGCATCCATATTTCAGCAACTCAGCTCTAAAGCTTTCTCAGCTTGAAGACCTGTGTTCCTTGCTGTCCTTCTACCATGATGATGTACACACCGCTGGTGAAGTCTGTCATGTCAAGTACCGTTTCTTTGGCATTGATTTCCTCTACCCGCAGCGCAGCTCCCATCATGTTCATCACGCGGATGTTCTGGATGTTCACTTCTGATACGATGTTCACATAGTCGTTCACGGGGTTTGGATACAGCTTCACTTCATATCCTGTTGGTGCTACGATGTTGGTCGTAGTGTCAGTGGTGGTATCGGCAGCAACGCCCTGTCCAGCCAGCATCATCAGCTCGTTGAAGAAGACCATTCCGGACTCCTCGGAGAAGCCGAAGTAGTTCGCAGGATCGGCGTTGTCGTTACCCAGTCCCATGTAGGAACGAATGTGCTTGGGCTCGTGGCCAGCTCCTTCGTAGAACTCTTCGTAGGCATTCCAGCGGATGAACAGCGGACGAAGGTCTTCGCTCTCGACCATCAATGTACCGTTTCCGGCTGCGATGCGAGCGGAGTCTGGTACAAAGGCACTGTATGATCCAGTCCACCAGGTGATGGTGTCGGTCAGGCCACCGAATACGGCGTCAGTGTTCTGGATGATGCCATTCACTACCAGGGTATCGCCGTTGATGTTCTCACAGCCGATGCCAGCTGGTACCCAGTTGGCACGGTTCTCTCTCAGTCCCCAGAGGCCCATAGCCATTACAGGACGCTCGATGGCATCCCAGATATCAGCTGCCGCACCGATGTCACCACTGCCGATGTTACGGCCCATAACCACTACGTCAAAGCCATTCAGCATAAGCAGGTCTGTGCTATCGATCACTGACTTCTCCAGCAGGGTTACAGCGAAGGTCTCACCGTTGTTGTAGCCTTCGATCTCCGCGACAACAGGAGCATCGAATGAAGAATCAGAAGGAGTGACAAATGCCACGCTGTACTGAGGAGCATCGCCCATACCAGCCAGCATCATCAGCTCGTTGAAGAAGACCATTCCAGCCTCCTCGGAGAAGCCGAAGTAGTTGGCAGGATCGTCGTTGTCATTGCCCATGCCCATGAAAGAGCGTACGTGGCTTGGCGCGTGGCCTGCTCCGGGGTAATACTCCGTGTTGGCTTTCCAGCGCATGAAGAGCGGACGAAGGTCTTCGCTCTCGACCATCAGCGTACCGTTACCTGAGGCAATGCGGGCTGAATCCACTACAAATGAGCTGAAGGAACCATTCCACCAGTTGATGGTGTCGGTCAGACCACCGAATACAGCGTCGTCATTCTGGATGATGCCATTCACTACCAGCGTATCGCCGTTGATGTTTTCACAACCAATACCAGCTGGTACCCAGTTCGCGCGGTTTTCTCTCAGTCCCCACATGTTCATGGTCAGGACAGGTCGTTCGACGGCATCCCATACACCTTCAGCGGCTGCTACATCGGCGCTACCGATGTTACGGCCCATGACCACTACGTCAGCGGCATTCAGCAGTCCCAGGTCGGTGCTGTCGATGACACCCTTGGCAAGGATGGTTACCCCGAAAGTCTCGCCGTTGTTGTAGGCCTCGATTTCCTCAATGACAGGTGCATCGAAGGAAGAATCAGAAGGAGTAACAAAGACTACGCTGTAATCTCCAGCATCGCCCTGACCGGCGAGCATTTT
This sequence comes from uncultured Bacteroidia bacterium, assembly GCA_964343195.1. Taxonomy (GTDB): domain Bacteria; phylum Bacteroidota; class Bacteroidia; order J057; family J057; genus CAYVAP01. The sequence continues at coordinate 69,459 of CAYFIR010000006.1, read as the reverse complement.
CAGCTCGTTGAAGAAGATCATCTCAGCATCTTCTGAGAAGCCAAAGTAGTTGGCGGGATCATTGTTGTCATTGCCCATTCCGATGAAGGAACGCATATGGCTTGGGGCGTGACCTGCTCCTGGATAGTATTCCAGATTGGCTTTCCAGCGCATAAACAGTGGGCGATAGTCTTCACTCTCGACCATCAGGGTACCGTTACCGGCAGCAACGCGGGCAGAATCGGGTACAAAGGAGCTGAAGGAACCATTCCACCAGGTGATGGTGTCGGTCAGGCCACCGAATACGGCGTCACTGTTCTGGATGATGCCATTGACCACCAGGGTATCTCCGTTGATGTTTTCACAACCAATACCAGCAGGTACCCAGTTAGCACGGTTCTCTCTCAGACCCCACATGTTCATGGTCAGGACGGGTCGTTCGACGGCATCCCATACTTCTTCAGCAGCAGCTACATCAGCACTACCGATATTACGGCCCATTACCACTACGTCAGCAGCGTTGAGCATCGCCAGGTCACTGTTATCGATCACGGACTTCTCCAGCAGGGTCACATTGTAGGTCGCGTCGCCCGTGTAAGCTTCAATTGCCTCCACTACAGGCATATCGAAAGAGCTGTCAGATGGCGTAACGAAAACTACTTCGTAAGGAACATAGGATTGCCACTCATAGGTAGCAGGATCAAAATTGGGATTGCTGGTCAGAATGATCATGTCCACGATGGCATCTGGCTCACGCTGCATGATGTCAAAGGTGTGGAGTCCAGCTGCAGGAACATCAAAGCTGTTGTTTCCTTCATCCCAAATCCAGTTGCCCCAGTTGCTTTGGTCCATTCTGCCATTTCCAGAATCGGTACTGCCATTCAGGCCATACCAGAAGGAGTCATTGTTACTACTGGGGTAATACACGTGGGCAAACACGTAGTGAGAACCAGTTTTTACAAACTCTACGTCGTAAGTAAGCTTGGCATTAACTGTCTCGGCATTGGTGGTACTGCCATCACCGCCACCCAGCATCACTGACTGCATGTAGCCGTCTCCGAAATAACCCGCAGTGTCAGATCCGAATGCCCATGAGTCACCGTCCTTGCTGCCAGTACCAGCTTTGTTAATGGTAAATTCTTCGGCTGGAATCACAACCAGACCCAGTGAATCTGAGCTCTGCTGATAGACAACTCCAGTTCCGGTGGTCACTCCTCCTGTGTTCAGGAAGCTAACTTCAGCGGCGTCAAGCGCCTTGTCGTAGATGTTTACCTCATGAACCGTTCCCTGCCAGGAAGCGTCGCCGGTGTAGCCACCTTTTCCGATCCAGGCAAAGTCATTGCTCAGGTTGGCGATGGAGTTGTCCCCGGTCAAAGAATCTTCGCCAATGAAAACGCCATCTACATAAAAAGAAATCACATCACTGTTAATGGTCACGACCGCATGGTACAGCTGGGAGGCAGCCAATTCTGCAGCTGTATTAACTCCATTTTCGGTAGTCCAGGGATTGGTGTTGTTAAGGCAGCTGATTGCCCCTCGCCCAACGCCATCTCCGCGAGTGGGTTGGATCTGGAATCCGCTGTAAGCGAGGCCCCCTTGGGTTCCCCCCAGATAAGCAACCATGGTAAACGTACCAGCCTGAGTACCATCAGGGGTAAACCAGGCTTCGAGAGAGAGTTCTTCGTAGGTGTTGATGGCGATTGTAGCCGCATCAAGGTCAACAGAACCACCAGTCAATACGGCGCCTTTGTCTCCGAGGCTGGTAGTCGCAATGGCAGCATTGCCACTGAGAATACCATCTGCTGCACCGACCATGTCGGCAGCATTTTCGCCCTCAAAGGTCCACGAGTGGGTGAGATTCCCACTCGGGTCCTGGGCCCAGATTGTCCCTGCAAAAAGCAGGAGACTTACGAGTAAGTAATTGAGTTTAGTCATTATAAAAACATTGAGTGAATAGTAAACAGCCCTTATGGTTTGTTTGATCTGCAGCTTAATGGTAGCCCTCCCATTTACCCCACGCTGTAGTGTGCCCCTACGATCTGTAGGGGAGAGACGCAATTGTATCCACTCCTATCCTGGAAAACACATTTACGCTTCAGACACAAATACAGATGGAGAGAGGAAAAGGAATCCCAGCTCCAGAACTTATCTATAGTTACAAATGGAGACAGGAAAAACTGTTATGGTGTGTGTGGTATGACAGTTTAACAGGGTGCAAAATCCCCCTGCGGTGGGGTATCGAAATCCCGCCTAATCTTGAGATACATATTGAGCCTGATGATCAGTTAGAGAAACAAGCCAGCCTGTAAGCAAGCCGGACTCCGACCCTGCTCCAGTATTCCCGATTGGAGGTGAATGGGCACACCTGCCAGGTGCTACCAACAGCATGGACAAAAGCCTGCCGGAATGGAGGAGTTACCCATCGATTCAGAGTGGCCAAACGCTGAAAAAGTCCGACTTTGTTTAAGGAAAGGAAAAAGACGCCGCTTCTTCTATATCGGCGTCCAGGGCCGCGGCCAGTTTTTGGGCGAGAAATCGGTTATTGTCAGAATGGGAGTAATAGAGAACCAGGCTTTTCATCAGCTTATGGGTGATATGGTATAGCAAACAAAAAACGCTGGAGTTGACACAGCCATATCGCCTGCCAATTCCAGCGGAAATTTCCAGATCAAAAAAGAGAATAGACTGCCTAATCCCGCTTTTTTCTTCTGGGCCTGGCCTGATTCCCTGATCCGCCAAATATGATGCTTGCTCCCATAACAAAGCCGAAGTCATACCAGCCTCCATTGTTCACGACTTCATATACTGCTACAGAATCATTGAATAGAGATACAATGAAGGCAAAGGGGGCTATTATTCCATGCCACAGGCCGAGCCAGAAGCCGGCGGGCTCTTGCGATGCGCAGTCGGCGACATCTACACTGGTTGCATTACAGGCACTCAACACGAATAGGAGGAGTGCCATAGCTAAGATGAGCCAAATGGATTTCTTCATGATGGTTTAATTGAGAGAGTTAAGGGAAGAAACTAACGGTCACTTTATAGGGGACAACCTGCCCTACCGCTAAGTTGGCAATCCCTGGTATAATCTGTACAGTAAGATCCCTTGATTGACTAAAATCATACTATCCCCAACCCTTTTGCATCCTAGCCCTCCCACGTTTTTCAATCCTTTGCACGATAGTGTTGCTATTGATCTAAACATTAAAACTCTCACCAACTGATTTTTTATGATTTCAACCCATCCTAAGGCCAACATTTCTTTTGCGCTTCCCGCAGAAGTAGCGTCTCTGCTGAAGCAGGCTCCTGGCTACCAATGGTTTAACAGCCACGACGAAATTCTCGAGGCAGCCATGGGACCAGAACAGCAAGATACATTCGAGGTAAAGTTTGACTTGCCTGATGGTCGCGAAATAACCGAGGCTACCGTCATGCGGGTACGTAATGGCCTGGCAGCCAACTACCTGGAGCCCTACATGCGCCGCCGTGATCCCAACTGTATGGTCATCAGTGACGACCTGCCTACTGACAAGGTGCGTTACCGAGACCGTTTCGGTAAAGAGTTTGGCCCACTCCGTGAGGAAACCCTGGACTGGCTGGCTACCCAGCAATTGGCCCTGTTTGCGTTTGAGTCCGGAAGGGCTGGCCTCGGTGGTGGCTCACTGGTCGTTGCTCCCGCAAACTGTGGATTCTTTGCCTTTGGGCTGGCACTGCTACAGGGCATATGCCCCGTGGAGGAACTGCCAGAGGACTTTGAGGTTCGCTCGATCATCTATGTAGCGCCGCCGTTCCGCCATACTCATTTTGAGGGCAAACAGGTCGTTGTACACAACCGCAGCGAAGAGCGCCACGAGCTTTTTTCATACAACCTGTATCCCGGACCTAGCGCCAAGAAAGGCATCTATGGCGTGCTCATCGGTCAGGGCGAGCGTGAAGGCTGGGTCACGGCACACTGTGCCGCAGCAGAAGTTATCAGTCCATATGACAACAAGACGGTCTTCATGCATGAAGGAGCCAGCGGAGGTGGCAAAAGCGAAATGCTCCAGTACATGCACCGTCAGCCTGATGGTCGGATCCTACTGGGCCACAACCTTCACACTGGGGTGGATCGATTCCTTCGCCTTCCTCAGGGATGTCACATCCACCCTGTCACCGACGATATGGCACTTTGCCATCCCAATCTTGAAGGCCCCACTCAAAAACTCAAGATCATCGATGCAGAGGATTCATGGTTCGTAAGGGTCAATCATATCGACCGTTATGGCATTGATCCACAGTTGGAGAGCCTGACAGTTCACAACCCCGACCAACTCCTTTTTCTCAACATCGATAGCACCCCTAATAGCACTGCCCTGATATGGGAGCACATCCAGGATGCGCCTGGAGAGCCCTGCCCCAATCCCAGGGTGATCCTGCCCAGGAAGTCGGTTCCCAATGTAATCGAGGACTCGGTAGCAGTGGACGTCCGTAGCTTTGGCGTCAGGACTCCACCCTGTAGTGCAGAAAACCCCACTTACGGGATCGTAGGACTGTTTCACCTGTTGCCTCCGGCACTCGCATGGCTATGGCGACTCGTGGCCCCACGCGGGCACGGCAATCCCAGCATTGTGGATACCGGCGGCATGACGAGCGAAGGAGTAGGATCTTATTGGCCATTTGCCACCGGCAAGCGTAGCACCCAGGCCAACCTGCTGCTGGAGCAGTTCATGACCTATCCCAATTCCTGCTATACCCTGACTCCCAACCAACATATCGGAATTTGGAAGGTAGGATTTATGCCACAGTGGCTGATGCGGGAGTACCTTACCCGTCGCGGTAACACCGCCTTCTCCCGGGATCAGGTAGAGCCTGCACGTAGCCCTCTGCTTGGGTTTGAGCTTAACCACATGGTGGTCGAGGGAGAAAACATTCCCATACGCTACCTGAAAGTGTACAAGCAGAAGGAAGTAGGGGAAGAAGGATATGATGCTGGAGCAGCAATATTCCAGGAGTTCTTTCGCACGCAGCTAAGCAAGTACCGACTGGATGAGATGACGCCTCTGGGCCGTCAGATTATCGAGTGCTGTCTGGACCAAGGGACCACAGGTGATTACGAGGCCCTGATTCCATCAACGTTGATCGTCAACTCCTAAGGCAGCAAACTTTCGTTTGTGAAGACTGGTAGGTGATGTCGGGAACAGGGCTCCCTGTGGAGTATCTGTCCTGAAAGTCTGCTGGCAACAATCTACAAGAAACGGGAACGCACCTTAGTAAGCAGCTCCCCTACCCCTGTTCCAAGGGTAGTGGGAGCTATATTTTTGGAGAAGCCAAAAGCAGCACTACTCATCCCGCAACAAAGGCATGGTCAGGCAATGTGGCCCTCCATTATCTGTGCGAATCTCATTGGATGACATTACATGCAGGTGCGAATTATCGCTAAGGCTCTGAACCATTGTTTCCAATGCATTCAACGTCAATGGGTTGCGGTGGTAAGCAACCAGCCGATGTGGTGCGGTAGCGAATACATTGCCTGCCATGTTGTGCTGCTCAAACAAAGCTACGCGCAAGTGTTCATATGGAGATGGGTAATCCTCAGGATTGCCCCCAATCCACGCCACCTGGTTCAGGTCCAGCAAGCCATCCGCTTCCAATTGGTCGAGGAAGTAGCGAGTCGGCTGCGGCAATCGCTCCACCCGTCCCGCTTTACGGATGTGATCGCGGTCATATACTTCTGTCTTACCGGCATGATCAAAGTGATCGATGGTCGGAATTTTACTCAGGTCGCTGCGGTGGCTCCCCATGTTTTTCCGTAGCCAGGTCACAAAGTGTTTGAGGACGTATTTGGCACTTTCTTCAATTCTGGGATGGGGGTGTCCAAAAATATATGGCATCACCACTGCCGACTTGGGGCCCACCATGTTAAAAACCGTATCCAGGTGTATAAATCCGCGCAAGTCAGGGACATTGACCAGATAGATCCGCTGTAAGCGGTTCTCTGTGTCTGCCTCAAATATTTTCTCCACCAACAGGTTGAAAGCTGCCCGGGTAGTACGATTTGAATACAAAAAATCAGCTCTTCCGACTCCAATGGCCAGGGTGTCTTCCCTTAGCACCAGGATATTGCCTCCTTCCATCAGGAAGTTTTCCTGAAGCCCCGCATGGGTCTCGTCGTCCTCCATTTCGCGGATAAAATCCACCATATCCAGGAAGATGCTTCCTTCATCAAACAATGGGTGGTACTTAAAAACCGACCTTACCAGGGTAGGCTCTGGGCGTCGCCGGGCCGAGGCCATGGAATTGATGATGATCCCATTGGGCGTAGTGGCCGAGGAGTCCCGCATCCACATCATTTCTCTCTTGGGAGCAATGATGATGTTGGGTAGGCGGTGGTTATTCAATGTCAGCTTCCGAGGGTATCCCTCTATAAGATCACTCACCAGTTTGGAAGTCTCATAGTCTTCCAGTTTGATGCCCCTAGCCTGAAGATGGTCCACATAGGTTTCAGCCTGTCGGTATAACGTATCCCTCAGGATGTGCATCCGTTTTCTACCATCTGCAGCTTCAAATATATCTTCTAGCAGGCTCCTAAGTTCCAGGACATTTTCAGCCCCGATTTCCTGGCTCAGGAAATTCCGGAGATCCTGATGGTTTTCCTGTAACTCTTTATAAACGCGAGGATTGGGGCCCATGAGGGGATGATCCCCAACCCAGGGAATCAGGTGCTCGTGTTCAGGACCAGGCGTATGTACCAGGACTTTGCGTAAAGGTGCATATTCAGATTTAATGATGGGCTTCATAAGCGGATGCGGGGGTAGCTTTTGGGATTGAGATAATATGGGTGGATATAAATATAACCTAGATTTCACCTTTTGAGGAAGAAAGTTGGGAGTTATCTCCCAGAAAAACTTCTGCCATCATGCACCGCACACTTCCTCCTCCACTACTCTCTATGATGTCCAGTGGTATCATCAGGATTCTACTATAAGATGCGAGTTTTTCCAGTTGCTCTGGAAACAGGGAATCATGAGCCCTTTGGGACATGACCAGAATTGGGGTTCCTTCGCTGTTATAGAGCTGCAGCATGTTCCCGGCAAAGGACTCTACCTGATCAAAATTGATGCTCACAACTTCATGGCCCGTAGCTTCCAGCCTGTTTTTTAAGGCCGCTTTCTCTCCCTCATCCCGGATTGCATCCATACATACCACGGCAAACCTGGTCCCGAGCGCCATCATCACGTTGGTATGGTAAATTTCCTGTCCATTTCTATCTGTCGCGTGAAACAACATGCCCTCGGCTTCGACCTCCCTGCAAAACAGTTCGAACAGTTCCCTGGTAGTGCGATGAGAATGGCAGGCATAGATTACCTGGTTTTCCCGGTCCATGATCATGCTCCCAGTCCCTTCAAGGAACATTCCTTCCTCTTCGTAGTGGGCAAAATCCACCACCGTCGCATGCTCATAAAGTGCCTGAAAGTGTGCAACGATATCACTCCTGCGTTCCAACCTCCGGTTGGGAGCAAACATGGGGTAAATGACGATTTTACCCGATTCATGAAATGAAATCCAGTTATTGGGAAAGATGGAATCCGGAGTATGGGGCTCTTCGAGGTCCTGAAAAACGGTGACCGTGATTCCATTCGCCCGCAGTAGTTCCACAAATGTATCGAACTCCGTTTGAGCCTTGGCCTGTACCTCAGCAGCAGAAAGTGGAGATCGGGATTGAAAGGCATTGTCGGTAGCGGTCTGGGCATTAAACCCAAATCTCACAGGCCGGACCATCAACAGGTGTGAGGTAGTCTGTACGGCCCTTCGAGTCAGGGGAGTCCTTTTTGTTTTCAAGTTTTTCAGCAGAATTTAGCGATGACTTAGCCCACAAGAAGAAAATTTTTTACCTGAGGCCCAAAAGAAAAAGGGCGATTCCCGGAAAGGAATCGCCCTTAAAAGTCAGTTATCTATTGCGATTAATCACGCACGCATTCAAACTCTACACGGCGGTTTACATAGTACAGAGGTTCCAGTTTTGAAGAGCCACCATTTTCAGGCAGACCTTTAATCATGGGCTCACTCTCACCTTTGAACTCTACCATGAAGCGACCTTCTTCAATTCCGTAAGTGTTTACCAGGAATGAGATGGCGTTGTTCACACGGCGCTGAGACAGATCCAGGTTGTAAGCATCTGTGTTGCGGGCATCTGCAAAGCCAACAGCACGTACCTTCAGATCAGGATCAGCCTTCATTACCTGAGCGATGTAGTACATCTCGGGGTAGAACTGAGGCTGGATGTTATCGCGGTTCAGTTCGAAGTGGATGATCGGCAGCAGACAAGGCTGCTCAGTCGCCTCAGGGATATCCAGTTGAATCGCCACACCCTTGGCATCGTAGTACATACCTGGAGGAGAGTTAGGCTCTTTGTCGTAAATATCAGGCACGCCATCATTGTCTGCATCAAGAGCGACACCATTGGCGTCAACCTCTGCATTTTTGGGGCTAAATGGCTCATCGTCCACATTGTCGGTGTAACCATCACCATCGCTATCCAGCGCACGACCACGAGCGTCAGTAGGAACTCCTTCAGGAGTATCAGGCTCATCGTCATACAGGTCAGGAATACCGTCGTCGTCACTGTCTTCAGTCAGCTTCTTGGTAGTCTGGCGAACTTCCTGAACATCAGTGTACAACTGAGTCATTGGGTTTCTCCACCACTCAGCATCTTCTCCTTTACCCAGTCGGACATGAACACCCAGAGTAAGGTTGCTCAGTGCATCTACTTCACTGGTAGCAGGAGTCAGACGGCTGGCGCCGCTTCCACCACCAGTTTCCTGCCAGCGGGCCCCATCAAGCAGGTCATCACCGGAAGTTACGATTCGGTACTCCAGTTCAACCTCTACACGGCGACCAAGACGATAGCTGGTTCCTACGATCCCCATTACAGCAGGATTGACGGTAAACTTGTTACCCCCTACTTCGATGTAAGAGCGGTCGAGGTGAGCTTCTGCTGCGGATTCGTATTCACCATCCAGCAGTCCTTCCAGAGTAGTCAGTCGCTGACTGCGGCCATCCAAACCAGGAACGCTAGGATCATCCAGGGCAATGGCATCTACGGTAGAGAAATCGTAACGGTCATTTCCATTACGGGCATCTACTACTGTGTTGTACCCCATGGCTCCTACACCGAAACCAGCATAGAGGCTCCACTTGGGCTGCTCCTTGTAGAAGTTTAGATTATTGAGGTTGAGAAGAGCCTGAATAGAGGCATCCCCATAAGTCATCTGGTAGTTGTAGTAAACATTAGGGGCTGTAGCAGCTCCTGGTTCAACAAAATAAGCAGTGTTATAGGGGTTGCCACCGTGGTTTTGATACCCACTGGTTGGCTTAAAGTTTAGGCCTTTTGCCTGTCCGACAGCACCCTGCAGGCGCATGGAGAAGGCGTGGCCAAAGCTTTTACGGATGTCCAGTGCACCACCAAAGCTACTTTGAGGGCGAACATCACCAAACAGAAGAGAGAGTCCGCCTTTTACTCCAATAGCCAGATTGCTTTTGGGACGGGGGGGAAATGGGGTGTCGCCATCCTCGTATTGTTCCAGTTGTTCGAGGTCACGACTTCGGTACTTTTGACTGGCGTCATCATCCTGTCCAATCGCGGTCAGAACCATAGAGCAAAGACAGGCCAGCAAAAGAAGGTTGCGTAGGTTTTTCATATACTTCCTTCCAGTTAAACAAGGTAATTTGGGTTCGGTACTTCAAGGTGGAGAACGCGTGCTAATTTAGACGATTCAGCACATAATACATACATAACGCACATCAAACGCAGAAAATTTAATGTGCTGGATACGTTGGGTCAAACTAGCCAAAACCCCACACCAAAAGCTACATTGTGTTAGTTATTTGGAGAAAATGTACCTTCAGAATGCACGGTTTATTTGATTCTCATTTCATTTCTTCCTCACCAAAATGATGAAAAAGCGCCATTTGAATTGCACAAACGGCCAAACCAAACAAACACGGGAACTTCTAAAAGTGTCTTGCTCCGACAAAGAACGAATTCGGGGGAATTCGGTGAAGGTGAAAGATTTGATACTGTAGCGTATCGTTTTCGATCTAAAGAACCTTCTTATAAATTAAATCAACAATACCAAAGTTAAGGACTGGCTCAAAAGAAGCTTTGAACTGTACTTTTTACGTCTGGAATGGTCAAAAGAGCAAGAACAAGAGGTAGGAAATATCTGATAACTTCCAGGACAGGGATTGGAGGCGACGAGCGGATTCGAACCGCTGTACGAGCTTTTGCAGAGCTCTGCCTAGCCACTCGGCCACGTCGCCTTTTGTTAAGGGATACAAAGCTAATATTGTTTTTAGGCTTTGCAAAGTCTCGGACCTCCAGAACCACAAAAAACGTAATAATTCTCTGTCAACCAGTCTATTTTATGTCCACAAAACGCCCCAGACACCCAAAAATTGCTATCGATGAAATTCAGCTTCTACAAATGTTTGCTTACACTGCTCCATCGACATAGGCCCCAGTTTGGTTACACGCACTTTCGCGGACTGTACGGGTTCAAATTGGGCCAAAATCTCTCGCCCTATTCTCACCACAAGGGTTTCCAGTAAATCCACCGGATTATCCATGATTTCCAGCACCCGCTGATATACAGACTGGTAATTCACCGTTTGGTTTAGGTGATCCACCTCTCCGGCCTGCAAAATTGGAGCCCGGAGATATACATCGACCAGAAACCTGTTCCCATATTTTCGCTCGGCGGCATACACGCCGTGGTAGGCGTACACCTCGATTCCTTCAATTGCGATGGTTCCGATCATGTATTTTCGCGTCTGTTATGCGGTGACGACCTGTCGGTAATGGGAGCGAATGGCATCTTCGACCTCCTGATAGTCTACATTGCGACGGAGCTTTCCCCGGGAGGCCAGTGACACTTCACGCCTCTCTTCCGAGACCACAATGGCCAGGGTGTCTGACTGCTCGGATATACCGAGGGCAGAGCGGTGCCGCAATCCCAATTCGGGATCAAGCCCAGTGGTCTTGCTAATGGGCAGAATACACCGTACCGCGGCGATCTTGTTGTCGTGCAGGATCATGGCTCCATCGTGCAGGGGGCTCTCTTTTTGAAAAATGGTATAAATCAATCGGGCGGCTATGGCAGCATCCAGTTGATCTCCGGTTTCCTGTATGTCAATCAATGGATCTCCCCCCGTGAAGATGATCAGGGCTCCGTTACCTGTGGCTCTGAGGCTTTTAAGGGCATCTACCACTTCTCGATAGGCAGCTTCGCTTACGGGTCCAGCCGACACCTGCCGCACAATGCGGTCAAAGAGGGTATTTTTCCCGATGGCAGAGAGGAAGCCTCGTATCTCGGGGGCAAATATGATGACCAGGGCCACTGCCCCCAGACTCAAAAAAGCATCCAGAATACTGCCCAGCAACCTGAAATCCAGTAGCACCACCAGCTTCCAGATCAGAAAAATGGAAATGATCACGCTGATCACCCGCAGCGCCAGACGCCCGCGGATATTCTGGTAGAGATTGTACAACAGCAGGGACACCAGGAAGATATCCAGGATATCTACCAGCCGAAAGTCCACAAAGCCGATCTCAAATAATTTCATGCTGTTGCAAGTACAGGTACAAATCTACCAAGCGTTTTGCTTGCTTCACATCATGCACCCTCAAAATATGCGCCCCTTTCTCAAGAGACTTCAGGTGAAGAGCCGTGGTGAGGTCCAACACATCGTTGGGATCGGTATCGAATAGCCGGTACATCATGCTTTTGCGAGAAATACCCACCAGCACAGGCCGGTCCAGCAACACGAACTGATCCATCCCTCCGAGTAGCTGGTAATTATGCAGAATGCTTTTGCCAAAGCCAAACCCCGGGTCCAGCACCACGTCCTTGAGCCCCAGGGCCTGAGCCTTTCGCAACTGCTGCACAAAGAACTGCGATACATCCTGTACCGGATCTTCATACTGCGGGTTGTCCTGCATGGTTTGAGGCGTACCCTGCATGTGCATGATGATGTAGGGCACGTTGCCCACTTTCGCCAGATACTCCATCATGCCCGAGTCAGCCTGTGGATCTTCATCGTAGCCCCGCCCTCCGGTGATGTCGTTGATGATATGCACCCCAAGCCCGATCATCGCCTCCGCGACAGCGGGTTGATAGGTATCCACGGAAATGATCGCCTCCGGATAGCGTTCCATGATCCTGCGGGTGATCTCATAGATGCGGTCCAGTTCATCGTCAGCCGAGACAATCTGGGCTTTTGGGCGCGAAGAAAATCCTCCAATGTCAATGATGTCCGCTCCCTGCTCCAGCATTTCGCCCGCGTGAGCCAGCGCTCTGTCGGGGTTGTTGTACTGCCCCCCATCCGAAAAACTATCTGGCGTCAGGTTGAGGATGCCCATCACCCTGGGGCGGTCGAGGGTGAGCAGGTGTCCCCGGCAGTTCAATGCTTCCGTCGTTGGCTCACTCATAGACATATGCTGGTTCTTTTCTCCTGATTTCCAATTTGAGACGGCCTCCTCTTACCAATACCACACAAGCCCAAAGTCAGTCAGGAAACTTACCTGCTTCCCAGAGTCTTCAGCCTGAAAGCCCAATCCTTTGATTCCCACCCTTATTCCCATCTGCTCCCCAACACGTAGGTACACTCCCAGCCCGGCATCCAGGTAAGAACCTCGGCTACGGGTTCCCGATTGCCGATACCAGGCCAGTCCTCCACCCACCGAAAAGAATGGCCGAACCTTCATCTGGGAGGAGAATGGATCAAATGCCAACTGAGCACCTAACAGGCTCCAAGTGGCAGCCAGGGCATTGCTGTCCTGAACCGTCGAGACCCGATAGCTTAGCCCCAGTTGAAAATAGGAAGACAGACTCTGGTTCACCTGTACCCCAACGAGCATACCATCACTCATGCCGAGGATTTCATGCGGATAGAAGACTCCTGTATGCAGGTAAACGCTGCGGTACATTGCACTAAGCGAGTCAGCAGTAGGCATTGCACTGGGAGGAGGGTCTCCCGCCATATCCTGTGCCGATAGTGGTACCCAACTAAATGCTGAGATAAAAATGGTCAGCCGGATAATGACTTGAACTGTTAAGATTTTCATGGGTATTTGCGGTATTCATTTTTTCTACCTCTCCTCCTTCCCCAGCGACAGCAGATTGGCAAACAGTCGATAGGCACCGGGCACACCGGCAGGCAGCTCCCGGAAGAAGCTCAACCCCGTGTAGATGAAGTATCCGTCGCCATACTCAGCAATCAGCAAGGCTCCCTGCACAGGGTCCTCTCCGGGGTCATTGGCCTCGAAGATGGGAGTGTAAGCTTCATCCCATTCATTCGGATAGTAGAGCCCACGCTCCTGTATCCAGCCTTCAAAGTCCTGTTCCGTCAGCTTGTTGGGAAAATTCAACACGGGATGGTTGGGGTAAAGAAAAGTCATTTCGGCTTCCTCCTTGGTTACCCTGTCCCGGCTGATGGTCAAAGGATAAGGACCAATACGTCCCATGTCCATCTTCAGTCCCCGGTTGGTGTTGTACTGCACCATGTAGGTTCCGCCTTTTTGCACATATTCCAGGATCTGCTCCTGCAAAAAGTCAATGCGGTCAATGGTGTTGTAAGCCCTGATTCCGGCAATGACCGCGTCATATTTCGCCAGATTCTCAGGAGTGATCTGATCTTCGCTCAGGATCTCCACCTCGTAGCCTACCTGCTTGAGCGAACTGGGAATTTCATCCCCTGAACCCATGAGGTAGCCAATCAGGCGACCGCGCTTTTGAAAGGGTACCCGCGCCAACTTCGCCTCAGCAGGGTTGAAAACCATCTGAGCCGGAATGTGGTCGTAGTTGATCAGTCGCTGGCTGTGTGAATAGGTCTGCCCACCCGTCGTAATGTTGACGCGGAACGTACCGACACTCTGTACTGCTGGTGGAGTAACCTCCACATGATAAGCCTTTTCCTGCCCTGCAAAATCGAAGGATACATCCAGCTCAGTAGGCGAAACCTGCCAGCCTTCAGGCAGTTCAAAGGACAATTTTCCGTTAGCCTCCTGGGCAAAGCTTTTCACCAACAGGTTCACGGTCTGCGATTCTTCATTCGGAAAGAGGTAGACCCCATCGGCCACATTCGCGGTGATAGCGGGCGTAACCAGGAAAGGCCGATACAATTCCCCAATGGAGCGATCCACATACTGGTGGACGACGGGTGTCTCAAGGCTCAGTTCTACGCCATCAATTTCAAAGGTGAAAGTCGCTTTCAGTGCTGCAGGATTCTCAGCCAGGCCAATTTCCTGTTGATTTTCTACGTTGAAGATTCCTTTCGCCTGAGGCTCTCGTAACCAGTAGGGTTGGCTCACCGGCATATTTTCCAGCGGAAACTTCGCATGATAGGTGCCGACTTCGCCATTTTGAGCCAGTTCGGCATTCAGCTCAACCATTTGCCCCTCATAGCCAAAGTCGATGGATTTCAGGGTAACGGGATAGTTGCTCCGCTTGAGGTAATGAGCTTCCATGCCAGCACTGTCCCCCTGTGCCACTAGCGGTTCGTCGCTGTCCACTTCAAACCAAAGGCCAGCCGCATAGGCAATGGCTTCCTTGATTTCTTTCCGCTTTTGTTCGTACCAATAGCCCTCTCCATCCTTCATTTGCTCATAAGCCAGTAACAGGGTTGGGATCACCTGAGTCGGGCGAGTCGGATCAAATTCATTGTAGGCGCGGTCGAGCAGCACGCCAATTTCAGGTGCGCCTACTCTGCTCCAGGAAGTCTCCACCCCATAGAAGGGGTCGTTGTTTTCTAGTGGTTCTCCCTTTTCCAGGTCGAGGTACTCGGTCTGCGACCCATGCAGCAGCGCTGCGCCAAAGGCCTGACACTTGTGCATGGAGCGAGCGCGAGAAGCAATCTCCCCATAGCTTTCGCCCAACAGCGGATCATACTGCCCGATGTCCATCGTAACGATTCCTTTGAGTTCTTCCTCCGAAGGCTGGTACCGTCGAAACACCCAGTAGTTGTTCCAAAACAGGCGCTTGGGCTGCCAGGGCTCCACGTAGGCCAGTTGCTCAGGAAAGGCACTGGGATCAGCAGCCAGGTCAAAGGCCTGATGGGCCAGCATGGCCGAGGCTGTATGGTGACCATGTCCACCGCCACCATCTTCTGGCGTCGCAAATCTTGTTACGATGATGTCGGGCCGAAACTTTCGGATGGCCCAGACTACGTCGGCGAGCACTTTTTCTTCGTCCCAGATTTCCAGGGTTTCTTCCGGGGTCTTGGAATAGCCAAAGTCATATGCACGGCTGAAGGTCTGCTCTCCCCCATCGATGCGACGGGCCTGTAGCAGTTCCTGGGTGCGCAACATCCCGAGCAATTCGCCCTTTTCATCGCCGATCAGGTTTTGGCCTCCATCTCCTCGGGTAAGGGAGAGGTAGGCAGTGCGGTAGCCGTAGCCATTGGCAAAGGTCGTGATCAGGCGCTGGTTTTCATCGTCAGGGTGAGCCGCAACATATAAGACTGAGCCTAGCACGCGCAGGCGCTTGAGCTGATGTTGCAATTCAGCGGCGCTTCGGGCCGGCATGGGATTTTGAGCCACCAGTTGGCCAGTAGCCAGTACCAGGGCAGCCAGGAGAAAGATTCGTAGAGTCTTCAAGAGTGTAAGGTTCTAGTGGAGGTATTCGAAATTTCCCGCTCAGCGGGATTTCACTACGCTCAACGTGATTAGCAATTCGTAACAGAAAAGACTAGCAGGCCATTTTTCATCTATAATCTCCTGATAGATCCATTCGCCCCGAATACACTAGGGAATTGAGCTGTACTGCGAGCTAATTTAGTGAACCTGCGGGAAATAGTAATGTTCGGAGGCGATTGTGCTTCGCCAACTACATTTGGGAGGATCGATCATATCTCTTAGGCATACTATCTGGAAAGGCTAAAAGTCGGAGGGGTGAGCTGTTATTTGCCTCTGCTTGCGGGGCTGATCGCCCACAGTATCATCGAATCCCCCCGTCATTTCGCGGGGCGAAATGCCACCCCCCTTTTTCAAAGTGGGGAATGAGTTTTGGGACGGCCTGAGGCCGCAGTGACAGCTTTTCCCCTCCACGCTTGCTGCGGGTTAAAACCGCACAGCAAGAAAGTTGGACGCCTTTTACTAGCCGGGCGAATTTATTCCCCGGCTAGAAGTCATCCCAGTTTTCAGCAGGCTGCGCGAGCATCTGCTCCCTCCTCAATTCCTCCGAGGTCTTGCGGCTGCCATCATGGCTCCAGCCGGGAGGGCCAAACACATAGCCCCAGGCATGACGGGGATATCGGCGCAAATCACGAATCATGTCGGCCCACTCATGCGTCGCGATTCGCAGGGGATTGTAGGTGCTGATGTTCGTGGTGAGTCCATAGTGTGGCCGCTCTTCCTCTGCCTGAAAAGTACCAAACATCCGGTCCCAGATGATCAGCACCCCGGCGTGGTTGCGGTCCAGGTACTTGACATCGGAACCATGATGCACACGGTGATGGGAAGGCGTGTTAAAGATAAACTCAATGGGCACGGGCAATTTGTCAATCGCCTCGGTGTGAATCCAGAACTGGTACAGCAGGCTGATTGACTGCAAAGCTGCGATCATCACTGGATGAAATCCCATCAGCGGCATCCATAGCCAGAAGAGGAAACTGCCGCTGATATTGCCCGTCCAGGTCTGCCGCAGGGCAGTGCCCAGGTTGTACTTCTGCGAAGAATGATGGACGACATGCGAGGCCCAGAAGTAGCGGATTTCGTGTGCCTTGCGGTGATACCAGTAGTAGGTGAGGTCCTCACCAAAGAAAGCCAGTCCCCACACCCACCAGGCCCAGCCCAAGTCAAAGAGGTGCCATTGGTACACCAAATAGTAGGCACCAACGACGAGCCCCTTGGCCAGCAGGTTGATGAGGACATTGCCGATGCCCATGGCGAGGCTGCTAAAGGTATCTTTGGCTTCGTACCAGTCTTTTTTCTCCCAGGCTCCCACAATGGCCTCAGCCAGCAGCAGGACGATGAAAGCGGGAATAGCGTAGTGTATCAGATTGGGAATAGCAGGTATTTCCATCCTTTTGAATCGGTTTTTCCTGGTAATATCAGCATTTTCTACGAGACCAGTTCCATCTGGATTCGCCTGAAAGGAGAGCACAAAGATCTCGAAGACGAAAAAGCCAAGTGGTCAATTTTTGAGCACCAAAACCAGCAATGCCCCGCCACCCGGCAATCGCCGGGAGCAGAGCACGCAGACAGATATACAAATCCAAGGGTCAATCATCCATAGGCCGCCATCGGCTCACCAACCTGATTGGCGTATGCGCGGCAAAGGCGCAACACGTCATAGTCGTAGCCCAGTACTTCCTTTGCCTCATTCAGACGGGGCGACTTGGCACTTTTGAAATACTCCCGCCCTTTATGCAGGGTTTGACTTTCCACTTCCTGCTCAATCCAGGGCTTGAGGTCCAGTTGACCTGCCTCATACAGATCGGCCAGATAACTCCGAATGGTTCCGGGTTTTAGGTTCCGGCGGCGGGAGATGTCCTCCACCGAGAAGCCCGCTTCAAATAGTTCTCTGATCTTGCGGTGTCCGGGAGAAAAGGCCTTGGCGACTGCTCCTTCACTGGCTTCGTTTTGTGCCAAAAGGGCATGCATCTCTTGCACCTTGCCAAGGATGGCTTCTTTCAGAGGCTGCCCCAGGTTTTTCATGCCGGGGATTTTTTCCAATTCCCCCAAAGTGGCGGGCATCTGCCGCGCAATGGTGCTCATCACGTAGTTGGTGTACAGTTCGTAGGGAGGACGCCCCGATTGCTCGGCCTGTTCGCGACGAAGGCTCCGGAGGCTGATGTCCAACTGAATCTGCACCCAGTTGCGAAACAGTTCGCTGCGGGGCACCTCCAGGTCATAGGGATTTTCCAGGTACTCACGACCCTTGTCAGTGATGTCCATGGTGCCGTAGAGGCCATTTTTCACCGTTAGAAAGCCTTCCACACTCAGGTAATGGATGATGTCTTCGAGGCGGGAGAAGCGCAAGTCCTCCAACACGCCATAGGTTTCGAGGTCCTGATGGGCGATTTTGCGGAATTTGTAGCGCTCATCAGCCTGGAGGATGCGCACCAAATAGCTGGCGGCATAGCTTTGTTCCAGGAGCATCACGGTTTTCAGGATCTGGATGGCTTCATGGGCGATATTTTCCTTGCGGATAGCAGGGGATTGAGCATTATTCATGACAATGTGATTTTGAGATGGAGAGATAATGAGATAATTGAGAGTTTGGGATGGGGGAAGTCTGCGATTTTGAGAGCAGGCGGATAATCAAAACATTGCTGAGAAAAGCATCGGTTCATTCTTCATTTCAACGTCTCGATATCCAAAAGTCTCAAAATCCCGACGTCCTGAACCAACCCATCATGCCACTTCAACTTCTTCGCTGTGGGAGGAAACTTCAGCGACGTACAGGCGGCAGAGGCGCAGGGTGGCGTAATCCAGTCCCAGGGTTTCGTAGGCCTCCTTGAGGCGGGGATTGCGGTGCTGCTGAAAATAGGTGGTGCCTTTTTCCAGGGTCTGCTCATCCAGGTGCTGCTCAATCCAGGGAGTAAGGTTGATTTCGCCCTCTCGGTGCAGGGCCAGCAGCATCTTGCGGACGGTGGTCGGCTTGAGGTTGCGGCGCTGCGCAATTTCCGCCTCGGAAAGGCCGGCTTCGAACAGACTTTTAGTCGCCTGATAGGAGGGCTGCCGCACCTCTTTGAGCCGCTTGATGCGATTGGACTCTTCTTTCTGAGTCTGAATCCGGTTGACAGCCTGCAAAATAGCAGGGCCGTAGCGGTTCACCTTGTAGTCCCCAAATCCGGGGATCATCTGAAGGTCCGGTGTGTTGATCGGCTTTTCGCGGATCAGATTCTCCAGCATGTGATCGGTAAATATGCGGAAAGGCGCTTTTCCCTCCGACTTGCTGAGTTCACGACGGATCTCACGTAGCTCCAGCAGCAGCCGCTGGTCGTATTCCTTCATGCGGAGGGTGCGGTAGTCCACCCACAGGTCCTCAGGTTGATTGAGAAATTCCAGCCCCTTTCCCGTCAGGCCCAGGATGCCATACACGCCGTCGCGGGCTTCGATCAGGTCCATTCCTTCCAGAAATCTCAGGATATTTCGCAGCCGGTCGGTGTGAACATCGGGCATGGAACCGTAAGCCTTCAGTTCCCGGTGTTCCTCCACTCGTACCTCGTAGCGTGTGTCTCCTTTCAACAGCCGGATCAGGTAGCCCGCGCTGTACTTCTCTTCTGTTTCCTGGATCATACCCAGGATCATTTTCGCCTCTTCCTTCAGATTCACCTGGCGATTGGCTTCGGTCATTACAGTCATCTTTCTAACAATTATGGGTGTAAATCAATTGTTGACGTCAGCAAAGATGACAACCCTTTTATCACGCCCCATGGAAAGGTTTCCCCTCCAGGTTTGGCAACTCAAAGACCATATACCCAAACCCTAACAACCACAAAACACTCATTACCAAACATTTAAGATTATCCCATTTTTTTGTCCGGGTAAAGGAGAAAAAATTCAAAAAAGAGATCTGGCTACGGGAAAACCAGTAGAAATTCGGGCCAACGCCAATATAAAGAGCACCATCCATAACCATATGCTAACAAAATTGGACATGGCTATTGCCGGGAAATAAATCAGCCCGGCTAGTAAAAGGCAGCCTTCTTACTTGCTGTGCGGCTTTAGCCCTCAGCAAGAAGCTGCATGGCTTTAACTCACAGCAAGCCCAAAAAATGGGTATCTTGATCCCATGGTTCACCAGTTACCTCGATTCGCGCTATTTCTGGCAACCGGACTCCTACTCCTCATTTGGCTCATGCTCGGACTAAATCTTCCCATCGCGGAAGATGCCGCGATCCTCTTTCGCTACAGCGAAAACCTGGCAGATACCGGACGCATCAGTTACAACCCCGGCGGCGAACGCGCCGAAGGGGCGACTGACTTCCTCTGGATGGTGCTGATCGCCGGGCTGTACAAACTGGGCCTAAGCAGCAGCCATGCGGCATTGGGAATATCTGTCTTCAGCCTGATCGCCACGCTGTGGGTTCAGTACAGATTGGTCGATGGCAAACTGCCCCAAACCGCGCTGCTCTGGCTGGGGTGGCTGCTCGCTTCACAGCAATGGGCCGCAATTCAGGGATTTTCGGTCAATTTCTGGGGGCTGAGTCTGTGGTTATGCGTCTGGTTTTGGCACAACAGAAGCTGGCGATTCCTGTACCTCAGCGCGCTGGCCTGTGTGTTGATACGCCCCGACGGGTTCTTCATCGCGGCTCCGCTGGCTGTCGCGAGCCTGTGGCTATTCCCTTCCGAACGAATCACGAACCTCAAGCGGATCGCGGCGTGGGCCGTCATCCCCGGACTGCTCTACTACGTGTGGCGCACCTGGTACTTCGGCGAATGGCTCCCCCTGCCATTCCTCGTAAAAACCGTCGCGACTCCCGAAAAAAGCGGCCTCCTGGTGGTCGGATCGGTGAAATACCTGCTGGTTTACCTGATTCGCTATGTGGGCCCCCTTTGGCTTATCCTGGTTCTGGGTAAGAAAGTCCGCGAAGAATGGCGGGAAGTACTGGTGTTTGGGACAGCCTTCGTCCTGCTGCCCGGCCTGCTGTATAGCATTACCGCGCTGGAGCAAAATGTCGCCAACCGCTTCGTACTTCCCCTGCTGGTAGGGGCAATGGCCCTGGCAGCGATACACTGGAGAACCGGGAACCTGCAACGCCTGATGTGGCTGGTGTTCATCGGCTTATCGGGTTTCTACTTTTTCGTTTATGGACTAAGGGCCATGCAGACACGCACACAGCAAATAGCCGACCTCGCCACAGAATTGAGTGATATACAAGCGCACCGCATGGCCATCACCGAAGCTGGCCACCTACCCTATCAGTCTGGCTGGGAGGCCATCGACCTTTGGGGGCTGAATACCCCCGCTCTGGCTACAACGGTGCCCCATGAGCGGCTTTTAGACGAATTTGCCCCGCACCTGATCGCCTGGCACGAGGGCATGACCCCGGCTGACTCTCTGTACCTGCGGCTAAGGGAACCCTATGCCACCACCCGCAACTGGGACCACATGGTGTTCAATTCGTTTAAATATGCCTATGAGCATGGCACCTATGAAATCTGGCGGGTGCCCTTTGCCGTGCCCCCCAAGCCCCCGTTGGACCTTCGAGATCAGATCACGCTGAAAAGCCTGGACGTCCTCGATTACTTCCTCCAGTTGCGAGGCAGCCAACTGGCTCCTTACGAACGCTACGATTGGTACCTGCTGGATGTCGAGGCTCCGGCTTATCTGGAAATCCGGAAGGTTTTGCTCAACCATGGAGCTTACAAGGAGCCCAAAGCAGGATTTCAGTGAGTACTCAGGCGCCAGAGCTGATATCCCGGTTCGAAGGGCAATTCCTCAGCAGAAATTTCCGGGGGAAGCTCAGGCAGAACTTCGGCTGGTGCGACCAGGTAGATGGGCGATGATGTGCTGAATTCCTCTAATTCCTCGGCCTCCACGGTTGGTACTCCGACCATGGCAGGAGCCTGGGAACCTGGATATCCCACTGCCACAAGGGGCAGGGTGGTTGTGTCGGCCAATTGCTGAAGAGCATGAAGGTACGCCGGATTGGGGTCGGCGTAGAAGGTACCCGCGGGTTCATCCAGCACGTACAACCTGATTTTTAGCCACAAGGGATAGGTGTAGGCGGCCAGGGTGACGGCAAGCAGCCAGAGCCTGAGTCCTTTTTTGAGCCATCCATTTTCCATTTTGCCCACCTGAAAAAACAGCCAGATCACCAGCCCCAGCATAGCCGGAGCATAGTAGCGGGGCTCCATGAGAAAGGTCCAAAAGCCGATCCAGTTCCAGGTTTCGGGCGGATGGGTCAGGGACTGATAGCCGAGCAGCCCCAGGGTGAGAACAGTAGTCACAAATATTTCGATAGCAAAGCGAGCAGGGGCAGAAGAGTCGGGCTTTCGCCAGGTTCTCCAGCCTGTCCAGATCGCCATTGCGACCAATGCCAGCGAAACACCATAAGCCAGCACCTGTAAGCCTACCCATGCGATCTCGCTGAAGCCCCTGAGGGCCAGTTCATGGGGCAGTCCGTAGTACAGGAAGGCTTTGAAAGGAAATGGCTCAAGTTGAAGCAAATGTTCGGGAAAAATGCCGCGCTGATCGGCGTAGTAGCTGGGCACCGAGGACTGGGTGAGTTCGCGTATGAGCCAGGCCATGGCCAGCAGCATGACCCCAGCTCCCAGCCAGAGCTGCTTCCTGTCTTTTCTTCGAAGTCCTTCCACCAGCCAGCAAATCGGAAGCAGCGGCAACAGGCTCAGATAGGCGATGCGCGTCCAGGCAGCCAGCACCATCAGCCCGATGGCCAGGAGAGATTTGCCCCAGGAAAACTTACCGATAGTCAGCCACCATGCCAGGGACAGGCAGGCCAACGCCCACATACCGGAACCACTCAGGTAATGCAGCGGAGCAGGTGAAAGTGCGATAAAAATCAGGTACCAGCGGTAATTTCGATGAAAGTGGCTGCCAGTGAGCGCATGGAAAATCCCATGAATGGCACCAAAAATCAGCATTAGAGCCACAAAGTCCACCCACCAGATAGCGGCATAGGGATCATGAGTAATCCAAAGGGAAACGGCCAATAGCCGGCTGTAACCTGGTGCCACCATGTCCAGCGGTTGGGAATAGACCTGACTCCAGTCTTCGCCTTGCACCCGGGGCCAGGTAAAGCCCTGACCTTCAATCGCCTGATGAGCCGCAGCTACCTGCACTTCGGTGTCGAGGAACAGGTTGCGATAGGCGCTGCGGTGCTCTACCCGCATCAGGAAGGCAAGAACCAGCAGACCCAGGGTCAGGGGTTTGGCATGTAAGCTTTTTGGCATAAAATGAAAAAAACCTCACGAATAAGGGAATCCGTGAGGCGATTGTCAAGAGCGAGAGACGGGAATCGAACCCGCGACCCTCAGCTTGGGAAGCTGATGCTCTACCAACTGAGCTACTCTCGCTTAAACCTTTATGAAAAATAGCAATCAAATGGTCAGTTTTCAAGAGGATCAGATAATAATCTCCTCAAGTCCGATTTTCCTACAGGAAAGCAGTGTAATAGGCTACGGGTAATTCGTCTTGAATGCAGCATCAGTTGTAACGAATATTGCCTTAGTACACAACCCGAGACTTTTTCGCAATCCAAATTTCGAATAAACAGTTCAACCCCCAATAAGAACAGGTACCCAGAAGCAGCGTTTTTAACCATCCTAGCGTCTAAATCCTGAATGAACACCAAACCACCTACACCCATGCAATCCTACCACCAACATACCAGAGGCTGGCTGGCTAAAAAGCTTGGCCGAAAGCAATGGCTGGTATTGGGGTTGTTCCTGGTATTTTACCTGGGTCTGCTGTATGGTGGAGAGCAGTTTTTGCCTCACAATGTAAGAGTGAACAGCGCCGCAGTCACTTGTGATCCCGCAACATCTGTTTCTCAGACTACTGACCAGCCAAAAACCCAGGACTATTTTATGGGGCTTCCCTAATTCTGAAGACTAACCCACTATTGGTCCAATTTTCCAAACAAAACCTACCCGACATATCTGATATGTCGGGATTTTTTGTCCCAAAATCTCAGGATCATTGCGCCTAAGCCATCAATGTATTCAGAATGAAGTAACAACCCAGCCCAAAGTGAAGCAAGTACCTGAACATAAGCACTTTGAATCACAAATTGCTGGGTAACGTCAGTTTCGGATTTTATTTCTCATAAGCGACTGGCTACCAGTGTAGTGCCGCTTCCCCGTTTCACGGGATCGCGGATCAGCGGGACCTACTTTCTTTCTAGCTCCGCAAATGGATTGTTAATTTGCTTCCTCTGAAAGTGGTATTTCGCCTTCAGCGGGACTTACTTCTTTTTTAGGTCCGCAATCGGATTCTTAATATTCGACGTGTTTTCAAGTGCTATTTCGCCTTCAGCGGGACTTACTTCTTTTTCAAAAGAAGTAAGCAAGAAAAGCTCGGCATTTCAGGCTGCCCACAAGCCGCCCCGAACGCCAAATGCCGGGCCAGCGCAGCCAAAAGCGTGCTTTAGACCTTTGCCCAAGTGCCACTGCGAGTATCTCCCTTTGGAGGGAGATGGCCTGTGTGAGAGAGGGAGGAATCAGAAAGTTTAAAGTGCTACTTTCTCCCCTACAAAAGAAGTAAGCAAGAAAAGCTCGGCATTTCATTCTACCCACAGGCCGCCCCAGTTCACCAAATGCCGCCCTACGCCGCCCCAGGCTTGCTTTAGGCTGCTTGTTCCAATTGGAATTGAAGCCCAGAAACTCACAACTCGCGTTGATTACATATTTCGAATGTGAAGCACTAAAAGTTTGGCGGAACGATGTTCTTGTAATGCCCATTGAGTTTTGCCCGGGCTTTCATTCGCTGGGTCTGCTCGACTACTGGCAAAATGTCTTCGATGTACTTGCGGATATAGACAAGTCGATCCTGCTCGGTTTTCAGGGCCAGGAGTTCGTACTCCTGCTTGAGCGTCAGTCCGATTTGATGGCCCAGGAGAAAAGAGTCGATTTCCTCCGGTTTCTCCGCAACCTTTCGCTGAATTCCGAGAGATTCATTTAATGCTTCCAGCAATTCAAATATCTCGTACCGGATCTCCATGTCAAAGCTGGGATCATCCAGAAACCAGGCTATTTCGGCCCCAGAGTAGAGCTTTCCGGGAGCTTCGCGATAAAAGTTTAACATTTCAAAACGCCGTACTCCCTCGGTAGATATGTCCAGTTCCCCTCCTCCGTAGGATTTATCGACCGAAACTATGCGTACCTCAGTCCCAATATTGCCCAGTTTTTGATCAATCACCGTCGGAACGCCAAACGTTTTTCCTGCGCTCACGCATTCTCCAACCAGTTGCTTGTACCGCTCCTCAAATATGTGTAGCCGGAAGGACTCCCCCGGGAACACAACCAGACTCAACGGGAATAGAGGGAGGAAGTCGAAATTTGCCATTCGTAATTCGTGATTGATTGGACTGGTATTCAAATGCAGCTACTTGCTTTCTCAATCGACAATGTCATCCAAAGCAGGGCGCAGCTTCGGGAAATCAAACTCAAACTGAGCCTCTTCGAGCGCTTTGGGGATGACGAACTGCCCACCCCAAAAGAGTAAACTCTGCTCCCCAAACAACAGGTCCAGCGCAAACTTGGGAATAGTCCAGAAATCCTTCACTTCAAGGCTTTTGGCCAGAGTGTGTGAGAAGGTTTCCTGATCAACTTTTTCCGGTGCTGCAAGGTTATAGGGGCCCTCTGCCGTTTCCTCCTCAATCAGGAAGCGAATCGCCTTAACCACGTCCTGGATGTGTATCCAGGGAAATCCCTGCTTTCCTGAGGCAAATTTTCCTCCCAAATACAGCTGATATATCGGCAGCATCTTGTCCATCATTCCCCCATCTTCTCCCAGTACCAGCCCGATCCTGGGAAGCACCGTGCGACATTTGGCTTTGTGGGCCTCGATTTCCCATTGAGTAACCACCTCAGCGGCAAAGTCGCGGCCCGGAGAGGCTGACTCATCGACAGGATGGTCATGCTCGATTCCATAGTATCCCACGGCTGAGGCAGAAATAAATACCTCCGGTGTATTGGGAGAATTGTTGATGTACTCCACACAGGCCTGGGTAGCGTTGATCCGGCTTTCGAGGATTTCCTTTTTACGGTCATCGGTCCAGCGGCCTTCGGCAATACTTGCCCCTGCCAGATTGATCACCACGTCATACAGTCCGATGCCCATTGGCATCTGCTTACCATCCCATTGCAAATAGCTCAGGTAGCGATTTTTGGTGGATTTTTTACTCCGGGTCAGTACAGCGACCTGATGCTGATCAGCCGTCAGGGATTTTACGAGATGTGTGCCAATGAATCCGGAGCCTCCGGTTATAAGTACCTTCATGAGGAATCAAGTGAGTTTGTGTTAAAGGACATGAGGTCTGAGCTTTAGTGCAAGTGCCTGATTCCCTCTATTACTTTTTCCTTCAAAAAGTAACCCGTCGAAACCTCTTATGTTTCAGAAGTTTCGACGGGTTTTTAAGGATAAAATTGTTTATCAGGCCTCTTCCTGCTGCTCCTTCTTCCTAAACTGGAGAAATTCATAAGCAAAAGCTCCCAATAGCCCCAAGACGAGTAGAATGGAGAACACCAACGCAACCTGATTGCCGATCCGATAGGCTTCCGGCTCAAACCTGAATTCGATGACATGGGAGCCAGCAGGCACAGTCATCCCACGCAGGATATAGTTGGCACGGAAGTGCGGAACCGGTTCGTTGTCGAGGTACGCATTCCAGCCTTTGCCGCCGTTATAATAGATTTCGGAGAATACCACAACTCCCTCAGCCCCACTATTTGTCTGATAGGCGATGTAATTGGGCTTCCAGTCGGTCTGCACGATGGCTGCATTGGGATCCTGTCCGGCGGTCACTCCTTCAAGCTGATCTCCAAAGCGACCTTCTTCGTAGCTCACGTCCACCACGGCGGTGTTGCGGACGTTCACCTGGTTGATCGCTGCAATCTCTTCATCCGGGCTATTAACCTGCTGAATGTTTTGCACAAACCATGCATTGCCCATGGCGGCGCTATTCTGCAATGGCATTCCCTGAGGATTGATGATGAAGTAGCGGGTGTTGAGCATGTTGAGCACGTCAAGCTGTGCCAATGCCCCCCTCAGAACGCTATCGGTAAGTCCCTGCTGGTTTTGCAGGGTGCCGATCAGTTGTTGCATCTCTGGCTGGATATGGCGCCCGATCATGTCATTGTAGCGCTGCAACTTGGCCGCGTGATACCCTCCGATTGATTTATGGTGATAGGATGTTTTAGCATCGTTGAAGGTACTTGTGGTCAGGTTCAGGACGCGATAATTGGGATCAGTATCCTGCAAAATGGCCTGATCGGCACGAGTGGGAGCAAAGTTTGCGTCAAAAGTCCGCTTGGTGATAAAGCTGTCCTCATTGAGGTAGCGCGCTGCGACCGGGATCATGTCAATCAGGATCAGCACCGCTACAGCCACGTACACTGGCACAGCAGACTTGATGTTGTTGCGCAGGTAGAACCAGATGATTGCCGCAGTGGCAGCGATCAACCCAAAGGAGCGGAAAGCATCACGGGTAAAGATGGATTGGCGGTAGTCTTCCAGATACTCTGCCAGTTGCCCCATCTGACTGTCAACCGATCCGGAGAATGACAAAAGAGCTGAGCCCGCCACTGCAAATAGCAGTGAAAGACCAGCGGTAATTCCGCCCGCAATGAGCACCATTCGCTGCATTTTCTGCCATTCGGGCCCTTTTCGCTCCGTCTCCAGCACTTTCTGCAACCCCAAAAAGCCCAGTATCGGCATGGTAAATTCCGCAATGATCAGGGCCATTGAGGGAGCGCGAAACTTATTATATGCCGGGAAATAATTGAACATCAGCTCATTGAACCACATCAGGTTCTTACCCCAGCTCAACAGTAAGCTCAGGATCGTTGCGGTCAGCAACCACCAACGAGCTGGCCCTTCCACAACAAGTAATCCGAGCAGGAACAAAAATACGATGATGGCTCCGACATATACTGGTCCGGAGGTACCAGGTTGATCTCCCCAGTATGCAGGGAAATTTTCCAGAATCTGGCTTACTTGTGGAGAGTTGCCAAAGGCTCTGCGAATTTCCTTATAGGTATCGGTATCCCGATCGACTTCTACCTGAGAGGCTCCCCCGTAGAAATTGGGGATAAGAAGCGTCATGGTCTCCCCTACCCCATAGCTCCAGCGATAGGCATACTCAATGTCCAGACCGCCCTGGTCGGAAGCATTGGCAGTGGTAAGCTCGGTTTCTCCCCGCATGGTTTGCGAAGCATATTGGAGGGTAGTCCACAGATTGCCGAATGTTGGCCCCACTCCGATTACTCCTGCTACAAGCAGAATGGCAGATGCCTTGATAAATTTTGCGATCCCTTCGTTGCGTAGCGCATCGACCAGCATAAAGATGGCCATCACCGCAATGATCAGGATCGTGTAGTAGGTGATCTGGTAGTGGTTGGAGGTCATTTGCAGTGCCACGAAGCAGGCCGTGAGCACTCCACCCAATAGGTACTTCCCTCGATAGGTAAGAAGAATCGACGCCAGTATGGGGGCCATATATGCGATGGCATTGGCCTTGGAGGTATGGCCGACATCGAGAATGATGAAAAAGTAGGACGAAAAGGCAAATGCCGCAGCGCCTGCTCCACTCAACCATGGATTGACCTTGAGCACCCGCAGCAAAAAGAAAAATCCCGCGAACATCATGAAGATGTAGTTGGCGGGACGGGGCAACCCAAACCACAGGAGTTTGTTGATTTGCCAGAACCAGTTGCCAAAATGGCGAATCGAGGCCTGGAAGGCAGGCATTCCACTAAACAGGGTGCTCACCCATAGTGCCTCCTCTCCGGTCTCTTCCCGGAAATCATTGGTTTCCTTGGCCATACCCTGATATTCGATGATATCATGCTGATCAGGGACTTTGCCTTCAAAGGTGGCAGGAAAAAAATAAACTGCGATCACTACGTAAGCAGCCACAAGGATGCCCAGATGGATCAATAGATTGCGTTGCCAGCCTTTAAGGCCAGATTTTGCGGTAGTAGCAGAGCCAGGTTTCTTAGCCATGTGAGTTGTTCATTCTGAGCCTTAAAGCTATCCCTTTCAGGACAAAGACGCAAAATCAGTGTTCATTGAACATTGGTCAATGATCCCTGAACCATGTTCAATGTTTTTTCAACCTTTCCGCATACATCTTCCTGAACTTCGCCAGTTTGGGCGTGATGACGAAGTTGCAGTAAGGCTGGGTCTGATGCTGGTTGTAGTAATTCTGATGGTAGCCTTCGGCGGGGTACCAGTTGATCAGCGGAGAAATCTCCGTTACAATGGGATCGGGATAAACGCCCTCGGCTTCCATCTCGGCCTTGACGGCTTCGGCAGTTGCTTTTTGGTCGTCGTCGTGGAAAAAGATCGCCGAGCGGTACTGTGGGCCGACGTCGTTGCCCTGCCGATTGAGCGTCGTCGGGTCGTGGGTAGTGAAGAAAATTCGCAGGATGTCTGCATAGCTGACCACCGCCGGATCGAAATACACCTGTACTGCCTCGGCATGGCCCGTCTGCTTGCCGCAGACCTGCTCGTAGGTCGGATTTTCCACATGCCCGCCAGAGTAGCCGGACACGACTTTGTGAACGCCCTGGAGTTCCAGGTAAACAGCCTCTGTACACCAGAAGCAGCCGCCGCCAAGGGTCGCTATCGAAAGAGATTCGGGATTCGTCATTTGCAATTCGTGATTAAGAGAAGCGGTTGCTGAATGAAGCTTCACCCCTAGAGGTCAGGTTTTGAACTTCCCCGACGGGGAAGCATAAAATCCCCCTTGAGGGGAAAGCAGGGGGTGAAAAGACCGCACCCAGCCACCGCAAACATACCCCATTACGGCGAATGGAGTGCAGAGTTAACCCACACGACCCAAAGAAGTTTGGGATGTCGCGAGTGGGACAAAAATCTTCCCAGCCGAGGGTTAAAGCTGCGTGGCTGGAAATAAGCCCCTGATTTTTGCCCCAGGCAAAAATGCTCGCGAGCATTTCAAATGCGACGCGGATTGTCTGCCTGTCTCCGACTTGTGGCTTCTAATCCCCCCGATTTTCGCCACGGGCCAAAATCACCCCCCTTCTTTGCTGCGCGCCGAAGGGGGGAAGGATGCTGTTTTTTTGCCTCAGGCAAAAATGCTCGCGAGCATTTCAAATGCGACGCGGTCTGTCTGTCTGTCTCCGACTTGTGGCTTCTTGATCCCCCCGATTTTCGCCACGGGCCAAAATCACCCCCCTTCTCTGCTGCGCGCCGAAGAGGGGAAGGATGCTGATTTTTGCCCCAGGCAAAAATCACCTTACCCGCTCTGCCAGCCACGCTACCTTTTCACCCTGCCACTCCGAACAGATGAGGAAGAGGTCTCCACCTTCTGCAATTTTGAGCTGCTTGCGAATCTGTGATACATCCTGTGGGAAGTGCCGCCGCATGACGTTGAGGCGTTTTAGCCCACGATCGGCCAGGGCCCGACGCAGCGATTTGGGTTTGTAGGGCCACTGTTCCCGTAGTCGGAAGATCCGACCAGGCCAGTTTTCCGGCCTGTTGTTGCTGAAGAAGTAGCCACGCAAATGGTTCAGGTGGGCGGAACATTCTCCGAAATTTGCCTTGTACCAGGTCCCCAGTCCCTGATATTTATAGATAGCAGGATCTGGCTCGCAGAGATACGCAAATTGATCCCCCGGGGCCTCCACGGATTGATCCAGTGTCGGTAGCAGTGGCACTGCATACGAGTACCTGATATCCCCCTGCTGGATTTTTATGCCGACTACAACTTCTTCCAATGGGATTGCCTGGTCCTTACGCAGGTTCACTTCAACCAGCACTTCCTTGACTTCTCCATCAAGGCTGTGCACCCATACCCTTTCTACTCCGGGAAGCATCTGGGCTGCAGCCCTAAGGTCCAAAAGCGGAGATGCTTTTACCAACAGTTTTCTGCCTGCTTTTTGCAAATCCGGTAACAGGGCAATGATATTGGGATCCGTCTGAGTGACATCATGGATGCGCTTTCCTCCTGCATCTCTCCGGGCGGGGTCTGCATAAATCCAGTCATATACAGGACCGGTGTAAGACCTGAGGTAGTTTTCTGCCGTCTCTGATCGGATTTCAACGTTTGTTATGCCGAAAAGGTCAAAATTATAACCGGTTATACGGCTTAGGACATGGTCTCGCTCCAGCGATGTTATATTTGTAAATCGCCGGGATAAGGCTGAGGAGTCAACTCCCAATCCCAGCGTTAGGTCAAGCAGGGTTTCTCCCTGTAGTTCTTTTAGTTCTGCTACCAACTCGCTGCTGCTCTGCTCGTAAGCTAGTGGAGGAATGATCGCACGATGTTGGAAATACGTAGGCAATTTTTTCCTCGCCCGCTGAAGGTATTTGATCTGTGTGGCAATGATGGCGTAGGGAAAATCCTTTTTAGACTGTTTTAATGCAAAAACAGCCGGGTCTTCGTCAACATTTTCAAGAAGAAACTGTCTTACTTTGGACTGAGTAAGTTCCAACCAGTTCTCATCTGTTAAGTACATTGAATCGGTGTTACTTTAGTATCCCGAACTTTTCCTAATTTCCCCCAGAAAATTCAATTCAGTCTCATGAAGCGTATTAAGCAAATTGGTCTCGCCCTTCTTTTATTGTTCGCCCTGGCAGCCACCACTACTGGTTGTTCACAGCACGTTTGCTACGGTACCAAAGTAGGAAACCATCGCTAACATCGGCCTTCCCTGTTGCCCGCCAACAGGCCATTGAGGCTGTATTGCCATATTCCGATTAACAAACCACGTCAGGAATCCTGTTTGGGGCTTTCTGACGTGGATTCTTATTTACATTTTTTAGGGTGCGAAACCTGAGACATAATGGGGTTGAAGTCTTTGACTCCCCTGATTTATTCCCTCAGGTGTATCATTCACCCCAGGGGATATTTGGGCTGCTTCCTTTCCCTGGTCAATCGGCATAGTCAAAACGCAGGTTCACCGCGATATCCGGATGCAGGCTTCGGGTAACAGGGCAGCTAAGGGCCGTTTCCTCGATAAGCTGCTTCTGGGAGTCATCCAGGCCTGAATTATGGATATGAAGCTCAATCTTCAGCCCCCCGATCCTTCTAGGACCTGCTTTCATTTCCTTGATTACGTTCCCCTCTACCTCCCCCAGTTCAAACCCACCCTTTCGGGCGGCGATCCCCATCATGGTGATCATACATGAAACGGTCGCTGCCGCGACCATGTCCGTGGGAGAGATGGACTCTCCGAGCCCATTGTTATCAGTAGGGGCATCAGTCATAAAGTGCTGCCCGGATTTTACATGTGTAACCTGGGTTCGAAGATTTCCCAGATACGATACTTTAGCGGTATGGCTCATATATCTGTGATCAATGGTAGTGGCTTGAGTTGCCTATGCGTTACTTGGCAAATAGCTGCCCGATATCCCTGAATGCCTTGAATTCCAGGGCATTTCCACAGGGGTCCAGAAAAAACATGGTAGCCTGCTCTCCGGGCTTTCCCCTGAATCGGATGTATGGCTCGATTATAAATTCGATCCCCCGATCTTTCATCCGCTGGGCCAAGGCCTCCCAATCTTCCCAGTCCAGCACTACGCCATAATGAGGAATGGGTACAGCGTGCCCGTCCACGGGATTGAAGTGCAGGTCTTCCCCTTCGGGTTTAGGTTTGTAGTGAATCACCAGTTGATGCCCGAAAAAGTCAAAATCTACCCATTGAGTGTCACTTCGCCCTTCGGAGCAGCCCATCACTTCTCTATAAAACTGACGGGCCCTGGGCAGGTCATCAACCGGGATCGCTACGTGAAATGGAGTTAAAGCCATGGAAACGATTTTTATGCCAGCCTTCAAATATACGACACCCACATAGCATTCAAAATGGGGTTAAATGGGAATCAGGGTCCCCAGTAGGGGCGTGAGGTCAACCTGCCATATGGGACAGTATGCTTCAACTGCGTGCAATGCAGCTTGGATTCAGGCTGCTCCTTAGTGTTATCAGCGAAAATTCATATATTCTGGTTCCAAAAACAAAATCTGGCCCACCCGCCCCCTTAGCTGACTACATTATCATGGGAGACCTAAACGTCAAGTCCGTTCGTTCAAAGGCCGAACAGCAGCAGTTCATGCGATATCTGATTCGCGACATCAGCGCGATGGAGAGGATGCTAAAAGAAGAATGGTTTGAGACTGACCCCATTCGCATAGGAGCTGAACAGGAAATGTGTCTGGTGGATCGCTATTTCAAGCCGATCCATATCAACCTGCAGGCACTCAAAGCCATAGACAACTCCGTCTTTACCTCAGAGCTTGCCAATTTCAACCTAGAAGCCAATCTGGCGCCGCAGCTCTTTTCTGGAGATAGCCTATCCAAAATGCACCAGGATCTGAGGGAAACCCTTAACAAGGCCTCAGAAAAGGTTAATCCCCTGGGCGCGACATTCTTACTGGCGGGAATACTACCGACCGTAAGAAAATTTGACGTAGAGATTGCCAATATTACCCCTCTGGACAGATATAGGGCGCTGATGGATGGGCTCAAGGCCCTGAGAGGAGAAGCATTTGAGCTAAGGATTTCCGGGATTGACGAACTGAATCTCCGCCAGGATACTGCCATGCTGGAGGCCTGTAATACGAGCTTTCAGGTGCATCTTCAGGTTCGACCGGATGAGTTTGTTCAGAAATACAATTTTGCGCAGGCTCTGGCAGGGCCAGCCATGGCTATTTCGGTGAACTCTCCGCTGCTGTTTGGGCGAAGGTTATGGCACGAGACCCGCATAGCCCTCTTCCAACAGTCCATTGACATCCGTACCCTGACAGAGCACTTCCGCGATCGCAGCCCCCGGGTAACCTTTGGCAGCGACTGGTTGCGCAAGTCGGTCATGGAAATTTACCGTGAGGATGTAGCCAGATTCCAGATTCTCCTTTCGACGGACGTGGATGAAGATGTTTTTTCCAAATTAAATGAGGGAGTCGCCCCCAAACTCCGGGCGCTTAACATCCATAACTCTACGGTTTACCGTTGGAACCGCCCCTGTTATGGCATTTCTCCCAATGGGAAACCGCATTTACGCATAGAAAACAGAATTTTCCCATCTGGTCCCAGCCTGCCGGATGCGATGGCCAATGCAGCTTTCTGGCTAGGATTGATGAATGGACTGGATGAAGAATATCCTGATATCACCAAAGTCATGGACTTTGACCATGCCAAAGCCAACTTCTTCGCAGCAGCCCGTTTTGGGCTGGATACACAGTTCACCTGGGTAAATGACCGCAAGGTCGCCCCACAGACCCTCATCCTGGATGAGTTGCTCCCTCTGGCCCGCCATGGCCTGGCCAAAGCCAAAATAATCCCCGAGGATATTGACAGGTACCTCGGCATCATCGAAGCCCGGGCCGCCACTGGCCGCACGGGATCCCAATGGATGCTTAATTCCTACTCTTCCATTGCAAAAAAAGGTGTGCCAAGGGATGAAATCGTCTCGGTCATCACTTCCTCTATCTACGAGCAGCAACATCAGGCAAAACCCGTTCACGAATGGAAACTGGCCTGTACAGAATCCGCGGACTATGAGCCCAGCAACATGCTGGTCGAGGATTTCATGACCACAGACCTGATCACCGTCAAAGCCGATGACATTCTCGACCTTCCTGCCAGCCTGATGGACTGGCGATATCTACGGCACGTGGCCGTTGAAGATCAGCAGGACCAATTAGTTGGGATTATCACTTCCCGCATGCTCATGCGATACTTTGCGGCGCACTATACCCAGGGAAAGACCGAGGACCTGCCAGAGGTACGCGAGGTTATGCGCTCCAATCCGACGACCATAGAGCCAACAGACACCATTACCAAGGCCATAGAAATCATGCAGGACAAAAAGGTGGGATGCCTGCCCGTTTGCAGCAATGGCCGCCTGGTCGGCATGATTACGGAAGCCGAATTCCTCTCTATTTCCAGTAACCTGATCCGACGCCTGGCACGCAAACGGTCCGCAGAGCGTGAAATGCCTTCTAAGGAACGCTCAAAAAATTAGTTCCGCTTTTGACTTGATCTCTTGCCCGCATACTGCGTCAGAAAAAGCCTCATTTGGCTCGCCAAACTCGGTTTTTCTTCCTTGCCTGCGAACAAGATCTCTTCGTAAAATCGGGAAGTTATTTTTCTCGCGTCCCTAAAAGAAGTATAAAATAATTGCCGCAAGCCCTCTTCAGGAGGTCCTGCGGCAATGAATCATTGAGCCATTATTATTACTGGATGTAGGTCAGCTCATTGGTTCCAGTACTATCAACATAGGTGAATACCAGTGTCTGCTCCGTCAGCTCCACGATGGTATTGGCTGTTTCATCAGCAGTACCAGCATCAAGGGTCAGAACGGTTGCATCATCGTTGAACTCCCAGGTCCCAACGTAATCATCGAAGGTGTTCGGTTCATATACAACCTCGTAGGTTCCATCTTCCAGAAACTGGAAATCCGCCAGCCCCAGCAGAGCAGCATAAAAATCTTTGGTATCCTGATCCAGGGCTGGATTCTCAACGGACTGAAACTGCCAGATACCTGAAGTCAGGAATGTGGTCCGGGTTTCCAGTTGGGTAGCACATCCACTTAGCAGGCCCACTACAAGCAGGAAAACAGGCAACAGACGAACGAAAAAATTGCTTTTCATAAAAAATGTAGTTCGGTTATGAAGGAAAAATCGCCTTCAGAAGTATGGAGGCAATACTACCCATAATTCCATAAGCTGGTCGGACTATTTGAGTATTCGGCACTTTTGACCTATGATTGGGTTAAATCTCTCCCTGCCTACTGGTATATCCTCCGGAAAGTAAGGTTGATTCTGACGCCAAGCTGACGCCTGGTTTTGGGGACCTGGTGCTGCCAAAAGTGCTGGGTACTTCCCGCCATAATCAGCAAGCTGCCCGATCCGAGGCTCAAACGGATGGTTTCCACCGATTTATCTTTTCGGTGGCGCAAGTGAAACTTTCGTTCCTCCCCCAGGCTTATGGAAGCGATCACAGGGTTTTCTCCCAGTTCTGGTTCATCGTCGCTGTGCCAGCCCATGCTATCCTGTCCGTCTCGGTAGAGGTTGAGCAAGACACTGTTGAAGGTCGCATCTGCTGTTTCCTCGACCTGCTGTTTTAGTTGAAGCAAGGAATCCGTCCAGGGCAATGGTTGGAGCGTCAGGCCCGAATAGGTATAGGCCATGCCCGCATCTCCATACCAGGCCGTCAGCCGAGGTTCCATAAGCCTTTTCCCAAACATCTGGATCTCCCGCTGCTCCCAGGCAATTTCCTCCATCAGAACCTTCATCCAATCATCCGCCTCCTGAGGGGAAAGCCAGTTCGGATCAAAAAACAGCTCTCCATCCGGGATGGAGAGCCATTTGTTTAATGAATCGGATTCAAATAGGGGGAGTTGTGGCATCAGGAATTGTGTTGCAGAGATTTAACCTCTGGAGGTAGAAATCGTTCGAAAGAATTTAATCCTTACGTTAATGGAGATTCCTTTCTACTCCCGCTTGCGGATCAGGTACCGCATTAGCGCATTAGCCCCCCACGTAAGCAGGGTTCCGACAATGGTCTTGACCAGCACACCAGGCCAGAGAGCCAGCAGCATGGGAAATAGCCCATCAAATCCCCGCAGGAGTCCTAACCACACCCCTCCGGAAAGTAATATGAGCAGATGCCCAACCAACCAGACCAATGGTACTCCCCAACCTTCCTGCCCCCAACGGTATTGGGAAGCCCAGCCTACCAGAAAAGCCGCTATGACAAATCCCCATAGAAATCCTCCCGTAGGTCCAAACAGGTGCTCCCAGCCTCCGTTTCCCTCTGCAAATACGGGGAGTCCTATGGCCCCCAACAGCAGATAGAACAACACAGCAAATGCCCCCCTCCATGACCCAAGGAGACATCCGAGCAAGATGACCAGCAACGTTTGCAGGGTTACGGGTATCTCTGTATGGGTGAATAATTCAATAGGGGCTACCAGCGCAAGCACAAGCCCTCCCATGACCACCTTGAGCGGGTGGTCCCAAAACTGGTCAGTAGTGATGGGGGTCAGGCGATCTATCAGCATGATGGGCAAAGATAAACCCTGAATTCAGGCAGGGCAAGCCTGCATAGTTACCTCTCCTCCTTCGACTAAAGTTGCTAAACCTTCGACCAGCATTTTGTGCCACCCGTCAGAAGACTGTAATTTGCCTATATAGCATCTCAACGCCGAATTATGAAAAAGATAACTTACGGATTCCTGCTGCTGACATTTCTTGGCAGCAGCTTCCTGATCCAGGCACAAAACCCAAAAAGATGGACATTGAGAGAATGTCTGGACTATGCCGCACAGGAAAATCTGGGCCTCCAGATTGCAGAACTAAGCCTGGAGAACAGCGACATCGTCATGCAACGCAGTCGGGCCGCTCGCCTGCCCAACCTCAATGGGTCAT
Organism: uncultured Bacteroidia bacterium; assembly: GCA_964343195.1. GTDB lineage: Bacteria > Bacteroidota > Bacteroidia > J057 > J057 > CAYVAP01. The sequence goes on along the minus strand of CAYFIR010000006.1, from coordinate 32,421 downwards.
CGGGTTTTAACTCCAACTTCGGATATGTGGTCAACCCTTTTACCAATGAATTCGTGGCGGGAGGTAACCAGAGCTTTAACCTTGGGGTCAGCTCTGGGGTCACCCTCTACAATGGTGGCCAGATCACCCAGACCATTCGACAGGCCGAAATTGACCAGCGGGTCGCTCAGCTCGACCTTCAACAGGCCGAGTATGACCTCGCTCTTAACGTCACGCTGGCCTATCTCAACATCCTGCGTAACCAGGAGCTAGTAGAAAGTGCCGAAATCCAGGTACAGAGTACGCGGGAGCAGCGCAACCGCTCCGAAAAACTGGTCGACGCAGGTGTGATCCCACGGGCTTCCCTTCTGCAAATCGAGTCTCAGATCGCCACAGACGAGCTCGCCCTCGTCAATGCCAGAAACCAGTTGGAAACCGCCTACCTGAATCTGACTCAGCTATTGCAGTTAGACCCCAGTCAGCCTTTCGCCATACAGGATGTAGAGGTAGATGTACCAGAAAATGACATCTTCGAAACCCCGCTGGATAATTACTATCAGGCAGGGAAGGCCAATATGCCGTATATTCAAAGTGCTGACCTACAGGTACAATCTGCGGAAGTGGGCGAAAAAATTGCTTATGCAAACTACCTGCCCCGCCTATCCGCATTTGGCAGCCTGGGAACTGGTTGGGCCAGTGGCCGTAATCGGTCAACTGGAGAGACTTTCACAGTTCGCGATACCATCGGACAGGCCATCAGCCTCAACAATGAACAGTACCAGCCTGGGTCTCTGGTCATTGAGGGGTCTCAAAATGTGACGGAACCCTATGGGTTTGGCGCTCAGATAAGAGATAACATCAACGCATCGGTGGGGATTTCCCTGAATGTCCCCATTTATAACCGATACCAGAGCACCGCTGCCGTGCAGCAAGCCGAAATCTTCAAGAAGCAGACAGAACTTCAGGCACTTCAGCAGCGCCAGCGCCTGGAGCAGGATATTCAGGCTGCCTATGTTGCCGCACGCAGTGCCTATGGCACCTATTCTTCTACGCTTCGCCAGATCGAGTCTCTGGAACTCACTTTTGAAAACACTGAGAAGCAATTCAACCTCGGAGTGGTAAATTCAGTGGACTACCTGATCGCCAAGAACAACCTCGCCCGTGCCCGAAACGACCTCGTTCAGACCAAATACAACTACATTTTCCGAGCGAAAATCCTGGACTTTTACCAGGGAAACCCCATAGGATTCTAGCAATTTGGGACTGATCCTTCAGGATTTTGGCCCCAGGGGAAAAAAATAGGGCATTCCTTTTTCAATCTTGGGGGTAAAACTGTGCATACCCTATGGTCATTTGCTGGCCATAGGGTATTTTTATCGCTCATTAGAAGACAAGAATCTAAAAAACCGATATGGCTGATCTGGCTTCCGCATTTGCTGAACGTTTCCAAACTACTCCCCTACTCTATCGTGCCCCTGGTCGTATCAACCTGCTGGGCGAGCATATTGACTATCATGATGGCTTCGTTATGCCAGCTGCCATCCATTTTCAGGTGGATTATGCCATCGCAAAAAGGGATGAAAAAAAAGGCACCCTGATAGCTAGAGACCTTAACGAAAGCTTTGAATACGACCTTGAGACACTGGCTCCAGGCGATGTTTCCTGGGCCAATTACCTGTTGGGAGTCATGTACCAGCTGCGTCAGGCAGGTCATGAGTTTCCAGCGGTTGATGTCATGTTTTCGGGCAATATCCCTCCCGGAGCAGGTCTGTCCTCTTCAGCCGCGGTAGAGTGCGGGCTTGCCTATGGCCTCAATGACCTCTTTGGGCTCGGCATCGACTCCATGTCCCTGGCGAAGCTGAGCCAGGCAGCAGAACATACCTTTGCTGGTGTGCAATGTGGGCTGATGGACCAGTTTGCCAGCGTATTTGGGCAGGAAGGTCAGGTGATGTGTCTGGATTGCCGCTCCCTGGAATATGAATATTTCCCGTTCCCCAGCCAGGAATGGAAGCTACTGCTGATGGACACCAGGGTAAAACACGCCCTTTCTGACGGGGGGTACAACCAGCGCCGACAGGAGTCAGAAGCTGGACTGGCGGCCATACAGGCAAAATATCCCGAAGTAAAGAGCCTGCGGGATGCCACATTCGTTCAGCTCGAAAGCGTCAGAGAACAAATGGAACCGGTTTCCTACCGCCGTTGCAGCTTTGTCCTCGACGAAATCCAACGAGTGGGCCTGGCTACAGCCGCACTAAAATCAGGTGACATCACCAAGCTGGGCGAACTAATGTACCTGACTCACCATGGTTTGCAGCACGACTATGAGGTGAGTTGTATTGAACTCGATTTCCTGGTTGCCATGGCCAAAGAAATCCCGACCATTTCCGGTGCCCGCATGATGGGGGGCGGTTTTGGCGGATGTACCATCAACCTGATCCCGGCGGGTTCAGAAGAAGAAATTGCCGAGCAGCTCCGGGCGGGGTTTGTCCAGCAATTCGGCCACGAACCAGGGGTGTACATCACCCAGATCAGTCAGGGAGCTTCGAAGGCCTGAGGAAGAGATTAATTCCCAAGCTCCTTTACCATCTGTGTCTGAAAATAGGGGACACCTGAGATCTGGTACCCAAGTTTTTGGTACCAGTACAGGGCTGGGCTTCGGTCAAAGACCGCGAGTGCGATCCGGTGATAGCCCTGATCCTGAGCAGTTTGTTCTACTCCGGTCATCAGGGTTTTTCCAACCCCACGCATGCGATACCGCATGGCTACGTGTACGGAATGAAGCCAGACCGTGCCTTCTTCCTTCCAGGGTTGCAACAGGGCAAAACCTGCCAGCTTCCCCATACAGTCAGCGAAAATGGGCCAACCTTTTTCCCAGTTAGAAGCAAAGCGATCGCTATCCCATTTAATGGAATAGCGATCAAAATCTTCCTGAAAATGTTCCAGCACCAATGCCTCGCAGCGGGAAAGATCATCTGGCTGTCCCCTGCGGAGGGTGATGGGTGAAAGTGGCTTTCTCATACGGGTACGGATCAGAAGCTACTATCTGTCCAGGGCTCAATTCGCAACTTTACCTTTGGCTTTTGTCTATCCTCGCTTTTCAGCTACGACAAACATGTAATCTCCGAAAGTATTCGCGTATCGTTCCCGGACTGCATCAAAGGCTCCGCTTTCGATGTCTTCCTTTAATCGTCTGAGTCCGGCATTTACGGCCTCCTGATTTTCATCTGCGACGAAATAGGAGATGCTGGACCGAACTGTGGTCTCCAGGTATAGTTCCGGGCGGTGCTTGCCACCGTAGAACATCAGGTCCTGCAGATCCTCAGTGACAAAATATTTTTCGGTAGAAGACAGACGCCATCCTCCGCGATCCAGGGTAGCCTGAAGGCTATCAAACCCGGGCATCATGTTCATTGATTTTCCAATCACAGAAGGGAAATATTCGTTGAGCCAATATCCCTTCATCTGATGCGGCATAGAGGTAAAAATGACCAGTTTTCCTCCAGGTTTGATCACGCGGTTTACTTCCTGAAATCCCTTGATCAGGTTGTCCCACAGGTGAATGGTCAGGGTGGTGATCGCTCCGTCAAAAGATTCATCGGCAAATGGAAGCTCTTCGGCTTTTCCTTTTACCCAACTCATCTCGGGATATTTTTCCCGGGCCTGATCCAGCATATCATCAGAAGGGTCTACTCCGATAATATCTGCACCAGCCTGCGACAGGGCAGCAGTATAATTTCCGGTTCCACAGCCTATATCAACCCAGCTTTTCTCGGGAGTATTTCCCAAAAAGTGGACTAGCCGCTGGGTAACGGTCGAATCGGCTTTGCGGGTTTGGTCATATCCCTTGCCGATGATTTCATATAAGGCCTGGCTCATGTTGGCAGCGTGTACTATTACTTCTTTTTCCATCCAGTAGTAATTGATGGGTGAGGCTTGCGAGTGAAGAAAGCCTGGAAGCAGTCCTAGTGCATTGAATTCGAAATTCGTGATCAGCAATTTGTAATTGAAAGTGCTGCTGACGAGCATTTTATACGAATTCCGAAGGTACTAGTAAAGATTAAACACGAATTTTAGAACAATATGAAAGGCAGGTTAAGTTATTATGGGAAAGGTTATTCCTGTGATATGATGATTCGCTGTGATAGCAGCCTTTCTCCATCCTTATTTACCCGGAAGAAATAAACCCCTGAGGGAAGGGTAGGAAGGTAAAAAACGAATTCCCGATCTCCCCCGAAATGCTCTACCCGGGCATGCCAGGCAGACTGCCCAATCAGGTTGACAAGTTCCAGATTTAGAGTAGCAGCGGAACCGGACCCGCTTAAATAAAGCAAGTCGGAAACAGGATTGGGATAAACTTTCCAGGTTTGAATACCTGCATCAATGAACTGTGTGACGTCCCCGACCTGGAGGGTTTGGGTAAATTCCCCCTGGCAGTACCCGTCATCGACGCGCAAAGTTACTTCATAATTTCCGCTTTGTGCAAAAACATGAGCAGGACCTTCTTCTGTCGAGAATGCCCCATCTCCAAAGTCCCAGTCCCAACCTACTATATCCGCGTTGAGGTCCTGAAAATATACGGTGTCTCCAGCCTGAATTTCTGTGTTATCCCAGGTGAAGGGTAACTGGGGCCCCTCTTCCAGTACTTCGCATCGGTAGGCACGAATGGCCTCATTGCGGGTGGTTTGCAAACCTGCGATACTCGGACTGGCCATCAGTGCAAAGACCACCGTATCCCTGGCTCCATCTTCAATAGGTTCACTTAAAGCGGAAATAAATTGGAGGACATCCACGCCCCCCCCCGTTTCTCCGACTGTAGAGCTACTTGAATCCGGGACATTGGACAAAGCCTGAAACTTCAGGCTGTCATTGAAGGTCAGCCCTGGCTGATTCGCGAAAGCCCGACTGTAGAATTTCTGATCTGAAATCAAGGCGAAGCCATAGTAATTGGGATCTCTTTTTCGCAGGTCATATGACCAGGCCAGACTGCTGCTATCATCATAATTCGATGCATTTGCAGTCACTTCTCCGAGCCCTGTGGCGAGATATGGGGCTATGTCCCAATCTGCAAACATCCCGGAATAAAGAGAGTCGAGTGTTCCTCCACTCTGGTTGTAGAGGTCATACTCCATCAGGACGAAGTTCTGCCACTCGGGCTGATCAAACGCAAAAGTATGCTGAACCACCTGAAGCCCGATGGGAGTCGGATTGTTGCCATCGTGGTAGATCGAAAGGCTCTCAAATGGCGCACGAGCACTGTCCTGGACCTGATACACAGGGGTGGTGACTGAAAAGTCCAGATCTCTATATCCGATATCTCTGATGTAGTCTGATACCTTTCCCTGGTGACCAATTAAAAAACCACCTTCGAACAGTACATTTCCCAGGCTACGGTATCGCACTCCTTTTCCCTGCCGCTGTAGAATGTAGTCATTCCACCCAAAGTTCCCCGTGCTATTGACTGTGGTCCAAAGCTGATTGGCGGTCACATCAAGGTAGGAGGGGTTCACCTCGAATGAAACATATTCGAAATCCTCATAACCGGTACTCTCGTCTGTGTAGGTCAGTTTCACGAAAATAAGCTGGTCATATGCCAGATCTTCGGCCAGTTCAATTCTAAATGGCTGAAAGGTTTTAAACACCTGACCGGTAGCCACTTCTCCTGCCGCCCTCGTTCCATCCAGCACATTGGCAAAAGGATCAGACTCGAATGGAAGCGAGAGAGAGATGGTAAGATTATCAGCTGGATCCAGCACATTGGTGAACAGCGGATGAATTTCAATTATTTCTCCCGCCCTGAACCTACCATCCCCATCCAGGTCCTCCAGTCCCAGGTCAAGTTGCCGAATCGATGGCATTGGCGGAGCTGTAAGGGCCTTGTACAGGTTGATCCGTCCCTGCCCGAGTTTGTCGACGTAACCTGGATTTTCGTCATAAACATCATCGGCGGTAATGCGAAGCCGCTGGGCAGCCTGATAGCCAGTATATTCACTAAAATGGGACATGACCAGCGCCACAGCTCCTGCTACCACAGGTGATGAGGCTGAGGTCCCCCCCCAGCGAAAATAATTAGAATTATCCCGTGTACTGTAAATCTGCCAGCCAGGGGCTGTTACATCCACGGAGAAATTGTAGGTCGAGTTGGAAAAAAGGGTATCTCCATAGGAAGTATTGGCTACTGATATGACCCGGTCAAATGCTGCCGGGTAAAACGCGACATCGCTTGTACTGTTGCCACAGGCCGCAATTACTGCCGCCTGGTAATTGACCGTAGCAAACTGAATCACATCTTCTGCAAACTGACTGCGCGTAATACCTCCCCAGGAACAATTCACGATCTGGGCCCCCTGGGTAACGGCATAGACGATTCCCTCATAGCCATAGTATATGCTCCCAAGAGCATCATCTGAGGTTCCCTTGATCGGCAGATAGGAGCAGTTGAAGCAAATACCCGGCAGGCCTATTCCATTGTCGGCGGTTGCTCCCACAATTCCCATCACCCATGTCCCATGTACATTGCCTACAATGGGGTCATTGTCACCCAATCCCCCCAGTTCGTTGCCCCCAAAATCCCATCCCAGATAATTATCTACGTATCCATCCTGGTCGTTATCAATTCCATCAACGGGATCATCGGTGTTGCGCGCCCAGTTTGCCTGCAAGTCAGGGTGATCTCCCGTACCAGAATCAATTACCCCGATCTTTACACTGGAATCACCTTTGGCGATGTCCCAGGCTTCCCTGGCCTTTATCTGGCCCAGGTGCCACATCAGGTTAAGTCCATTGGTGGTATCTGCCGCAGGGTCATTCGGTTGATAAAACAGCTCCTGTCTGTACCACGGCTCTGCATATGCCACAGCAGGAAACTTTTGAATACCATTCAATACTGTTGGTACAGGAACTTCAGGGTCAAAGCTCAGGTAATAAATAAGCGACAGGTCGGCCAGATGCTGCCCTGTGTAGGCTACCGATGCCGAAGGAGGAGGTAAAAATGGAAAAACCTTCTGAACCTGTCCCTCTGGCAAGCGTGAAATCCAACCGCTCAAGCCAGGAATTTCAAGGGTATCGGCAAAACAGTAAGCCCGAAATTCAGGTTCAATCTTCACAATCAAAAAACCCGCTCGATAGGCATCCCCTTGTGCCGAAACCTGATTACCCAGCATAATCAACAGCCCTAGCATCAAGCCGGCCCCATAAGTCTTCATCAATTGCATATTCAATTCACTGAATGGCTTTCCCACAAAAATTCACCCTAAAATACCCAGCCTCCCCAGAAAAATATCTTTTCAATGTCACGAAATCTTTCTCAGGCGGGTCATTACTTTAGAAGAGAGGATTTGATATGGTCATTTTGCATTGAGTCTTTTTTCTCTAACTTTAAAAACATTGTTTCAAATATGGATAAAACTATGAATCCCAACGAGTTTCAATCATACTACACCAAACACCTGGGCCATAGCAGCCTAACCTTGCACGATTATCAGAATTCTATAAATAAGCAGGCCGGCCATGTCCCCGGTATTGTGGGACTTACTCCCAACATCATCGAGGAGCGCCAGCTCAATGTCGTCGCCATGGACGTGTTCTCCCGCCTGATGATGGACCGCATCATCTTTTTGGGAATGGGAATCGACGATCAGGTAGCCAACATTGTGAGTGCCCAGCTCCTTTTCCTTCAGTCTGCTGATTCTTCCAAAGACATCAACATTTACCTGAACTCTCCTGGCGGATCTGTCTACGCAGGTCTGGGAATCTATGACACGATGCAACTGGTGAGTCCAGACGTCGCCACCATTTGTACCGGAATGGCCGCTTCCATGGGTGCCGTGCTTCTCTGCGCTGGTGCAGCTGGTAAACGCTCAGCCCTCCCCCACTCTCGCGTGATGATTCACCAGCCTTTGGGTGGCGCGCAGGGACAGGCATCAGATATTGCCATCATGTACCGTCAGATCGAGGAAGTAAAAAAGGATCTCTACGAAATCATTGCCAAGCACTCCGGACAGGACTATGATAAAGTGGAAGCCGACTCTGATCGCGACTACTGGATGCGGGCACATGAAGCCAAAGAGTACGGACTCGTAGACGAGGTACTTTCTGGAGGGAAGTAGGTAAGAGGTATGAGGTGATGCGAGACCTCGCGTCAAGGGATACGCCATATACCGTTTTTCTTCGTTCCCACCTTATACCGTATTCCCACACATATGCGCTGACAGGAAAAAGCATGCGATAACTTTGTGCCTGTCAGCGCATTTATGTTCCTTTGTAAGTGATCTTATTGAATAAGCTAGTCACATGAGAAATGAGAGTTGTTCCTTTTGTGGTCGTTCCAAGCGGGAAGTTCAGATACTCCTTGCAGGCTACGGAGGTGCACATATTTGTGAGAATTGTGTAGCACATGCCAACACAATTATTGAGGAAGAGCTGCGGGACAAGCCTGTGACTCCCATTACCTGGGTTCCACATCCCAGAGAAATTGCCAAGCACCTGGATCAATATGTAATCGATCAGGATGAGGCCAAGAAAGTCCTTTCGGTAGCGGTCTACAACCACTACCGCCGCATCATGAACATGGAGCATAAAGAGGACGAGGAGGTGGAACTGGAAAAAAGCAATGTTTTATTGGTAGGACCGACCGGAACAGGTAAAACTCTGCTCGCCAGGTCCATTGCCAAGCTGTTGAACGTGCCCTTCTGCATTGCTGATGCGACTGTACTCACGGAGGCAGGCTACGTAGGAGAGGATGTAGAGAGCATCCTCGTTAGGCTGCTTCAGGAAGCGGACTACGATGTAGAAAATGCCCAGAAGGGCATCGTATATATCGACGAGATCGATAAAATCACCCGTAAGTCTGACAACCCATCCATTACCCGCGATGTAAGTGGGGAGGGGGTGCAACAGGCCCTTCTGAAACTCCTTGAAGGCTCAGTTGCCAGTGTTCCACCAAAGGGAGGCCGTAAGCACCCTGAGCAAAGCCTGGTGCAGATCGACACTTCTCAGATTTTATTTATCTGTGGAGGAGCATTCGAAGGCATTGACCGCATCATCTCGAGTCGTATCGCCCTGCGTACCATTGGCTACGGAGCAGAAAGTATCAAGACCCTTGACGACGGGTCCAGCCTTTACCGCTACCTGCAGCCCAATGACCTGCGACGCTTCGGTCTGATTCCCGAAATCATCGGCCGTCTGCCAGTCATAACACACCTCAACCCGCTTGACGAAAAGGCACTTCGCCGAATTCTTACTGAACCCAAGAATTCTATCATCAAGCAATATCAAAAGATGTTTAAGCTGGAAGGAAAGGAGCTTACCTTTGACCCCTCCGTTTATGACCTGATTGTGCGCAAAGCGGTGGAACTAAAGCTCGGGGCTCGGGGCCTTCGATCCATGATTGAGACCATTATGCTGGACATCATGTTTGAAATGCCTGATAGTGAAGAAAGTAGCTATCATATTACCGCCGACATGGTAGAGAATCAGCTTAGCGATCCGAATTTCAGCAACTATAAGGCGGCATAAACCACCCCCAGTGATACATGCAGATTTTAGAGAAAATGGCCGGATCAGCATCCGGCCATTTTTCTTCTATCATCAAACTATTTGTAATAGAATTAATAGATTGTTAATAAATTTCCTCTGGGGGTAGGGGTATATTGTATCGCTATTGATGCCCCCCATGAGAGTCTCTATTCGAAAAGTCCTGCTGGCCTATCTCCTTGCTTTTGTATTAGTTGTTGCATCGACCATGCTATTGAGTTTCTGGCATGAAGGTCGTCAGCAACGCTATGCGGAGCTTATGGATACGGTCGCCAACCTACAGGCCACCAGCCTCAGAGCAGAAAATAGTCTCAATGAGTTTTTGTTAAACGGCACATCTACTTCAGAATTCTACCAAACACATAGCCATCCTGCCCTGGACAGGCACTATCTGCACCAGGCCAACTGGAGACAATTTCTGAATCAACTCGAAGAAGCCAACACATCTCATCAGGAACTGGAAAGTCTGATCTATCTGAGTCAGGTTCATGACTCACTGCTGGAAAGTATGCTTACCCTCCTTCAGGCACGTGGGTTTGAAAACTATGGCCTCGTAGGCAGAATGAGGAACACGGTCCATTGGCTGGAAGATAGTACCAACCTGCCGGCTGCCGACATTTTGATGCTACGACGCCATGAAAAAGATTATATCATTCGCCATGATCCGAAGTACCTCCAGCGGCATGAGGAAAAAGTGGGTCAACTGGTTGCCTCTATTTCCCGAAATGGCGCAATTTCAGCTTATCAGGAAAAGTTACTCATCGATAGCCTGCTCGCCTATCAAAATCAGTTCAGGGCTATGGTTGTCCTCGATAGCATCTCAGGTCGCTACGGCGACTACGGAACCTGGGATCAACTGCTTGATAATCAGCACAAACTCAATACCACTTTCCAGGAGTGGCAGGTGGCCATAACCACAGAGATCCAGGCCCAGAGCAACCTGTTGCGTAGACAAGTGGCCGCCATCATGGTCATTCTGGTGATTTTGATCCTGTTGAGCAGTATCTGGTTTTCCGGAAAAAGCACTCAAAGACTCAAAGTACTGTCTCAAAGTGTCCAAACCTATATCTCAAGCGGTTTTAGTAGCAGGGAAGACTTCCCGACTGTTGCCCACCCACGGAATGAAATTGATGACCTTGTAGTCAGCTTCAATCACCTTCGATCACGTCTGCAAGAACATATTACAGAATTAAAACAACAGCGGCTGGAAGCAGTACAGGCCAACCGCGCCAAGAGCAGCTTCCTCGCCAACATGAGCCACGAAATCCGTACCCCGTTAAACGGCGTAGTGGGGACCATAGAGTTGCTAAAAGACACATCTCTAAGCCAGGAACAGCAGGAGCATCTGGAAGGCCTTGAAGTCTCCAGCCATAATCTGCTGGGCATCATTAACGATATCCTCGATATCAGCAGAATTGAAGCCGGACAATTGTCATTGGAAGCGGTCCCATTTGCGCTGAAGCCAGAGTTTCACAAAGTCCGACAAATCCTTAAAGGAAAAGCCCGGGAAAAAGGTCTCGACCTGATGCTCAACCTGGATCCTGCCCTACCTGAATATGTCAAAGGTGACCCCATAAGGCTTCGCCAAATTCTGATTAACCTGACCGGGAATGCCATAAAGTTTACGGAAGAAGGCCGAGTTGCGATCAGGGCAGCCCTGGAAGATGAAGATACACTCTACATAGAAGTTTCAGATACAGGAGTCGGAATAGCTCCTGAGGCACTTCCCAGACTTTTTGAGTCTTTTAAGCAGGCAGATGAGTCGATTTCACGAAAATATGGAGGTACTGGCCTGGGATTGGCCATTACCCGTGAACTCGCGGAGATGATGGGAGGTTCTGTGGGGGTAACTAGCGAGATGGGAGAAGGCTCTACTTTTTGGGTAAGGATTAAGTTACCTGAATCAGAGGAACAGGTACTCCTTTCGCCAGATCAGGAGCAGGAAAAGCTGGAACAATGGAGTGTCTTACTGGCAGAAGACCATTTGCTCAACCAAAAGGTCATAAAGAAGGTCCTCGAAAAAATGGGGCAGCATGTGCTTGTCGCCAGTAATGGTCAGGAAGCCTTTGATGTATTTATTCGGTCCAAACCCCAAATGATCCTCATGGATATGCAGATGCCGGAAGTCGATGGACTCACCGCCACAGAAATGATTCGTTCCTACGAGGCGGACCGGAATGCCCCGCTGGTGCCGATCGTAGCCCTGACGGCAAACGCCACTCCTGAGGACCGCCAAAAGTGCCTGGAATCAGGTATGGATGAGTACCTCACCAAGCCGGTAAAACGCAGTGAACTAGCCCGCATTCTGGCCCAGTACCAACAAATATCCCCTTTGGTCTCCAGATAGTTGAAGCCCAAAGGGGACATTGGTTTCCTCGATTCAGGGCTTACCGATATCCGTACTGGAATGCATAATGGACATTCTGGGCACTGGTGGCATCATACATCACCACTTTGATGAAATACTTGCCGGTATAATTGGCCTGAAAAGTAGCCACCGAAGTAGGCGAAGACTTGCTGTCCTGAGCGATCAGACTTCCATCATCGTCAAATACAAACACATCGATATCGCGGGCATAGGCACATCCCGTTACAACCAGCACGTATTCGTTGTCCTGGTAAAAGGTACGGGTAAATACGGTAGAGTTTCCGCGATCCAGTGCTCCGGTTCGATAGGTATTACGCACCTGAAATCCCAGGTCACGCAGCTGCTCACGGGCCTGGGCTGCGGCTTCCCTGGCCTGCTCTTCTGTTGCAATCGCCAGCATCAGGCTTCCCAGCAGAAATACCGTAGCCAGAAATAATCTAGAAGCTTTTTTCATCAAGGGTAGATTTGAGTTACAAACTGTGTTGGTTGGTAAAAATTGAACGCCGTTGTGGCCTCCCTGGATAAAACGATTTCCCAACCAGAAATTACTTATTGACCTGCTTCTATTCTTGCTACCAGGGTCTGGGTCTGTTCATGAATTCGTTTGGTTTGCTCCATTGTCGGGACTGACTCTCCTTCAATCATGGGCAGTACGGCCGACAGCGTGGTTTCTGACTGTACGACCAGCGGATGTTCTTTGGCTGGCCCTTGCATGGACTCCAGCTTTTGCAGAAAATAGGCTACCAGTTCCTGCTGTTGCAGCAGAGTGGCATTCTCGGCGGAGTAATTTTCCTCGAGGTGAGCCGTGACAGCTGCCATGCCTTCAATCCAGCCACCGATACTCGCCAACACGATCAGTTCGTCTTCCCCCATGGCCTGCACTTCGTCTTTCACATCGGTCTGCACATTGTCCAGGGCAGCCTTGAGTTCTTCCCATTTGCCTTGAGAAGCAAGGTTATCCAGCTCTGAGCGCTGACTTTCCAGCACATCTCCAAGTCCGATCTCCCGGGCCAGGTCAAAGATGATGGTGCTCATCTCGCCAAACTTCCCTGCATCCTCGGCGTTGACCGCCATGAAAGCATCCGCCACCCGAACTCCCAGGTTGAGGGCACGGGCATATTTGTCGTCATAGTCAGCTTTTAAATCGTATGAAGCCAGTTGACTCCAGGGCACCCGGTCAAGCTTGTCCAGAGAGCTAAGCACCTCGCCGGGCGAAGGGACCAGATACTGAGACTCAGCTGATTCCATCTCACTGAGACTCAGGGCTGCGACTTTTTTCACAGACTCTCCATCAGACTCGCTGTCCAGGGAAATGGACACCTGATCTTCAGCCTGCTCAGTATTTTGCTCTGAAGTGTCACTACAGGCTACAAATGACAGGATGGCAACAAGGGAAAATAAAGAGATAAGGCGCATGGAAAGTGAATATATGGGGTCTAGGGTTGTATAGCGACCAAAGTACGGATTTGTTTCGGTTTGGTCAATTTTTCGCGGGGATGGGAAATCTTCCCTGATGTCCCTTTGTCCTGTCAGGCTTTCACCCAAAAAAGGAAAATCGAAAAGGGCTACTTCTCCCAAAAAATCGGACGGAACCACCAGTTCTCTGGTAGTCCCGTCCGTCTCGCAGTTCGAGATGTGGTGCAGGATCAGCCCTACTTGGCCTCGCCTTCATCAGGCTTTTCGTCTCCGTCATCCTTTTTCTCCTCTTCTTCGTCCTCCACGTCGATGACATTGACATCCCACTTACCGGAGGTGAAGCCACGCTTGAAGCGTTCATCTTTTGCCTCTTCTTCCGGGCTTTTCTCTCCGTGCTTGTCGCAATGTTCTTTCATCTTGGCCTCAAACTTCGCGCGCCATTTGCCCTTCATTCCCTCATGCCCGCAGTGGTGATGAGCAGGGTGGTGGTGTCCCCCAAAAAGGAGGCGACTCAAAAACAACACGGCAAATGCCTGCCAGTAGCCCAGGTGGGGCAGTCCAAAAAGATCAGGCATGACGGCGTTCCACAGTACCATGACCAGCAGGGCACCCAAAAACAGGCCGCCGAGGCTCATCTTGAATAACTTCTTGCCGCCTTTCCAGTCTTTTTCACCGTGATGCGATTGCTTACACATAGTTCGTTCCTTTCTTCTGTTTAGGTGCCCTCTCGCCGGGGTATCAGCCCCAGCGAGAGAGGAAATTCTGCAATTTACTTCGTTTCAATGTGGAAAAACGGATAATGATGCTGCGGAAAGCGCCTTGCCGGTAATAAAGGCCTCGCTTCTCGCCTCTCACTTCTCGCCTCCATCTTAAATCTCTTCGTACACATCTTTCAGTCGCTCGCGCAGGTGCAGGACTGCATAGCGCTTGCGAGAAAGCATGGTATTGATGCTCAGACCAGTCTCCTCGGCCATCTGTTTGAAGGAAACCCCTTCAAACTCATGGGCGACGAAAACTTCGCGTTGGTCTTCGGGCAATTCCTCCAACGCCTCTTCCAGCGCGTCGAGAATCATGCCCCGAGCGTACACCTCATCGGGCTGACCGGACAGGTCGGGCAGGATGTCACTCAGGTTGATGGGCTGATCGTCCTCGTCACGCACCTGCGTCATCCGTACAGGCCGCTTCTTGCGGTAGCTGTCGGTAATCTTGTTACGTGCCACAGTAAACAGCCAACTGCTCACTCTGTCCAGCGACTCGATGTTGTCATAGTGGTTGACCAGTTGGTAGAAGGTATCCTGGAGGATATCTTCTGCGTCTTCGAGGTCGGGTACCCGGTCGCGAATAAACGCGAACAGGCGACGCCGCTCCTGCTCGAAGGTCTGGCTGATGGCGGTCAGCGAGTCTTCTGCCGCCTGGGGAGATATGGAAGGTATGGTGTCCATTTCGTTTGGTTAGACGAAACAGGGGTTGCCATATTTTACGAGTGTATCAGAAAAAGTTGGCAAGCCCTGTTTTCCTACCAAGGACAGGGAGAATGGGGGAAAGTTGGAGCGAATGCCCCAGTGCTTTGTTGAAGGTATATAAGGGGAGGGAATAAGGGGAATAAGGTGTATATGGGGAATATAGGCACCCTGGCTATTGGTCATTCGTATCAACCCTCAACACCGTCTCCCGTACCAATCTCCCCCACCAAATACGTAACTGCCTGTCCGGCCATGGTTACACGGTCACCCTGATGGGTGCAGCGGAGCACGCCATGACGAGAAGATACCTGCCAGGCGTCCAGTGAAAACTGCCCCAGTTTCCCGCCCCAATAGGGGATCAACGTACTGTGGGCCGAACCAGTAACCGGGTCTTCTGGCACACCTGCCTGCGGGGCAAAAAACCGGCTCACAAAATCGACGCTATCTCCCGGTGCCGTGGCAATCACCCCGATGCAGTCCAGTTGAGCGACGAGGTCCATGCGGGGCTTCAGGGCCCGTACGGCGGCTTCGCTTGGCAGTTCTACCAGGTAGTCTCTTGATTTTCCGACGAATAATGGCTCCTCCTGCAGCCCCAGGGCAGCCCTCAGCAACTCCTTGTCCTCAGGCTTGGGAACTGGAGGTCGAGCGGGAAAATCCATTGAAAGCCAGTCTTCATCGCGTGTAACAGTCAGGATTCCACTCCTCGTTTCAAACCTGATTTCGGAACTCATTTCAGCCAGGTGTTCAAACAGGACATGGGCCGTCGCGAGGGTCGCATGACCACATAAGTCTATTTCCAGTTCGGGGGTAAACCAGCGCAGATGATACTGCCCCTTGCCCTGAGGAACGAAAAATGCCGTTTCTGCGAGGTTATTTTCTGCGGCTATTGCTTGCATGGTCGCATCAGGGAGCCACTTTTCAAGCGGCACCACCGCGGCGGGATTTCCTCCGAAAACTCTGTCCGTAAAAGCGTCGATCTGAAATATTTGCATGGGAGTGGGATTCGTGATTCGTGATTCGTGATTCGTGATTCGTGATTCGTAGAGGGAGTACGGTTGATGATATGTTGGGAGCGATGGGAATTTACCTTTTACGGCCGACTTTTTCGGTGGAATTGGCTACATTTCATCAGACGCAATCATTTTTCAGCCTTCCATAATCATTCCCCATGAACTGGTTAAAACCCCTACGTAGCCTGCTCGTTGCCGAAAACTGTTATGCCTGTGACCGACCTCTGGTGAGCCAGGAACAATACGTCTGCCTCAGGTGCCTCTCTCAATTGCAGGCTACCGACTTCCATCAAAGCCCCACAAAGAATGAGTTGTACTTCCGACTGGCGGGACGGGTAAAGATCGCCGGAGCGGCCAGCATGTTTTACTTTGACAAAGGCGGCACCTTGCAGACGCTGATCAAGGCCCTCAAATATGAAGACGCGCCTCAAATCGGTAACTACCTGGGGCAGTACGCCGGTGAAATGATAAAATCAGGCCCTTTTTTAGATGGGATCGAAGCTGTGGTTCCGGTTCCACTGCATCGCCGTAAACAGCGCAAGCGGGGATACAACCAGGCAGAAAAAATTGCGGAGGGAATAGCAGGCGTGACAGATATCCCTACGCGATCGGACCTACTCACCCGACCTCACCACACCGACACCCAGGCCAGGAAAGCCGGAAGTGCCCGTTGGGAAAATGTGCAATCAGCCTTTGCGGTATCCGGTGAGCTGCCAGGGTCAATTCTGCTGGTAGATGATGTGATCACCACAGGGGCCACACTGGAAGCCTGCATCAGGGCCATTCATCACGCAAATCCCGATACACAGATTAGCATCATGAGTATTGGCATGGCCAGGAGCTAATTCCCCTTTTCTCAAACATTTCCTGTCAATAAGTGTCCTCAATTATGCCTGCTCATTTACTTTTTTGGCCCTCAATCCCTAATTTCGCCAGGAAGTTAATAGCGCAATACTAACTCGCTACAAAAATGGATATCGTAAAAGAACTCGAAAACCTGGAAGATAAATACTACGGTGAGTGGGAGGAAAATAAGGAATCCCTCATTGGTGCTCTGGAGCCCATCCACAAAGAATTGCTGGAAGACCGTGAGCAATTCAACCGATTTCTCGTGCAAACCGCCGAGCGATTCGGAGGCGCCTACATTCCTCACCTGTTTTTCCATAAGCTTTCAGAGTTTCTCGATACGCCAGAAGAGCGGGCTTATCTACAGGAGCTGATTCGGGTATTTGCCGAGTCAAACTTTGAGGAAGAAGAGCAAAAGAAGCTCAAGCCTCTGCTGGTGGTATACTTTGCCAAGGAGAAAGAATTTGAGCACGGGAAGCTCAAGACCATGTATTTCGACAAGGCTCACCCTGAGGTGCGCGAGTACTTCATGCGCCTCCTGAACTTCACCCAGAAGAACCAGAAGGCCACCGAGATGTACATTGAGAAATTTGACCTGCTCAAAGGCATCTTCCCAGACTTTCACCTGCTGGGACTGCCCATTACCCAGTTGAGAGAGAAATTCTAGTAAAATCCACATGAAGGTCCTCCTGCTATTGGCACACGCCGACGATGAAAGCCTTGGAGCAGGGGGAACAATCCAGCAACTGCTAGCGCAGGGACATCAGGTTCAATTAATCATTGCCTCTGATGGCGTGGTTGATATGCGGGACCAAGCCACCGACAACCGTGCCCCATTGGCAAGAGCCTGTGGCATACTGGGTATCCCCAACTGGGCTACCCTGGGACTGCCTGATCAGCGCTTTGAACAAATAGCGGTTTCTGAGATTGCGCGAAAAACTGCGAAAGCAATCCACCGTCCCCCCGATCTCATCATCACCCACAGCCACCGCGACCTCAATCAGGATCATCGGATCATATCCGAGGTCGCAAAAATTATCGGGCGGCCAAGGAATAGGGCGGTATCTATCCTCACCTGCGAAATCCCCTGTGTGGGCCTGTGGAATGGGGAACCCTTCCAGCCCAATTTTTATGTTCCACTTTCGGAAGATCAGCTGAAACGGAAGATAGAGGCCTTTGGCTGCTATTCTGAGGAGAATAAGACCTTTCCAGATCCCTACTCCGCCGAAGGCCTAAAGACTCTGGCACGCCAGCGAGGCATGGAAAGCGGTTCAGATGCAGCGGAAGCATTTGAAATCATTCGCTGGTATCCGCAGCATGGCTGGAAGATGTCTTAAGAATGAGTCAAATTCATGAGAGGAGAAATACTTCTGGCCATCTTGCTGTACCTCGCCGTAACTGTCCTCAGCCTGGTATATGCCTGGCGGCAGGGGCCCAATACCCGCTTGTGGCAAAAACCACGCTGGCTGCTGTTAATTCTTTTTCTCGCGGCCCTGACGGTAATACTCCTGATTCAGGTTGATCCGGTTCTGGGGCTCTCAGGATGGGCCGCAGGAATGGCCCTTACAACTGGCTTGGCGCGACTGATCTGGCTCAGACGACAGCCCAAACCTACTCTGAAGTTAATCGACTGGCCTCTGGCTGCAGGTTTAATTCTGGCGACCAGAAACAAATGGCCAATCCCCATGGAGTTGACGGGCGGTCCGCTTTCGCCCAAAACCCAGAAAAATGCCAGGCGCTACCTGCGCAAAGACTGGGAGATTGAAACGGAGGAAGACTGGAGGGAAACGGCAGACTGGCTATTGGAAGAGGGGCAGCGCCTTGATTTTCAAAATCAAATCGACAACATCCGTCGCATGACGGAGGAAGAGCGTACTGTGTTGCGGGTGCAAATTGACGCAGCAGAAATCAAGCAGGAGGATCAGGCAGATCAGGCAGAATTGCAAGCCCGATTGCTATGGATAGAAGCGGCAGGCGAAGAGTTGCAGCAGGGGAGCTTTATGGGTTGGGACATGCTGCGGCTCATAGACTTGACCCGATGGGCGCTCAGGGCAGAGTTGATCAATGAAGAGATCGCTACCACCTATCTCCTGGCTGCAAGTCAGGCTTTGCAACATCGCTGTAATAGCTGGGAAGAGGCACAGGAGCAGTACCTCAAGGGGCTACGGTTTTGGTCTGCTCCTACCTATGAGGCACAAGAGCGCGAACTAAAGCGCCTGATAGGACATTTCGTCCAGAGCAAAAAATCTCCCTGGAAATCAGTGCCCTGGGAGTTGGAGATTGTTCCTCCGACGGAGGAATGATTGCTGCGAAGCTATCCCTTTCGCTTCAGGCGGGGAATCAAAAACCACCTTAGCTGAGGCTCGGAAGCTGAGAAATACTTCCAGGAGCTTTGATGAGACTCGAGACAGGCCATACCAGAAGTCGGCATGGTGAAATCGTTCCCCATTCTTAGCAGGGTGCCCACTGAGTCCTCCATGGTCGGATTATGCCCGAATACCATTACGGTTTCAGCAAGCGGAGGCAGGCCATGTATTAACCGAAGCATTCCCTCTTCTCCTTCATAATACACGCTGTCTTCCACTTTCACTTCGCTGGGATAGCTGATACAGGCTGAAATGATATCAGCTGTTTGCCGTGCACGCTGGGCAGGGGAGGAAATGATCAGATCCGGTCGCAAAGCCTGCGAGCGCAGGATATCCCCGAGGTAGGTAGCATCATTTATTCCTCGCTGCTTGAGCGGCCGGTGGATATCCGGGACACCATCTGGCCAGTCGGATTTCGCATGTCGACACAGGATCAATGTTTTCATGAGAGTGAAAATAAAAAATAACCCGACTCTTTCCACCAGGGAAAAAGTCGGGATTGAAATATAAAAAATAGTGATGCTATTCCTGGGTCCAGAGCAGTTTGTGCTGGGCACGGTATTGCTCAGTTTCGCCCTGCACTTCGATTTCTACGACGTAGATCCCAGTCGAGAGTGCCTGTGGCATCTTGAGAGGTACCTGCGTAGCCCCTGCCTGTAAATCAAGTTCCTGCAGGTGAATGATGCGACCATCCAGCCCTATCACCCGTAACCGTCCCTGTCCGGCCTCTGGCAGTTCTACCTTCAGAGAAGGAGTTGCTCCCTCAGTAGGATTGGGGTATAGCGCTGTACCAAATGCCTGGGTAAGAGGATCTTCTGTCCCTTCGCCACCACGGAGGCGGGCGCTCAGGCTATTGGTAGACCAAAATCCTCGTCCATAAGTGGCGATGTAAATGTTTTGGTCATCCTCCAACTGGAAGCGGTCAACTTCTACTTCACGTGTTTCGGTGATGGTGGAATCCCCTACGACCACCTCTACCTCTATGGTCCGGGTCAATGCCTTTTCCTGAACCACGGCACGGTAAGGTCTGGCAAAAATGTCATATACAATCGGACCTTCGAGCTCAGGAGTAACTTCCGCTGTAACGAGGCCAGGGTTGACGATGGCTCCCAGGTTTCGCAGAGAATATAAACCTAGCTCGGTGCCAAGCAGCAATACAGAGTTTCCTCCATCATCGATGAACTTGGCGGTATAGGTAGGAGCATTGTTCAATGCAGCGGAGCGAATAGCTCCAAAGGTAGGCATGGAATCCAGCGCATTGTAGGTCACATGGGGCCAGCCAAATACTGCAGGGTCAGAGTAGCCTGCGTAAGTTACCGCCAGGGTATTGGGATCATTGGGATCAACAGCCAGATCGGTAATCCAGCGGCCTTCCATAAAATTCAGCCCGACAGCGTCAAAGTCTTCCGTCAGCTTCACCACGTTGACATTTACGTCAAAGTTTTCCAGGTCATGAGGCCGGTCAATCCGGAAGATGTTGCCTCGGCTTGTTCCTACATACAGCGTATGGTCATCCGTATGAGCGACTTCCATAGCAGTGAATACCTCGTTGGTTCCGTCGACCAGTTCATTGGAAATACGGTTCCAGCGCACCTGAAGCAGGTCATCAAACGGACGATTTACCACCCAAATATAATGCTGTGAACAGAAGTATATGTAGCTGCTCACTTCCTCCAACACTTCGTCTACACTCACTTCTTCTCCGTCGTTGGTGAGTTGTGATGCCAGATCTTCCGGGATAAATTCGTCCAGAGCAAATACGCTTTGGGCAGGTGTGGGTCGGTCCAGCATGGTGCCACCACCGGACTCATTGGCATCTGTACGGTCAATGATGGTATCCGAAGTAGCAGGGACCAGATTGGCCACCTGTGGTAGCAGCGGGAGACCATAGAAGGTTTCGAATATTTCTCCAAGGTTCAGAGAGCGTACCAGTCCCCCGTCAGTTCCCTGGATCACCAGCGTTCCGGGGGCCAGAAGCGAAGCCGCAACACGGGTATAGCGTCGGGTACTCAACTGGCCAAAGCCCTGCTTGGCAGGTTGCAGATTGGCCTGCTCTGTATTGTACTTGGCATTCATCAGAACCCCAGAGGACAGTGTCCCGCCAATGATAGCATCCAGGTCCTGCCCTTCCTCGCCTTCGATGCGGTACCCGAGAGAAGTTACGGTCATTGCAACGGTGGATTCATATCCCTTGCTGCGACGGGCGAAGGTCTCTCCTCCATCCTGGCTTGAGGTAATTTGCCCTCCTGTCCCAATCAGGAACGCATTGGGGTTATTCGGATCAAAAGCGATGTCAAATATAGGGGTGGGGATGTAGGTATTCGTGGAAGGATTGATGTGTTGAGCAGTTTGATTCCAGCTCTCTGCTTCGCTGTAAGTAAACCATCTGTTTCCTGCAAGTATAAGGGCATTCTCATCATTTGGAAGCACCTTCAGGACAAATGCATCCCGACCATTTCCGCCCAGGGGATTAAAGTCTCCACCTCCACGAGGCGAAACACGGGTCCATTCATCAGCGCTGATATCGTACCGTACTACTCCGGCAACTTCACCACTAGCCAGACAGGAAGCAATGTAAACGATGTTCTCGTTACTGGGGGCTACAGCAATTTCAGTTCGGACAGAACGATTGGCCAGCAGTATACCGCCAGTTTGATACAGGAACTCGTCGGTAAGAGTGGACCAGCTGCGGCCATTGTCGGTAGAGATGAAAACACTGTCCGTTGGATTGTCATTGTCCCGATGTACAGTCGCGTAAACCCGGTTCTCAGCGGCAAACTCTATATCAAATACCATGTTGTCCTGCAAGAAGTCAGGACCGTTGACTGGTAGTACGGTACCCAGCTCATTGTTTGAGAAAAAGAGTCCTTCAGCCGTTCCGATAAGGATGTTTCCGTCACGGGCAGCGACCTTCATGATGTCAGTAAAGGGGCCTTCATTTTGGAGAGTTCCTGCCCCAAAAGGCGCCTTGGTCGTACCGTTGTCATTGGACCAGGATTCCCCATTGTCGGTAGAGATATATACCCCTCCTCCGGGCTTCCCTTGCAGGTTGCCAAAGAATCCGCCACGATCTGTACGGTAGTCGTAGGTAGATGGGTAATTCAGCGACCTCTCATTAAAGGTCTCACGGAACTTGGTTGATCCAGTCCCAACCAAAAGGGTACTCCCATCTACGGCGAGACTTGTGACATTGGGATTGCCAGTATATCCAGGAACAGGCTGCCAGGAATCACCATTGTCAAACGACTGCCACAATCCGCCTCCCTGAGACCCTGCCATGATAGCAGAACCGTTGTTGTAGAAGGCAATGGTTCTTGTGATACTGCCTATATTATCTGGACCATGGTTTTCCCAGGTGTACTGTCCCTGAAGAGGGATCCACATTCCAGCCAGCACCAAAAATATACTTAGATACGGGTAGAGGTATCGGCTCATAAATCAGCTATTGGGTGAGGTAATAGTTTAGCTCAATAAAGTTTGGTAGTGCCAAGTTTGGGATATGCTTCCCAAAGTCCGAAAGTAGGCAATATGCGAAGAAATTCCCATACCTGCCGCCTTTGCGGAAAGCTAGCACATAAAAATAGAAAACGATTGGATAATACCTCTAATCAAAAAAGAAACTGGGTTACACGGATGGAGGCAAGAGGCGGTCCCTGAGCCGGTTGAGGGGTATGGAGGTATGGAGGTATGGAGGTATGGAGGTATGGAGGTATGGAGGTATGGAGGTATGG
>CAYFIR010000006.1:0-9611 GCA_964343195.1 uncultured Bacteroidia bacterium | reverse complement strand
AGGAAAATACTATTTCCCCTTCATATACTTCATATACTTCATATACTTCATATACTTTATATACTCAAGATATCCCTCCTGCTGCTTTCTAAAACTGAAAGTAGATAAACGACTGCGGTCCCGCAGACTGGGTTTGGAGCACCAGCCAGATCACTCCTGCCATGACCAGTGACTTGGCCCATATGGGAGACAGAACAAATCGCTTTTCCAGTTTCACCTCCACATCATCCGGAATCAGATGAAGCAGGTAGCCCAGAATCATCAGCAGGATGACCACATCATAGTCGCCAAAAGCCTCGCCAGCCTTGTCATAGCGAAACGTGATGAGGTACCACAGCGAGCTAAACAGATTGACCAGACTAGCTCCGATCATGCTCCAGATCTCACTGAGGCCCTGCGCGGAGGTAATTTGCCGGATCATTTCCCATGCACTGGCAAAGCTCTGTGCGCGAAAAAATATCCAGGTGAAACAGACAAAATGGAAAGTCAAAACCATCCCCAGAACCCGATTCGCAAGCGTGAGGACCAATGGGAACCACCCCTGCATCCTCCAGCGCCATTCGGTGATACGGGCGGCAAACTCATCCCGCTGATCATTTTTGGCGGCTTTCAGTTGCCGTTCATCCAGCCGATCCAGTAACCAGCTAACCTGCCTGCGGATCCAGAAACGGGTGTCTCTCAACATCCTATGCAGCGCCAGGGCTACCCCATGTAGGGCACCCCAGAAAATAAAAGTCCAGGCAGCACCATGCCACAACCCGCCCAAAAACATGGTCATGAGCAGGTTGAAGTAGGTACGCCATTGGCCACGGCGATTTCCACCGAGTGAAATATAGAGATAGTCACGCAGCCAGGTGGACAGCGAAATATGCCAGCGACGCCAAAAGTCCTGCACGCTATGCGCCTGATAGGGCGCTCGAAAATTGACCGGTAGCCGAAACCCCATCAATAACGCGATGCCGATGGCTATATCGGTGTAGCCAGAGAAGTCGCAGTAAATCTGAAGGGTGTAGCCATAAACCGCCAGCAGGTTTTCCACACCAGAATATAGCCCAGGAGCCTCAAAGACCCGATCGACGAAGTTGACACTCAGGTAATCAGAGATCACCAGCTTTTTGAAGGCACCTGTGCCAATGAGCAGCAGCGCCCGTCCGATATCTGCCTGGGAAATCTTGAGATTGGCTCGTATCTGCGGGATAAAGTCGGCCGCCCGCACAATTGGGCCTGCCACTAATTGGGGGAAGAAGCTCACATAAAAGGCAAAGTCCATGATGCTCCGCACGGGCTCCAGTTTGCCCCGATAAATGTCGATGGTGTAGCTCATGGTCTGGAAGGTGAAGAAGGAAATTCCCACCGGCAGGAAAATGTCCATGGGTTCCAGTTCCAGGCTAAACAGGTCTCCCAACGTACCAATCAGGAAATTGGTGTACTTGAAATAGGCCAGGAGACCGAGATTGGCGACCACACTCATGGTGAGCAGTACCCGGCGGCGCCGCGAGCGGTTTTCTTCTGGAACAAATCGGGAGATCAACCGATCTATCGCCGTTAAAAAGAGAGCAAAAAGCGGCACAAATTGTTGCCCAATGGCTCCAAGCAGCCAGGCTGCCCTATGCTCGGTACTCCCATGTCGTGCTTCAATGGGCATTCCGGAAAACCAGTCGCGCAAGTCAACCATGTTCCACTCCCTACCTAACCATCGATGCCGGTGGTATGGAGTCTCCTCTTCATGATGTGCATAAATCAGCAACCCAAACGCATAATCGATCAGGGTCGAAAGAATCAGCAGAAGGAAAAACCATCCACTGGCTTTGTAATAAAAGAAAAGGGAGAAAACGGTGACATAGATCACCCTCAGCGTCTTACGACTGGACAGGGGAATATAGGCCAGCAGGAACACCAGAAAGGTGCCCAGGAACAATCCCGTATTGAACATCATCGTGTTCGCGGGATCATAGGAGAAAAAATCTCCCCACCAGTTTATAAAATCAGTGAGAAGAGAGGTAAGCATCATAGCCTTTCATTATGGCCTCAAATAGCAGCTTACCCTGCAATTCATAGCCAGATTTCGTAAAGTGAAGACGGTCGCGCCCAGCCAGTCCCGACTGATACCATTGCTCCACAGAATTGGTGCCTCCCATCACGTGATAGAGGTCCCAGCAGGAAAGATCGTTGTTAAATGCATAATCGAGCAACACCTGTCGGCAGATATCGACGTTGGAATTGACCTTGCCGCGGTAATATGCATCTGGAGGGGTGGTAAAAACAATCGCAGCGTGTGGCAAATGTGATTCAATGTTATGAACCAGCTCGTCCACCTGGTTAAAAAACCTCTCCCGATTGAAGTAGCCCACCGACTCATTGGTCCCCAGTGAGATGATCACCAGATCAGGGCTCAGGGCCTGCAACTGCTCAGCAAAGATATCTGCTGCCGCATAGTGGCGGTACTGTGCACTGTTGACCCCAATGGTGTGGTAAAGGATGCCAGAAGCATTGAAGTTCTCCAATACCAGCCCGTGCAAGGTTGCCTGCCGCTGTCGCTCCAGGTCAGGCCAGGCCTGCAGGTAGATGTGATGAGTCAGCTCTGGCAGGTATATGGTCGAGGTAAAATGATTGATCCCCCGTGACGCCAGGGTGATGGGAAAAAGTTCTTCCTCGTTGGCGGTGCCAAAAACCGTGCTGATGGGAGCCAGTGTAGCCGATTTGATGGGTGCGCCTTCCTTGAGCGGCTCTGTACTGGCCAGCAAGTCAAAATGATCAGGATCACTGCCAGTGAATACCGTCACCTTATTAAATCGGTAGTCCAGACCGGGCGCGTCATCCACCTCTACCTTCAGGGAAAAATCGGGACGATAGGTCCGAAGGGTAATCCCACTCAACCCAATGGGCAGATAATTTTCGCTCGAAATGATGCGATCGATGTGCCAGCTTACATTCGACTGGCTGTGAATATCGCCAGGGCTATTGGTGTTGGCGAGCGAGTAGGGGAAGACCAGCCCTCTGCCAGCGGTCCCAAATTCGTCCTGCAGCAAACGCCGCAATTCGCCCGAAAACCAGTCGGCCTGAATGTGGGAGTCCCCGATATGTACCACGTTGATCGTACGGATACGGTCCTCCTCCAGTCGGCTCAACTGTCGGTAAAAGTGCTTCATTCCCCGGGTATGGTTCCCGATATAGTTGTCCTCAGCATGCAGGAAATTGTACTCAGGGTACAACTGTTGCCTGTTTTGGGCAGTCCCCACGAAATATCCCCCGGCCATTACGAATAGCCAGGTCATTAACCGTAAAGATGCAGATGGGCAAGGGCGGAAAAGTAGGTGAATTACAGTACGCGCCAGAGTTCTCAAGATAATATGGGCCTTATGAGGAGTCCACTCTCTCTGCTCAAATCCAGTGCCACAGAGGAAGAAGGGGGTAGATGATTTGGTCTCACAAAATAATTCAATGCCAGGAAGGAATCCACATCCAATTACCTGACTGTATTACAAGCAGTTTCCCCATCGTTACCTAAAGTGATACTTTGATTCATGGGAAAAATTATGGAGATTTGACCAATGCAGCCCACATCATCATGGATGATATTTTTCAAAAACTGCAATCTGTTCAACGCAAAGTATCTCGACTGGAAGCCCAAATTCGTGGGATGAAGGAAGAGCAGCAGAAGACCGATGCATACATAGAAGAGCTAAAGGCCACCCTTCGGACCAAAGATGAGTCCATAGAAGCCTTGCAGCAACAATATGAAGCAGCCCAGGTAGTCAAGCAACTGGTGGATGAGGGAGATCGGGATGCCTTGCAAGCCAAAATTGATTTATATATTCAGGAAATTGATATTTGTTTAAAGAATTTCGGCGATTAGCCCATAAGGGGCATCACATTACTTAGGATCTGTGAAAAAGCAATCCATTGTAGTAACGGTATTTGGTCGCCAGTTTCCCGCCCGAGTGGATAGCGACGAGGCAGCCGTAATCAAACATGCGGCTAAAACCATCAACGCAAAGATCAGAGCCTTCAAGGCTGAATATAAAACCCAGGATGATCTGGATATAGCCATTATGTGCTGCCTGGACATCATGACTGAACATCTTAGCCAGGACCTCCTCGAACAAAAAAACGAGGAAACCCTATTGAAGGAATTGACCCAACTCGATGAGAAACTGAACAGGACCCTGGAATTAGCGGAGAAGGACTAGGACCTTCGGAATTAAGTAATTGACCATTCGTTATTCGTATAAGATGTTCACCGGCAACACTTACAATTACGAATTACCGATTACAAATTTCGAATGCGAAGCACTGGTGTTTTTTCCGTTACTACCCGTGATGTGTGCCCGCTGGACAGAGTTATCTGCTCCTGAAGCGTGGCTAGCGCCGTTTGTCTAACCAATAACACCTACACAAATGGCTGATATCATCATAGGAGTCGTGATAGGGTTGGTTTTAGGGATCATCGCAGGATACCTCATCAACCGCTTCCTCCTCAACAATGCGAACCTCAAAATGATCGAAACCGCCAAGGTCAAGGCGGAAAGCATCCTCCAGCAGGCGGAGCTAAAAGGCGAAAACATCAAGCAGGATAAAATCAGCAAGGCCAACGACAAGTACCAGGCGCTGAAAACAAAGTTTGAGCAAAATGCCAAGAGGCAAAAGGAAAAACTCGACGCCCTGCAAAACAAGCTCAAGCAAAGAGAACAAAACCTGGTCAACCGGGAGGAAAAGGTCAACAAGGAAACCCAGAAGCTGAAGTCCCAGCAGGGAGAATTGAACAACACCCGCAACCAGCTTACCAAGCAACACGAGATCCTGGAGAAGCGTCAGGCAGAACTGGACAATGTCCATCAGAAGCAGGTAAAAGAGCTCGAAAAAATCTCCGGTCTCTCCGCAGAAGAAGCCAAATCCGGCCTGATAGAAGCCCTCAAGCAGGAAGCAAAAACTGAAGCTTCTGCCTACATCAAGGAGATTGTAGAAGAAGCCCAGCTTACCGCGACCAAAGACGCCAAAAAGATCATCATCGAAACCATCCAGCGGACAGCCGCTGAGCATGCCATCGAGAATACCGTGACGGTATTCCCGCTCGACAATGACGAAATCAAGGGCCGCATTATCGGCCGTGAAGGCCGCAACATCCGTGCCCTGGAGATGGCTACCGGCATCGAAATCATTGTGGACGATACGCCAGAGGCCATTATCCTCTCAGGATTTGACCCGGTTCGCCGCGAGATTGCACGCCTGTCACTCCACAAACTGGTTACCGACGGACGTATTCACCCTGCACGCATTGAGGAAGTGGTGAAGAAAACTGAAAAGAAAATCACCGAAGAGATCATCGAAACTGGGGAGCGCACCGTGATTGACCTCGGCATCCATGGCTTGCGCCCTGAGTTGATCAAGCTGGTAGGCCGCATGAAGTATCGCTCCTCCTACGGTCAGAACCTGCTCAAGCACTCCCGCGAGGTTGCCAACCTCTGTGCGATCATGGCTTCAGAATTGGGACTTGACGTCAAGAAAGCCAAGCGCGCTGGTCTGCTCCACGACATCGGCAAAGTCGCCGAGGAACACTCTGACAAACCTCACGCCCTGCTGGGCATGGAGCTCGCAGAAAAGTTTAACGAGCACCCTGAAATCTGCAACGCCATTGGAGCTCACCACGATGAGATCGAAATGACCTGTCTCATTTCGCCGATCATTCAGGCCTGTGATGCCATCTCCGGCTCACGCCCCGGTGCACGTCGCGAGATTGTGGAGAGCTACATCAAGCGCCTCAAGGAGTTGGAAGACCTCGCTCTCGCCTACCCTGGTGTGATGAAAACCTACGCCATCCAGGCCGGTCGCGAGCTACGTGTGATCGTTGAATCTGAGAAGGTTAGCGACGAAAAAGCCGACAAACTGGCTTTCGATATCTCCCAGAAAGTCATGAAGGATATGCAATATCCAGGACATATTAAGATCACGGTGATCCGTGAGAAAAGGGCCATCGCCTACGCCAAGTAGGCCTCGGTGGCACCAAATACAGTTTACCGCTCTGCATCCGGGATGCAGAGCGGTTTTTGTATATGTAGGCTATCGTCCCGCTTAGATTTCCGTTCTAAGAGAATAAAGGCGAAATTGGAGCGTATTCACTCAGTACAGCCATGCAAGACATCAGGACAAAAGGAAAACAGTAGGGACTTGGGGTGCAATAGGAATATAGAATAAGTACTGGAAGCATAACCGTGATGCCAGTATTCCCAGACACCTGCTTTCTCCCTAATTATCGGAGGCCTTTGCTTCCCTTCATAACACTATAACCTTAGCCCTTCATGCAACCTCGTTTCTTCCTGCTTCTTATTCCAGTATTTCTAGGCTCAACCCTCATGGCCCAACAATACAATGGCCAGGGCACCCTGGAAATCAATTTTCTGGAAGGAAGCAAAATCGTACATACCATTAGTACCGATCAGTTGGTGGCGTCTTACGACGCCGATCAGGAGCTATTCCGACTTTTGGTAAAGCCTGCCGCATTGTCTGTAGGAGCCAATGCATTTGACCAGTCAGTTGTGGAAGAGGTACTGCAAAGCCGGGCCAATCGGCTGATGATGATTCAGGCTTCCGATCTTGTCATTCCTCAAAATCCGACGACCAAACAATCCATGGGGGGCAGCTACTCCATCTCCTACCAGGGGCTGGATGTAGAACTACCGGGAGTACTTTCAGTCACACCGGCTACCAACGGTATGGGCCTGGAATTGGAATTAACCACATCGTTGGAGCAATTAGGTCTGTATTTACCAGAAGATTTTCAGGAATCACTTTCTTCCAATATCCAGTTCAGAATTTTGAATGTAACCCTGACCCAGCGTTAGGCAATTGAAATAACCCACCATGTCCCGGTTCAACCCACACCGATGGTTGATACCCCTAGGACTTCTGATACATGCTTCTCTTCAGGCTCAGGTCAGCGACTGCATAGACGCAGTGCCGATCTGCCAGCCCATATTTCAGCAAACCCAGGCTCCACTGGGAGAGGGAAATTTCCCCGATGAAATCCCCGATAGCTCCTGTCTTATCACTGGAGAAAAAAGCGGAAGCTGGTATCGCTTTACCATTCAGCAGGGAGGAGAGCTTTGTTTTTCCATTTTTCCCAATAATCCCAGCGATGATTATGACTGGGCGGTCTACCAGCTCACAGATCGGTCCTGTTCGGATATTCCGGTAGGTTTGGCTCCAGAAGTAAGCTGCAACTATGCCCCCAATTCAGGTTGTGGTGGGATCACAGGCCCCAATGGCGTTTTTAGTCAGAATTGCCCCGACCAACATGAACCCTGCCTGGAAGTTCTTGCAGGAGAGACCTATGTGGTATATGTGAGTCAGTTCACCGCTTCTTCCACCCAGGGATACACCATTGATTTCACCTCTTCCTCAGCGACCATCTTCGACCAGGATGTTCCCCAGCTTGCCCAGGCCCACTTTGTATGCGATACTCCAAGCATCATATTTGACTTCTCAGAACCCATTCTTTGTGCCTCTCTCACCCCTTCTGACCTGCGACTGACTGGTCCGGATGGCGAAGTTCCCATGTACCAAATCAGTAGCCCCGCCTGCGAGAGCGGCCAGCTATTTGGGCAGCATTTCAGCGCAAAAGTAAAACAAGGGGCCCTCCGACACGGCAGTTATCAGTTAACCGTAGTAGGAGACATCGAAGATCGATGTGCCAATATCATACCTCTCAACCAGTCCCAGCCCCTCGCCTGGATTGAGGAAGCGCTAACACTTTCATTTGAGAATGACAGCCTGTGTGAAGGAGATAGCCTTCAATTGAGCCATAATTTCAGTGCATTTTCCAGCTACCAGTTTGTGTGGACTTCTGCTCCTGATATCGCAGCACCATATGTGAGCCCTGCTCAGTCCACTCTTTACCATCTGTCAGTGACCAGCCCGGGAGGCTGCCAATATCGGGACTCGGCCTGGGTATTCGTCAAGCCCAATCCAGTCCCTCTGGTGATGGGTCCGGATAGTACCTGCCTGAAGTCCCCTGCAAGGTTTTCACTGGCAGAATCTCCTCCTGATGGCAGCACACTCAACTGGGACTGGGATGGTGGCACCCCTATTTTCTCCCCTTCCGAATATGAATACGACATACATTGGCCAGCCCCTGGGGCCTATCAGGTTCTGGCCACTACAAGTCTCAATGGCTGCATAGCGAACAGCGAACCCATTTCGATTACGGTACTTCCCCACCCTGCTGTCGAGGCAGGCCCCGACACATTTACCTGCATAGGATTGCCTCTACAGCTAGAAGGTGTAGCCCAGGGGGGGGACTCTGACATCCATTACCGCTGGTTTCAGGACTCCATTTGGGGAACCCCCATTTCTGATCAACTCCAGTTAAGCGTTTCTCCCCAACTCAATTCGCAATACTTCCTCATGGCCTCTCAGCATGGGTGCAACTCCGAACCAGACTCTGTCCTCGTCTTTGTTTATCCTGAAATCATCGCAGCTATAACAGCCGACACTACGGCGATTTGCGAAGGAGAAAGCGTCCAGCTAACAGCCTTCGGAGGACAGGGAAGCGCCCAGTTCCGGTGGAGTCCTGTAACCGGGCTTAACGCCCCCTCGGCCCACAATCCCATCGCAAGTCCTACCCGGACGACCACCTATTCCGTCACCATTAATGAAGGAATCTGTGTGGATTCCACCTCAATCAAAATCACCGTGTACCCAAGACCTGAGGCGGACTATTTCAATACCCTGGCAAGTGGCTGTGAGTGGCTTGAGGTCGCTTTCATGGAAAATACCACTGATGCCCTCAACTACGAATGGGATTTCGGAGATGGCAGCCCTGTTGACTCCTCCGCCAACCCCGTACATTTTTACCAATCGCCTGGTCACTACCCCGTTACCCTGAAGGTTAGCGGAGTAGCCGGCTGTAGAGATAGCTCCACTCAAACCACCGTCAACGTGTCGCGGGCCCCACATGCCAGCGCCATCTCCATCCCGGAGTTTGGAGGAGGCATACCGGTCGGAACCAGTGTCAATCTCATTGCCATGGGGGAAGGGATTTCCAGTTGTTTATGGAGCATGGGGGATGGGGGCATGACTACCGGACCCGAGGCCCAGTATGCATATGACAGGCCTGGAAAGTTCACTGTGGAATTAAGCGTTACGGGAGAAAACGGCTGTACCCAAACGATGACATTAGGATCATATGAGGTATTTGTCCCTTCCGTTGAGCTGCAAAATGTGTTTACTCCAAATGGGGACGGTGCCAATGATGAATTCAGGATCCAGTATGACGGAAGGGCAGAATATGAAGTTTTCGTCTATGATCGATGGGGCAGAAAGCTGTTTTCGTCCCGAAGTCCGAGCCATGGCTGGAATGGCCTGACCCCAGGCGGAGAGCCTGCCCGGGAAGGGGTATATTTTTATGTCGCAACCATCGAAGGAAAAACGTTCAAAGGCAGTATCACCCTCCTTAGGTAGAGGACATCCTGTATTTCCTTTTCTTCAGCAACTTTCTCCTGCCCAACCCCTACAGCTCCTATCTTAGGAACGCTCAAAAAATTAGTTCCGCTTTTGACTCGATCTCTTGCCCGCATACAGCGTCAGAAAAAGCCTCATTTGGCTCGCCAAACTCG
>CAYFIR010000005.1:0-143235 GCA_964343195.1 uncultured Bacteroidia bacterium | reverse complement strand
GATCGGGGTGATCGGGGTGATCGGGGTGATCGGGGTGATCGGGGTGATCAATGATAACCGAGATCACATTGATCACTCTTTTTGATCACTCTTTTTGATCACCCTTTTTGATCACTCTATTGTTAACCAACCTGAGTAGTCGGCATTTTCCGATCTACCTTTTTAACAAGGCCGCTGAGGACTTTTCCTGGGCCTGACTCGATGAATTCAGTGGCACCATCGGCGATCAGAGCCTGAACGGTCTGAGTCCAGCGAACGGGAGCGGTCAGCTGTGCCAACAGATTTTCGCGAATCTCGGCAGCGGAAGTGTGGGGCTTTGCCGTTACGTTTTGATAAACGGGAATTCGCGCATCGCTAAATGGAGCGGCCTCGATGCCAGCAGCCAGTTTTACACGGGCAGACTCCATAAAAGGAGAGTGGAACGCCCCGTTGACGGCCAGTTCCAGCGCGCGGCGGGCACCTTTTTCCTGGGCTACTTCAATCGCTTTGGCAATACCCGCTTTGCTGCCGGAGATCACCAACTGACCTACGGTGTTGTAGTTCGCGGGAACCACCCCATCTATTCCAGCACAAATGCCTTCTACCACCTCATCGTCCAGTCCCAGAATCGCCGCCATGGTGCTTTCCTGCTCATCACAGGCTTCCTGCATGGCATTGGCACGAATGGAAACGAGTTTCAGGCCATCGCCAAAGCTCAGTGCGCCCGCAGCACAAAGCGCACTGAATTCTCCCAAAGAATGACCGGCAGTAGCTCCTGCCTGAGCTGGAAGATCGTTGACCATAGCCGCTACCACTGAGTGGATATAGATCGCTGGCTGGGTAACAGAAGTCCGGCGAAGGTCCTCTTCACTGCCTTCAAACATGATGGACTGAATGTCAAATCCGAGGATTTCATTGGCCTGGGCAAACAGCTCACGGGCCTGCTCGGATTGTTCGTATAGGGCCTGTCCCATACCGGGATGCTGGGCACCTTGACCGGGAAAAACGAGGGCTTTCATTGACACTTTGTTTTTGAGTAGGTGAAAATGCCGGCTGGTTCTCCAGGAAACCAACCTGGCAAAATTGTCTCGCAATATGTAACATGTGGGCCTTAAATCGAAACCAGAGAACTATGAAGATTGATTTGACCAACCAGATTGTACTGGTTACCGGTGGAA
This sequence comes from uncultured Bacteroidia bacterium, assembly GCA_964343195.1. Classification (GTDB taxonomy): domain Bacteria; phylum Bacteroidota; class Bacteroidia; order J057; family J057; genus CAYVAP01. Next base: position 142,078 of record CAYFIR010000005.1, on the reverse strand, counting down.
GCCGCGGTATTGGAGCGGCTATATGCAGGGGGCTTGGTGGAGCCGGAGCTACCGTTGCGGTGCATTATACCCGCTCGAAAGAGGCCGCCGAGGCCGTTGCTACCGAGGCTGGGCAAGGGAGCCGGGCTTTTCAGGCTGATCTGTCCGACCCCAATGGAGCAGTCGGGCTATTCGAAGCCGCCATGCAACACTATGGCCGCATCGATGTGCTGATCAACAACGCGGGGATTGCCATCGCCCAGCAGGAATCAGATGATGCAGAGACCTTTCGCCATGCCTGGCAACAGACGCTCCAGGTCAACCTCGTCGCCAGCGCCCATTTGTGCCATCTGCTTGTCCCGCATTTTCAGCAAAAAGGAGGGGGAAGATTCATTCACATTGCGTCCAGAGCGGCTTTTCGGGGAGATACGCCGGATTATCTGGCCTATGCCGCTTCTAAAGGGGGGATGGTTTCGCTGAGCCGTTCGCTGGCGAGGGGCTACGGAAGAGACGGGATCAAGTCCTTTGTCATTGCGCCTGGATTCGTGGAGACGGACATGGCTCAGCAGTTCATCGAGGAGTATGGCCGTAGTTATGTGCTGGATGATTTGGCACTAAACGAACTGACTCAGCCCGCTGATGTCGCAGCCAGTGTCCTGTTCATGGCAAGCGGTTATATGGACCATGCGACAGGCGCTACTCTCGACATCAACGCCGGCAGTTATGTTCACTGATCTCAATTGGGGGCTGGAATTGAAAATATTTTAACGAAAAATAGAATATTTCCGGCTGACGGTTGGCAAAAAGCGAATCATTGGGTAATATTATGAAAGGTAAAAAAGAATGCGTGAATGGTTCCAAATTACAAGTGAATGGTTTGATTGGGAATATCGCCAACCCTTAGTTCAAATCATGTAATATTCAAAAGACTATTTCACTAGATCTTCCGAATTTCCCAACTACCTTGCTTTTAACAAATCGCTACTTGCCATGTCTCGGAAAACATCTCTTTCTCTACAGGCTACCCCTAGAAATCAAAACCGATTGAATATCGATCGCAGGATGTTAAGTGCTATCGTACTGGGACTCTTACCCGCTCTTGCACTTATCCTAAAGCACTATGCATAATTGATACATGTAAGCTTCTTCGGTTTTTCAGAAAAAATGCGAATCTTGAATAAAGGTTCGCATTTTTTCATGTCCCATGTCCGTATATGCCTCCTGGGGCTTTTTCTATTCCAGTTCCTCCCACTTTCTTCCCAGGTTCTGGTCCAGACTGCCTTTCATCGCGGCACAACCCTGAAAATCCACCCCAGCTACCCTCCGCTGCCGCTAGCCGCAAAAGCCGGGGAAATCACCGTCCTCTTTCCAACTTCTGGCCAAAAAAGCTGGCATGAGCCCTGGGGATACCCGATGGTTGGGGTACAGGTGAGCGCTTCCGCTCCGGGAAATCCGGATGCTTTCGGATCGATCTGGGGAGTGACGGCATGTCTTGACCAGCAAATCTTTCAGGCCGGGAACCTGTCATTGCGGATTCGGTTCAATACCGGCATGGCCAGACAAAGTCGGCCCTACCACCCGATTTCCAACCAGGCCAATACCGCCCTTGCGGCCAGATGGGTCAACCTCACCCAGGCAAGGCTGTACCTACAATACTCCATAGCCCAATACCAGGTCCAGTTTGGAGGGGCATACTGGCACTATAGCAGTGCCAAGGCCCGCGTACCTAATTTTGGGATCAACGAAGCCATGTTGCATCTGGGGGTCAGTTGGATTAGCAAACCCCTCCCCTCGGTACAACCGTCTCCTCACGTATCCATTGAGCATCGCATTAGAGCCGCCCTCCGGTTTGAATCCGGCCGCATTTCCCGCAAAACTCCGGGTGGGCCTCAATATTGGGCCATAGGAATGACCTCCTGGGCCAGATACCACCTCAGGCCCCATCTCTACCTGGATGCGGGTGCCAAAGTCTTTTTTGAAGAAAGCCTGGTCGCCTTTGCCATCGACAACGACTTCGGGCTCGCCAATCCACAACGGGAAGCCATCGGCATCGTGGCCTTTGGTGGGGTAGAGTTGCTCATGGGACGCCTGGGCCTCCGCGCCTGGCTGGGCCCCTACCTCAAGCAGCCGATTCTCATGGAGTACGACCTCTTTACCGAATTGGGGCTGCAATACTATTTTCGCCCCCAAACTGCCAGGTTGCGTCCTTTTCTTTCTGTGGGTGTCCAGGCCCATGGAGGAGAAGCAGACTTTGCGGTTTGGGGGCTGGGGGTGATGCTGTAAGGGGAGAAGTTCCAGATGCTCGGGATTTCACTGCGTTCAACAGGAAGTCAGAAGTCAGAAGTCAGAAGTCAGAAGTCAGAAGTCAGAAGTCAGAAGTCAGGGTGGTACTGGCATAGCCAAAACAAGGTTGCGAAATCCTTGTCTTTTTTTCATCTGACTTCTCGCAGCGCAGCGGTCTGACAGTGAAGCGATCTGACTTCCCATCTTCTCTCTCGTCTCACAGCGCAGCGGTCTCATCTCTCGCTTCTCCGCCTATTCCTCTGCCCAAAGTGCGACCAGATGGACGATGGTTCTGACGGCAGCTTCCATGTCCTGAACAGACACCCACTCATATTTGCTGTGAAAGGCATGTCCGCCAGCAAAAATATTGGGGCAGGGCAAGCCCATGAATGACAGGCGCGAACCGTCAGTCCCCCCCCGGATGGAACGCTTGACGGGGTCCATTCCAGCTCGGCGAATGGCTTCTTCAGCCTTTGCCACCACCTGCGGATGCAGATCCAGCACTTCTTTCATGTTACGGTACTGCTCGGCCGTCTCTACGGTGGCCTTACTGCCTGGATACCTGTTGACCACCTTGGCAGCGGCTTTGCGGATTACTTCCACATGCTCCACAAGCCTGGGTGTGTCAAAATCGCGAATGATGAACTGAACTTCTGCCCGTTCGGCAATGCCACTCATGGCCACCGGATGCACAAAACCTTCTTTTCCTTCGGTAGTCTCCGGCGACAGATGGTCCGCGGGAAGTTGAGTTAGAATTTCGGCTGCAATTTTCAGGGCATTTTGGAGACGGCCCTTGGCGAAGCCTGGATGTGCGCTGACTCCCTCCACGATCAGTGTAGCCCCGTCGGCTGAGAATGTCTCGTCTTCAAATGTTCCCGCCTTTTCTCCATCGATGGTGTAGCCAAAATCAGCGGCCAGTTTTTCCATGTCTGCCTTGTCCACTCCCCGTCCGATTTCCTCATCTGGCGTGAACAGGATTCGGATCTTCCCATGGGGTATCTCCGGGTGAGTCAGCAGGTAATGCGCTGCGTCCATGATCTCCGCCAATCCGGCCTTGTCATCTGCTCCCAGCAGCGTCGTTCCGCTAGCGGTAATGACATCATGCCCAATCTGCTCTTGCAGATCCGGGTGCTGCGCGGGATCGATTACCACGCTGGCATCATCGGGCAGGGAAATGGGGCCTCCCTGGTAGTTTTTGTGAACCACAGGCTGCACCCCTGTTCCACTAGCGTCGGGAGAGGTGTCCATGTGGGAGCAAAAGCAGATCGTCGGCAACTCCTGATCTACAGTAGCTGGAATGGTCGCATAGACATAGCCATTCTCGTCCATTTCGACTTCCGTAGCGCCGATTTCCTTTAGTTCCTCGACGAGCAAGCGCCCCAGGTTCTTTTGCTTTTCGGTAGAAGGACAGGTGGGGGAAGATGGATCGCTCTGGGTATCGATCTGAACATAGCGGAGGAAGCGCTCCGTAGCGGTGTGGGAGTAGCTGTCAAACTTTATTTCCATAGTAGTTTTCGGTGAAATTGGGAGTATTAATCGGTTTGGTTCAACTACGAAAATAGTGGAGTCAGGCGTGAAACGGTGTTCCCTCTTTTAACCGCGAAGGCCGCGAAGAAGGTCGCAAAGGCTTGTGCTGTCGAAGATCCCGAAAATCGGGGAGCGTAGTCGAAGTAACGCAAATTATTGATTATCAGAGCTTAACAATTGCGGCTACTACGGCTGTTTTGATAAGGCACACAAAGCTCCACTAGAAGTGTAGAAGAACCATCGGTTTCTACCCAATTACCTGAATTTCCCCTAATCATCAAAAAACTGGACCTCCCCTATGTGACAAGGCCCGGCAATTCAATACCGCTTATGTCCAAAACTACATATAGCATTTTTTATATACAGACTCCTAGCTCAAATTGCCGAGCAGGGTTGCCAAATGAGCCCGCGATGCAGCATCAAACACCCCCGAAACCTCCAGGTCTGGATTGCTTCGTTGCAATTCCTTGACGCCTTCCTCAGTCAGGCGTCCAAAATCTCCATCAGAAGTTCCCACGTCAAATCCAGCCAGCTTCAGGGCATCCTGGAGGTCTTTGACCTTGGGGCCAAAGTCCCCTCGCTTGAGAACCTCTTCATTTTCCAGGGCCGCAGGAGTCCCTACGGGCTTCAGCCTGCGAAAACCTACCAGGGTATCAGCTGAAAAAGCTGTGATGTTCACCTGATCGCTTTGGTTCCCTCCCAGCAGGTAGATGCGGGTTTTGTCCTCGGAATATCCGAGAAAAATGCCCACGTGGGTGATATGAGTAGCTCCTGGAACGGGAACAAACAGGGCGATATCACCCGGTTCGGGCTTGCGGGGTTCGATGCCGATTTTTTCCCAGGAGGAAGCACGGCCATCGCGGGTTCGCTCCAGGCCCGCTATCTCTGTAACCCAGTTAAGGAATACGCTGCACCAGGGCGTGTCATCGTTGTGGTACCAGCCGTCGAAGCCGGCTACCCTGGCGTATTCCAGGATGCGGGGGTTGGACAGCCCCCCCTCGATTTCGGTGATTCCGATCTCGGCGGCAGCGATTTTTATTAGGTCTTGCATGATGTGGGATTTTGAGGAAGAATTTACAGCCTTTGATCCAATATCCCCATACAATCTGCAACTTTGCCCAAAAATTTACGAATAGCTGAACCATGACCTCCCTACGCCTTGAAAACCTGCACCTTGGCCTGCCGGCCATTACGCCCGCTTTTGGAACCTTCCTGGCAGAGGCGGCTCAGGTATGCCTTCAAAACTGGGGACATAAGTCCGGACAGGTTTTGTGGTTGAAGGCCAAGTCATCCACTGAATTTTCGGTATATTGGGAAGAGATGGAGTCAGAGCAACTCCTGCGGACCTGGGCTGATCAACAGGAGGCAACAGAGTACGGTGCGACGGCGATTGCCATCTTGCTGGTGCTTCAAATGACCGATTTTACTGTCGTCAGAAGATCTGTCAAGGGAACGGGGTTTGATTACTGGCTGGGCAAGGAAGCCAATGCTTCCCTCCCCTTCCAGGATGTGATCCGACTGGAAATCAGCGGCATATTCAAAGGAAATGAACAAAGCATTCGTCAGCGCGTAAATAAGAAATTGAAGCAGGTGAGCCGATCTGATGACATGGGCATCCCCGTATTGATAATTGTAACTGAATTTAGTCAACCAGTTAGCCACTTCGTATATTCATGACAGTCAGCGTATTACATGAACAGGCTATGGACCTCGCCGAGCTGGCCTTCATCAACAGGATGAAGGGAAAACTCGAAGAGGCCAAAGAGCTCTTCATAGAAGCTTATGGATTGGAGCGTGAGGCAGCCATGCAGCTCGAAGAGCAACTGGATGCTGAGCCTACCCGCTCCATTTTGTTTCGCAGCGCGGCCTCCCTGGCCATGAATGCGGGGGACTTTCACCACGCAGAGAAGATGATCGCCATGGGCCTGGCAGGTGAGCCCCCTGAAGAAATAGCAGAAGAACTCAGACAGCTGATTCTCGACCTCTATCTGCAACGAAAGCCCGACCCGACCATTGCCCAGGTCTCAGAATCTCACCCTGTTCCGATAGTTCTGACTGGACGTCTTGGTTATGCGGACTCAACCCGCAACAGGATCCGACTGATTGATGAGGATGGCCGCAAGGAGCCCTACTTTCTCCAGGTAGAAGAGAACTTCTACTCGGTTATCCAACGTTTTTGGGGCAATAAAATCAAGGTTACGGGCCTTACCTGGCCTCAAACCCGACATATCAAGGTCGAGGACATAGAGATCCTCAATTAGCCACTTTCAGCAGGGAGGTGAAAACTGCAATCTGCTTACCAGAGTCCACGAGAAAATCAGCTGATAGAAATTTCAAAGCCCTGTTCCCATTCGGAATAGGGCGTTTTTTGTAAAAAACTCTATCTGGCATCACCCGCCTACCCTACCCCTATTTCATACATCCTCAGAAAAACCCAAGGGCAGAGATCAGAATTTGTGAAAAATTCCTCCTATCTTCTACATTGGAAGTTGGACAAAGCAGGGCATTTACGTCGTAGGCCTACACACAACAACCCACCTAATGATGAAAAAACAGCTCACAAGTGTGCTCGTATTTCTATTGATGGGAGCATCTCTAATGGGACAACAGAGTATTAGCCTAGAACTAGGCGGCAAATCCATCCTCTGGGGCACCCTCAACTATGAGTATTCTCTGGGACAGGGTCCTTTTGGAGTTGGGGGATTTCTCGGGTATACCAGTTTTCAACAGGGGAATGTGGTAATTCCCAAGGGCGGAGATACCATTTCATACACCTCCTCAGAGCTAATTTTGCCCGGTGGGGCCTATGCTTTTGGCAGTTGGGGAGACCGACACCGATTCAATGCCAGCCTGGGTATCATGATACAGGGAACAATAGACCGAAGCAAGCCTTCGACAGAGGGCCCTAGTGGATTTTCTGCGATGGCTGCTCCGTTTGTCGGGGCAGGATACGAATGGCGTCCAGGTAAATGGTTCTTTCGGGCGACAGCTTATGCCATCCTCGTAGGCGATTACAACAACATCTACGCCCCACCGGTTCTGCCCTGGTTAGGGGGCAGCATTGGTCGGGTAATTGGGGAATAATTCATGAAGATGCGAATTCGATATATTTTTCTGACCCTGGTTTTGCTTGCTGTCGGGCAAATATTCGCCCAGCAAAGCCTCAGCCTGGAAGCGGGTGGCAAGGCACTTTTCATCGCTTCCCTGAACTACGAATATCGCTTTGCAGAAAGTCCCTTTGGGCTGGGAGCGTCCCTCGGCATGGGCACCATCAGCCGCGGAACCATCACCCGACAGGGCCCTGATGGATCTCCCGAAGATGGTCGATACACCGACATGGTCATCCCCTGTTCGGGATATGGTTTTGGGACATGGGGAGATCGCCATCGGTTTTATGCCACTCTGGGCGTCACTCTTTCCAGCCAGTTGTCCCTCAACCGCTATCCCTCAGGCCGCGACAATTATTACGAGGGATTACCGGCGGGTTTCCTGGGAGCAGGCTACGAGTTTCACCCAGGCCCGTGGTTTTTTCGGGTCATTCCCTACGTGATTTATATTGGAGAAGAAGCCAGTGGTTTTTTCCCTCCAGCACTACCCTGGGTAGGCCTTTCTGTAGGCCGGGTGCTAGATTGACCGGGCACTCATCAGCGCCCTGGCTCCCTGCAACAGGCGACTTTCCTCAAAAGCACTTCCCATTAGTTGCAGTCCGATGGGCAGTGCCTCTTCAGACTGCTCCAGGGGAACAGAGATCGCCGGAACGCCCGCCAGGTTGGCGTGCACCGTGAAGACATCGCTAAGAAACATCTCAATGGGATCACCTGACTTTTCTCCCAGTTTGAAGGCCGGAGTAGGCGTAGTAGGCATCAGGAGAAAATCACACTGGTCCAGCATCTCGCGGGTACGCTCCTGAATGAGACGTCGCACCTTCATTGCCTGGGTGTAATAGGCATTGTAGTAGCCTGAGGACAGCACAAAGTTGCCCAACAGGATGCGCCGTTGTACCTCTTTGCCAAAGCCTTCACTACGGGTATGGGTGTACAACTCTTCCAGGTCAGCCGATTGGGGGTGTCGATAGCCATATCGGACTCCGTCATAGCGAGACAGATTGGAGGAGGCTTCTGCCGTTGTCAGGATATAGTAACAGGGAACGAGGTAGTCCAGGAGCGGGAAACCCAGCTCTACCACCTGGTGCCCCTCAGCCTTGAGTTGATCGAGTTTTTGGCTGAATCCCAATTTGATTTCGGGAGAAAGCCCCGGGCTGTTCACGACTTCAGGAATCACCCCGAAAGTAAAGGTCTCTGTTTGTGATCCAGCAACCGCCGTGGAGTAGGCAGGCACGGGCTCCATAGCAGCTGTCTGATCCAACTGATCAGGTCCTGCCATTACTTCCAGTAGTAACGCCAGGTCATCTACAGAGTGGGCAATCGGGCCTATCTGATCAAAAGATGAGGCATAGGCAATCAGGCCCCAGCGAGAAATCCGGCCATAGGTTGGCTTAAGTCCCAGTGTGCCACAAAAGGCGGCTGGCTGACGAACGGAACCTCCGGTATCCGACCCCAGCGAGGCCAGACACATGCCAGCTGCTACCGCAGCTGCTGAGGCTCCGGATGAACCTCCTGGTACGCGCTCTGGATCGTGTGGATTGCGGGCTGGTCCGTAGGTAGAATTTTCATTGGAGGAGCCCATGGCGAACTCGTCACAGCTTTGCCGACCAATTACGATGGCGTCCTCATCCAACAGGCGCTGAAGGGCTGTAGCGGTGATCTGAGACTCAAAGCCTTCCAGAATATGAGAGGAAGCAGTAAGGCCATGGCCCTTATAGCAGATGACGTCCTTGACCCCAATCACCATCCCGGCAAGACGACCAGCAGATCCCTGATCGAGTTTCTGCTGGATCAGAGCTGCGTGATTACGGGCCTCATCCGCATAAACGTCGACAAAGAGGTTCAGGGATTGCCCTTCCTCAATTCGATCCAAATAGGAATCGACCAGATCGATGAGTTTCAACGATCCGGTCGACAGGTCTCGCTGTATATCAGCGAGTCGATGATATTTCATAACAGAAAAAGCCAGTGCCTAGCTATTCAGTTTCTTGGTATCCTCATCATCACTTCCTGCACTCTCAATCTCGCGCTTGATTTCGCTGGAAGCGTCTTTAAATTCACGGATGCCCCTTCCCAGTCCACGGGCCAGCTCAGGAATTCGCTTGGCACCGAACAACAAAAGGATTACTGCCATGATGATGATCAGCTCCGTTCCACCTAATCCTCCAATGAAGAGGAGGTTAATCATTGCGTTCATAACTCGCTTATTTTCTTGGAAAGATATTCAAAGTTAAACAAATCCGGAGACAATTGTTAGAGGGAATTTGTCGAATAAGGTTTAAGGCAAGTGACGAGCCAGGATGGTCAGGATGTAGGTTCTGGTCACCAGCACACTTAATTCAGCGAATTTAGCTCTTTTCAATTCTCTCTATTGACGTAAATGCTGAACCTACATTGTAGCAAAATCATCGAAATATCCCAAAAACAAGGTCACTCTGCCAGATGGTAGCGAAAGGAAAGCGCCACATAGTTATGAAAAAGTCCGCCTCTGGAAGCATCGAGGGGAAAAGTATTGGGGGGATTACGACGCAAAAAGGAGAAAATAGAGTAGCCATAGCGTAGGCTAAAGCTCCACCGATCCGAAAATCTATAGGTTCCTCCAGCGACTGCCCTGAAGTCGGGGTTTCGGAAAATGGTACTTTGGTCATTCCCGGAGATTCGCTCACTGGCTCCTAGCAGGATTCCGACCACCGGGCCTGCCTCCAACTGGATTTCCTGATTGCCCTCTCCTAAATCGATGCCCAGGTTAGTCGTCAGCAAAATCGGAATGCTGATGTGGTGGCTGCGAATAACGAAGAATCCCTGACGCTGTCGGCTACCCAGTTGTTCGTACTTAATCTCGGGCTGTAGGAAAAACCGATCGTTCAGGTCATACCGTACAAAACCTCCTACACTCAGTCCCACTTGTCGGAATCCGGCATCGGTATCTCCATCGATCTGGCTGAAATTGGCTCCAAGGATGGCTCCTCCCCCAAAATTCTGAGCCATGAGAGTAGCGGGGAGCAGGCATAGCATGAAGAGGATGTGTTTCATTTGGTCCAGGATTATCAATTTCTACCCTACCGCGACATCTATCACCCAAAAGCTGAGAAAGAAAAAAAACAGGATCATATATACCGGTATGGCCAATGGATTCCTTTTTTCGCCCGACTGAATCTGAAATGCATATGACATGACAAAGCTGGTAATAAACCATGCGATGAAGTTCTGGGCAGGAATATGTCCATCCAGGGTATCCCAGGTCCAGAAATCGTACCGAATGGCCATAGGCTCAATCACCAGATCCAGTAAGACCATGGCCAGGGAAGCCAACAGGGTGCGCACCCAGACATTGATAGGAAACCCATGAAACATGATGCCAGTCACATATACCAGCATCAGCCAGTTTACACCGATCATGGGGGGGACCCCAGCGACTTTGAATCCCAGTGCACTGCCATAGTGATAGGGGCCAAAAATTACATTTGTCGTGACTCCCAATAACTCAACCAGGTATCCAGCCCAAAAGATGACAAAACAGAAGATGGCAAACTGGGTACGCCATGGCCGATGAAAGAGAAACAGCAGCGTGATGGATAGCAACAGGTTCATGGGCACCAGCTGCTGAAAAAGCCCGCGGGTTTCTTCCAAATGCAGTCCTACCAGGCCTATCTGATGAAAGACCACCAGTATGATAATCGCGATCATCCGGGTACTCTTGCGTTCCCAGAAGCCCGCCCCATATGTCAATGTAGATTCCATGTATTACTTCGAATTGAGGGGAGAACCCAAATATGGTCCACAAAGTTCCCGAAACGGGAAATTTATTGGGGGTTAACCAAGGAACCCAAACAGGCCTTTTTTCTTTTTCTTCCGACTTCCTGTAGGTTTTTCATCCCTGACTAACTCTTCCATATTCTCCACGGAATCCTCCAAAGCATGTACCAGGAACTCATCATCAGTCTGCCGGGCAAACTCAAGTGCCTTCGAAAAAGCATCCAGTGCCTCTCTGTACCGCTGTTGATTTTGGCGGACGGCCCCGACCTGCTGCCAGATATGTGCCTGGGGTGACGCATCGGAGGGTTCACATTCTTCCCAGTTTTTTCCCGCCAGGGTGTAATACTCCACAGATAGGTTCAGATCTCCCTTCCGCTCCCACAAATAGCCCAGACGTTGACAGATCTTCCCAATATCGAGAGTTGGGGGACTAACCTCCAGCCATGCCTGACGGGCCAGCTCCAGCTTGTCTATGGCCCCTTTTATTTCTCCCTGCGCCTGTAGGATAATCCCCAATCGGTGATTCAGTTGCCCGACCTGAAGTGGGTCAGTTGCCATGGCCAGCGCTGTTTCGTATGACAATTTTGCTTCGGGAAGACTTCCAGTTCGCTCCTGGGCCTTTCCCATCGCCAGAAAAGCTTCTGCTTTTTTACTATCCGGCGCGTCCATTGCTAGCAGCCGCTGAAAATGCTCCAGTGCGCTTGTTAGCATTCCCCGTTCGGTCAGCAACTGTGCTACTTCGAGACTGGCCTCGAAATCTTCTTTTCCTCCGCGACCCCACTCCATTACCTGCAAATACTGCTGTCCCATTTCCTCAGGCTTCCCTTCCTCCAGGAAAGAAAAATGGTAGTCGATCACTTCATATACAATGGGAGCTTCATGCTTCAATCGGTTGGTCGTATAGCTGTCCAACCAAAAAATCAGGCTTAGGGGAAATTCATGAAACCAGCTGGCTCCTTCGTCTTCCAGTTGGGAGAAGAATCCTTTTTCTTCTTCAAGAATCTCAAACAGCGGGGTATTTTCCAGCCCAATGATATGAATGACCATTCCCTCCGCATCCAGCATATCTGCCAGCCGCTCCATTACGGTGTCTCTCAATGAATGGATTCGGGAATCTGAAAGCTCAAGGATCGCATGGGAATGAATGGTATCCTCTCCACCGGCCAGTTCCTGGATGAAGCTGTCCCGCTGGGACAGATCCCGAAATGTAGCAGTAGCCCGAAATGGGGCCTGGCTTTCCTGAGCCAGATGGAGCAACGATTCGCCCTGAGGAAAGGCAAGGAGGGTAGCAGCCTTTGATGATGCCATGTACTGGAATTGCTATAGTTCGTCCACAATGTCGTCGTAAAGTCTGCCGTCCCCTTCATTAGTGGAAGAATCGGAACCAGACTCATCAAAAAAACTTTTATCCTCCCGAGCCTGGGAATCAGGTTTCATTTCGGGAGATTTTTTCTCCTGCTGTGGACTGGTCTCTTTGATCTGACTGGATAACTGATGAAGGTGCTGACCATAAGCAGGTAGTTCTGCACGCTCAAAATCCTGAAGCCGTTCCAATTGGGTCTTCAGGTAAATCTGCATCTGGGTAAACATGTGGTCCCTGCGTCGCACCAGTTCTTCGATCTCCCTTTGTATGGAGCTTCTGTCCTCCACTCCCTGACGCAGTACTTCCTGCGAGCGAGCCTCGGCCTCTCTGATTTTCAGTTCGGCCTTCTGACGGGCATTTTCCACCGTGTCTCGAGCAGACTGCTCAGCCTGCATGAGGGTGCGGTGCAGCATATCTTCCACCTCCTTCAGCGTTCGGTAGCTGGCCTTGGTGCGCTCCAGTTCTTCCTTCAGCTCCTTGAGGTTATTTTGCTGAGCCTCCCACTCCTGAGCCAGGGCCTGCATGAAAGCGTTGACTTCCTCCCGGTCGTAGCCACGCATGGCTCTCCGAAAAGTCTGCTGTCGTATTTCTTGAGGAGTAATCATGTCTCTACCTTTATCCGCCAACGAAGAATTCTTCGATCGTCACTGCATGAAATTATGGAATTATCTCGTGTTAACCATAACACACGGTTAACACTATGTCGATGTCCTTCATGTCTGGCCAAATCAATGACTTTTAGGAGGTTCAGTTGATAGGCATCCCAGAGCTTTAGCGTCTTATCCCGGCTGGCAGTGATCAGGTAGTCTCCCTGTGGAGAAAAAGCCAGGGAATTTACCGTAAAATTGTGGGCTGGAATGCTTTGTACCTGAGGGAATCCTTCCTGCTGCAGGTCCCACATCTTCAAATGAGCATCTCTCCCTCCACTGAGCAGGTATTTACCAGCCTGATGGATTCCGAGGGAGAAAACCGAGCTATCGTGTGCCTTCCAGCCCCGCCTCACCATCATCTGTTGACGATCAAACTCATAAATGTGCTGGTCACTGCTGCCTAAAAACAGGCTTTCACCAAAAGAGGCGATACTGCGGAGGTGGTCTTCTGCCACCTGCAGAAAAAACTCCTCCTTCAACGTTGATATGCTAATCGCAGAAAGTCCGCCTTTGGCGTGCAACACCCATAGCAACTGACTCCAGTCCTCATACCATAACCAAAAAATGCTTCCCTGGGTTTTACGGTAGGAATGGACGATCTTCTTTTCCTTTAGGTCGACCAGATAAACCGTTCCATCACTCGCACCAGCTGCCAGCCACCCCAGGTCCGGAATTAGCTCAAGGGAATAAATTGAACCATTGGCCTGCAAAACAGCATCGCCAAGGTCGGGAGTTCCATGGAGGTCCCAGCGTGCTATCGTTCCATCATCACCTGAGCTATAGGCGAAAAGCTCTTCGGGGTCTGTCACCAGGGCGAATATTGAGCCCCGGTGGCCTGTATAGGCAGCTATCTGCTCTACCTGGATCATTCGAAATAATAGAGAATTTACCTGATGCGGATATTCTGTCCCACTTTCAGGTCACTTGCATCAAGGCTGGGGTTCAGGCGACGAATCTGATCAACAGAAACTCCATAACGACGTGCCAAATCCCAAAGGGTGTCTCCACTACGAACCGTATGGTAGGTTCCGGTTCCTGAAGGCGCTGGGTTGGCAGGAGCAGTAGAAGCGGGACGGGGTTCTGGTCGGTAATTGGCCGCCTGTGCAGCTTTTGCAGGAGTAGTATAAATTCTGAGCTTTTGCCCCACTCGGATGCGGTAACGATACAGGTTATTCCAGTTGGCAATTTGACTGGCCCCAACTCCATAGCGGTCTGCAATGCTCCCTACTACGTCTCCCTGCTGCACAGTGTAGTAATACACCTGTGTTCCGGGAGGTGGGGAGTATGACGCTCGTGTGCTACTGCTTGAAGTTCTCGATGAAGCAGAAGCCACTGCCGCAGTAGGAGGGGTCGCATTGCGTCGCTTGCCATACTCGGCCCGCAGGCTGCGATGGTAGGTGGCAAAGTAGGTCGCTACGCGAGGAGGTACCCTCAGGACATAATCCTGCGAAGAGTACGGAATATGCTCACGCTGCAACTCCGGATTCAGATAGCGCAGTTCGTCCACATCGGTATTGGATAGTCGGGCGATCTCAGCCAGTGTAATGTCCATGTGTCGCAGGTGCAGGGTATCCTGGCTCATGGTAAAGTCCACCCTTACGGGGTAGATGTTGTGCAGCGAAGCGTAATTGAATACGTAGGTAACTGCGATAAAGGCTGGCACATAGCCTCGAGTCTCTCTGGGCAGGTAAGGCATGATCTCCCAGAAGTTACGCTTGCCTCCACTACGGGCGATGGCCTTGCGGACGTTTCCAGGGCCGCAGTTGTAAGAGGCAATGGCCAGGAGCCAGTCACCAAATTCTTCGTAAGCGTTTTTCAGGTAGCGGGTAGCCGCTTCTGTGGACTTATAAGGGTCCTTTCGCTCATCTACGAAGCTATTAACCTGCAACCCGTACATACGACCTGTGCCCAGCATGAACTGCCACAGTCCGGTAGCTCCCACACGGGAGCGGGCATGTGGATCCAGCGCGCTCTCCACAACGGAAAGGTATTTCAGCTCGATGGGGAGTCCAGCACGATCCAGGTATTCCTCAAAAATGGGAAAATACACCCGGCTTAACCCCAATACTTTTCCGGTAAGATCTCGCTTCCGAATGGTGTAGACATCGATGTACCGCTGTACATACTGGTTATAATCCATCGGAATGACGGTAGGCAATCCGTACAGACGACTCGCCAGCACCTGTGGTTCATAGGTAGGCACTTCATCAGGCTCAAATCGCTCTGTATTTAGCAGCAAAGAGTCGTATGTGGTCGTAGTCGGCTCTGCGTAATGATAGTTATTGACAAAATCCTCAAAGCGTTCCTGTACAGGATCCTGGGTTTCAGGGGGGAGCAGGTTGCTTTCCAGACGTGATGCCCCATCAGGCATATTTTCCAGGAGTTTGGATTGCCTCGTCTGCCCCCAGATGGAGGTACAGGCAATCATAAGCGCCAACAGAAGGATTGAAGGTTTCATCAAAGGAATATTTGCTTCTCGTTAGATTATTAAGGCCAATATAATCAAATGCGCAGAATTGGCCGTTTTTGTCCGACAATTTGTAAAAAGTAATGCCTGAGCAGGGCATCATGGGATGGAGAACTACCCCCCAGGTCAATGCAAAAGCCCCGCCTTCCTCGAAGAAAGCGGGGCTTCACTAAAAAGCATCGGAATTATTCGAACTCGATAGACAGGATGCGGAACTCCGTCCGGCGATTAGCCTGCTCATCTGCGTCGCTGGTTTCCGGGAAGACGAGTGGCTCGCTTTCTCCAAATCCAAACCAGGCAAGACGTGCAGGGTCGATTCCATTGTCAGCCAGGTAGCGAACTACGGCCTTGGCGCGGTTATCAGACAGCACGTCGTTGTATGGGATAGAGCCATTGCTATCGGTATGAGATCCCATCTGAATGGTGATGTTGGGATTCTTGGTCAGGATAGCCAACAGGTTCTGAAGTTCTGCCAGCGCATCAGGGCGCAGGTAGAATTCGTCGAAATCGTAGTAGATGTTATTGAGTACGATGGCATCTCCAATCACGATGGGTTCCAACTCAATGTCGATGTTCTTCACGATCTCACGGTCCCCACGGATCCCCATGGTAGAAACGTCTTCTTCGTTGGCCAGGTACTCCGGTGCATTACCCAGCACTTTGTATTCGCGGTCAGCGCGTAGAGGAAACTCGTAGCGTGCAGTCTGATCGGTCTGGAAGGTATCCAGTGCCACGAGGGTATTGTTGTCCTGGTATTCGTAGAGTACCGCTACCGCAAAAGCAACGGGCTCTTTGGTTACCTTATCGCGAATGGTACCCTTCACAGCAATCTGCAGCTTGCTCAATTCCACAGGCACCTTCTGCGCATAGTAGATGTCAAAGTTTCCTACTCCACCTGGTCGGTCAGAAGAGAAGTATGCGAGTGAATCGCCTTCTCCCAGCCAGATTCCACCGAGGTCGTTGTAGGTGGTGTTAACAGGGTATCCTGCATTCTCAACTTCTCCCCAGCCCTGCTCGATTGATCCCTCCACTTCAAAGAGGTCATAGCCACCGAAGGAAGGATAGCCGGTTGAAGCGAAGTACAACTTGTCTCCGTTATCGCTGAAGAATGGAGACTGCTCATTGAATGGGGTGTTGATTTCTGGTCCCAGGTTTTGAGGCTCAGACCATCCAGTACCCACCCGACGGGAATACCACAGGTCGTATCCACCTTCACCACCAGGGCGATCTGATACGAAGAAGAGTGTACGTCCATCACGGGTGATGTATGGCTGGGTATCGTCACTCGGTACCAGTTCGGTGCGGCCTCGAGAATTCACCACCTGACGCTCACCAGCCAGGGCTTCCATATAGGTAGGCTTGCCCCACTCTTTCTTGACAGGATCGTAACGGGATTCGTAGATGCCACAACCATCGCGGTTATCGCGTGTGTTACAGCTGACAAAGTACATGGTCAGGCCATCTCCGGTAAAGGTGGCCGGGCCATCGTTGCGGCGGCGGTGATTGATTCGGCGGTTAAAGCCCTGGAGGTCTCCAGCGAATGTGCTATCGTTTTCGCGAATCAGGTAGTAGATCTCCCGGTCATTGGGCTGACCTGTCACCTGATTGCGGCGACGTGAGCGCTTGCCAGGAGGTACACGAGAGGACATAAACGCCAGGAACTCGTCTTCCTGTCCCTGATCGAGACGCGAAGGAAGCAGGTCATCAGCGGTAGAGTTAAAGCTGACAGGCTGAACTGCGTAAGCAGGTTTTTCCTGCAATACCTGGGTTATAAGCTCACACCCTTCTATTTCCAGCTCGGCGCGCTGAAACAGTTCATCCTGGGTTACATGGAATCGCTGGAAGGTGCGGAAGGCCTCTTCAGCACGGCGGCACTGATCCAGGATCTTGTAGTTCAACCCCATGTAGAGGTAGATGGTGTCGTTTTGGGAAGAGTCTATTTCTGCTGCTTTTCTGAAGTAACGCAGGGACTCACGGTAGTCAAGGAACTGCCTTTGGATGACCCCCATCCGATAAACAGCACGGAAGTTTTCAGGATCTTCAGCTAAAACCTCCAGATAGAGTTCAGTTGCATCTACATATTGGTCATTGGCAAAAGCGAGGTCTGCCTTTGCCAGGGTTTTCTCTACTCTGCTCTGGGCCGTCAGGGTGACGGGAAGCAGCGCAAAAAACATGATTACAGCAACCGACAACCAAGGTGATCGATGAGCGGTCATAATCGGGTGTGGTTAATTTCGCAATTTGGGAATTTATAGAGCAAGGTTGAATGCATGACAAACATAGAAAAATTATCGGTCTGCCTCAATGGTACTCAAAATAAAATTATCCATAACAGGAAATCCCCGGACAGGATAAAGAGGCTACACATGACGAATGCCGAAATGGTAGCCTGACCTACTCCCTGGGCACCCAAAGATGTGTTCAGCCCCTTAAAACAGGCCACAAGCGAGATTATCATACCAAATACGGCTCCTTTGAACAGGCCGCCCAAAAGATCATTCAAGGTAAAGAATTCCCTCACAGAATTGAAATAAACCTGCCTCGTAACATCCAGGAAATATTCGGCAACCATGAAAGACCCCATTACGGCGATTGTGACTGCAAAGAGGGTAAGAATAGGCATCATTAGGGTAAGTCCGATTACCCTTGGCATCACAATATATCTCACCGGATCAATAGACATGGTGCGAAGGGCATCAATCTGTTCCGTCACCTTCATGGTCCCAATCTCGGCGGCCATCGATGCTCCGATTCGGCCAGAAATCACCAGGGCAGTCAGTACAGGGGCCATTTCCATCATGACAGCCCGTACTACCTGTCCCCCGAGAATTGACAGTGAAACCATGCCCTGAAACTGGTAAGCGGCCTGCCAGGCCATTAATGCTCCGGCAAACATCCCGATGAGTGACACCAACGGGATGGACCGTACCCCTACATAATCGAGCTGATGCAGTACCCTGCCGCGGTCATGCCAGGCAAACCGCAGACTCTTCACTACCCGCCATATGAGGTAGCCAAATTCACCAATAGAGTTCAGGGTCTGCATAGATAAATATCAATGTTCATTTAACATTGGGCAATGAACAGTAAAGAATCCTGACCATTCAGATCACCTGATGCCTCCTCTGCTCTCTATACTGATCAATGTCGCAGACCGACCTTGGACGGAACCATGATCATTGAAAAATAACTTTACCAATTAAATTCGTCATTCAGCACCCGGTCAAACAGGCTTTCCAGTGCATCAATATCGCCATTGAAAAGGTGTAATTCCACGGAGAAGAACACCTGGTTGGTCTCATTGTTTGTAAATGTGGAGCGTGCCGCAACTGTATTGGGGCCGGTCCAGCCTCCAACTTCGACCAGATCAGCCTCAAAGAGGACGTTTTCGGGATTTTTGGGATAAAACGGGTCGGCACCGGTCAACAGGGATAAATTATCCTTGAACAGGGTATCCTGCTCGGAGAAAATTCCTACTCCTGCCAATGGCCCCCCCCGCGGTATCCTCGCCTGCCCGGGTGCTGAGGAGAGGCTGTCGGCAGGGCTAAAGTCAAAAATCAGCGACTGGGCCTGACGGGCAGCGTTGTCAAAAACAGTACTAAATGTCGTGCTGACCATCAACTTCCCTCCATTGTTCAGATAAGCCTGAAAACTATTGGCGGCCTGCTCCAGCAAATACACATCGCCCTGCCCGGCAATGGGAGTCCCATCATCAAACCAGTATATCCGACCGTAGAGTTGCAGGTACAGGGTAAATGTCGGGTCCCAAAAGCTGGGAAGGTTGTCCCGAATATCCAACCAGTCATATCCGTCGGTTGCCACAGCGTCCAGGACAGCGCGGGTCGTATTGGAGGCTGCGGCCCTACCGTGGCCATTGATCACAAGGAGATCGCTATTCTGATTTTTGACGAAGAATATCCTGGACGAATCGACTTCGCTCATGCTTCCGGAGATATCCCGCGCCTGCAGAAAGAGCTGATTCGACCCTCCGTTGATTAGCCCACTTATTTTTGCAGCAAGCTCATCTGCCTGCCCTCCGACATACACCCTTGCGAACTGCTCACCAGAGACTGCTGGCTCATCAGCTAACAGGGTAACAAATTCTACATCAGGGGAAAAAGCATACCAGGCTCCTTCATTGAGTTTAAGGAAAATACTGTCCAGGGTGAAGTCCCCTTCCAGATCGGTTACAGTCCAGGTGAAGCTAAACACAGGCCCTACTGTATCCGGAATCCCAGGCGAATCGTCAAAACTGGCGTCTGGTGGACGGTTGCGAATGGGAACCAACAGTTCCGCTGGCTCAGGGTCTGCGAGCCCCAGGTTATCCACCGCTCTGACCTGCACCATAATGTCATCCAGCTCATTCCCATCTGTCAGGTCAAACCGAAATGTACTGTCAGTAGATGTCGTATATAGCCATTCTCCTCCATCGACCGAAAGTTCATAGCCCTTTACATATCCATCGGGATCGCTGCCTAACCAGTAGAGCGACACCACTGTATTGAGCCGCAACGAATCCGGCAGGGGAATTTCCTCCACAAAAAACTGAGTATCAGGCGGCTGGTTGGCATCGGGTTGCCCCATATCACAGCCTGCGGTCAGCACCAGTAGCATCAGCACATATCCGGCAAGACGAACAGAAGATACATTCTTCATAAGGGAGATTCTGGTTGAAAAAACCTGGTGGCCAGCTTCCTTCGGAAGCCACCCACCGGGCTGGTTGAGAATTGAAAATTCGAGATTCGCAATTGCCTAAGTTGGGGCAATTAGTCATAACGAACTCCGAATCACGGTTTTACTTTACCAGTACTTTCTGGGTCATCAGGGTTTCATTCTGGCCCGCTACGCGGATCAGGTACAGACCTGCGGTCAGGTCGCTCACATTCATGGTAGAAAGGTCACGACCAGGCTGGGTGTGGATTTCGCGCACGACACGACCGGTCATGTCCATCAGCTGAACGTTGAGGCTCTCAGCGAGATCCGCAGCGTACTCGATGGTCAGGGTCTCACGAACCGGGTTGGGATATACCTTCAGGCCTGTGGCCACAGGTGCCTCAATGCTGGTGGTGGTGATGCCATCAGGGCAGTTAGCGCCAGAGTAGGCAACCACATCGTCGTTGTTACGAGGCAACAGCTTGAAGTTCCCGAAGGTGTAGGCCATGATGCCGCTCAGGCTTTCCATGGTGTCAAGGACAGAAACCACACAAACAGGAACAGTGATCGCCCCCGATTCAGTCACCCAGGAAGAGTCGTTGATGTAGGAGAAGTTCAGTGAGCTGAAAGATGAACCGGTCTGACGGCCTACCAGCACGCGGGTTCCCTGGTCACTCAGAGTTGAGTTGCCAAGTGTCCACTCTGCAAAGTTGCTGGGGGCATCAGGGTTGTTATTTACCACATACATGCCCTTGCCAGCCTCAGGGTTCTCAAAGGTGACCAGCATGGACTCATAGGATTCAGCGTAGCGTGTGTAGCTGGCAAAACTGTCCGCATTGACAACAATGGGCTCAGGAATCATGGCTCCGGTACCGAGGTCATCAACAGTGATCACAGACAGGCGGGTAAATCCGAAGTTTTCTTCTACGGATCCCTGTACGCGGATGCTGTCTCCACGCTCCAGGTCAGCGATAGAACCTCCTACTAGCTGAATACCAGCCCACTGATCTTCGCCTGGCTGCTGGATGAATACGTACCCCAGATCGCCAGCCTGAGCTGCGGCAGTCACTACACCGGTCACAGTTACGTCAGCACCCTGCAGGAGAGAGTTGCCTCCAACTGGATTGAACTGTACATCTACGATGGTCGCTCCACCGTCGCGTACTCGGTATAGAATCGCATCATTTTGCCCGCCACTAGGGAAAGTGGTAGTCACCGCACTATCATCAGTTGCTGTGATGTAGTAGCGGATATAGTCTCCATTTGAGTAAGCTGTCTCAGGAATCTGAGCTGTGTAGGTGTTGGTACCAGGGTTGGCAACGAGAGCCACCTGCAGGAAGTTGGTGCTATTCAGCCCTACTGCGTAGTTGACGAACGCAGAAACCACATCTCCATCAGGATCGACAATGTTAGCTGAAATGTTCGTGGCCTCGGTTGAAGCTGGTACGAGCGGGTTACGAGCTACATCAGAAATCAACGGCCCTGATGCACCGATTACGATGTCATCCAGATCAAACGGGTGCAAGTCATAACCAGCAGGGAAGTTTCCAGGGTTCAGACATGGGGCAGCAGGGGCAGTATGAAAAATCAGCCCACGAAGGGTATCGATTTTGGCACCTGCAGGGGGAATGATGAGTTCACCGTCGTCATCGTTCTGGTTGTTGTTGCCAACAGAGTTGACGGAACGTCCAGCCGGGAATCGGTCAGAAATCTGAATCAGGTTTCCATCCTCGTCGCGGCAGATGAAGTTTTGGCGGTTGCTACCATTGGAAAATACGTCACCCTGGCGATCTACGGTCAGGTTCACCAATTCTATATACTGGCCTTCCCATTGCTCTCCGGTTTCGAGTTGGTCCACCTGCTGATTGTCATTCAGGTCTCCCAAATCTACGCGGGTAGCAACGACAGGGCGTCCGCCGTCGATTACTTCCACTCCGTTCGAAAGCGGGTTTAGCTGAGTCTCTGCGCCAAAGCGCTCCACGATTCCCGTGATGCGTACGGAGTCTCCCACGACCAGATCCCACATATCAGTAGGGGTAGTAGGGCCGCCGCCACCATAGCGAACGTCAATTCCATTCCAGCCTCCGGGGCCATCCTGGATCCAAACCTGACGTCCATCTGCAGAGTAGGCCAGGCCTCCATCTACTACGACGGTTCCATAGACAACTACTGTATCGCCCAGGTATGGCGAAGTTTCAATACAGGCCTGAAGAGAGTCCTGTGAGCGGAACTGCACGTCCCTGATAGACACAGTATCGATCTGAGCGAGGCCCAGAAAAGGCAGGCCTAGCACCAGTAAACTGAGTAAATACTTTTTCATAGAAATTTAGGTATTGAAGGTTACGTTGTGGTAAGGTGTAACTATTGAAGGTATGCTTCGGACTCTGAACGTCGAAGCTCAAAAATCATTTGATCACGATGAACTTTCCCTCAGATCGCCGCCCTGTATCCAGGTCGGTGACGATGAAGAGATAGGTGCCCCGGGCGATGATCTGATTATCAGCAGAGAGCAGGTCCCAGGCGTGCTCCCCGCCAGAAAACTGGGTATTATTGGGGTCACTGTAGGTATCAAACCATCGAATGTCTCCTCCCTGGTAGTCCTGATCATGCTGAATCACATCTATTAAATCTCCCGCAGCAGAGTAAATGCGGATTTCACATCGGGCGGGAAGATTAGCAAAAATTAACTTACGGTCTTCTTCAAATGTACTGGCTCCCTCCCAGTCTGCCCGTGCATAATAGGGATTGGGATATACAAATGGCCCTTCCCCCTCCACCTCTTCACTGGGAGGAGTACCGGTGAATACCCGAAAGAGATTGCCTACTGCGGAGGACTCGAGTGAGCTGACTCCATTCTCTGGGTCTCCCGTATCAAAAGCTGTAACTGCCACGGCCTGCTGCCATCCATTGACCAGTCCATCAATGGTATAGCGATACCAGTAAGGAGTTGTGTCCCCGTCAAAATACACTGCTTCATCCAACCGGATAGATTCCAGCCCATTGTCGAGGAAAAGGCCATTATCGCCCAGATCCCACTGAGCCAGCAAGCGAAGTGCACTGTCAACTGCAACATCTGCCTTGACGTCAAAGCCTAGTTCCGTACGATAAAGCCGGAATCCTTCGAAGTCTTCCCGCTGAGAAATTGGATCTACAGAGCGAAGCGAGTTATCGGACCAGTACACATCGACACTTTTGTCCTGTACCTCAACCCTGGTCCGGGGAATTTCAGGAGGTGTAGGAAGAATAAAGCGTGTGATCTCGCCATTTCCATCCAGATCCTCGCCGGGGTCCAGGACGTAATTGCCATTGACGTCCTCACCGTTATAGGTAGTCTGGGCCCAGCCAGCATTCCGACGGAGATTGGCACGGTGGAGAGAATTATTGTCGGCGGCAGGATTCCCATCCAGCACACGCTTCGCACACACTATTGCAAATGCTACGGTGAGTTTGTCCCCCGGGTCCAAACGAGTATAGGGCCCCGCAGAAATCAGATTGGATCTATTTCCTGATAGATTGATCTGCCCCTCAATTTCTTCCCAGGTAGCCTCGGGGAGTTGGTTCAGGCCGCTGGACATTTTCTGATACCGCTGAAGGTCAGTACTGGGGTAGAAGTAACGAGGGTCGGTGGTATTGCGAAACTGCCACGTATTGAAATGAACCTCGAAGTTGGGATTATTGGGAAATTCTCCGTTGATCTCTGCTCCGAGAAACTTGGAGGCAACATAGCTATCGGTAAAGCCTATGTCTCCGGTGGCGTCAAATTCATATGCGAGATTCATCGAATCAATGAATCCATTTCCGCCTTTGTTGTAAAACGGTGTCCCACCCGGAAGGGTGATGTTTACATTTCGAATTACCCCATCCATCCAGTACCCGATAAAAACCGAGTCGAGCGGCACATCACCCACATTGGTAATCTCGTAGTTCAGGATGATGAAGTAATTGGCGAAGTTAAAGCGCCAGTTAAGGCTGGTGAACTCAACCTCAATGCCCAGCGGTTGTTCGTGATTCAGAATGGGTATGGAGGTACCGGGACCGGTCCTTATCCTTACTGCTGTATCCGTAAAAACGGATCGGTAGTCCTGATGCGAAAATGCCTCAGGATCATAGAACGGGCTGTCAAAAAGGCTCGATCGTTCAGACAGGGCGATATCTGAGGTAAACTCAAATCCAGCCTTTCCGCTACTGTATCCCGTGGCGTCATCCACCGCTCCAGTCGAAACCAGTACCTGCCCATTTCTCAGGGCTCCTACCCACAGGCCGCCATCAAATATATGTTCAATGCCACTGTTGACATGATATTCACAGGAGGGGAAGCCTTCTACATTAAAACTACCGCCAAAACTGTTGCCAATTATACCGAGGTTGCTAATGGTAGCGGCTACCTGTCCGGCTGAGGTAACTTTTTCGTCGTACACATTTTCGGTTTGGGACTGTGCTTTCCAAGCAAACAGAACCAGACCAATACACAGGAGGTATCTCTGCATCATAATCGTCGAAATTACAGAATCTGACTCGGGATTCTGTAAAGGTTGGGTTAATTTTGTCCTGAAACAGGCTCTGTGTTTAAACACCAAAGGACCAGAGCCGTATGTGGTACCAATGGCATATCCGGCCTTTTTGATATTCATTTTTCCTTATATTGAGAATGGCAAAAGGAGAGTCCAATTCACACTAAAACCAATATTCCTATGTATCCTCCCGATTTAACGGCCCCCATGGCAGCAGAACTAGAAAATGCCGGCCTTACTTCCCTCAAAACTGCTGAAGCAGTGGATGAGGTCCTGCAAAATAAAGAAGGAACTACCCTGCTGGTGGTTAACTCAGTATGTGGCTGCTCTGCTCGGTCTGCTCGTCCTGGAGTGATCCAGTCACTGGCAGCCGATGTAAAACCTGACCGTCAGGTAACGGTATTTGCCGGAGTGGACATTGAGGCCACAAAAAAAGCACGTGAGTACCTGCTGCCATATCCTCCTTCTTCTCCTTCCATTGCATTGTTCAAGGATGGAGAGCTGGTTCACATGATCGAGCGACACGTGATTGAGCGTGCCAATGAAGACATGATTGCTCAGCACCTGAAGGCAGTTTACAGTGACGTATGTAAGTAAGATTCCCACTATGGGTTGATTTACCTGAGGCGGGCTTTTTCCTTGACAGTAGGAAAAAGCCCGCTCCATTTTGTCCGAAGATTGAATGGAACTTACATGCCCCATATCCATCAAGGCCAGTATTATTCACATTCAAACAGCAGATTGAGCCATTTAGGTTGGCCTAAAGCGAAGGGTATTTCGATTTTTTTTTCTTTTGCAAATGGAATTATAACATCCGGGTGAGTCCTATACCAGGGAACGGATGATCATAAACAGCCTCATAGTTAGGGAACTACCCTAAATTTAGGCATTGACGCAGGAGATTGCTTCAGGAGGAAATCTATTTTGCCCCTCTGAAATGGCACGAAACCTGCAAATAAATTCTTTAACCTGAAGAAAAAGCCACAGCTAAACGCCTCAAAATCCACCATTCCGAATGAATAGGCACCTTATACTACCCTTGCTTTCCTCGTTACTACTTTTCTCCTGCATCTCGACCAAAGAGATGCGCTATTTTGCGGATGAAGAGCTGGATCAAAAGATTCCTGCTTACTTCCCTCAGGAACTGCCAGATTACAAACTGGCCCCAAATGACATCGTTGCAATCCGGATCAAAACGGATGAGCCTATCCTCAACACTGCCTACAACATCATGGATGACGGAGGCTTTACCCTCGGCAACCCCGGAGCCAACTATCTGAGCGGATATACCATAGACATCGAGGGCAATGTAGATCTACCAGTAATTGGAGAACTGGGCATCGCAGGTCTCTCCATTTCACAGGCCAGAGATTCTATCCAGTCCAGGATCGATACGCTGGTCTATGATGCATCGGTTTTTGTCCACCTGCTCAACTTTAAAGTATCTATACTGGGAGAGGTAAACCGTCCCGGGTACTACTATATGTACAATCCACAGGTCAATATCCTGGAGGCCCTGGCCATGGCAGGTGATCTGACGGAAGTAGCTGATCGACAGGAGGTATTTCTCGTCCGACAGCAGGACGGAGGCTCAATAGCCACTCCCCTGGATCTTACCTCTGTGGATATACTTAACTCTGAAGCCTACTTTCTCCAACCCAATGATGTGCTATACGTAGCGCCATTAGAGCAGAAGACCAAGCGGTCCAACCTGGTGGTTACCAACACTGTTATCTCTGCGCTTTCGCTGGCTGCTTCATTTACCACCATCATTGTCTCTGTGGTTCTGAACAGTATCAATTAAGGCCCTGCGATAACAGGAAATAGTAAGTCTCCCTTCCTCAGTAGAGGAGACTAAAGACAGAAACCGCCTAATTCCATTTTCAAGCGTTCCTTCCTGGTCATTTCTTTCAAAAGCCATCACCAATGTCGGTACAAGATAACTTAGAGTCGATTTCTATTAAGGAGCTCATCGGTAAGGCCGTGGCCAACTGGTACCTCTTTGCCATAGCACTGGGGGTATTACTCCCTTTGGCATATCTCTATAGCCAAACCCTGGTCAAGGCCACTGAAGTAAGGGCCAAACTTTCCCTCTCGGATAAGAGCACAGACCAGCTTGCGTCCAATGAGGGACTCAAGGAACTGGGAATTCTTGAGCAATACTCTGACCTGGAAGATAAAATACAGGTTATATCTTCCTATGCCCTGATTGAAGACGCCGTAGAAAAGATCCCGTTTGAGGTGGCTTACTACGAGGAAAAGCTGTTTAACTCTATACAGGTTTATCGACAGCAGTCCCCATTTTATGTGATCATCGATTCCACAAAGCCTCAATTGCTGGATGTCCCCTTTTCCGTCTCTCAGTCCGCACAGGGATTCAAACTCACATTTGAAATTGAGGAGCAGGGCTCGATTTACAACATTCGGACTGGCGATAAAGTCAGAGGACTTGGCCCCATGGAAATGGAAATCTTCTCTGATGAAAATGGAATGGTGACCAGCGATTTCCTCAATGTGGAAATAATTCCTAATGTAACTGCAGGCGGGGGAGTCGAAGAAGGATATGCATTCAAGATTCGATCCAACGACAAGCTGGTCGAATCATTCAAAAAAGGCCTTTCCATAGAATCTGTCAGCGACGAGTCCAGCGTGGTTAACCTCAGTTCATTTGGGACCATTCCCTGGGAACATGAGATGTTCCTCAACTCCCTGATGGAAACCTACATCGAGTCGGAAGTCCAGAAACGATACAACAAGGGCCGGTCAACATTGGATACCATTACCAAGGAGCTATATGTGCTGGAAGATTCCTTGATGAGGGTCCAGCAAAGAAGGGCTGACTTCCAGGCAAGCAGGGGAATCGCTGGTATTGAAGGTGCTTCTGCTACCCTTTACAACCAGCAATTTGTCATGAAAGACCGTGTGTCTAACCTAAGGGTACAAAAGGCTCGGTACCAGACCATGCTGTCCTCCATGCGCAGTGCTTCCAACGATCCGGCCATGATGCCTTCGACCCAGGATGTGGATGACATCGTCCTGAAAGATCTTCTGGGCACCATGAGTTCGCTGGTAAATCAGCGGGCTGATCTGGCAGGTACTGCCACCCAGAATAGCCGCCAAATCCAGGAGTTGGATCGACGCATCCAGCAAACTCGAAACTCAATTATTGGGAATATTCGCAACCGCATCGCATCCATCGACATTGAGCTACAGGAGACCAACAGTCAGTTGGGGCAAGTAACCGGCCAGCTCAGTACTATTCCAGGAGCAAGCAGCCAAATCACCACTATTGCTGACCAGATTGAGCGGATTCATGAGCAGTATGATCGTCTATCCGAAAAGCGGTCCGAGCTGCTGATAGCCCTTGCAAACCTTGATGTGAACTATTTTGTCATCGACAAGGCCCGCATCACAAAAAATAAAACTGGAACCAGTAAGGGAGTGGTCATGATTGGGGCTTTTATTCTGGCATTGGGACTACCAATCGGCTACATCTTCCTGACCAGTTTCTTCAATGACAATGTCCTGACCTACAAGGATCTGCGTAAACACACCAAGATTCCAGTGCTGGGGATGATCATCAAAAATGATACTCCCTACCCCACCCTGCGTCCCGACACCACAGACTCAGCGTTGGCTGAGTGTTTCCGCGCCCTGCGAATCCATATTTACAAAAACATCCCCGACGAGGCACGGGATCAGATCCGTGTCATTGGGGCCGTCTCTACCTGGTCTGGTGAGGGTAAGTCCTTCTGTGCAGCGAATATGGCTGCTTCCCTTTCCATGGCAGGCTACAAGACCCTGATCATTGACCTGGATCTGCGTAACCCCAACCAGACCCGTCATTTTGACTACGAACCAGAGCGAGGAGTATCCAGTACCCTGCCCGGTGCCCGTCACGCAGACCTTGATAGCCTGATACAGCCTACTCATATCCCTTCACTGGATATCGTAGCCGCTGGCCCGGTTTATCACAACCCACTCGACCTCTTCGATGGTCCTGCCTTCCGCAGCCTGATCGATCAGGCACGTGACAAGTACGACTACGTGATCCTGGACCTTCCTCCGATTGCACAGGCATCTGACTACCTGCTGGTATCCGAGTTTCTGGATTACACCCTATACGTTCTGCGCCACCATGTCACCAAAGTCGGTGATCTCGACCGCATCAACGAATTGCACAGCGAAGGAAAGGTCAAGCAGATCGGTCTGGTAATGAATGGAGTAGCCAATCCAAGTTACTTCCGCTATGGGGATATGAGCTACTATAACATCGGTCGCTACAAGGCCCGGTACAATAGTGCATACACCAATAGCTAATCGAGCCATGCAAAACTGACAGGCGGGAGGTTGAGAAATTCAGCCTCCCGCCTTTTGATTGTGCAAGTTACCAATACTTGCAATTACCCTCTACCTTTCCTAATTTAGATATCATTTTTTGCATTTACTAAAAATAATAGCCCACTTATTCATACGCTAGGTTTCCATGGCAACATATAATGAGGATAGTATAAAATCGCTGGACTGGCGTGAGCATATCAGGCTTCGTCCGGGGATGTACATTGGCAAGTTGGGAGACGGGTCTTCCCAGGATGACGGGATTTACATCCTGCTAAAGGAGGTCATCGACAACTCCATTGACGAATATGTGATGGGGTTTGGGAAGCGGATCGACATCGACATTAAGGATGGCGAAGTACAGGTTCGCGATTATGGGCGAGGAATTCCCTTGGGAAAGGTTATTGACTGTGTGAGCCGCATCAATACCGGGGGAAAATACGATTCTGAAGCATTTACGAAATCAGTCGGCCTGAACGGAGTCGGTACCAAGGCTGTCAATGCCCTTTCCAGTTCCTTTAGAGTTGAATCTGTCCGCGAAGGCAAGAAGAAAATCGCAGAGTTTGAAAAGGGTACCCTGGTCAAGGATCACAAGGTCAAGAAATCCGATGAAGCCAACGGCACCAGTATTTACTTCCGCCCGGACTCAGACGTATTCAAGCATTATCGCTTTCTGACTGAGTATGTAGTCAATCAGATCAGAAATTATAGCTACCTCAATGCAGGCCTCGCCCTTTACCTCAATGGAGAAAAGTTCCAGTCCAAAAATGGCCTACTGGATCTGCTACAGGACAAGGTAAATGAGGAAGACATCCGCTACCCCATCATCCACCTCCTGGGTGATGACATAGAAGTGGCCATCACGCATGGCAACAGCTACGGAGAAGAGTATTACTCATTCGTAAACGGACAGTTTACATCGCAGGGAGGTACCCACCTCAATGCCTTCAAAGAGGCATACGTTAAGGTTATCCGAGACTTTTTTGGCAAAACCTATGACACTACGGACATCCGTGGATCCATCATCGCGGCGGTCAGTGTACGGGTACAGGAGCCGGTTTTTGAGTCGCAAACCAAAACCAAACTCGGCTCTCAGAATGTAGGCCCCAAAGGTCCTACTGTCCGTACCTTCGTGACAGACTTTCTTTCCACTCGCCTCGATAATTTCCTGCACCGACATGCAGAGACCGCAGATGCCCTCAAAAAGCGGATTGAGCAGTCCGAAAAAGAGCGCAAAGAAATAGCGGGGATCAAGAAACTCGCAAACAAGCGTGCAAAAAAGGCCAACCTTCACAATAAAAAGCTCCGCGATTGCCGGGTTCACTTCAGCGATAAACGTGGCAAGGAAGAAAGTAAACTTGGGACAACCCTCTTTATTACCGAGGGTGATTCTGCCTCAGGCTCCATTACCAAAGCCAGAGATGTAACCACACAGGCCGTCTTCTCCCTGAGGGGGAAGCCTTTGAACTGCTTCGGCTTGACCAAGAAAGTAGTTTATGAGAACGAAGAGTTTAACCTACTCCAGCACGCGCTAAACATTGAAGACGGAATAGAGGGCCTTCGGTATAACCAGGTGGTGATTGCAACAGATGCGGACGTCGATGGCATGCACATCCGTTTGCTGTTACTTACCTTCTTCCTCCAGTTCTTTCCCGATCTGGTACGGAATGGCCACTTATACATCCTCGAGACCCCTCTATTTCGGGTACGGAACAAGCAAAAAACCTTCTACTGCTATTCCGAGCAGGAGAAGCAGGACGCCATTGAGGCCCTGAAAGGCAAACCCGAAATCACCCGATTTAAAGGGCTTGGCGAAATTTCTCCAGATGAATTTGGACAATTTATCGGGGAGGATATCAGGTTGCAGCCCGTTCTGCTTCAAAAGGATACCGACCTAAAAAAGCTTCTGACCTATTATATGGGAAAAAACACCCCTACCCGTCAGGAGTTTATCATACGCAACCTGAGAGTTGAAAAAGATGAAATAAAAGAGCTCGCGGAGGCTGTTTCGGCGGCAAGCTAGAGTTCATCCTATTCAGGGAAAATTAATAATTCAGGCCGAGGCTGGCCTCGGTCTTTTTTGTGTCCGTTTATTTCCTCCCGGTCAAAAGACGGATTTTTGGTCAAAATCTTACACAGGAGATTTTTCGCCCCCTAGTAGGATACGCCAGATTTTTTACCTTTGCTTTGTCTTGGTCAACACAAAACCTTAGGCAACAACCCAATGCAAACTGGCTTTTCAACACTGCTGGGCATTTTGCTTAGCATACTAGTGCTGCAGTTACCAGCCCAAACTCCCAATGTCCCGAGTCCACTGCTGCCGACCACTCAGCTTCCGAATCTGCAAAATCGGATAGATCAGCTTCAGAATCAGGGTGGGGTCCCCGCGGATCAAATCGATAGCTATATCCAAGGCCTGGGTACTGGTAACTCTGGCAATTCAGGCAGCCTGTCCCCTGATGGAGAATCGGGCTTCCCCGACCCTACCACTCCCGCAGATACAGATCTTGAACTAGAGGGCACAGAAGAGGTGCTGGAGGATGAGACTGGATTTGAAGATAAACCTACCGAGAATAGTACGGTAAATCTCAATCCGGATCTCGTCACGAATGTGTTTGGCCACCACCTTTTCCTGGATAATGCTGAGAATGCCTTCACAACTGAGGGAGCAGTAGTCCCCCCTGATGAATATGTCATAGGAACAGGTGATATTTTTGCGGTGACCGTATATGGCCGAAGTGAACTGTTTGAAAGCCTGACTGTCTCAAAAGATGGGTCTATCATTAGACCCTACATTGGGAAAATTTACGTCGGTGGGCGGACCTATGCAGAATCCCGCGACCTGATTGAGAGAGCATATCGCAGGGTCGTCTCTTCTCAGGCCAGTATTGAAGTGCGCCTGACAGGAGATCGACGCTCCATCAGCGTCAACATCGTCGGTGAAGTCCGCAAACCTGGAAGCTACCGTATCGACGCTGCTGTCCCAGCTTTTAATGCGCTCTTTGCCGCTGGTGGGGTCAATGAGGTGGGCAGTGTCCGAAATATTCAGATTCGCAGAAATGGTCAGGTCGTTCAAACCATAGACCTGTATCGATACCTGATTGACGGAAGTCAGGAGCCCATATTCCTTCAGAATAACGACTTCATTTACGTCCCGATTCAGTATAAAACCGTTGAAATTTCCGGCTCAGTTAGAAAGCCCATGGCGTATGAGCTTCTACCAGGGGAAAACCTTAAAAGCCTTATCTACTTCGCAGGAGGCCTGAACTTTGATGCCAAGCAATCAAGGGCACAGGTAGCAAGACTTGAGAATGAGAGAGAAGTATTGGTAGATTTTAACCTCGCCGATATTCTCTCGACTCAGAATAAAGACTATCGCCTGGGGTCAGGAGATAAAGTAATCATCGAAGGGATCAACCTTGGGGCCTACAACATCGTCCAGATATTTGGGGATGTAGAATACCCGGGTACCTATCAGCTCGATTCATATGATAAGGTTACAGACCTGATTGGAAAAGCAGGAGGACTTGGAATTGATGCCTACCTGAAGCGAGCCTATGTAGTCAGAATTGTACCAGGTACCAGCGAAATTCTTTACATACCTATAGACCTCAGCGAAATCTATTTACCCGGATCACCACAACCCGATACTGCTAACCTGGGGAATATCGAGCTCCAGTATTTTGACGCCTTGCTGGTGTTTTCGCAGGAGGAACTGAGAGACCAACGGTACATCGAGGTAGCTGGAGAAGTCCGAAAACCCGGAGTTCTCCCCAGTTTTCCTACCATGACGGTAAAAGATCTGCTCTATCTGGTAGGGGGGCCAAAACAGGACGCAGACCTACAGAATCTCGAGCTTTCCATCGTGACGGAAGCAGAGAATTTTTACATCCCTACTGATGATGATGATGAAGGTGGTGGCCGCATGAGGCCAGGGGAGTTTGCTGGAGGCCCCATTTCAATGGATGGAGAGCCAGTAGAAGGAGATCCACTCTCTGCGACAGAGGGAGCTGAATATGGCGAAGGAGACCAGGGAAAAGAGGTAGTCAGGCGAGTACAGGTGACGGGGAACTGGGAAGATGATCCAACCCTCGACACCATGCTGGTCTATAACTTTGACCGCTTAAGGGTATATTCAAAGTATGACTTTCTCAATATCCATTACATTCGTATAGATGGTTCGGTCAAAAAACCTGGACAGTATCAGCTCCAGCGTGGAATGTCTCTGAAAGACATCCTTTATCAAGCGGGAGGCCTGACAGATAGTGCTGATGTGAACGAAATAGAACTGTACCAAAACATCGATCTGGCTGAAAGAGGAAACTTTAATACCCGAACAGATCGAAAGGAGATAATAAGGGTTCAGATCGAAGGAGATGACTGGCAGGAAAGTCTCGTTGCAGATACCATCATGCTGGATGATTACTACAGAATAGTCGTACGATCAGAGTCTGATTTCTTCCAGCAGGGATTTGTCCAGGTTAAGGGCCTTGTGAACGATCCAGGGGAGTACCCTGTCTCACCACAGATGACCCTTAGGGATGTGCTATACCAGGCCGAAGGCTTATTGATGCAGGCTGATTTCCAACGGGTTGAGCTATCTCGTGTAGTTGAAGAAGTTTCAGAGACTGGAGAAATAGTTCCGGTTCCAATCATTGTCAGTAGCATAGAGGTCGATCAAAACTGGCAGGAGGACCCTACCCTGGATCAAATCCTAATCAATCCATATGATCAGGTCGTAGTAAGGCGAAATCCCAATTTCGAGCTTCAGGAAAGCGTCTATGTTCTGGGAGAAATACTGGTGGATGGCGAATACCATAAAACCAGCCGAAATGAATCATTAAGTTCATTTGTTTCTCGGGCAGGTGGGGTTACCAATCTCGCTTACCTGGAAGGAGCCTACATACAGCGTCCGAATATCGGGCAGATATCCATTAAACTGGAAAGAGCCCTCAATCGTCCTGACTCAAAATGGGATATTCCCCTGCTTGAAGGAGACACTCTTATGATTCCGCCACGCACAGATATTGTCACCATTGAAGGAAATGTCCTCCGCCCAGGAGTAAACGTGCTGTTCGAACCCAGTAAGCGGAAGCTCAAATACTATGTGAATCTTGCTGGGGGGTTTGACCGACGTACCAAGAGAAGTCATTGTACGGTTACCCATGCTGATGGATCGGTTCATGGAGTGAGGCATTTTTTATTCATCCGTCGATACCCCAAAATTGAGCAAGGATCAATCGTCAACGTACCAGCGAGGCCACCAAAATCCGAAAGAGAGTTGGCTGACCGAGTCAATATTAACTTCCAAAGTATCCTTTCCCAGGCCACTGCGGTGCTTAGCTTCATCCTGCTTGTGGAACGAACGCTATAACAACAGGAAACCAAACTGTTTTAAAAATCCAGCTCGTGAACCTACTCGATATATTCGATCGCTTAAGGGAATACCTGCAAAATATCCTACGAAAGAAGTGGATCCTACTCGGATTTACGGTCATTTTCGCTGCTGTATTTCTTCTACAGGCACTTAGCAAGCCTCCATATTTTACCGCAAAAGCAGTATTTCACCCTGCCCAGGAGAAAACATCAGGCTCGATTGAAACTGGCCTTACACAGTTTTTTGGCTTGCCTGGACAGGAGGGATCAGAGTTAACCTACATGAAAGGCCTGCTCGATAGTCGGAGCCTTACGCGATCCCTGGTAGGAGATACCATCCTTTTTAGTGGTGAAAAGCACCTAATGGCTGACCTAATTCTTTCCAATAATCCAGACTACACCTCACTTGTATCACGAATCAGCAGCATGGTTTTGGGATCTGACGATCCAACTGATCGGCCATTTAATGAAAAGTTGATCATTAGCGGAACCATCGCCAGAAGAAGTATGAGAATTGAAACAAATGAGAATGGATTTGCAGAAATAAAGGTATCCTTTTATGACAAGGAGATCACTGCCCTGCTTTGTGAGCAATACCTGGTTTACCTTAGAAAGTATTACGCTGAACAAACAGTGCGCAATGGACGACAGACACTACAATTCCTAACCAAACGGGCAGATTCCATAAAAAAAGAGCTGGACCAGATAAATTACAGACTAGCTGAAGCACGTGAACAGGGGCGCTTTTCTATCCGTTACCGCGATGAAATAGGCCCAGCAGAGATGGAGTCACAGCAAGCCTTGTTGAGTCAGATGTACATCTCACTTTATGTAAACCAGGAACAGACCAGAGCACAACTACAAAGAGACCTTTCTCCTATCCAGGTAGTTGATCCACCAATGCCTCCATTCCCAGTTACCAGGCCCAGCCTGATAATCTATCTATTCCTTGGGTCCCTGATTGGAATGGGGATAGCCGCAGTTTTGGTCAGCTATCCCCTGTTAAAGGAGGATGTTACATTGGCTATTCAGACCCTTGTGATTCAACCCGCCATGAACCATCGGGCCAGCCAGGATTCTGTCGACGAACCCGTCGATCAAGCGTAATTTCCCTATTCCACCAGTAGCACCTGCCAGGCCAGGTCCACTTCATTCCTGGAGATAAGGAGTTGGGCATGCAGGTGTAGCCTACGTTCACGATCCTGTCCATTTCCTGCCAGCGCATTCATTACCTCCGGGTCAGAAAGAATACCAGAGGAGTACTTGGGAATACGCTCCACCGAGGCCAGCCTTGCCAGGTCATTCCCTGTGAGTACCTCACTGAGCCGAATGTGGTCTGGCAATTGATCGACCCCTATCCCCATTTTGGTAACAGGCTGCAGGATCGGAAATACAGCATCACCACTCGCCCTACAATAGAAAGCACGCCCCATACGGGCCATCAAATCAGCTTTATGGGGGTCAATGCGACTATTCGCATCAAGAATGTTCTCATCCAAATGGAGGCGAATAATCCGGCATACAAATAGCGTCGCAGCTCCTCCTTTATCCCCCGTTGGGATAATCTGCTCCACACGGCATTCAAACTGGACTGGAGATTCGGCGACACGGGGAGGTTTAACCAGGTCACTCGGGATCGGAGTCAACCCACTTTTCTCAAATTCGCTGATGCCCGAATCATACTCGACACTGGCTAGGGCCATCTGATAAACCATGTCGTAGTTTACCATATTGATGACCACCTCACGGGATTCCATTACATTCTGATAGGTATCCTTGGTCGAATTATCCCTGACCCGTCGATTGGAAGAGAACACTGCGATCGGAGGATTGGAGCCAAATACATTGAAAAAACTGTAAGGAGCTACATTCACCACCCCATCCGTTGATATCGTACTAACAAACGCTATGGGACGAGGGGCTACAGCGCCAATCAGGTACTGATGAAGGTCAGGTGTAGCGATTTCATTGGGATTAACTGAAAGCATATTCACGGGTATTTTGTCAGACATCAAATCTAACCCATTTAGGCAAAAAGCCTCCTCCCATGCAACGTGTTATTTCTCACCTTGCATGATGTGAAATTCCATCTCAAAATAGAAAAGTGCACCAGTGGGCAAATAGCCCACCGAGTGCACTTCGTTTTTATAAATGAGCAGGAATTCCCTTCCTAGCGCCCCTCCTTTACTACTTCGCCGGTAAAACGCAGCAAGGTAGGCCTCTCATCCTCGTTATTGGTCCGCACCACAATGGTCTTGGAAAAGAAGCCCATGGCAGCAGCGTTATAGGTGGCAGTGATATATCCCTTTTCTCCTGGAGCAATGGGTTCACGGGTATAATCTGCGGCGGTACAGCCACATGATGGCTTCACATTGGTCAGCTCTAGCGGCTGGTTACCAGTATTTTCCACCCAAAAGGTGTGGGAAACAGGCTCTCCCTGAGTAACCTGACCAAAATCGTGCGTCTCGGACTCCCAGGTTCCCTCAATTACCGCATCAGCCTGTACCAGGTTCAAACTGGCCTGCTCTCCAAATACGGATTGGGCCTGGGAAATCGCAAATAGCCCAGTCATCAGCAGGGTAAGCATCAATAATTTTTTCATAGTTAGAGAAATATTAGGGTGTAAATCCAATTGAAACAAGAGGCCTTCTCATTTTCTAATGCCAATCAACTAAAGTTTTAGTTCAAAACCAACTAAAACTTTAGTTTTACTTTCAGCACCTGTGAGATCAGGTAGCTAATCTCTGTACCTGAGGGGTTAAACGATTTTATATCATTTAGGATTGGCTCCCTACACTTTACAGTCATAGAGAATAGGTCATGGCAACAAAAATCCCTACCGGATGTAGCGGTGCATTCGTAGCTTTAAAGCCTGAAAAAAATGATATGATCGCACTGCGTTTTATTTTTTCTGTGGTTCTGCTATCTGCGACCTCCCTATTCGCCCAGCAAACGAGAGATTTTGGTAGCTGGCGCACCTATGTAAATACCGAACGGACCATAGGGGTGGTAGGTTTGGGCGAATACTATTACGCTGCAACCACCGGAGGACTGCTACAATACAATCGGTTTTCAGGAGAATTAAGGGCTATTAGCACTATTGACGGATTGTCTGCCATTTCTCCTACTACGATCGCAGCTGCCCCTGGCCGTAACCTTATCTTCCTGGGCTATTCGGATGGGGCGATCAACTATTTTAGCGAGATTGATGACATCTCCACCCTGACAGACATAAAGCGAAACACGACCTATCCAGACAAAAGCATCAATGCCCTTACTGTTAGTGGCGACCTGCTATATGTCGCCACCAACTTTGGGATCGTGGTATATGACCTGGAAACCCTCCGTCCCATCGCTGACGCAGCTCAGTTTGGGGATAGCCCCAACAGCCAGCCCGTTCTTGATCTGGCGGTATACGACGGAAGAATCTTTCTGCTCGTAGAAGGGGGAAATTTATACAGCATCGATCAGGACTTCCCCAACCTGCGGGATCCTACCGCCTGGGAAGCTGAAACGGAGCGGAGTGGCCTGTCAGAAGCCGCCAATATTGAAATGATCGAATCCACCGGTTTCGGTCTGTTTGCCCAAACTCCCTCCACCGTTTTATCCCTTTCAGATGGTTCATGGCAGGAGTATACTCCCTTTGCTGGCCGGGATTGGTCCATCTTTGGCTCCGAAGAATTTCTTGCCTCCAGCAAAGTCAATGGCTGTATTGTCATCGACGCACAGGGCAATACGGAATCCTTTTCGATAGACGGGGTGATCAACAGTGTCGGGTTTGCAGAAAAAGGCGAGTACATGGCAGGGGCGGTCTTTCGGGGACTGTTCCGATACTCTCAGGATTTGTTATTCCCGATCACCCAGGAAGGCCCTGGTTCCAATGACTGTATCCGCATTGCAGCCGGAAATGGGGAACTGTACATTGCGCCAAGAGGATATGACAGGATTTTTGTTCCGACTCCACGGGGGGACGGTATCTTTTATTACAACCACCACGAGGGTGCCTGGGACAACCTCTCGGCAACAGATGATTTGCCAGAGGAAGTCAATGAAAGCTTCGCCAGGGTTTTCTATGACCCAGCGACCAGAGAAGCCTTCGTAGGAGCATTTGGAGAAGGAATGGTGATCCTAAAGGATGGTGAATTTGTCGAGGCATTTAACTGCGAGAACTCTACCCTCAGCAATGTGTATGGTACCTGTACTCCCAATGACCGCTCCGTCACCCGAGTCAGTGGTATTGCCAAAGACCTCAACGGCAACCTCTACGTCACCACAGACCGGGGCATTCCCCCCCTGCTGGTCCGTAATTCTGAAGGAGAATGGTTCGAAGCAGGAGCGGATCTATTTCCCAGCAATCCGGAAGACAATCACATCACCGATGTCATGGTAGATAGCTATGGCACGGTCTGGCTGGTAAACTATAACCGCAACTTGTGGGCCTATACCTCCAATGGTACTCCCAATGAATACAATGACGGAAGGCTGCTTACCTTCCGGACCGGCGTTAACCAGGGAGGACTGCCCTCCGATCAGGTATTCACCGTGGCGGAGGACAAACGCGGATTTATCTGGGTAGGAACCGCTCAGGGAGTTTCAGTGATCTTTGATCCATTCAGCGTCTCCCAGGGAATCCTCGTAGAGGGAAACGAACCGGTTTATGAAAGCAGAGGCCTGTTAAACAACACCGCAGTCAATGTCATCAGGGTTGACGGAGCCAATCGGAAATGGATTGGGACAGACGATGGTGTTTACCTCGTTTCAGAAAATGGAGATGATGTACTCCTCGAATTCAACTCGGACAACAGCCCTCTGCTGGCAGACCGGGTAACGGACATCGCCATAGACCAGACCACAGGAGAAGTCTACTTCGCCACAGTAGCAGGCGTCATCAGCTATCAGGGAGATGCCGTGCAGGGAGGAAGCGCCTGCGATGATGTCCTGGTGTACCCCAATCCGGTGTTCACGGATTATACCGGTCAGATCGCCATTCGGGGGATGACGGACGGTTCCAGCGTGAAAATCACCACTGTATCGGGCCTGCTCGTCACAGAGCTCACCTCCAATGGCGGCATTGCCACCTGGGATGGACTTGACAACCGTGGCAGGAAAGTACGATCAGGCGTTTACCTCGCCCTGATATCCAATCAGAACGAGGAAGAAGCCTGCGCAGGGAAATTCGTGGTAATTGAACGCAATTAACTCAGAAACTCGCTAAGATGTGCGACGATGCGCTCCGTAGCCTTTCCGTCCCACAGGGGCGGGATTTGACCATCCTTGTAGGTCCCCTGGCTAATTCGCTCGATCTTGGACTGAAGCTCTACCAGATCAAAGGTCGCTAGCTCATTGGTCCCCAAATCAATCGTGGATGGGCGCTCGGTATTGGGACGGAGCGTAATGCAGGGTACCTGACGGAATGTGGTCTCCTCCTGGATTCCTCCACTATCAGTCAGGACAAATACGCTATCAGAAATCAGTTTTTGGAAAGCGAGATAGTCCATAGGACCCGTTAGCGTCATATTTCCGATTGCTTCAAACTCCTCCCAAAGGCCATGCTGCTGCAGCCTGTTCCGGGTACGAGGGTGCAAAGGCAGCACCACTTTGTATTTGCCAGTCATGTACTGCAACAAGTCAATCATCTTTCTGAGAGCCTCAGCAGTATCGACATTCACCGGACGGTGCATGGTCATGAGAACAAATTCCTCCCCGTCCTTAAGTCCTACCTCATCACGGATTGGACTCTCTGCTATGGCCTCATCAAAGGCTACCAGGGTGTCAATCATGGTATTTCCTACAAAGAAAATCTGATCGTCAGATTTCCCCTCAGCTTTCAGGTTATCGATTCCGCTTTGCTCCGTGACAAAGAAGTAATCCGTAATCTCATCCGTCAGAATCCGGTTGATTTCCTCCGGCATTCCCCTGTCCCGACTTCTCAGTCCACTCTCAAGGTGGGCAATGGGTACCTGATGCTTGTTCGCGGCGATAGCAGCAGCGAGAGTCGAATTCACATCCCCCACCACGACTATCAGCTGTGGCTGCCATTCAGTGATCACTTCAGAGAGGTTGATGATGATCTTTCCCATCTGAACAGCAGGAGTTCCCCCCTCGATCTTCAGGTAATAATCAGGCTCCTTGAGCTTCAATTGCTCGAAAAAGACCTTTGACATGGCCCGATCATAATGCTGACCGGTATGAAGGAGGCGATATTCAAACTCTTCACCATAAGCGGCAAAGGCTTTTTCGAATTGGGTAATCTTGATAAAGTTGGGGCGGGTACCAACAACGATCAGGACTTTTTTGGGCATGGGTTTGGCATTTGACCGCAATAATACGACGGCGTGGAAAAACTTATAGCATCAAACAAAGAGAATCTAACTTCACTCAAAGTTTCTTAGCTTTGAGTCATGAAAAGAGTCCTCCTGATCACCTATTATTGGCCTCCCAGCGGAGGTGCCGGAGTACAGCGTGTGCTCAAGATGGTCAAATACTTTAGAGATTTTGGATGGGAGCCAGTAGTCTTTACCGCAAAAGACGCCGCATATCCTGTCCTTGACGAGTCTCTTCTGAAAGACGTTCCTGAAGGTCAGGAGGTAGTACGGGGCAAAATCTGGGAACCCTACGAAGTCTATCGCCGATTCATCGGTCAGAAAGGCAACAAACGGGTTTATTCCGGATTTCTCACGGAGGACAAAAAGCCTTCCCTGGCCCAGCGAATTTCGGTATGGATACGAGGAAATGTTTTTATCCCGGACGCCCGAAAATTCTGGATCAAGCCATCGGTAAAGCTTCTGAGCCAGAAAGTCAGGGATCTGA
The DNA here is from genome assembly GCA_964343195.1 of uncultured Bacteroidia bacterium. Lineage (GTDB taxonomy): Bacteria > Bacteroidota > Bacteroidia > J057 > J057 > CAYVAP01. The sequence goes on along the minus strand of CAYFIR010000005.1, from coordinate 101,261 downwards.
ACGTCGATGCCATCATTTCCAGCGGACCTCCTCACACGGTTCACATGATAGCCAGAGGGGTCAAGCGGGCTACGGGCCTACCCTGGATAGCGGACTTCCGCGATCCCTGGACCAATATCGACTTCTACGACCAGCTCATGCTGACCAAATGGGCTGACAGGCAGCATCACAAGCTCGAAGCCACCGTGGTGAAAGAATGTGATCGCCTGGTTACCGTCAGTTGGACGTGGGCTGAGGAATTCAAAGCCATGGGAGCGGAAGAAAAGGTCCGCGTGATCACCAATGGATTTGACCCCGCAGATTTTGAGTTTGAAAAGGTACACCCTGATCCAGAGTTTGTCATCAACCATATCGGCTATCTGAATGCCGACCGGAATCCTCCGGCTCTTTGGGAAGTTCTGGGAGAGCTCTGTGAAGCCGATCCGGAATTCAGGAAGGATCTCAAATTGCGCTTTATTGGCAAAACTGACCGGGTACTCTTTGACCACCTGGAGAAAAATGGGCTTCAGGACCTGACAGAATCCCAGGATTACGTCCCTCATGAAGAGGTGCTGGGCATGCTGCCTCGTGCACAGGTGTTGCTTCTGCTCATCAACAATACCCCGAATGTGATGGGGGTGATCCCAGGAAAAATCTATGAATACCTGGCCAGCGGTCGGCCCATTTTGGCCATCGGGCCACAAGCAGGGGATTCTTCCAGAATCATTCGAGAGACTCAGGCAGGTACAGTGTGTGAATTTACCGACAAGGAAGCGATTCGTGGGGCGATCACGCAGATGTATCAGGCCTATAAAAATGGTACACTGGAAACCAATCCTGAATCTATCGACCGCTTTTCACGCCGCACTGCAACGGGGCTGATGGCAGGGGAACTGGATAGTCTTTTGGACAGTTAATCCCCTTCTGCAAAGTGAGATTCCAATAACTGATCGAGCATCTCTCTGGTCAAAGGTTTATTCAAAAAGGAGGATACACACTTCTGAGATTCTGATCGCTCAATGTCTTCCTCAAGCGAAGAGGAAGTCAGCATCGTAATGATAATCGGAGCGTTAAGTTGGCCAAACCGTTTTTCAAAATTCGCCAGTAACTCCCACCCGTTCATTTTGGGCATGTTGATGTCCAGGAAGACAAGTTGTGGCCATCCCTCTATTCCGTCTTCATGAAGGATTTTGTCAAAATAATCCAAAGCCTCCTTTCCCGACTGAACCACCATAACTTTCTCCGCAATCCCTGCCCGATCAATTACCCGCTTATGGAGATAGTTGTCATCAGGGTTGTCGTCAATCAGCAATACTTGGCTAAGCGGGGTTTTCATCTTTCAGGTTTTGGCAAATGGTGAAGAAAAAAGTAGATCCAACTCCTACTTCAGATTCGACCCAGATTTTTCCTTTGTGGATTTCAACGACCTTCTGGCAGATTGCAAGGCCAATACCAGTACCAGAGAATTGATGCTTATGATGTAGCCTTTGAAATATCTGAAAAACCCGGGAAAATTGCTCGCTCGGAATTCCAACTCCATTATCCTTCACCCAAAATAGCCAATCCTCGCGACGTTTTTCCACTCCAACTTCAATTTGAGGAGACACATCCTTCTTCCGGTATTTGATTGCATTGGATACGAGATTCAAAATCAGCTGATTAAAGGCTTTGGGATACCCCCTGATCTCTGGCAGGTCCCCAACCTGGATGCTGGCTCCAGATTCTATAATCGCCTGATCAAGGTCCTCCGTAACCGCTGAAACTACTTTTGAAGGCTGGAACAATTCTACAGTTTCGTTTCGTCCTACCTTGGCATACTGCAACAGGTCATTCACAAGATCCTGCATCCGCTCCATAGCCAGATTTACCCGATTCAGGATATATTTCCCTTCGTCATCCAGTTTTTCCTCGTAGTCCTCCATAAGCACTTGAGCAAACCCTCTAACAGTGCGTAGTGGCTCCTTTAGGTCATGGGAAGCTACAAAAACAAATTTTTTCACCTCTTCATTTCTATGCTTAAGAGCTATCAGCTGGTTTTCCAGGGTTTGATGTTGATCCTGGAGTTTCCTGTATAGGGGCTGAAAAATAAAAATCACTTCCAGTATCAATACTGCAAGCGTTAATCCCAATATTCCAAACTCCTGCCGTTGAATGGAGATCGCCTGGGAACGAGCATGCTCCTCGTAAGCTGAAACAACCCGATCCAGCAGATTCAGAAGGCTTTTTTCTTCCGTTACCCTGTTGATATACTGAAGCTCTGGTAGAGATTCGTCCAGGTCTTTTACGGGAATTTCCGCTAGCTTTTTTACCATATACAGGTATTCCCCCAAGGCTGAATCCAGCTCGGTAGCGAGGGTACCTGAATTGATTTTATCAAGAGCTACCTCCAACCCCATGGAATCGTTACCTGCTCGCAGGCCATTTTGGTGTATTTGCATCTGCTGCCTGAGCTCCAGCAGGTTAGACCTGGCCTCCTCATACCCGAGGCTATCCTCTGTGACAACCAATCGATTGGCATAATAGGCGATGCGCTGGGAGAGCATCCGCTGCTTTCCACTGATGTTGATAGGAGTAGCCGCTTTTTCCTGAGAGCTCAGGACTCTGACCATCATGGTAGTCGCCAAAATGCTCAACAAAGCAATCAGGGACAGGGCGATCTGATAGGATACCTTGTAACGTTTCACAGTATGTAGGACAGCTAAAAGGTGTGAATTGTTAGACCAGACACGGGGATACCCTAAAAAAAGTCATAAATAGAATAATTTGAATATCACATTTTCCAATAAACATACATAGGGGATAAATAGCGCGGGACTGGTCCTATGGTCTATTTCTCCCAATAGAATTCCCGCAGACCCAGAATTTGATTGCAACAAATCGGGAAATCCCTGTATCTTTTGGAGGAATTCATTTATTGCAATCATGGCTGTTTACGAAGCTCGTTGGGACTGTACTTCATGTGGGACCAGGGCAATCCGGGGTCCGCTGACCCGATGCCCCAACTGTGACTCTCCCCGCCCGAAAGATGTCAGATTCTATTTACCAGAAGATTCTGAAGAGGTAAATGATGAGAAGCACAAAGAGGCCGCCCATGGAGGGGCAGACTGGATCTGCGGCCACTGTCAAAGCCAGAATAAAGCTTCAGAAACTGAATGCCATGCCTGCGGCAATGTACGAGATGAATCCAGCGAGGATGTTAACCTGACCGAGCGTACCTACGCTCCCGGAGAAGTCCCCCAAGAAAGCTTTGCCCCCAAACGCACCCTACATCCCTCTGAGCAACCCCAGAAAAAAAAGAAGCGCGGCAGCCGTGGATTCCGAACCATCCTCATGGCCGCTGCGGTCCTGTTTGGAGGCTGGTTCCTGCTGCGGACCTTTCCCAACAAAGTCCAGGTCGAGGTAACGACATTTCACTGGGAACGACAGATACAGCTCCAACACAGGGAAGTCGTCTCACATGAGGACTGGAGTACTCCTGGCGGTGCCTTTGACATAGAGTCCTTCCGTGCCGTAAAAAGCTACAAACAGGTCCTGCGAGGTTACGAAACCCGCACCCGTAAAGTCAAGGTACAAACAGGCACCGAGCGCTATGTATGTGGAAAAATAGACAAAGGAAACGGCTATTTCGTGGACAAATACTGCACCCGTCCAACCTATGAGTATCGGGATGAAACCTACGAAGCCCCCGTTTATGACAAGGTCCCCATCTATGCCACCAAGTATCGATATAAAATTCATGAATGGGTTTCACGAGATGCCAACATCATCAAGGCCGCTGGAAAGGACCACGATCCCAGGTGGCCGGAAGACTCCCGATTGAGACAATCGGACGAGTGGCGGGCTGGCCCCAAAGATGCTACTTATGAAATCACGGTCAGGGAATCCAATGGCAGCACCCATCGTGAAAAGGTTCCAGAAAAAACGTGGATTAATCTGAACCAGGGTCAGAAAATCACAGCCAGGAAAGCCTATATCCTTGGCACCTGGTATGGACTGGAAATTTGAGAATAGTACGGGGTTATAAGCCTGATTCATGCGAATTAACAGTTGGCTCGGTAGACTTTTTATGCCGATACGGGCTGTCTTCACGTCTCTGAGGCTCGTTTTCTTTTTCAAAAACGCGCCTTCGGAACCGATTGGACATTTTAACCATTAGTTCACGTGATTCTCTATTTTACGGATTTTTGTCTATCCTGCATCCGGATATTGGCGAAGCACCTCCTCAAATTCGGCATCGAAGGTCGCCGCCTGTTGAGAATTAAACGCCAGTTCAATCGCCATGCGTGCCCCATAGGCAGCGTCCTCACCGTAGCCAAGGCCTCGAGAAGACCAGGCAAAATAATACCAGAATAGCGGATGCTGATCATTCATCCGCAAAGCCACTCCCATCAACTGGTTGAGCGCAAAGTAATCTTCCTGTTGCTGATAAATACCCGCAAGGTCCAGAATGGCATCGCGGGCCAGGGGTTGCTCCGCGATAAACTCAGACAGGATTTCAGCGGACATGGCCGTATCCCCCTGCTGCAAGGTCAGCTGAGCCTTGAGTCGACGCTGCCATTCATCCTCGAAGTCATCCTCTGCGACCTGAGACAGCAGATATGCCGCAGAATCGACCTTCCCCTCACACAGCAAACTCTCCACATATGCAAGGCGAAGGGGCCTTGAATTAGCGGCTTGCTCCAGTCCCAACCGAAGGTTTACTCCTGCCAACTCGTCGCAATACCTGTTATAAATGCGCCCCATTTCCAGATATGGCTCGATACGGGCAGTATCTTTCGCTATCAGATCCTGATAAATTCTCAGGGCAGTGCTGAAATACTGCATACTGTCTGAATAGCGCCCCATTCGAATCTTTTCTTCGTAGTTGAGCTTTGAGAGGTCATATTCCAGTTGGGCATACAGGTCCTGACCATAGGCCTTGAGCAGCATCGCAATCTCACGTGAAGCCGGCTCGAAATATTCCTCCTCCTCTGCTCTAAGGAGCGAAAGGGCCGCATTAGCTTCCTCGGCTCGCCCCAGGTCTATGTCCATTACGGCTGCCAAAAAGCGTCCCTGTGGATCACCGACCCTGGCCTGCTTCTCAAAATAGACCTTTGCCATTTCCGGCAGCCCTAGCTGGTAATAGCTAACTCCAATGAGGTAATTAGCGGGAGCGGCATAGGCATCGTACCCTTCGGCAAGGTATTCCAATCGACTAAGGGCACGCTCAATATCGCCCTCGAGGAACAGCAGATAGCCGTCTAACAGCATCGCATCAGGAGCTGCTCCCTGATCTGCCATCGACCGAATCACCCCCCGTCCCACGGTGTCTCCCTCATCCAAATGGAGAAGTTGATAGTTGTAGATCAACAGGGGATCATCCAGTCCTTCCCCGGAAAGTCCCGGCATGTCAAGTTTTTCCCCTGTCTGTAGTTGATACCAAATGGAACTGAGCAGCACCGAAGTACCAGGATCAGAAAGCTCAACCGCTGCCTGAAAAAACTCCGTGGCAGACTTTTCTCGATCATATTGCCAGTACAATTGCGCAAGGTTGCTATAGGTCGCAGCCTGAGACAGATCTGCCTTCAGAGCAGCCTGATAGGCCTTGATGGCAGAGTCCGGTTCTTGTTTCTCCAGCCAGATATTCCCAAGGTTATTAAGGAGTTGTGGCTGATCCGGATAGCGCTCCAACGCAGATTCCATGACTTGCATGGCCTGATCGGATTGATTATTCAGGCGAAAAAGACTTGCAGCATTCAGGTATCCATAGGGAAAGTCAAAGCTCCGACTAGCCTTCTGGTAATGTGTCACAGCCTCCCCCAACAGGGTTTGATCCGCCAACTGGATAGAGGCCAGGTTATGGTGAGCTTTGGGGCTGCTTCCAGCGAGCCGGATGGAAATTTCATAAAAGGTCGCCGCATTCTCCTGGTTTCCTTCCAACCAAAACTGGTCAGCCTGATGCAGGGCATAGCCATGAGAAAGCAGCCGGGGGGTTTTCCAGTTTTCACTGCCTTCCGCAAAAACCCAAAGGGTAAGCCCCAGTAACCAAACCATGGTGAAGCCTACACGTGGTCCATCTGCCATCAGGTAGTACATGTTGATTCGGTGACGAATCAGTTCGATGTGATTCATGAGGATAAACAGCACATGTCCTACCCCCACTCCGGTGAAGGTGATGGCCGCCATTCGGTCGATGGTATAGGCCATCAACGGGTCAAATGCAGCGAGATTGGCCCAGAGAAATACAACTCCTATGAGCGGCCAGATTACCAGCATCAGGGTAAACACCCCTAGGGTGGAGAAGATATTTCGGACCTGATGGTAATGATTCTGGGAGAGAAATGGTGTCAGGACAAAGGCCATCGCCAGGAGATGCGATGGGCGAAAACCGGGTGTTTCCTGGGTCACAAAATTCCATCCTAAATAGTGGTCCAGCCAGAAAAGGTTAACCAGTTGCAAGAGCCCCAGGCCAATGTAAACGAAGGGGGCCTTGAGGCGATTCGTGGGGTTGGCTCGGTTGGTAGCCAGATACACAAGCAGATTGGTCGGTTCCTTGCTGACAAACAGTACCAGGATCAAGGTAAGGATGGAGAGGTAAATGAAGGACTCTCCCATCATTTGGTGGAAGACCAGCTCCGCTTTTCCACTTAATCCGTAAGCTAGCCCGAATACCAATGCGCTCAGGGCTGCCATCACCCCAAACCTCAGGCCCAGCCTTCCTTTCAGCATATTGGATTGGAAAGCATAGGCCACTCCCAGAAAAATCAGCATAATGACCAGCTCCACTCCTCGGCTGCCCCAGGGATGATCGACTATCAGACTGGCAACTCCGGTGGTATGTATCCAGATGGCAAACAGTAAATAGAACAAAAAGGCCCACCTCGAGCGGATCACACTGGCATTGGCCAGTAACAGGGACCAGGCCAGAGCCAGCACGACAAAGGCTACCACAAATGCCCAGTTAGGCGGGGTAATAGGCGATGCTGAAAAAAACACCTGCTGTCTGTAAGCATCAAAAGTTAACGGGAATGAGCGATAGGAAGCCTCCACGGTGTCCACTGCCACCTGCTCACTCAGGGTTTCCGGCACAGCATTGACCTCAATCGAGTAGGCAGTGGGATTCTGATAGGAAAATAACCATGCCCCCACACTCAGCCCTAGCAGGGCCATGCCAATGACAAAAGCGGTTTTGTTCGCCTTATTTAGCTGATGGAAAAAGAAATTGAGGGGTAAAAAAGGAAGTCTTTTCAGATCCATAGGTTCTCCGGGCTTTCAGATAGGCAAATTATCCCAGCGGGAGCAAAGAGAAAAGGCCCTCTTGTATAATGCAAATCCAACCAAAGGTTACAGGTCACTTTTCGATGATCATGATTCAATAAGCTGCATCATGAAAAATGACTACTGTTCCTCCTGTTCTTCAGCCATTTTAAAATATTGGTATTGCTCCAGAAACGGATGGGTGCCCCCATTGACCTGTTTGGCCTCATACTGCTTGACCAGTTCTCCGATAACCAGGTTTCGGAATTCCTCAACTCCCTCACCAGTGTAGGCAGACATACACACCGCAGGCTGGTTTTCGCGCACCAACCAGTGGTCATGAATGCTGGTTCTCAGGGGCTCATCCAGTTGATCTATTTTATTGAAGACCGTGATCACGGTCTTGTCGGTGATGCTCAGGCTGCGCAGCGTCTCATGCACATTATTCATATGGGCCTCAAAGTGAGGGTGAGAGACATCCACCACATGGATGAGGATATCCGACTCCTGAGACTCGGCGAGGGTACTTTTGAATGACTCGATGAGGTGCGTCGGCAGCTTTCGGATAAATCCTACGGTATCAGACAACAGGAAGGGAATCCCCTGTAGCGTCACTTTTCGAACGGTGGTATCCAGGGTAGCAAAGAGCTTGTTTTCTGCCAACACTTCCGCCTTGGAAATGCGGTTCATCAGGGTAGATTTCCCGACATTGGTATATCCTACAAGGGCTACGCGAACAAACTGCGACCTGTTTTTACGACGAGTTGCGTCCTGCTTGTCGATCTTTACCAGCTGTTTTTTTAGCTGGCTAATCCGCTCACGAATAATCCGACGGTCCGTCTCGATCTCTTTTTCACCGGCCCCCTTTAGTCCGATACCCCCTCGCTGACGTCCAAGGTGGGTCCACATCCCTGTCAGGCGTGGCAAAACATACTGATACTGAGCCAGGTCCACCTGGGTCCGGGCCTGGGCAGTCTGCGCTCTTTCGGAGAATATGTGCAAAATCAGGGACGAACGGTCCAGCACCTTGATACCCAGTTCCTGATCCAGGTTCCGGATTTGGGATGGGGACAGGTCATCATCAAAAATGACCAGGTTTGCCTCGGTTTCTTCTATGGCATCCTTGATTTCAAGGAGCTTACCCGAGCCGACATAGGTAGCGGTGATCGGCTTGTCAAGATTCTGAATAAATGATCGCACAGCCCGTCCACCGGCTGTTTCCGTCAGGAAAGCCAGCTCGTCCAAGTACTCCTTTGACTGTTCAAAGGTCATCTCCCGGGAGCAAACTCCTACAAGGATGGCCTTCTCAGGTTCAGGCCCTTTTTTAATCTGCGTATTCTTCTCTATCATTCCACAACAACGTATCGGTGAGAGTACGGTAGCAAGGGGGACAAGTTACGGATATTCAGTTTAGCCACCTTACCTGAAACTGATTATGAGGAGGGTCAATTTCACCCTTCAGCTGTAACAGGGGCCGTGGGAACTCCTCTACCGGAACGACTTCTTCCAGGCTTCGTACCTGAAACCCCAGTGAACTCCGTCGGGTGATGAGGCCATAAGCTAGCAGCAGGTTGTCGGCGATAGGATACTCCTTTTGCGCATCTCCAAGGCCCAACAGTAGCGCATCCTGCCCAGCCAGCTGAAACAGGTTGGAAAGTAACCTGATGTCTGGTCGGAAGTTGACAAACTCAAAGGGATCGAATCGCAGCACCAATACGGCCACGACTTCCTCCCCATCTGTAATCAGCAGTTCAGGATGTTTTCCTTCCAGGTAGTGCCTGAGGTGGTACAAATTCAGCTGATCGAAGATAGGACCTGGCTGCCTCGGAAACATCAGTTCCGGGCAAACCCAGGCCTCAAGGCCATCCATACCCGGATCTTTTATGGCTCTGTACATCTCTGCGACCAACATGGTCTCGTTGATGATGCGGCCATTCAGGAATGCTTCCTGAAGGTCCTGACTCCAGACTTCGTACAGCCTTTGGGCCAGTGCGTCTTTCATTGATTCGGCTGATATTCAAACCATAGAAGAGTTGCCTGCCCATCCCGGGCTTCATTGGATATGAACATATCTCCTTCTGGAGAAAAGCAGATACCTTCTGGTTGGGAAAATGGATTTCTGGGCAGGTGCTTTGCACCAATTACCTGCCCTGCCCGGTTGAGAACTATGATTAGTTTGCCAGCAGATGCCAGCAAATAATAGTGCCCCGTTATCGGGTGAACCGCAATGGCTGAGGGTTTAAAGCTTTTTTCTTTTTCAACTTCGAATTCCCGGGCACGCTCGATTTCCTTATCGGTCACAGCTGAAGCCATCATTTCCGCTTTGATTTCTGCGAGGTCGATTTCCAGGACTGGAACTTCAGCTACTTCATGGGTAGCAATGTCGTACCCATAAACAGCTCTCCAGCGATCGTCACGATTCCGGTAGCGAGAGGGCTCCTTACAGGCAATGAGCAGTTTTCCAGTTTGAGGATCATATCCAAGGCCTTCCGTATCATCGTTATTACTAAGCATGGTTCGGAAGGATTCCATGGGTGGATCTTCGTTGTAAGGATCTCCCATCTGAAAGATTTGTCCATCACTCCTCAGAGCAAACAACTGATCGCCAACCAACTCTATGCCTTCATAATCCCCTGCTAAAGCAAAAGAAACCTTACTTTCCACGGCTTGGGTATTTAACGAAAAAATATAATAAGCTCCAAGCTCATCATTTAGCATAAAAATCTGGCTATCAGCACCATAAGAAAGACCAGACACTTCCTCCAGCTCCTCGGGAAGAGGCATAATTCCCGAAGGTCTTTCAAGGTTATAAGTCCAGTTTAATCTCAGGCTATCGGGAAGTGCCTGCATGTTTGGTACGGTAGTTGTCTTGTTGGAATCAGAATTGGATTTACAGCTTGCCTGACCAAGTAAGGCTACTCCCCCAAGCAGTATGATCCAGAGTCGAGTGATTGATTGTGTCATTATTAGTTTACTTTTCCGCTTAACCTAAAGAGAAATAATAAGGGAAAGTGTAATTTCGCCACATAAAGTAATGGCCTACAACACTCAAAGCTACTATTTAGAATTTGGTATTGGGATAAAATTACTTAGACTTCAGATGAAACGCTTAACTCTATTCACTATTCTACTGGTTGCACTGGGGAGCTTCCATATGCTGATGGGGCAACGCACCCACGCAGTTACAGGGGGAATCGGAACCGTATATTACTACGGTGACCTGACCGATGGCTTTCGCGCCAATTTCCTAAAGCCTGCCGGTGGTCTGTTCTATTATCGCTACATTCAGCCCAACCTGGCTTTCCGTCTGGGAATGTCCTATGGGGAGATTGAGGCTTCCGACCGGTTTGCAGAAGACCCTGCACGTGTCGCCCGTAACCTGAGCTTCACCAGTCCCATCTTTGAGGTAAGCACCGTCATGGTGTACGAAGTGTTCAAGGATAAGAACTATGGAAATGCGTGGATCAGCCGTCCATTCTTTACGCCGTATTTTTTTGGTGGAGTGACCATGTTCCACTTTAACCCAAAAGGTACATTTGACGGTTCTCCCATTGAACTACAGCCTCTTGGAACTGAAGGACAGTTTCTTGATGATAATGCACCCAGAAGTTATTCACGATTCCAGGTTTCACTTCCTGGAGGGATTGGAATCAACTCTCGCGTGAGCGAGCGGGTAGGACTCAGCATGGAGCTGGGGTATCGCCTTACTCTGACAGATTATCTCGATGATGTAAGTACCCTCTACCCGGATCTGGAAGCTCTGGCTGAGCAGAATCCTACGGCAGCGCGGATGGCTTATCGTTCTGCAATTCCTTACGAAGAATATATATCCAAGTACGGGTCCGTCAGAGGAAACCCAAATGCGAACGATGGATATTTCTTCGCGATGCTGACTGTCAATTATTACCTGAGCCGATACGCCACTCCTGACTGATACCTATCAGGAGCTCGATAAACAGCAATCCCCACCGATGTAAGCATAGGTGGGGATTTTCGTTTTTTATTGTTATCAGGGAATGTTCCTAGAACAGGCTGGCCTGTTTTCCATGCAATACTCCCCACTCGTGATCCAATAGCCACCGCTTTCGGGTAATTCCACCCGCGTAACCTGTCAGCTTGCCATCGGAGCCTATGACGCGGTGGCAGGGAACCATGATCCAGTGCTGATTGCGGCCACAGGCACTCCCTACAGCTCTCACTGCATCCGGAGATTCAATGGCTTTTGCTACCTCCAGATAAGTCATCGTCTGCCCCATGGGAATTTCCCGTAGCTGGCGCCAAACCCGATTTTGAAACTGAGTACCCTGGAGATCAAGGAATACGGTGAAGTGGTTGCGTTTTCCTGAAAAATACTCATCTAGCTGCTCGATTGCCTCCAACAAAAAGTCCTGTGCAGGATTTATCTCATAGGTTGGAAACTCAACCAGCTGCAATGAAGTAATTCCCTGATCGGAGGCCGAGATCTCAGCTGTGCCGATAGGAGTATCGTAATAAGTCTTGGCTACTGATTCTGGTTGCAACATAGTTATTGCTTGGCAGTTCAAGAGGTAATATACGCATTTTGCTTGTTTCCTGCAGTCGGCCTCATAAAATGTCCAATAGTGTACAATTTTACACCAATTGTATTTGCTTTTTCGACTAATTTCTCCGAGCTAAGCAGCCTAACCCAACTCCACCTTTTCCTTACTTTATGTTACGCCTCATTGCTTTTTTTATTCTGCTGATAAGCCTTATCAGCGTCCAGGCATCCGACTCTCCTGTTACAGGTCCTGAACCCCTGACCCAGGAGATTGAAGACCTGATGGCGAGCTTCAAACTGGATGCCGCACAGGCCAAAGTTGACCGCCTTGCTGCCATCGGATACCCCGGGTATGCAGCGTACTACAGAGGGAACCTCCTGGTTTACAGACACCTGGGAAGAATGGACGCGGGATCATTCCGCCTGTTCCAAAACGAATTTGAAGGTCTATTGACCAAACTGGGGAATATTTCTTCCCAGGACCCTCACAAGGAGGTCATGCTGGGCGAGCTACATTGCAAGCGAGCATTACTGGAGTTTTTGCATCACAACTACCTCTCAGCAGCGCAGCATGCTCGCCTGGGGCGGCAGCATATCAACCAGAATGCCCAGCGCTTTCCCAATGATCCCTCTCAGCTAAAAATGCTCGGCCTGTTCAATGTCGTACTGGGGGCAGTACCCAGCCGCTATCAGTGGCTCACCAATATGCTTGGCTTCAGTGGAGATTTTAAAGCTGGAATCGAGCAGTTAAAAAAGGCAGCTAAAGAAGGACGCCTGCTGGCGATGGAATCAGAAGTGATCCTTTACCACGTGGACAAAAGCATTCTCAACCAGAGCGATCAGGCCATCGCCCGACTCAAGACAGCACGTGCTCAGCGTGGCCCCAATCTGGTGCTGGATTATATGCTCGCCACCGGGCTCATGAATATAAAACAAAACGAGGAGGCCCTTCGGATTCTCTACAGAAGAGACCTGTACTCCAACAGTGATGTGTATTTCATTCCATTCTGGGATTATCAACTGGGCAAAGCCTATTATTACAAGGGAGATATGACCCGGGCCAGGCGCTACCTTGCGCGTTTCATACGCGACTATCACGGGGCCATGTTCAGGACCGATGCCCACTTCCGTATGGGAATGGCGCTGACGCTTAGTGGCCATTATGATCTGGGGAAACCGTTTTTTCAGGCTGTTGCCGAAGGTAGTAGCGATCAGTTTGAAGAAGACTCCTATGCCCGCCATATGGCCGGTCTTTTTGCCCAAAACCCTCCAAGTGAAACAGTCCAAAAGCTATTTCGGACCCGAAATTATTACGATGGAGGCTACTTTGATCAGGCCATGACTACTCTGAGAAGCATGGACTTTGGCACACTTAATACCGATGACAAGGCGGAATGGCATTATCGATATGGTAGAATTTTGCACAGCCAGGGCAAATTGAGCGATGCAATGGGGCATTACCAGGAATGCCTGGCCTTGCAGGTGAGCGAGGATCATCGCTATATGCATGCCTATTCGGCGTTTTTTCAGGCAGACATCGCACGCGCTAAAAATGACCTCGTGAAGGCTCGGCAGTATTACCGACAGGCCCTGTCCTATAACGACTACTTTTACCAGGATGGCCTTGAAAATCGTTGTAAAGCAGCCCTGGCCAGCCTATAGGCTTTGCACCAGATAAAATCATTAGCTTTGCCCCCTGCTTACCTGGGATTGAACCAGAAATAAGCCATGGCAAAAGGTTCCCACAGCAAGGATTCAACAAGGAAAAAATCTATCCATCTGTTCGTCACCAATGATCTGAGTGGCGACCAGCGCATGCACAGGATTTGCCTGACGCTACATGAAGCTGGATACGAAGTCCACCTTATAGGGCGATCTTTACCCCATTCTCCAGAACTGGAGCAGCGTCCCTACCACACTCACCGCTTTCACTTACCGGTTAACAGGGGAATGTGGTTTTACCTGGTTTACAACCTTGCGCTGATAGGCTGGTTGCTGAAGCGTCGACCGGATCTGATTGTTTCAAATGACCTTGATACGCTCCTGGGATGCTTCCTGGGGAGTAAGCTCCGTCAAAGGGTGCTGGTCTACGATAGCCATGAATATTTCACCGAGGTCCCGGAACTTATCCATCGACCCAGGGTACGGGCAGTTTGGCTCCGAATTGAGCGTTGGATTCTTCCCCGGATTAAATACTGCTATACCGTCAATGAATCCCTGGCTCGTATCTACCGAACCCTGTATGGGATACCCATGCAGGTGATCCGCAATGTTCCCATTCCCAAACCATTGCCTCCCTCGCCCTCTCCATCAGAGGAGAAAATCCTCATTTACCAGGGAGCCCTAAATATAGGTCGGGGGCTAGAACTCATGGTGGACGCCATGTCCTACCTTCCCGAGCATTGTTCCCTGTGGATAATCGGGAGAGGTGATGTGGAAGCGACCCTTAGAACGCAGATTTCGAAAAGCTCGGCTGCAAGTCGGATCAAAATGTGGGGCTTTATGAAGCCACAGGAACTGGCAAAGGTCACCCCACAGGCACACCTGGGGTTGAGCATAGAGGAAGATCTGGGAGGTAATTACCACTACGCCAGCCCCAACAAAGTCTACGATTATATTCAGGCACACATCCCCGTGCTGGTTTCAGATTTACCCGAAATGAGGCATACGGTAGAAACCTACGAGGTGGGTTGGGTGCTGGAAGAAAAAGAGCGCACCCCGGAGAGATTGGCCTACAGGATCAGATCGATATTTTCAGAACAAAAACAGTCTGAATATGAACATCGAAAGAACGCCTGCCATAAAGCGGCAGAGTTGCTTAACTGGGAGGCTGAAAAACAGTCATTACTGGCTATTTACGTTCAGGCTTTGGGGCTTGAAACCAGTTTGATTGCTAACAGGGAAGAATAATTTCGAACTTTGTTGAAAGTCTTTTACTATCTGACGATTTAAAGCGTTAAAAGCTAAGCCGATGACCAAACTTTTGCTTTGAATCTCTCGTTGTTTTAGGTAGTTTTAAGCAGGTAGATCCAGGTTCAAAAATGACATTCATAAAGCTCGTATTAAACTTTAGCCTATTGTTTTCGCTATTGATAGCGCCATGTCTTGTATTGATGGCCTATTGGTATCGTCGTCAAATGGCTAATACCCTGATGATCTGGAAGACACCAGAGTTGGTAATCGTAACGATTACCTTTTCGGTGATTGCCCTGATCTTCTTCATTGTGGGAGCTTCAAGTCTGTTTACCTACTACGATATTCTGGATTCTACGCGTTTACCTAGTCTGGATAAAGGAAAGTTTTTGTCCATTGGCGTGATTTGTGCTGTATCATTATTGGGACTGGCTTTGACCTATGTCGCTTTGCGCATGTTGCTGGTTCGGGTGATCACAGACAAAGGGATCGTCATGAATGACCGGATTTTTAGAATTCCGGATTTCAGGCATGTCATTCTATGGCATGAGATTTCGGACTACTTTCTGATTTCTGACTATCCCAACGTCATCTTCACCCTGATCATCCAAAGGCAGGCCCTGCAGTTTGAGCGTGCGTCCGTACGAGTACCTGTTTACATCCGCGAAGATTTTGAAGAGCTGGTGGAAAACAAGATGTACAGTGCCAGCGCGATGCGGGCTAGAGCTGATATTAGCAGCCACCGGTTTTCCGGAAACTGATTGTCCGGAAGCCATCTATGGATGAGGTAGATACTTATGCTAAATTTACGCCAGGGTACCCCGTGGTTTATTATCGCCGGGATACTGTTATTCAGCAGTATTGTACTTTACGTCTATGATCAAGCCATAGGCGAAGAACGCCTGCTCAATTCTGTCCAAAAAGACATACAGTCTGATTTTGAGGACTGCCTCAAAGCTGCAGAAAATCCGGAACTGAGCGCTCCTGAAGGGTGCTACCTCTGTACCCTTGAGTATGGCCCCAATGGTCGCCTGGCTGATTGGACCAATACTTCCTACCTCCCTACCCAAGACAAGATCGAGCGCATTGAGAACATCGGTTCTGATCGCATCATCTCTCTCAAAAACAGGACTTACTACCAGATCAGAAACCGGGAAAAAGGAATTACGCGAATCACCCTTATTCCTCTTTACATCACTTATGAGGTCGATAATGAATTTCTCTCTCCATTCATTTTCCTTGGAGAGTGGCTCTCACGCCTGAGCGACCCCAATCAGAGGTATCTTAGGAACATTGACGTCGAGGTGGGTACCCTGGGTGACCCTGAATCTGGCATTCAGATTTTTGATAACTCAGCCAGGCCTATCCTGTATTTGGGGAACCTCCCTACCCTACCCTTCAGACTACCGGTCAGATACGGCGCGATTGTGACCTTCATCCTGGCCCTGTTTGTTTTTCTATTCGGACTCAGGTGGTATGTCATTAGCCATAGCACCCGAAAGTTTACAGTTAACTGGATACTCATTGGAGTGACTGTTGCGATTAGAGTTCTGCTCTATGCCATAGATTTTCCTGGGGATTACCTGGATATTCAGCTTTTTTCTCCGAGTATTCTGGCATTTCACTTCCTCGCTCCATCTCTGGGGGAGCTGACTATCAACATTCTGACATTCTCAGTCCTCATTTATATTGCCTACACCCACCTGTTGCGGATCGGCGTATTATGGGGACGAAAACTTTCCAGAAGTCCCCACCTGGTGTGGCCAGTCCTACTAGGAAATGTGGCCCTTGTGTCACTTCTGTTCAAGCTCTACATTGATGTTTTTGAGGCTATTACCCTCAACTCCAAAGTAGATATTGAGTTTTCGAACATCTTCAAGACCAATATCTTCTCCTATCTGATTCTGCTGGATGTAGGCACCCTGTTATTCAGTATTACCCTGCTGGCGATCATCATGCTAAGGGTAAATATCCTGTACTGCCACAACCACCCAAAAAGAATTCTGTATTTCGTAATTCAACTGGCATTTACAGGGCTGGTAAACCAGCTTCTACATCCCAGTTCCTGGGTCGCGTCGCTTGTAGTTACCTTTTCTATCGCCATATACATGGTGATCATTTACCGTGATCCCCTCAAACATATCCTTAAACAAAATCTGGTAAACTACCTCCTACTGACTACGGTTATCTCCCTGGTAGTGACTTATAATGTAGTTGTGGGGGTGCACATTAACCTCCAGTACAAAGCCGTCCAGATAGCAGAGCGAGTAAAGAAAAGTCAGTCAACCACAACTGTGCTTAATTTTGCGAAAGCTCAGCGAAGGATTCAGCGTGACCTGAGCGAGATTCAGGCCAAGCACCACTTTGCAAGTAACCCACGAGATTTTCTGGAAGGCCTGTCCAGTGAGTATATAGAGCCCTACTTCAAGGGATTTAACGTCGAAACCTTCCTGTACGACTCGACTGGCAGTCCCTTTTATCCAGACCTGCCGGGTTCAGAGTTTGGGCCAGATCCCAATAACCCCTTCCCACTCCAGAACAGGGAGGGCAGCATCAAATTGACGATGCAGCATCCCCTCTACCAGTTGCCACACCCCAGGGGTATCTATTCAGACTTTTTCGTAGGGTCATTTTTTATCGAGCTAGGGCAGGACTCTTCCCAAACAGTAGAAGTTCTGGTTGAGCTACGCCCGATCAACAGGGAAGTAGACGGCCTCTATCCTTCGCTCTCCATGGAGCAGTCGATGTTTGACGACCTCCAGCTCATCAGTTCGATGAACCATGCCGTGTACAGAGATGGTATCCTGTACACCCGGCGCGGAGATGGCGTATTTCCCATTAACATGGACAACTTTGAGCAGATACAGGGAAAAACGAATCGCATCCGTGGCAAGTACTCCGAGTATCTGGAACCATTTGAAGGGGGCAGGATTGTGGTCGTCCGGTATCCCAGACAGTCTTTCGTAGAAGTGATCACCACTTTTTCCATCATCTTCTACTTCTTCAACCTCGCCTCCCTGATCTTCATCACCATTCCCATCCTCATTTTGCGGTGGATGCGGAGGCGTAGAATCACCACATCCCTACCACTAAGGACCAAAATCCGGTTTGGCCTCATCACCATTAGTGTCCTTCCCATGCTGGTGATCATCGTTCTGCTCTACCCCTTTGTGTCGCAGCGGTATTATGAGGATGCCAAAAAAGAACTGGGAATAGAGACCAGACGAATTACGAGCCTTATAGAGCCGGCCTACACCCTGATGACAAAAGACCGCTTCGGTCGAATTACGGCAGTTAGAGCCTTTGAAAATCGAGTCGGAGAGCTTGCAAGTTATGTCAGTGATGACATCAACATCTACGATCGCCGGGGGCTGCGGATCACCTCCACCCAGCCATTTATTGCCGAGGCAGGCATCAGCTCAGACCTGATGAATGAGGTTGCTTTGGATAGCCTGATCAATGGGAAGTTATCAGAGCTTGTCATACGTGAAAGAATTGGAAGTCTGGAATACCTATCTGCATACCGTCCACTGTTGGATGCCAATGGTGAGCCGGTTGGCTTTGTCAATATTCCCTATCTGACTCAACAGGACCGCCTTGAGAATCAGGTGATTGACTTCCTGGCTTACCTGGCCAATATCTACCTGCTGGTGTTCCTGTTGATCAACGTCCTGGCGGTATTTATCTCCAGCACCATTACCCAGCCACTTACCCTCATTCAGCAGCGCCTCTCAGCAACCATCCTGGGAGACACCAATGAGCGAATACAGTATCGCTCCAAGGATGAAATAGGCGAAATCGTAGATGCCTATAACAAAATGCTGGAACAATTGGAGCAAAGTGAGGAAAAACTGGCTACGACCCAGCGTGAGGCCGCCTGGCGATCCATGGCCCGCCAGGTAGCACATGAGATTAAGAATCCTCTGACTCCCATGCGCCTCAACATCCAGCATATACTCAAGGCCCAAAAGGAAAATCCGGCCAAGTTTGAGAAAATGTTTCCCAAGATCATGAACTCGCTCATGGTCCAGATCGACTCACTCGTACGCATAGCCAACTCATTCCATGAGTTTGCCAAAATGCCAGAGCCAGTCAAAACCACCCTCCGGGTTAATGACGTCCTGCTGGAAGTGGTGGACCTGTACACCCAGTCTGAAAAAGCCATATGGCTGGTAGATATTCCAGAAGAAGCTTTTTGGACCCAGGCTGACCGTGATCAGCTTTCTCGCTGCTTCAATAACATCATCAAGAACGCTCTCCAGGCCATAGAGGAAAATGGCATCATTCAGATTTCCATGCGGATATTTGAGGAAAGAGCCAGGGTTGAGATCAAGGATAATGGGGCAGGAATCTCCCCCGAGGTCCAAAAACGAATTTTTGAACCAAGTTTTTCTACCAAGAACTCCGGTATGGGGCTGGGTCTCGCCATCGTCAAGCGAGTGCTGGAAAATGCAGGTGGAGACATCTCTTTCCGTAGTCAGGAAGGAGTAGGCACCACATTCTTTATTGATCTGCGCCGTGTTGAAGCTCCAGCCCATCCACATACCCGGGATGTATCTGGGGAATTAGGGGAATGATCCCAGGCCACATATCTTTTTACAGGGCCGTTATCACCTGAGAGACCAAATATTCTTATGACCCAACGGGGCAATTGGTGGTATTTCAGACTGACCGCTTGTATCATGTTTATGGCGGCGGGGCTGTTTGAGGCCAATGCCCAGATTTATAAGGAAAGACTCACTTTAAAAGCGGGGGATACCCTCTTTCTCTCACGCCAGTTCCTGGTCCCTTTTTCAGATTCTTTGCTGGATGATGGAGGAAATCTGGTTTCACGGGATCGATACCAGCTTAACTATTCCAGAGGCAGCCTTCTTTTTCCAGAGTCTCCACCGGGAGACAGCGTGGTGTTGTATTACCGGATATTTCCGGACAGCCTGCCCTCCACCATCGCGATTCGCAGTTACCAGCAGGCCATCGATAGTGCACAGCCTCTCGTGAACCGAGTACCCTCTTCAGCAGAAGACCAGCAACAAAAGATTTTCTGGGACGAAACAGGCGGCATCCGCAAATCAGGGAGTCTATCAACCGGAGTCAATGTCGGGAATAACCGTTCGGCTTCCCTCACCAGCGGGCTAAGGCTGCAATTGCAGGGCGATCTGGGCGATGGGCTTCAAATTCAGGGAGCTCTAACCGACGAGAACATCCCCGTACAGCCAGATGGCACCACCCAACAACTATCAGACTTTGACCGCGTATTTATTCGCCTGAATAAAGGCCCCTACGCCATGACAATAGGGGACTATGAGGTCTCACGTACTCAGTCCAGATTTGCCAACTATTACCGAAATGTCCAGGGGCTACAGGGCAGCTATGAAACGGCCAAAACCCGACTAAAAGTCAGTGGAGCAGTCGCCAAAGGCCGGTTTCATACCAACCGATTCAATGGGATTGATGGAGTTTCTGGCCCCTATCGTCTGAGCGGGAAAAATGGTGAACAGTTTTTCATTGTCCTGGCTGGCAGCGAGCGGGTCTATTTAAATGGCCAGGTCATGCAGCGAGGGGAAGCCAATGACTATGTAATCAACTATAACACAGCAGAAATCACCTTTACCGCCCAGCATGTGATCACCAATGTCACACGAATCGTGGTGGACTTTGAATATACCGACCAGAATTTCAATCGCTCCCTCCTGGTTGCAGAGTGGGACCAAAAAGCCTGGAACGATCGGCTTCACCTCAATCTCTCCTATGCCCGCGATGCGGATAACCCCAATGCGCCTTTTGACGACCCAGAGCTGTATAACCTTGTGAGAGATACCCTGGCCACCCTCGGAGATGCCAGTCAACCCATCCTCACTTCGGGAGTTTTTGCAGTAGGATATGCAGAAGAAGAACCCCGGTATGAGCAGCGGGATACGGTAATCAGTGGTACAGCTTATACCTACTATGTCCGAAGTACGGACCCGGAGCGGGCTATTTATCAGATTCTCTTCTCCCAGGTCGGGGCTGGAAATGGACACTATGAGCGGGTTTTGAGTGATAATGCTACCGTCTATCGTTGGGTTGCTCCAGGTCCTGATGGCACCCCACTGGGGAATTATGCTCCTGTGCGGCAGTGGGTATTGCCTCAGCTATTGCAGGTAGTAAACCTGCAGAGCACCTTACAACTTACCAAAACGCTAGAGCTGTATCATGAAACAGCACTCAGCCAACAGGACCTCAACCGGCTTTCGTCCCTGGGGGATGGAGATAATCTCGGCCTCGCTACCATGCTGGGTATCAGAGGCAAACGAATCAAACTTTCAGACTCGACATGGCTAAGCCTCGATGTCAGCCAGCGTTATGTCCAACAGCGATATCAAAACCTCGATCGGGTCTACAGGGCAGAATATAACCGCATCTGGAACCTTGATCCATCAGAAGAAAGACTGGATGAATGGGTATCGCAAGGGAAAGTAGCTGTGGACTGGCGCCATGAAATTGAGCTTACTGCTGAAGGAGGGATCAGGCAAACTGGTCCCGGGCAGTTGGATTCAAGGCAGGTGTATGGACTATGGAGCAACCTACCTCGCTTCCTGCAAGGGGAACTCACCTATACCCGCATCCAGAATCAGCGATCTGCCAGCCAGAGGGATAGGACCTGGAATCGCTACGAAGGGAATGTCTTTGCCCCGCTGAATGGGTGGCAACCAGGTATTGAAATCTGGGCGGAAGACCAGCAAAGGCGACAGGATTCCCGGATTCAGGATAGCTCGTTCGCGTTTATTGACTTAAAGCCCTATATCCGTACGGTCAATATGAAGCGCTTTTCGCTCGACGCATCGTTCAACTATCGCCTAGACCGTGAGTGGCAGGATGATCGCTGGCGTGATAAATCCATCGCTTATACAACTTACCTAAAGGCAAGCGGAGAGCCCATCAAAAACTGGCGGATACAAAGTACCAGTGCATATCGCATCCTCAATGTCCAGGACTCTCTATTTGAAGCTCGAGGGCTGGAAAATTCCCGGGTACTCACCACCAACTTTCAAACCAATTATGCCTCACCCAATCGACTGATCCTGACCAACTGGCTCTATGAGGTGAGCTCTGAACAACTGGCAGAGCAGGAACTGAGATATATTCAGGTTCCGGCAGGCCAGGGAACCTATATCTGGATTGATAGCCTGGGAAACAATGACGGCTTCCAGGATCTCGATGAATTTCAGCTGGCGACCAACCCCCTGGTGGCGGATTATATCCGCATACTGGTGCCTACCCGCAACCTGGTGCCCAGTACGCGCCTGGGGCTGAGCGGCAGCCTGCGCCTGAGTCTTAGAGGGGTAATTGAGGAAGGGGCACAGTGGTGGCGCACTGCTTTGCGGGAAATACAGTCGGTTTCCAATCTTCGCATAAACCAGAGTAAAAACCGCAATTCGGATATCGGGAGCTATTTCATCAATGTTGCGGATCCGTTTGCCGACTCATCTCTGCTGAGCGCTACCTATAATCTCCGTCAGGACCTTTTCATCTTTCAAAGCAGTCGTACCGGTAGCCTAAGCCTCACCTACCAGGATAATCAGGTCCAGCTCTTTCTCAATACCGGGGTAGAACGACGGGGACAGCGATCGGCTGGTGTGATCGGTCGTCTAAACCTGGGGGGAGACCTGGAGCGTAGCCAGACCCTTGAGCTGACCTATCGCCAGGGGAGCCGTTTTCAGAACGCCGGAGAGGGATCTCTGCGAAATTATCAGATTACATTTCTTGAGGCTCAACCAGAACTCAACCTTCAGCTGGGCGCCAAACTACGACTTAGCGGAGCCTATGCGTATAACCGACGGCAAAGTATCCACGACCAGAATCCTGCGCTGACCCAGGCGCACAAGCTCATTATGCAAAGTCGCTGGAACATCAAGGACTTCAACAACCTGAATGCAAGACTGGACCTTGTGTATATGCTGGAAGAGGGCGAGACAAATTCGGCCACTCAGTTTGAGTTGCGACAGGGCCTTCAGCCAGGAGGGAATGCCATCCTCCAGGTCCTGACCACTTTTCGAATTTTGCAAAATGTCGAGTTGAGCCTGACCTATGATGGCAGAATTTCTGGAGCAACTCCACCTGTCCACACAGGCCGCGTACAGGTTAGGGCATTTTTCTAAAGTTTCCCGCTTAAAAAGTTGCCATATTCTCAAAAAAACCTTTCCAGTCGCGATTTGCCTCAAAAAAGACACATACCCAAAATTTGCTCCCCCCGAAAACGATGACACATTCCCCTATCAGCCCAATATGGGATATTTCAACCTACTGAATCATCCGCGCATCTGTCCACTTATCCCTTGACTTCATTTTTATTGATATTTCTAACATTGTGAAGGAGTTAACTTACAATTTCATAACAACAGCCCGTTTCTAATACTAAGATTAATATTGTAGCTTGCCACCGTATTACAAACCAACCAACGTACATGAAAAGTCTGTTTATTTTGTTGGGAACTCTCGGGTTCTCATACCTCTTAAACAAAATCCTGCTCCGTTTTTCCAAGAACTTTGGTGTTAAAAGCCGTCAGTCCCAACAAAACATCGTTCGGTGGGCCAGTACTTCCAAACCTACCACTGGAGGCATCTCATTTTACATTACTTTCCTGGTGGCCTGTATTGCTCTGCTGTTGATTCAGCCAGAGGGCCTGGAAGTATCCAATAAGTTCCTGGGATTGTTTCTGAGCGCTACACTGGCTTTTCTGATTGGATTTGTAGATGATGCCTACGGAACCCACGCCAGGGTCAAAATGCTGGGCCAAATCGTCTGTGGAATTGTCCTGATCATTTTTGGCATCCACATCGAATTTTTCACGGCACTCAACCCCAACCTGCTTGTTCTGGACTACTTCCTGACAGTTTTTTGGGTAGTTGGCATGATGAATAGCCTCAACATGCTGGACAATATGGATGGAGTTACCACTACGGTCGGCATCACCATTGCCCTTTCCACCCTGAACATGATCACTGCTACTGACGGAGCTGGTATGCTTTACTTCATGCTTATTGCCGTAGTAGGCGCACTGGTTGGATTCCTATTCTGGAACTGGCGCCCGGCTAAAGTGTACATGGGAGACACTGGCAGCATGTTCATTGGTATGGTTGTCGCCTTCTTTGGGATCATGTACTTCTGGAATATCAAGACTACTCCGGATAATATTTCACCCCTTCGGTCCGGAATCATTCCGCTGATGGTTTTCATCGTACCCATCATGGATACCACTTTTGTTACCATCGCCCGCATCTCCAGAGGGGTTTCTCCATTCCAGGGCGGTAAGGATCACCTGACCCACAACCTGGTACGCATTGGCATCCCGGAAGCAATGGTTCCGGTAACCCTGGGCGTCGTTTCAGTCATCTCTGGTCTGCTGGCATTCTATGCCTTTAAGCTTATTCCAGAATGGCAGCCTTTTTACTCGCTCATGTTCGCCCTGTATCCAGTGTCCCTCTTCGGCCTGTTTGGAATGTTCTACATCCGTGGAACTCGCATCGCAAAGGTACGCGAGCTGATTGCCAAGAAGGAGGAAGCCAAAGCAGCCCGACTTCAGCCAGCTGCAGTAAAAGAGGCCATGATGGTTTCGGAATAAACAGACACTCACATAAGACTTTCATGAAAAGGCTACCCGATCAGGGTAGCCTTTTTGGTTTTTATTCCACAAATACCCCGGAAAATAAACCTTAGCACGCGACGTCAGTAGTGATTATAACCGGATTTATTTTCTCTGACTAGTCAGATACTTGCGACTCTTTAATAGAATTTCGTATTTGGCTGTCTGAATCACCGACCACTTCGAATGAAACCTATTCTGCGCCGCCTGTTGCTGTTGCCCATAATGCTGGCTTGTCTGTTCCTAGTGCCTGTTCAAGCCCAGGATACTGTTCACCAGCCTTCATCCGGACAAGAGCAAGTCGAACATCCAGTAGAAGCCGAGCATCATGGCGAAGCCGGACATTCTGAGGATGAACACCACGCCGAGGGCTCACACGAAAGCCCCGCTTTCTGGTCGGTTATTCCCTTTATCGTCCTGCTGTTACTGATTGCTACTGGCCCCATATTCTTCGAGCATTTTTGGGAGAAAAACTATAAGTATCTCGCCCCAGCGCTAGGGCTTATTACGCTGATATACTATCTCATCGAGCTACCAGGCGCTCATGAGCCCCTGCATGCACTCTCTGAATACGTGTCCTTCATTGCCCTGCTGGCACCGCTATATATCGCCTCTGGAGGAATTCTCATTCAGGCTGATATCGAGGGGACCCCCAGAGCCAACCTTATTCTCCTTCTGCTGGGAGCTCTGATTTCCAATATCATCGGGACCACAGGTGCGTCCATGTTGTTGATACGCCCATTTATTCGCCTCAATCGGGATCGACTGAAGCCCTACCATGTGGTATTCTTTATTTTCATGGTAAGTAATATTGGGGGCTCGCTCACCCCGATTGGTGATCCTCCACTTTTCCTGGGCTTCCTCAAAGGAGTTCCTTTTGAGTGGACCCTCATTCATGTCCTCCCTGAATGGCTGTTTGCCTTGAGCCTGCTTTCCATCATATTTTACTTCATGGACCGCCGGAATATGTCCAACCTGGACCGGAGCGAAACCATCTATTCTGGCAAGTTTGTACTGAGAGGAACCAAAAACTTCTTTTGGCTGGGCATCATCGTGGGCGCTGTTTTCCTTGATCCCAATGTGATTGAGTGGGTTCCTGCCATTGAAGTACACGGCACCAAGTATTCTTTCCTGAGAGAAATCATTCAGCTTAGTGCTGGCCTGGCAAGTTATTTCTTTGCTGATAAAGCCGCCCTGCGAGGCAATGAGTTCAGCTTTGAACCCATAAACGAAGTTATCTTCCTTTTTGCTGGCATTTTCTTCGCTATGATGCCAGCCCTACAACTGATCGGAGAATTTGCGGCCAGCCCTGCCGGGCGGTCATTCTTCACTGTTGACAGCATGTACTGGATTACCGGAGGCCTCTCCGGTTTCCTGGACAATGCCCCGACCTATCTCAATTTCCTCTCGGCCTCACTGGCGAAGTTTGACCTCAGTGTCAGCAACATCGAAGACGTTCGGACATTCGCTGCGGGAACTCAGGAGGTTGTCACCAAGGACTATCTGCGTGCCATTTCAGTCGCAGCCGTATTCTTTGGCGCCTTTACCTACATCGGTAATGGTCCCAACTTCATGGTCAAGTCGATTGCGGAGGAAAGAGGCCTTCGAATGCCAAGCTTCTTTGGCTACATCATCCGTTTCAGTCTGGTCATTCTGGCTCCGGTCCTTTTCTTAACCTGGCTGGTATTCTTCGTGCTGCTGCATTAGGAGTACGGAACCTTCAGATCCGACCGGATCAGGTTTCCAGGTTCCCTTTTTCGGTAGCAGTCCGAGAAAAGGGCAGGTATTATGGTTGAGGAGTCCGTTCCGGAAGCCCTCTAATTCAATCGGGGATCGGTAGGATAGTTGGAAATGATCTTGTAGCGCTCCCCGAGGGTCTGTAATACATCTCTCCAAAGGTCCTGTTCATTTTGGCTGGCACCAAAAACCAGGGTTTCACTGGCGGGGGCCACGATCCATGATTTGCGGTCCAACTCCGCATCCAGTTGGCCGGCTCCCCATCCTGAGTAGCCCACCACAAAAATAATGTTTTCGGGGGTGAGAATACCCTGTCGGGACCAAACCTTGAGTTGCTCAAAGTCTCCACTCCAATACACTCCGGGGACCACCTCTCGTGCGCCATCAAGGTCGGAGAATCGATGGATGTAGTGCAATGTTGTGTTCTCAACCGGCCCACCTAATAACACAGGGACTCCGGGCACGTCCAGGCCCGGAACAAGCTCTCCGAGGGATACCTCCATCGTACGGTTTAGTACGAAACCCAGGCTCCCTTCGTCATTATGTTCAACCAGCAGGACCACAGTCCGCTGAAAATTGGCATCCGCCATGAATGGCTCTGAAACGAGGAACCGGCCACGCGCCGGGCGATAGGAACTGGTCATAGGTCAAGGATAATCTGGCAAGCAAAAGTGGAGTCCGGGACTTCCCCAAACTCCACTTAAGTTACAGATTTTTTTTATGCGAAGGCTCTACGGGTGTAGGACAGAATTCCTAAAAGAGCGTATAGTCTAAATTTCACGCAGATCGAAGACGCCGATCATGGATGCTGCAAAGCGGTAAAATCGGTAGGTATGGAGAAGCGGAGAAGGAGAATCTCACGTAGAACACGCAGAGAGGAAATGCCCTTTTTCACTTTGCGTGCCCTGTACCTACCGCTAGGCGTCATGTGCCATCCGAGTGCCCAGCAAGCCCTCACTCGACAATAAATGTGTCTTCGAGGAATGTTGGCCTACCCCCAGGCTCTACTCGTCTTTCATCAATCCAAGTAACACTCCATTTGACCAGCCAAAACCATCCTGTAACGCGTACTCTCCTCCACCAGCTTCGAGGGTCATATCTGACACATTGTACTTTTCTACCATCCGACCGGTATTGGCGTAAACCCGGGTATTGAGCGCAATCCAACGACTCCTGATTTGCCCGGCAGTCTCGGTAAAATCATAATTGTTTAATCCCTGGTAGGACATCCACTGCAACGGAGCCCAGCCGTTAGGGGCATCCCATTGCTGTCCGCTCTCTACTTTGGTCGTCAGGACGCCTCCATCAGCCAACAGGTGTTCACGAATCGCTGCATCAACCTGCTCTGCATGTTCCTTAGACGCGACTTCGAAGAAAAGGGGGTACACCATTGCAGCAGTGATAATATCCGTCGTATTTCCTTCGACCCAATCGTAATCGCTGTAATACCCTTGGGAGCTCCAGCAGTATCGTTCAATCGCATTGGCCCGTCGGGTAGCCCTCCCTTCCATTTCTTCGGCTTTCTCCTGGTCTCCCTTTTCACCATAGGCCTCTGCCAGCATTTTTTCAAGGTGAAAGACCAGACAATTGAGGTCAACCGGGATGATCTCAGAGGTGTGAATGGTTCCCAAATCATAGGGGTCTTTGAGCCAGCGACTGCTGAAATCCCAGCCTGATTCACAGGCTGCGCGCAAATCACGAAATAGTTCCTCACGCGGCCGCTCTACTCTCTGCGCCAATTCTACATCTTCCCTGTAGGACTCAGGACGTGGCTCAGGGATGTCGTCCCAATAGCGGTTCATCACCGTGCCATCTGTCAGCCTGACGACCCTGCGATGGGCAGAACCAGGTCCTTCCAGACCAGCTTCTCCTTCCATCCAAAAAGCATATTCTTTTTCCAGTTGAGGGAGGTAGTTGACGAGGGTACCGGGTTCTTGTCCGTTCCAAAGCTCGACCATCAGGGAAAAAAATGGCGGCTGTGAGCGGCTCCGAAAATAGGTCCGGTTTCCATTGGGGATAAATCCCAGGGTGTCAATCAGGTAGCCAAAGTTGGCCAGCATCTCTCCGATTAATACCCTGGATTCTGGTGGGGAAACCAATAATCCCTGCATGGTAAAGTAACTGTCCCAATAATAAATTTCACGGAATCGCCCTCCAGGGACGACATAGGAATGGGGTAGCTCGATCAATGACCCACTGATGTCTTCGTCAGGTTGCCGGGTCAGTGATGGCCATAGCGCGATGATGTGCTCATCTATGGTACGCTCCTCGTCGGATTGGAAATCGGAGCTGAGCTGACGGGGCGGTAAAAAGTTCTGCTGGACAAATGACTCAAGGTCAAAGTCCGGCTTGCCTTTCATCTCCTGGTAGGCCTTCAGGATCAGTTCAGGATCTGCCTGAGGCCTGCAATCCACAAAGGTCTTGGAGTCCTCAAATATTCCGGCCATTTGTACATCATGAAATAACTCTCCAAAAGCTTCTTCAGGATTAATCGCCTCCTTTGGGGCGACTCCTTCCATGGATGTGCCATCTGCCGGACCGGGTTCACACCCGGTAGCGAAAAAAATCAGGACAAAACCTGAAAAAATCAGGCTGCTAGCCTGTCGTAGTAATCGATTCATACGTAATCCTCTTTTTGGAAAAGAATATTACGCATTCATGCCTAAAGATCACAATATGAACCACTCAACACCGCCTGCTGCCACGGATATCTCTCATGGGTCTGAAAAGATTCCCCAATCCCTTCGGCAAACTATTTACCTCCTGCTGGGGATAGCAGCGGCCTCATTTGGTCTGGAAAGCTTCCTCATTCCTGGAGGCCTGCTGGATGGAGGGGCTACCGGCATTTCACTGCTTGGCCACCAATTGACCGATTGGCCATTGAGTATTTTGCTTGTAGTTGTCAACCTCCCGTTCGTTTTGCTGGGATGGCGTCAGATAAGTCGATCATTCGCGGTGAGAAGTATGCTTGCGATCAGTGGCCTGGCGATCTCGGTGGGATTTATTCACTTCCCCGTCATCACAGATGATCAGTTGCTGATTCCGGTATTTGGAGGGTTCTTCCTTGGACTGGGGATTGGCCTGGTGATCCGCGGTGGTGCTGTAATTGATGGCTCGGAAGTTCTGGCTATTCACCTGAGTCGCAAAAGCGGCTTTAGCATCGGAGAAATTCTGTTTGTGGTTAACGTCATCATCTTTGGGGTGGCGTCTTACCTGCTTACCCTTGAGACTGCCTTATACTCCCTCCTCACCTACTTTGTGGCTTCCAAGACGATTGACTACGTGCTGGATGGGTTTGAAGAATACATAGGAGTGACCATTGTTTCAGAAAAATCTGCTGACATCCGGAGCATGATTCTCCACAAACTTCGGAGGGGCGTAACAGTGTTTGACGGGCACAAGGGGTACCGACTGGAATCCGGGGAGGACAGTGGCATTCAGATCCTGTTTACTGTGATCTCACGCCTCGAAGTTGCGACCATTGAGCAGAGACTCAACCAGATTGATCCAGAGGCATTTGTAGTCATGCATAAGATCAAAGACACAAAAGGAGGAATGATTCGCCATCGGTTTCTGAAAGTTAACCACTGAATTTGAGCGGAAAGCCATGTTAGCGGGATGCATATATACCGTTTTATTGTACAATCCAATATATTAAATTTGTGAGACAATGAAGTTTGCTCAATATGTACTCCCGCATTACCATATTACTGTTGGCCATTTTGTATGGTCCCCCATTTTGGGTTCAGCTACAGGCAGAAGGGACCAATGAGTTGATTCCTTCCGGAAGCAGTAGCAGCTGTATTTCCTATATCCAGGGGGGAGATGGCTCGGGAAAAGAAGGCTCCGGTTTTAACCGGCCATGGTATGACCTGATCTATGTCCATATCGAAGATCCGAGTAAAGAGGTAATCTACTATGGGTTTACCAGATTGGAACCCGTCAGTCAGGAGGTGTATTATCGGATTATAGCACCCGATGGCAGCATCCTCATAGCAGGAAAGGTAGCCAGTAGTAGTTCTGACTCTGGATATGTCGCAGACAATGGAGTTGAAGCCTACCGAGGACCCAAGGTTATCGCAGGAGGATCAGGGTATGACCAACTGACCTGTACTCCGACCATAGCAGGAGATTATGCAATCGTATTTAATGTAGGAGACCCCACTACAATCAATACCAGTACCAGGTATTATATCCATCCATTTGATGTTACCGTTGCAGATGCTTCTGGGTCCGGGAAACCAGACCCAATACCGGGCAGGCTATTTAGTTATAAATGGCACCTGAATACCAATTCCGGGAGCAACAAGGCATGTATGGATTTCTACACTTACACACCAGACAGCCTGGTGATCAGGATGGATATGAATGAAATAGAACCCTATGGATTTACGGTTTCTTTCAACAGTCATGGGGCCGATAGTACAGGTGATATTGAGGCCGACAGGAAATCCACCAACAGCATCAGCTCCTCGGTTCCATCCTACCCCATTTTTCTGAATGAGCCAGATGAAGATGCCTATCCGACCGGAACTCCTGGAACCATCACCTATCTGGATATTGCAGGTTGTCACGCAGATGAAAACTTCTGTATTGAGGTGAACACGACCAAGGTGGGAGAAATCAATGTTTACATCGACCTGAATGGTAACGGAGTATACGAGGAAGGAACTGAAGACCGGTACTTTCCCTTTACCAACTCTACTTCTGGGGTCCTATGTATCCCCTGGGATGGACTGGATGGACTTGGAAATCCGGTTACAGCTGGAGACAGCGGAACCGTTATCGTTCAGTTCCTGGCGGGGGTGGTGCATTTTCCCATTTACGATGCCGAAAATCACCCCAATGGATTTGACTGCGCCATGATAAGGCCTACCGGTTACACTCCATTGATGTATTTCGATAACCGCGATGTCAGCATCGGGACATCCGATCTTGATGGATGTAGCAGTGGCTGTAACCCATGGTCAGGAAATGACGGAGACAAGCTGATGGTCAATACCTGGATCAATACCATCACCAGTTCTGACACGGCTACCTTCTCAGTGGATGACCTCTGCCCACCAGCGGCCGTAAACGATACAGCCTGTACAGCGGTAGGGATTGAACTACAACTTGCCATACTTTTTAACGATAGCGACTCGGATAACTCACTTGATCCCGCCGCTGTCACCCTGTCCAATATTTCCAATCCCAGCGCTGTCCTTAGCTATGATACCCTTATGCAGATTCTTCGCTACACTCCGGGAGTAGGCGAAGATACCCTTACCCTGGACTATCAGGTTTGTGACAGCACATCAGCCATTGAAGGGGGCCCCTTGTGCGATGACGCATCCATCCTGATTACTGTTTATGACGGATGTGTGTATGCCTCAGTACTGGGAGACGATGTCTGGCGGGTGAGAGTCCACAATCAGCCCCCTCATGTGCGAATTAACTGGAACCTGGAAACAGAACATACCATTTCAAAATATGTGGTAGAACGAGCCCTGCCGGACAGGGAATTTGCTCCACTGGAGTCCAGGACCTGCGGGGAGCACCTGGGTTTTATCGACATGGGAGTCCAGGCCACCAACCTCCCTTATGTCAGGTACAGGATCAAAGCGTTGCTGACCAATGGTGCCGTAGCCTACAGCCCTATTCATCGGGTCAACCTCACTGGCAGCCAGCCAGCCTGGGCAGAGGCATCAGTGTCTCAGAACCATAGTCAGGTATCAGTCAATTACCTCGCTCCTGAGGGCGGTGTAATTCAGATAACAGATATCAGGGGACAGGTTGTTTTCCAAAATCGGCTCAATCGAAGCCTTCGCCCGGAAGAACTTATCATTCCGGCTTCCTCATGGGCCAGTGGCATATACCTCGTCCAGGTTATTCACCACGACTGGACCGTTTACCGTAAAAAAATCCTGATTCAGCGTCAATAATCAGCTATTGGGTCTGAGTTTGGCTCAAAATTCGCACCCAAAGAAATATTCGAGAGAGTTCCACTTTTTTATCTCATGAAACAATGATCCAGACCAGTTTTCGCTCAGTATTACCCTTGCTTCTGGTCATGGCAATGACAAACATCGCCTGGATATCCCCCGAGGTTATCCTACCTTACGAGATTTACAATGAAAGTGGTCAACTATTTGACCTGGAGCCAGTGAAGGCCAAGGAAAGCTTCACCGTTCAGCTAACTTCTGACACTCGGGCTACCCTCAGCATCTATGATTGCCACGGGAGCCTAATGGCCAGAAGGGTACTCAATCCTGAATGGGAGCGAACCAGCACCCTCGTGAATGTGCGCCGCTGGCCCAAGGGGCGTTATGAAATGGTGGTACAGACCGCTGAAGAAGTACAGCAGTATCCACTCACCATTGAGTAATCGCCGATTCTCCTGTAAGGGCTATCAGCTTTGAGGGAGGAAACGATCCAGGCTTGCTTCCTGGGGAATATTCCATTTCCCATGAATCAGGCCCTCAACCAGTAGACGAGAAGTGTACGGGGCGAGTAACATTCCCTTGGTCCCAAATCCATTTATGATATGCAGATGCCCGATCTCTGGGTGGGTCCCCACTATGGGCCTTCGATTGGGAGTCGTAGGCCGGATGCCTGTCCAGTGACCTGTGACCTCATAGGGGACCTTTATCGCCTTTCTCAAATGGGATTCTATCTCGGCCCGGCCTTCCTCAGTTGGGCTTGCATTTTCAAACTGATTGGCATAAGTGGAGCCGCATATCCAACGGTCTTCCCTTACAGGTACCAGGTAGATTTTTTTGCTAAGCACAAAGGGGATATCCAGATTCGGAATCCTTAATTCCAGTATTTCCCCCTTGTTTGGAATCAGGGGGACAAAGTCAAACCATGGATTCTCCGTAAGCGCATGGCCCTCACAACTGATCAGTTCGTCGAACTCCAGGTACTCATTTCGCAACTGCAGTTGTTTTTTCTCCAGGTCAATGGCGTTATAGGATAAGCGCCCAGTAAGCCGACGGAGCAAAAATTTTAACTCAAGGTGAAGCAAAAGGCCATCTACCAGTTCCCCCACTGAAGCCCATCCACAACCCTGAATCATGATGCCGCCCAGGGGATTGTGAATTACTTCGGGCAACACGGGGTTTTCTTCCATTCTGGCCAAATGGGTAAACGCTGGATCTGCGCTTCTCCCGGTCCACTTATTGTATTCTTCCTCCGTTTTAAAAGGGCGATATATGGGCCGATAATGAATCAGGTCCCTGAGTTCAGCCAGTTCATGCTGTGCGAAAAAGTCTTTTATTTCCTTAAGTAGCTCATCTGCCAGCCAGCTTTTGGCACCGAATCTCCCGGTTATGACATTGAAAAGCCCCGCCGCAGCACGACTGGCACTATGGGGATTCCGATCATCAATGAGGGTCACCCGCTGACCAGCGAGGCATAGCCGCGCAGCTACGAAGCTACCCGCCAGCCCTCCTCCCAATATGACGTAATGCTTGGTCATGAATCATCGTTCAGGGTTAATTGATCAGTATCCCAATTCCTGCTACTCAATGCTATTCTTCCCCGTAGGTAATGCGATCTGGGAAGCCCGTGGTAATTCCCATGCGAAGGTTAAATGCATCCAGCGTATTGCGCAGCAACATGACCCGGGTCATGGGCCCTACCCCACCCGGCACAGGTGTGATGTAGGAAGCCTTTTCCGAAACGGGATCAAAATCCACATCACCTGTCAGTCGAAAACCTGATTTACGGGTACTGTCGACCACTCGATTCATGCCCACGTCAATTACGATTGCACCAGGCTTGATCATCTCTGCTGTGATAAGGTTGTGTATCCCGACCGCTACGATGACAATATCTCCCTGGCTGACGATATCCTGTAGCATCTCAGGGGAGGTGTACTTATGGCAAAGTGACACGGTGGCTTCGCCAGGCTTGCCCCCTCTGGACATCATGATCGAAGTAGGCCTACCAACAATCCGGCTACGCCCTACCATCACACAGTGCTTTCCTTTGGTCTCGATGTTGTTACGGCGGAGCAATTCGAGGATTCCGGATGGAGTCGCAGGCATCAGGCAGGGAAAATTCAGGGTCATCAGCCCTACATTCATAGGGTGAAATCCGTCTACATCCTTGCTGGGGTCTATGGCCTGCGTCACCTTCTGGGGGGTGATGTGCTCCGGTAGCGGCATCTGCACGATGATGCCATCTACATCAGGGTTCTGGTTAAATTCCTCAACTTTTGCCAGCAGGTCTTCCTCGGAGATGGAGCTAGGCAGTCGCTTGAGGGTAGAGCTAAATCCAACATATTCGCAGTCCTGCATCTTGTTTTTGACATAGGTGCGGGATGCGGGATTGTCGCCGACCAGGATGGCAACCAGGTAGGGAGGTCTCTTGCCGGATTGAAGGATTTGAGATACTTCGTCCCGGATCTCGTTTTTGATGGTCAGGGAAAGTGCCTTCCCGTCAAGTAATTGGGCTTTCAATGCAATCGATGATTAAGGATACTGGACTTGTTGGCACAAAGATAACCAAGTGACTGATACCAGCCATTGATTCCTATTAGAATACTTTTTCACCAGTTTTTAGCCACTGGCCCCACTTCTCGCTGTAGGTGTGGACCCGCTCGGTTGGGAACTCGCTGTCATTCAGTATTACCCTGCCCTGATTCTTCCAGCCAAATATCCCTCCATACAGGTTAAACACCTTGCTATACCCCGCCTCCATTAGCTTTTCCCCAACCTGCTCGCTCCGGTAGCCGACGCTACAGTAAACCAGTAAACAGCTATCCAGCGGGTAGTCAGAAAGTTTTCCGAGATCAAAATCCCTGTACCCTACCCGTATCGCTCCTGGTAAATGGCTGGTGTCATATTCATGGGCAGAGCGGGTATCAAGGATAAAAAATCGATTCAACCCATAGGATGCCAGCACCTCTGGCCGGATAATAGGTACTGATTTCTTAATCTTTGCTTCCAGCATCTCCTCAAAACTTGCTTCAAATGATGTCATAGGAGCCTTAAAAATAGTTGCAGATCAGGTTGGGGCAGACATCCACGATAATCATGGAGGCCATCTATAGAGATGATGCGATTCAGATGGATTGGAGGTTGGCGTATTGCCCTACAAATTAGCGTCTCTGTTCTACTAATAAAAATTCCTGGCTACTTCGGACCGGATTGACCAGACAAGTGAAACTTGGCTTTTGTCCGCTGAATCAGTATTTTTTACCTTTGGAGCAAAGTGACTTCTTCGGTCCTTTTTACCAGATTTAAAATCTCATGGACTCGTCTACCCAATCTGAGCAGGAAAGGTCAAGTAATGACTCCCACAGCCCTGCCCGTCCCTCCTTTAGGTGGCCACGAATTACATTTTTGAGCCTGGTCGGACTTGTCGTACTGGGGGTACTTGTTTTTATTTGGCAAGCCACGACCGATCTTCCTCCACTGGAGCAGATTGAGAACCCACAAGCCAGTCTGTCCACTCAGGTAATTTCCATGGATGGAGTGGTACTGGATAATTTCTATTCCGAGGAAAATCGGGTCAATGTAAGCCTCAACGACATGTCACCCTATGTGGTAGATGCCCTCATTGCCACAGAGGATGCACGTTTTTACCAACATTCCGGGGTGGATCAGATGTCGGTGGTATCCATCGTCAAGCGCTACCTCACGGGTACAACTTCAGGTGGGTCTACCATCACCATGCAGTTGTCACGCAACCTCTTTGATGCGGTCGGTCAGGCCCGCACAGTCACCAGAAAGATCAAGGAGATCATTGTATCCGCCATCCTGGAAAAGAATTATACCAAGCAGGAGATCATCGAGGCCTACCTCAATACGGTCAATATTTATAGCAATGCCTACGGCATCGAAATGGCCTCCCAGCGGCTATTCGGAAAAAGTTCGCGGGACCTGACCATTGAAGAATCTGCTGTGATGGTAGGCATGCTGAAAGGACAGGGTGTATTTGACCCTACCCGCCGCCCAGATACGGTTATCTCGCGGCGCAACCTGGTTATCGACCTCATGGTCCGTCATGAATTCCTGGACCCGGAAGAAATAAACATTGACTCTGTCAAGGCCCTGCCACTTGTCACAGCTGTGCAGGGGATGGAACACGAGAAGGGAATCGCCACCTATTTTCGGCAGGCGGTTCGTGACTTCATGATCGAATGGTGTGAAACCCATACCAAGGCGGATGGAAGCCATTATAACTTCTACACTGATGGCCTGAAAATTTATACCACCATCGACTCCCGGATGCAAATCCACGCAGAAGAAGCCGTCCGAAAGCACCTTACGGACCTTCAGGGAGACTTTTTTCAGCAAATGAATGGCCGTGAGCCATATCGCTATGACCCCAGCATCCTGGATGACCTCATGCGTATGAGCGAGCGCTACCACAGTGCCAGGCGACAGGGAAAGAACGAAGAGCAGATTCGGGCAGAATTTGAGGAGCCACATGAGATGTCGATTTTCTCCTGGGAAGGGGACATCGATACGGTCATGACTCCCATGGATTCCCTGAAGTACTACGCCAAAATCCTGGAGACAGGAATGGCTTCAGTTGACCCCCGAAATGGGTACGTGAAAGCCTGGGTGGGTGGAATTGACTTTCGCCACTTTAAATATGACCACGTAGCCCAGAGCCGGCGACAGGTGGGTTCTACTTTCAAGCCCTTTGTGTATGCCACGGCCATGCAAAATGGCTGGAAGCCCTGCGATCAGGCACTGAACCAGCCGGTGGTTTTTGAAAATGTAGATGGGGAAGGCACCGACTGGATTCCCAGCAATGCAGATGGGAAATTCGGAGGGTATATGACCCTGCGTCGCGCACTCGCCACCTCCACCAATCTGATCACAGCTCGATTGATGGATGCCGTGAAGCCGGCAACTGTAGTGCGCACTGCCCATAAATGCGGCATTGAGTCACACCTCGAGCCAGTCCCCTCCCTCTGTTTGGGGACAGCAGAGCTATCGGTTCTGGAACTGACCGGAGCCTATGGCACCTTTGCCAACGAGGGGATCCACCTCAAACCGATTTTCATCACCCGCATAGAAGATCAGAAAGGAAATGTGCTGGCCAACTTTGCTCCCGCAACTCAAAAAGCCTTTAACACCGAGATCGCATATCTCATGGTAGAATTACTCAAGGGAGTGGTGGACGAACCTGGAGGAACAGCATCCCGACTGCGTTACCGATTCGGATTTGACAACCAGATAGGCGCTAAAACAGGAACGACCCAGAACCACGCCGATGGCTGGTTTGTAGGAGTCACCCCCAACCTCGTCTCAGGAGTATGGGTAGGCTGTGCTGACCGCAGGATGCGATTTTATAGCATGAAACTGGGCCAGGGTGCGAATATGGCCCTTCCCATTTGGGCCTATTATATGAAGTCTGTTTACGAGGATGAAGACCTGGCTATTCCCAAATTACCTTTCAGGTCACCCGAAGGTTTTGACTACAACCTCAATTGCGGAGAGGTCTTCGCGGAACAGTTGCAGGATGCGGAGCAGGATCCGTTTGGAAATGCCGCCAGGCGAACCAGATCTGACGATTTCTCTGAGTTCGAATAACATCTTTTTTATCCCAATAGTAGGCCACCTGTATTTGTTCTCAGGCACAGGTGGCCATCTTTTTTATCTGGCTGATGCAACTAAGCCCTTTGAATCGCCCTCTTACCCATGATCGTTGCCATTGACATAGGAAATACCCAGGTAAAAGTGGGAATCTTCTCAGGGGCGGGTCTCCTGGAGGTTTGGCGCGTCGCGGTAAGCGACCTGGATGAAAGCCTGAAAGCCAAGCTTCTCCCAGGGCAGATCCGGAAGGTTGGGTGGGCCAGTGTCGCCAGACCAGACTTTCAGCCTGCCAACCTATCTGTCTGGCAAAGTCAGGAGGTAGTCCCCGAGTTTGTACCCATTACCTCCAACAGTTCTTTTCCACTGGAAAATCGCTACGCAACTCCTTCCACCCTTGGGGTTGATCGGATTTTGGGAGTAGTCGCAGCCCGGACACAATGCCCCAAACAGCCTGTGCTGGTAATTGACGCCGGGACCGCGCTCACCTACGACTTTGCTACGCGAGACGGGGCCTATCTTGGCGGCGGAATTTCTCCCGGACTCCGGATGAGGTTTGCCGCATTGCATGAATTTACGGCCAGGTTACCATTCGTGGCAGTTCCAGAGGAAATTCCAGCACTCATCGGAGATAGCACCCAAAACAGCATCCTATCCGGGGTGTATAATGGGATAATCTCGGAAGTCGAAGGAATTATAAATCGGTATCGCAATACCTGGGGGGCTGATTTACAGGTATTTCTAACGGGGGGCGATCTTTATCACTTTGAAAATCAACTCGAATGCTTCAATTTTGCAGACTCAAATTTGATCCTCAAAGGAATCTGCCACCTAGTATCCGACTCTCATACCGCATGAACCGCATTAGTATATTGATCCTTATGACCCTAGTGGGTCTTCAGCTTAGCGCTCAAACTCTGACGATAAGTCCATATTCAAGATACGCCATTGGAGACATCTTCAACAATGTATCAACTCGCCATGCCGGTATGGGGGGCGTCAGCATCGCCACCGATAGCTACTTCAACATCAACTTTCAGAATCCGGCTGGATATGCTGATCTGCTATTCACCACCATGGATGTTTCTGCATTCGGGCAGTTGTATGGAGTTAGGACTGGCACCCAGAATAGCACACAGTTCACAGGTGGCTTTCAGAATCTGGCCTTTGGTTTTCCTCCCAATAAAGGTCCCAAGCTGGTAATAGGCTTCTCGCCCTATAGCACCGTCGGGTATGAAATAACCGACCGCAAGAATCTATACTTTCAGGACACAACCTTCACCCAGGAAACCATTTACTCTGGTGAAGGAGGTATGAACCAGCTTTTTATCGGATTGGGACAGGATATGTTCAGGCACAAGCTCCGACTGGGGATCAGCGGTGCCGCAAGGTTTGGAAACACTCAGTATAACTGGACCAATCAACTGCTGGAAGGAGACTCTTTGACTTCTACCGTTGGGATTTACCAACCAACCAGCATCACCCAGGATGTTTATGCCAGGGCTCTTGCGGTACAGGGGGGATTCATTTACCAGGATACCCTGAACAAAGCCTCGACCATTCTTTTCCGGATTGGCGGAACGGCAGAATACACCATCGGATCAAGTGCGGACCGCTTCACTACCTTTAATAACTCCTACGTCGAGGATTCTCTGAGTGGAATGGAATTCGGAGAAATCGTCTTCCCCCCAAAATTTGGAGGGGGTATCTCGATCAATCGTCCAGGCTTCTGGACCATAGGAGCAGACTTCCAGTATCAGGACTGGTCACTTTTCCAGACATTCGGAGAAAATGCTGGCCTGAGTCCTGAATACAAGTTTTCACTTGGAAGTGAATTTGCGCCAGACCCTACCAGCCTGAACTACATGAAACGGATTCAGTATCGTGTGGGTGCCTACTACCAGCAAAGCTACATTCAGTTTGCTGGCCAGCCTGTTTTGGACTACGGTATCACCATGGGGATCGGACTTCCTTCCAGTGCTCAGGGCAACAACCGCTTTAACCGCGGGAGATCTGTCTCACGTATTAATCTCTCTGTAGAACTGGGCCGCCGTGGCAATACCAACGAGCTGCCTATGGAGGAGCTCTATGCGCGTTTCCGGCTGGGAGTGAACATCAACGACACCTGGTTCATCAAGCGCGTGGTTGACTAGTGCTTGCGGAATGAAGTAATGAACCAACCTAAAACTGAGCAAAGTTCTGATCAACAGTACTTTAAATCACGTTGAGCGCAGCGAAATCCCGCAGAGCGGGAAACTTTATACTACGAACATCGGACTCCGAACTTCGAACTTATTCCACTAGTCAGTTACAGTATTCCCTGATATAATCGTAGGCATCGATGTCTCCCAGTTCCCCGGCTCGGGACCAGTCCAGACATGCCCCTTCCCGGTCACCGGCTCTCAGCCGTACTGAGGCCCGGTACATATAATGGTTGGGATTGCGGGGCTGTTTCCTCACCAGATAATTCAGATCTGCCAGTGCCGAGGGGAAAGCCCGAAGGAATATGAATGCCTCAGCGCGGTCGAGGTAGTACTGGTAGTTTTTGCCATTGGAATACTTTATCGCCTGATCATAATCAGAAATGGCCCCTCGGTAGTCTTCGAGGCCTACTTTGGCCTGGGCTCTGGCATGGAAAAAGCGAGCTTCTTTTTCTTTGCGAAGAATCGCAGAGCTAAAATCCTTTACCGCCAACAGATAATCCTCGTTGCGTAAATAGGCCATCCCTCTCAGGAATCGGGTCTCGGTATAGTCAGGGTTCAACCGGATCGCCTGGGTAAGATCTGCAACGGCTCCACTGAAATCCTCCAACTGGATGCGAACGATGCCGCGATAGTAATACGCCCGCTCCTGGTTTTCATTCAATTCCAGTACCAGGGTAAAATCACGTTCAGCAAAGGCAAAACGCCTGCCTTCAAGGTGTGCCATGGCCCGTTGATACAGTTCCCGCTCAGTATGCACCCTCCTGAGAGCACAGCTACTTCCAGTCACCATTATTCCGATCAAAGTGAGAATCACCACTTTACGCATAGAATCAGCTTTTTGCTTGGAAGGCTAAAAGTATAGATAAGCCCTCTATATTTCAATCCGTGGGGATTTTATCTAACTTTCCCCCCAATTATTCAGCGCCATTCCTGGTGAAATAGAGGAGAACGGCACCCACATTTATGAACCTAATCCACTTCCAACTGAAATGAAGAAAGTCTTGCAGGCCATATTACAACGCCTCCTTGGCTTTGAGCGTTACCTGACCTTTTTTTCTCGATTCAAAATCATGACTCTGAGATGGGATGGACAGCAAAAGGAAGGGGATTTTAACTTTTTCCTCACCCTGCTTAAGCCTGAAAGCAGGGTATTGGATATAGGGGCCAATATCGGGATAATGACCGTATTAATGGCCAAACGCTGCAAGCAGGGCCAGGTTTTTGCATTTGAACCGGTCCCCGAGAATTTTGACGCCCTTGATAAAGTCGTGGCCTCCTATCGACTGCAAAATGTCCTTCTGTTTCCCCTTGCGCTTGGTGCCAAGGTCGACACTGTATCCATGACCATGCCCGTCCTCAAAGGGGTACGCATGCAGGGTCTCGCCCATGTTCAGCACCAAACCATAGAGGGATACGAAGCCCCGCAGATTGGCTATGAAGTGAAACAACTGCCTTTGGACGAAGTCTGTGAACTCAAAGGGAAAAAGATAGACGCCATCAAGATCGACGTTGAAAACTACGAGCAGTTTGTCCTGGAAGGAGCCCACAAACTCCTGAGTACCGACAGACCTATTATTTACTGCGAATTATGGGACAACGAAAACAGGCAACGCTGCTTTGAAATACTTGGCGAACTGAAATACAAAACCAGGGTCCTGGTAAACCAGCAACTGGAGGATTACGATCCAGCTATCCATTCACACCACAACTTCTTTTTCATTCCTTCCTGATGATCACCCTACGATATCCCAACTCCCCACTCCAGGGCCACATAGCCCTCCCCTCCTCCAAGAGCGAGAGCAACAGGGCTCTGATCATGCAAGGACTTAGTGGTGGACAGATACAGCTTGAAAACCTCTCCAGCGCACGAGATACCCAAACCATGATTCGCCTGCTGGAGTCAGAGGGCCATGTACTGGATGTCATAGACGCAGGGACTACCATGCGATTTTTGACGGCATTCTTCGCAGCTACTGGTCGCGATCAAATCCTGACGGGAACCCCCCGTATGTGCAAGCGTCCCATTGGCATCCTCGTGGATGCATTGCGTAGCCTCGGTGCCGAAATATTGTACTGGAAGCAGGAGGGCTACCCTCCACTCAACATCGTAAGCCAGGGCAGCCGCTTGAAGGGAGGTGAACTGGCCATGAAAGGCAATGTCAGCAGCCAGTTCATATCTGCGATCCTGATGATAGCGCCGATAGTCGCGGGTGGAATTACCCTGACCCTGGAAGGAGACATCAGCTCGCGCCCCTACATTGAGATGACATTGGGGCTGATGCGCCACTTTGGGATAGAAAGCCAGTGGGATGGACAGACCATTACCGTCTCATCCCAGGCATACCAACCAGGGAACTATAAGATCGAAAGCGACTGGTCAGCGGCTAGTTACTGGTACAGCATGGCGGCCCTGGCCGATGATGCAGATCTGTTCCTGAATGGCCTGCGCCAGGATTCGTTCCAGGGAGATCAGCAAATTGCCCACCTCATGGAGCCTTTCGGGGTACACTCTGATTTTCAGACAGATGGCGTGAAGCTGACGAAAACACCAATTCGCCCCGACGATTTGCCCCAGGAAATCAACTTCACCGAATTCCCGGACCTGGCTCAAACCATGGCGGTAGTCGCAGCAGCCCATAATCATCCCATCACGTTTACCGGCTTGCACACGCTGCGGGTCAAGGAAACCGATCGCATCGAAGCCATCGCCACCGAACTGGGTAAATTTGGCACAGAGATCGAAACCGGACCGGATTACCTCAAAATTTCAGGGACATTTACGCCCAATGCCGCAGAGCTCGCCACCTACGACGACCACCGAATGGCCATGGCGTTTGCTCCACTTGCTTTGAAGGTGCCAGAGCTGACATTTGACGATGAAGAAGTAGTAGTCAAGTCCTACCCGGAGTTCTGGGATCATCTGGAGCAGGTCGGTTTTGATATTCCCGCCGAGTAATCCCTAAGCAAATATTGAGAGACAAGACCTTGAGACAACAGGCTGGCAGTCAGGCTAATTCCGGCTTGATTCCTGCACTTAACTTCTCATCGTTCGCATACCATCCATAGGAAAGCCCTACCCCCATTTCTCTTTCCTAATCATTTGAAGCAAATGAAAATCCTGATCATCGGAGCGGGAAACATGGGCACTACATTCGGTGCCAGTTTTCTACGAAGCAGCATCATCACTTCCGAAAACCTCTACTTCATGGATCACCTGCCGGAAAAAGCCGCAGGGATCAAAGAACTTTCAGCCCATCCGCTAGCTGTGACACCAGATGCCTGGGTCTCAGACATGGATCTGATCATTCTTGGAGTCAAACCCCAGGATTTTGGCAACCTCGCTGGAAGCCTAAAGGCTTACATGCGCCCGGATCAGTTGCTCCTTTCCATCATGGCCGGGATTTCCATCGGAGAAATTAAGGGCCGCCTTGGCACCCCCAAAGTGATGCGGGCCATGCCCAACCTGCCGGCCCAACTGGGTCGGGGCATGACAGTGTTTACCACTTCCGATGAAGTAACCCGAATCGAAAGTTACACGGTTCAAAATCTGCTTAACACGACTGGAAAGACCATTTTCACCGAAGATGAAAACCAGATCAATGCAGCAACAGCCGTCTCAGGCAGTGGTCCGGCCTATGTCTTCTATTTCATGAACGCAATGATAGAGGCTGCGCGCGAAATGGGCTTCTCCCAGGCTGA
Organism: uncultured Bacteroidia bacterium; assembly: GCA_964343195.1. GTDB lineage: Bacteria > Bacteroidota > Bacteroidia > J057 > J057 > CAYVAP01. The sequence continues at coordinate 57,817 of CAYFIR010000005.1, read as the reverse complement.
GGCCCAGTTGTTGGTCAGCCAGACCTTTGAAGGCGCTCTAGACCTGGTAAACCGGGGTTCTCTGAGCTGCGATGAGTGGATCAAGCGAGTTTCCAGCCGGGGGGGCACGACTGAGGCGGCCATTCGATCCTTTGATTCGGCGGTCGTTCGTGAGTCTATCAAGCAGGGACTGGAAGCCGCCAGACTGCGGGCCATTCAACTAAGCGAGTCTCAATAAGGCCCGGTAAATCCAGAATGATTCTAAGCAATTGCTTGCGTAATTTCATCCCGACATATCTATATATGTCCTATGCACTTCATGTTGTTCCCACTACTCTATTTGCGTATTTTCGCGCTGATAGCCGCTCATGTCAAAAATGTCAACTCATGACATCTTGATAGGATCGGGAAGGTGTGCGGGTAGCTCCGGGCTCTCCTGCTACCCCACCCCTACGATCAGGAAGCAGCTTTTCGCATTGCCCAAATAGACCTCCAAATTCATCCCAATTTTACCTGAAACCACTTCTTTCTATGAGCACTTATAAGGAATACCTAAACGAGATTGAGGAACGCAAAGCTCAGGGGCTCCACCCAAAGCCTATTGATGGGGCGGAATTGCTCAGCGAGATCATCGAGCAAATCAAGGATACAGCCCATCCTCACCGGAAAGATTCACTGAATTTTTTCATCTATAACACCCTCCCAGGGACTACGAGTGCAGCTGGTGTAAAGGCAAAGTTCCTGAAGGAAATCGTTCTGGGTGAAGAGGTTGTAGAAGAAATAACTCCGGCCTTTGCCCTTGAACAATTGTCTCACATGAAGGGAGGCCCTTCTATCGAAGTGCTGCTGGATTTGGCCCTGGGTGATGATGCTTCCATTGCCAAAGAAGCTGCCAAGGTACTCAAGACACAGGTTTTTCTTTATGAGGCAGACATGGAGCGCCTGGAAAAAGCGTACAACGAGGGGAGCGAAATTGCCAAAGACATCATAGAAAGCTACGCACAGGCTGAGTTTTTCACCAAGCTCCCTGAGGTGGAAGAAGAAATAAAAGTCGTAACCTATATCGCCGGTGTAGGGGATATTTCTACAGACTTGCTGTCTCCCGGTAGCGACGCACACTCCCGTTCAGACCGTGAATTGCACGGCCAGTCTATCTTTGAGCACGATAAAGTACGCCAACAGGAATTGCTCGATCTGCAGGCAGCGCATCCTGACGCGAGGGTAATGCTCATTGCCGAAAAAGGCACCATGGGGGTAGGTTCCTCCAGAATGTCAGGGGTCAACAACGTGGCCCTTTGGATCGGTAAGCAGGCAAGCCCTTACGTGCCTTTTATCAACATCGCTCCGGTCGTAGCAGGAACCAACGGCATCTCTCCGATCTTCCTGACTACAGTCGGCGTTACGGGTGGTATCGGCGTTGACCTCAAAAACTGGGTGAAGAAAAAGAACCTGAATGGGTCTATCATGCGCGATGCAGATGGCGAACCCATTCTGGAAGAAGCATATTCTGTCGCAACTGGCACAGTACTAACCATTAACACCAGGACCAAGAAGCTGTACAATGGTGACGAAGAACTGATTGACATCTCAAGTTCTCTGACTCCTCAGAAAATGGAGTTCATGAGAGCTGGAGGATCCTACGCGATTGTCTTCGGTAAAAAGCTCCAGACATTCGCAGCCAAGGTGCTGGGCATCGATGTCCCACCTGTATTTGCCCCATCCAAAGAAATCTCGCACGAAGGACAGGGTCTGACAGCTGTTGAAAAAATCTTCAACAAAAACGCAGTAGGTACCACTCCTGGCAAAACGCTACATGCCGGATCTGATGTACGTGTAGAGGTAAACATCGTCGGTTCGCAGGATACCACCGGACTGATGACCTCACAGGAACTGGAAATGATGGCCGCCACCGTGATTTCTCCTATCGTGGATGCAGGGTATCAGTCCGGCTGTCACACCGCTTCTGTTTGGGATAAGAAGGCGCAGGAAAATATCCCCCGCCTGATGAAGTTCATGAACGACTTCGGTCTCATCACCGCACGTGACCCGATGGGCGGCTACCACGCCATGACCGACGTAATTCACAAAGTGCTCAACGACATTACCATCGATGACTGGGCCATCATCATCGGAGGCGACTCCCACACCCGTATGTCCAAAGGCGTGGCGTTTGGGGCAGACTCGGGAACGGTGGCGCTGGCACTCGCGACCGGCGAGGCTTCCATGCCTATCCCCGAATCGGTCAAGGTTACCTTCCGTGGGGAAATGCAGGAGCATACCGACTTCCGGGACGTGGTACACGCGACACAGGCTCAGATGCTCGACAAATTTGGTGGGGACAATGTCTTCCAGGGACGTGTAATTGAGGTACACCTGGGGACCCTACAAGCCGACAAGGCTTTTACCTTCACCGACTGGACGGCTGAGATGAAAGCCAAGGCATCCATCTGTATCTCTCAGGACGACACCCTGATCGAATCACTGGAGATCGCCAAAGGCCGCATCCAAACCATGATCGACAAGGGCATGGACAATGAAGAGAAAGTCCTCCAGGGACTGATTGACCGTGCAAATCAGCGTATCACCGAGCTGAAAACCGGTGTGAAGCCTGCTCTTGCCCCAGATGCCAACGCCAAGTACTTTGCTGAGTTTGAAGTGGACCTCGACATCATCGGGCAGCCCATGATCGCTGACCCGGATGTCCACAACGAGGACGTTTCCAAGCGCTATACCCACGATACCATCCGCCCACTCTCTTTCTATGGCGGCGAGAAAAAGGTTGATCTTGGCTTTGTAGGTTCCTGCATGGTCCACAAAGGCGACCTTAAGATCGTCTCTCAGATGCTACGTAACCTGGAGCAAGCCCAGGGAACCGTGGAGTTCAAGGCACCTCTCGTGGTAACGGCCCCTACCTACAACATCATCGACGAGTTGAAAGAGGAAGGTGACTGGGAGATGCTGCAAAAGTATTCCGGCTTTGAATTTGACGACAACGCACCCAAGAGCCAGGCCCGTACCGAGTACGACAACATCCTCTACCTGGAGCGTCCCGGCTGTAACCTCTGCATGGGCAACCAGGAAAAGGCCGCAAAAGGCGACACCGTCATGGCGACCTCTACCCGCCTGTTCCAGGGACGTGTGGTAGCTGACTCCGACCGTAAAAAGGGCGAGTCCCTGCTAGCTTCAACACCTGTAGTGGTACTCTCGGCTATTCTCGGCCGTACGCCGACCCTGGAGGAATACAAAACAGCCGTAGCGGGCATCAACCTGACCAAGTTTGCACCGCCTAGCCAGAAGCTGTTAGCATAGAGAATAATCTCTTGGACAAGACCTGAATATTAGACTGGGCATGGTTCACACTGTGTCCAGTCTTATTGTTTCTAACAGGAAGCTCCAATCAATTCAATGTGCGACCTCAGATAATTTTTCAGTCTATCAGACCTACTCAATTAGAAAGCGGACTTAAACAAAAGTCAATCTGGTTTTGTTTTGATATTAGTATTGGCAAGGACAAACCTCACCAGCCATTACAACGTCAACAGGTTATATACCCAATCAATTTTGCATATGGTTTTCGATCTTGATATGATCAAAGATGTGTACGCCCAGCTTCCTGGCAAGCTGGCTAAGGTGCGTGCCATGATACAGCGCCCCCTCACGCTGACAGAAAAAATTCTCTACTCTCACCTTTACCCCGAAGTAGAGCTGGAAACGTTTAAACGAGGCAAAGACTATGTTGACTTTGCCCCTGACCGCGTAGCCATGCAGGACGCCACCGCGCAGATGGCCCTGCTTCAGTTTATGATGGCGGGTAAAGACAAAGTTGCCATTCCCTCTACGGTACACTGTGATCACCTGATTCAGGCAGAGTCTGGTGCGAGGGAAGACCTGGAAAAAGCCATTGATACCAACCGCGAGGTTTACGACTTCCTCTCATCAGTATCCAACAAATACGGCCTGGGCTTCTGGAAACCCGGTGCTGGCATCATCCACCAGGTAGTATTGGAAAATTATGCATTTCCCGGCGGAATGATGATCGGAACTGACTCACACACCCCCAATGCTGGTGGACTCGGTATGATCGCCATCGGGGTCGGTGGGGCGGATGCCGTTGATGTGATGGCAGGGATGCCCTGGGAGCTAAAGATGCCCAAGCTTATCGGCGTTAAACTCACCGGTAAAATGAGCGGCTGGACTTCCCCCAAAGACGTAATCCTGAAGGTCGCTGGCATCTTGACGGTAAAGGGCGGTACCGGCGCAGTAGTAGAATACTTTGGCCCGGGAGCTGAAAGCTTCTCTGGTACGGGTAAAGGCACCATATGCAATATGGGAGCAGAGATTGGGGCAACGACTTCGATCTTTGCCTATGACGAGTCCATGTCTCGCTACCTCAAGGCTACCGACCGCGAAGAATTGGCTCATATGGCTGACGCCATCAAAGAGCACCTGCGTGGCGATGATGAAGCATATGCCGACCCCGAAAAATATTTCGATCAGGTGATCGAGATCAACCTCGACGAGTTGGAACCCCACATCAACGGGCCATTTACCCCCGACCGTGCATGGCCACTGTCTGAGTTTGCCGAAGCCGTGAAAAAGGAAGGCTTTCCTCAAACACTGGAAGTAGGACTGATCGGTAGTTGTACCAACTCCAGCTATGAAGACCTCGACCGTGCAGCGAGCCTCGCCAAACAGGCAGTTGACAAAAAGCTCAAAACCAGGGCTGAATTTACCGTAACGCCTGGTTCAGAGCAGGTACGCTTCACCGTAGAGCGTGATGGTCAGCTCAAGGCCTTTGAAGACATGGGCGGCGTCGTTCTGGCTAATGCCTGTGGCCCCTGTATCGGTCAGTGGGCTCGCCACATGGACGACCCAGATCGCGCCAACTCCATCATCACCTCTTTCAATCGGAACTTCGCCAAGCGTAACGACGGCAATCCCAAGACCAATGCCTTTGTCGCTTCTCCTGAGATTGTGACTGCCTTTGCCATTGCCGGGGACCTGACCTTCAACCCCATGAAGGACAAACTCGTCAACGAAAATGGGGAAGAAGTAATGCTGGACGAACCTAGCGGTCTGGAGCTTCCTCCCCAGGGATTTGATGTGGAAGATGCTGGCTATCAGTCTCCTGCCAAGGACGGATCTGGAATCGAAATATCAGTTTCTCCTGATTCTGACCGACTGCAATTGTTGACGCCGTTTGAGGCATGGGATGGCAAGGACATTGAAGGACTAACGCTGTTTATCAAGGCCTTTGGGAAGTGTACCACTGACCACATTTCCATGGCAGGTCCCTGGTTGCGTTACCGTGGCCACCTGGACAACATCTCCAATAACGTGATGCTCGGTGCCATTAATGCCTTCACGAAAGAACCCGGCACACTGAATCAGCTCACTGGCGAGTATGACGATTCGCCCAAGGTGGTCCGTGCCTACAAGAATGCCGGTATCCAGTCCGTAATTGTAGGAGACGAAAACTACGGAGAGGGTTCCAGCCGTGAACACGCAGCAATGGAGCCTCGCTTTATGGGTGTCCGTGCGGTGATCGTGAAGTCATTTGCCCGTATTCACGAGACCAACCTCAAGAAGCAAGGCATGCTGGGACTGACCTTTGACAATCCTGCCGATTACGACAAGATCCAGGAAAAGGACAAGTTTGACATCCACGTGAGCAACTTTGCCCCTGGCAAGCAGATCAAGGTAACACTGACCCACGAGGATGGCAGTACCGATGAGTTCATGTGTAATCATACTTACAATGAGCAGCAGGTCGAGTGGTTCAGGGCCGGTAGTGCATTGAACAAGATTCGTAAGCAGGAAGGAGCCTAACCTCTCCACTTACCAAACAGAGCTTATCAGGCAGGTACTTTTTCAGGAAGTACCTGCTTTTTTCGTTATCCAGATCACCTCGCACTCCCCCTCACATAATGAAAAAAGCCGCTCCCGAACTGGGAGCGGCCATATTTTCAGGGCTTAAGCCCTTCGATCTAATCCATAGGATTAGAGCTTGGTCAGCTTAACAGCAAATGGAGTTGGGTTCAGTCCACCACAACCACCTGCGTCAGTAGCCTCAGTCAGGTTGACGATCAGCTCAGAGTCATCATTGAAGTCGAAGCTGGAAGGATCATCGGTAGGTCCGAGGCGGATGGTACCACCACATCCCAGGCCAGATCCCATGTCAGATTCTGAAATAACGATGTCACACAGCAGGTTAACGGTTACAGTCATTGGACCGTTTCCGATACCCAGGTCTGGCAGATAAACTGCATCGAATGACCGCTGAGTGCTGGAACCAGATACCAGAGACAGGGTAACAGTAGGAGGAGTTGCACCGAAAGCAGGGCCATAAGCACCAGCAGGCTCGGAACCTTCTACATAGGTCATCTGATACTCCCCAACGAAGCGATCGTCAGGTACAGGACAGGTGATGCTGAAGTTGCGGCTGAAAAGCGCGCTAAATCCACCACTGGTATTTACGGTAGGGGTAGAGTTATCAGCAGAGAATACACTGCCGTCATCAAGGGTGATGAATGACTCAAAAGTCACGTAGTCATTTGCCTTGATGTTATCAACAGTAATTCCCAAAGCTGTCGCAATGTCACCCAGACCAAGAGATACAGCATACTGCTTGTAGCCATCTTCGTTGGTTGAGAACTCTCCCTGACCTGCAGTAAGGAATACTACTGCATCAGTAGACATGTCGCCGTTATCCAGGTTCACATCTGTAAAGGTAAGCTCTACCCGGTACTCGGTAACGTTGGCACCCTGATCCAGGGTAACAAACTCGACTGTGTAGTCGATTCCTTTGGTCAGGTCGTTGAGGTCAAACTCCCCAGCGCTGATGTTCACCAGACGAGGATAAGCACCTTTACCTGCCTTATCAAAAGTAATGATCGGGCTAAAGTCCTGCTCTGTATCACAACCATAGAACAGTACCATGGTGACCAACAGCAGACCCGATAGAATTTTATTAATCATTTTGGATTATCGTTGAATTGGTTACTAAATCCAGCTAAAAACTAGCGGAAAAGAGACTTGTCGTTGGTATCCCAGAATACAGGTTCGGTTGGATCACGCTGATCTGCATTAGGATTCAGGGTAACGTGGTCGGTAGGATACAGCGCTGAGCGCAGGAAGTCTCCACCTCCTGGGTCAAGAGTAGGCTGGATGTTGCTAGGCATACCGGTACGACGGTAAGCATTGTAAGTCTCCAGACCATTACCCCATGCCGCGATGAAGTACTCACGAACCACGATGTCCAGACGTTCTGCATCAGAACCAGCTGCATCATACTCAGCCAGTACCAGATCCAGGTAATCTCCTTTCAGAGAGTCGAGAGGATCAAGATAGGCTTGGCCCAGGGTGATATCATCGCCTGAAACAGGATCGCTTGCTACTACTATGCTTCCGTCTACTGCGTCAGCAAAAGAGAATACCTTCTCCATAGAAGCGTCGATACCAGACTCCAACAAAGCACGGGCATCTTCACCAGTACCAGCAGTAAGAGCTGCCTCAGCACGGAGGAAGTGAGTGAAAGAAGACAGCATGATAGGCTGAATACCACGACCCTTTGCTCCATCTTCACCCTGATTCTGTACAAAATCAAAGCTGTTGTCATCAAATTTACCGCCGGCTGGGTACAGACCGTACACAGAACGGACAGGTCCGTCAGGTGGGATACCAGAACCATTACCGTGGTCACGACCGTAGTAACCATCCTCGCTCACGATACAGTATGGCATGTCAGGATCTACTGCCAGGAAGTGATCTGGAGCAGCTTCACGATCAGGGAAGATTGAGAATACGCAACCAAATACAGTGCTGGACTCGTCAGTCAGGTCACCGTCCTGACGATAGAAGTAAAAGCGGGTACGTGGGTCCATCATATCCTTCTCGTTGACCAGCAACCACATGTACCAGTTGTTCATATAGTCCCCATCAGTACTCTCATAGGAGTTGGCATAGAAAGGATGACGAGAATCAGGATTCAGACGGTTGTTGCTATACTGGAACTGGAAGTCCTCAGACTCATCGTCGATGAGGTCTCCTTCAGCAACCAGAGCCGCGATCTTATCACCAGCAGAGCTGTCGATCAGACGAGCGTTCACATAAGCACGAAGCTTCAGAGTCTTGGCCAGTGTTATCCAGCTGGCAGCATCTCCATCATAGAAAATATCTACAGATGGAGCAGCAGTCTGAGCAGACTCCAGTTCAGAGATAGCCTCGTCCAGCAGGGTGTGGGCAGCCGCATAGATGTCAGCACCAGCATCTGCTTTGGGACCAATGATATCAGTACCCTGTAGCGCCTCGCTCAAAGGCACATCGCTGAACAGGTCAGCCAGCGTGAACAGTACATAGGCCTCCATTACTTTGGCAGTACCAGAGTAAATACCCAGGTCACGCTCTTCGGCGATAACAAGCAGCGCTTCAATATCAGGCAGGATGCTAGCGTAAGCATTTGACCAGATACCGTTGAAGCTTTGAGGCTGGTAAGATCCACTGTAGGTGAATCCACCGGTCATCGCAATCTGACGGGATACGCCACCAGAGAAGCTCCAGGTGCTGTTGAAGAAGTTCTCAAACGACAACTGAATGTTGTTGTATAGGAAGTCAACACCTGCATTTTCTGGTGCCACAGAGTTAGGGTTCTCCAGGTATTCGTCAAGTTCGAATACATTACAAGCGGAGAGCCCCACCAGGCTGATGGCAATCAGCAGTTTATAAATTAATTTCATTTGAATCGTTTTTTGACTTAAGCGTAAGGAGATTTAGAAAGTCAAGCTGATGTTTCCACCATAGCGCTTAGAAGTAGGTCCGGTCAGCAGGTCGAATCCACGTCCGTTACCTACACCAAGGCTGAGTACTTCTGGGTCAAAGTTTACACCTGCAGGGAAGTTGAAAGCCTCAAACCAGAGGTTCTCTCCAACAAGTGCAATAGACAGAGAGCCGATTGGCAGTTTTTCCAGCCATGCAGCAGGCAGAGAGTAAGAAAGGCTTACCTCACGCAGACGCAGGTTGGTTGCATCAAATACAGCTCCTTCGTCAGCGAAGAAGTATGAGTGGAAGAACAGGTCTCCTACGTATCCCTGAATGTCATTATCAGACTCGGTGGTCTGACGAACACCAGGCTGAATGAGTGGCAGGAATCGGTCAAAGTCAGTGTCAACGGTATTACCACGAGCCAGCATGGTAGCAGTAGTGATTGAGTAGATATCACCACGATGCTGATAGCTCAGCTGTGCGCTCAGGTTAAATCCGGCGAAAGAAATGTTGTTGATCAGGTTAGCCTGGAACATGGGGTTAGGATTACCGATCACGTCGATTTCCTGACCAGGAATGTACTCACCAGCCTCACTAACAAGCAGTTCTCCATCGTCATTACGCTGGAAAGGAATACCCTTCATGATACCATACCACTCACCAGGGACGGCAAAGTTACCCAGGTTGGTGTAACCTGCGATGGGCACCTCATCCACACCTTCGTACACGCTCTCAACAGTGTTGATGTTACGAGTGAAGTTCACGTCCATAGACCACTGAACCTTACCGCGAACAGGTACGATATTCACACCAAGCTCGATACCACGGTTACGTACAGAAGCTGCGTTAACAGTAGTACTGGTGTAACCAGTAGCAGGATCAAGGCTCAGGTCGATGATCAGGTCGCGAGACTGCTTGTCATACAGAGACAGATCAATGCCTACGCGGTTGTCGAAGAAGCGGGCCTCAATACCCCCTTCGTATTCGGTGTGGAGCTCAGGCTGCAGGTTAGCATTACCCAGGAAGTTGGATACTGTGTTGGTGTTCAGAGTCTGACCACCATCTGTTACGAATACGTTGGTAGAAGTACCCAGTACGCTACGAGTAGAGTATGGGCTTGGGTAACCAGCAGAAGTACCTACACCTGCACGAATCTTCAGGAAGTTGATGTACTTATTGCCACGAAGAGAAGCAATCGCATCAGTAGGAACAACCGAGATACTGGCAGAAGGATAGAAAATAGAACGATTCTCTGGCTCCAGAGTTGAAGTCCAGTCGTTACGTGCCTGAAGGTTCAGGTAAGCCCAATCCATGTATCCAACAGTTGCAGTGGCATAAACACCAACAGTGTTCTCATCACGCATGAATGAGGTAGCGTTGTGCTCCTCAAAGTTGTTATGGGTCAACAGACCATAAACAAACTGCTGCTGAGAAGAGGTGATGGTCTGGTCACGGTGCTCATAGCGGGTGTTGATACCTACTAGCCCCTGAAGGGTGATAGCCTCAGAGATATCCAGATCATAGTTCAGGTTAAATACCTGGTCAGTGATGCGGTTCAGACGCTCCGAAGTAGTCAAAGCACCATTAGGAGTTTGAGAACCTCCCTTGTTAATGGCACGACGCTGCTGCTGAGTGTACTGGTCGATAGACAGACGGTAGAATGCGGTCAACCATGGGGTAATCTCATAGTTCATGTTGATGTTTCCGAAGAAACGACGAACCTTCTCCTCGTCATACGCATTGTACAGGGTCCAACGAGGATTCTGGATAGCAGAACCACGGCGATAGTACACCATGCGATTGTCTACTGGGCTGGCATATGGCAGGCCAAACAGATCCACGCTACGTGGCGTGTACATCACGTTGGCAAAGAGCGAAGGACCAGATGGGTTGGATCCAAAACCTACAGAAGCAGGAGGAGTCAGACGATCTGAATCAACGTACTTGAAGGTAGAAACAATGGTCAGACCATTGTCCAGCTTGGTACGTCCACCGATACCAAAGTTGTGCTTGGCATAAGTGTTAGTGTTGTCTGGGGTAAAGCCATTGTCACGCATGTAGCTATAGTTGAAGCTCACGGCGCTGTTGTTACCCAGATTCTTATCCACACCAATAGAGGTGTTGGTCAACTGACCACGCTGGAAGAAATCTTCTACTGAAGAGTAGGGACGATACTCGTAAGAGGCATCCTGAAGCTCTGGGAAGTCAGCAGCGTACTGTCCCTGAGCATATGGGTGCTCAATCAGTACTGTACCGTTCTCCTCACCAAGGTAGGAAGAACCGTAGCTGGCAGGACTATTGTCATCAAAGGCAGGTCCCCAGTTAGAGAAGAACCAACCGAAACCACCGTTGAAACCACCACCATAGGTGTTTTGGTATTCAGGAAGGTTAGCGACTTCAGTAAACATAAGGTTTTGAGTAAACTCAACCTCAAATCCTTTCTGAGAGCTACGCCCTGGGCTACCAGACTTGGTAGTGATCAGTACCACACCGTTACGACCAGCCTCACCGTACAGTACGGTTGCAGACAGACCCTTCAGTACAGATACCTCTGCGATATCGTTAGGATCAAGGTCAAGGAAACGGCTTGATGAAGAAGCACCACCAGTAACGAAGTTACGGTCACTGTTTGTCTCCGTGTTAAATGGAATACCATCCACTACGAAAAGTGGCTGGTTGGTTCCGGTGATAGAAGAGTAACCACGAATGATTACGTTGGTACCAGAACCAGCAAGACCTGAAGTAGAAGTGATATCTACACCAGGAGCCTTTCCACGAAGAATACGAGCGATATCAGCCTCACCACGATTTTCTACCAGATCAGAGCTGATGGTAGATACCCCGTAACCCAGGGCTTTTTTCTCGCGGGCGATACCAAACGCAGTTACAACCACCTCATCCAGTACGAGGTCATCCTCGGCCATGGCGATGTTGATGGTACTGCGTCCGTTGATTTGCTCCTCTACAGTTGCCTTTCCTACGAAAGTGAACAACAGCGTAGAAGCATCAGCAGGAACCTCCAGTTCGTAGTCACCGTTTCCATCGGTGAACATACCCACTGTGGTTCCTTTAATTAGCACAGCTACCCCTTCCAGAGGCTCTCCCGACGTAGCGTCGGTTACCTTACCTGAAATGGTAGATTGTGCCAAAGCAGCGGTTACCGATAGCGCGAACGCTACCAGGAAAAGAAGAAATCTTCTCATGTAGTAAAGCTTTGGTTTTGAACGTTAGGTTAACACTCCAAAAAAAGAACGAATAAGCTTAGGTAATAAAAAAATATAGCTGCCCCTGAGGGCTTCAGTAAAGCCAAATTGTGGTAGTAGTCACATGTCTATTTGTGAGTTCGAATGGTAGCAGCAGAACCCGATTTTGCAAACAGTTTTCCCTTCATATTACACCTGCTGAGCTGCTAACTTTATAAACCTTTAACCAATTGTTAACAGCACTTAAGCAACATTCGCACAACTATTATCCAAGAATTTTCCCAGAAATCAAAACTCTTCGTCGAAATCTCCGTAAAAATTTGCCCTGTCGAAAACTGATAAAAAAGGTTGCCAGTTGTAAAAAAATAGCTCTGGAGCCGTTCCAGAGCTAATAATCAGCGACTTAGCTAGTCTATTTTTGTTCCTGGTGGCTACCTGCCTATGCCACCCTGTCTACTCCCTTCCCGAAAAACCTTTCCCCTGTATTGCACATATAATCCCAAAGCTTACAGTCCGTTTTTGAGGGATAATCAAAAGATCATACATCCCTTTCCCTGCAAAACCTTAAAACAATGTTAATTCAGCTGGGCCAACCTCACCCCGTTGAATACCGCCTGCGTAAACATGAGTTGTTGATTGAGCGCCACCATCAGTTGCTGGGTCCCCGTTTCACTCAATTGTGTCGCCAGCATAAACACCTCTTTTACCTCCTCCTGCAAAGCGTGGCTGTTCTGCAAAATTCCCTGGATTGCCTCTTCAAAAGTGCAAATCTCCATCAGGGCATTTATGCGGGTGTTGGGTAAGAGGTGTGCAATTTCTATGTTTTTGAGATCAGGCTGGCCTCCGAGTGACAGGAGATTCTCGGCAACGGCATGCTTGCTGTTGTCAACGATATGGTAGAGCTTGTCAAGCTTATCCGTAAAATCCAAAAATGGCCGTAGGGACTGGTCCCAGTGAATCCTTCTAAGGTTTCGATGATATATCTCGTAATCCGTCAACAGTTGATCCAGCTTTGCAGTCAATTGCCCGGATTCATCGGAGGATGGCTGATAGCGGATTAAATCCATGTCTTTTTCTGGTTGAAGTAAATTGAGGAAGTCCCTGGTAAGGGACATCAATGTTCTCACATTGGTTGACAATTTTCCTTCCAACCATCATTTTCAGACAGAGTGACAGATCGGGAGCAGCGTTTTGGGAATGCATTTGCCAGTTTGGCAGCAAATTGAATACTTCTGAAAAATGCTGGGTAAGCGGTCGCAGATTGTTGAGCAGATCCACGAGAAACTGGGAATAAAAGGGCTCCAGTTTCGAGTAAAATCCGAGTTTGGCGAGCCAAACTGCGAGACTGTGGGATAAAGGGGCCCACAGACGAGCCTCAACGAAGAGATGCGGAAAAAGCCTGTCCTGAACGGAGTGAAGGAACTCAGCGATCACCCATCATTGGGGATTTGACAGAGCACTAGGATAGCATCAAAAAGATGAGGGTAAATACTCCGAAAAATCCTCCCAGCAATCCAATCTGAAAGAGTCGTTCCGCATAGCTTTTTGGGAAAAGAAGCCCGGTTAATGCGGTCAGTATCATCAGGATCCAGGCCGGAGCAAATACCCCATAGAGGTGAGCCTTCGGGCTGAAAGGTGTCCCAAATGCTGCGAGTTCTGGTTGACGCTTCATTTCCTTCCACAGCCAGGCCAGTCGTTCCTTGTCGCCCTGAGGATTAAGGGACACCTCCGTACAGATGCCCAGGAATCGTGACTGTCGCCAGGTAACCAGGTCCCCCGGTTCCAGTAGCCTTTCCCAGGGGCTTGGCAGTTCGATAACTCCATCTTTCATTAGCAACTGGGCATAGCTAAAACTACTCCCCACGGTATAGCCTACTGCCTCAATGGGCAGTGGTCCCCGCTCCTTTTGCATCCCCCAGTCCATCAGCAGGAATATCCCAAAGGCCAGCAGGATGGCACTGGAGATCCTTACCGGGCGAAAATACCGGCTAAATTCTGCCGCATTCCGGCGCTCCTGGGCCTTCTTGGCATTGAAATAGGCATCGGTAAAGGTCGTCTCTGGCTGGACGTTGGTCGCTTCGTCAGGCTGTTTCCAGACCACAGGAGGCGGGGGGCTGGTATATCCCTGCCTGATCTGCGCCAGTCGTCGGTCATACTGCCTGCGTTTGAGCGGATCACTGAGCACCTGATAGGCCTCGTTGATGCCGACAAATCTTGCATTTGCTCCTGGGGTATGGTTTCGGTCAGGATGAAACTCCAGAGCCAGGCGACGGTAACATCGCTTTAACTCCTCGGGAGATACCTGTTCGGTAACTCCAAGTATTTCATAATGTGTCTGACCTGTCATAGGCAGTGTTGCCGGACTTTATCAAGTTGCTATGGGATATAATAAGTGCCCATTCTATGCCAGAAGTACTCAACCACCCAAATCTTTGCAAATATTCCCACTCGGAGTGGCATTTGTGGCGACTAAGTTAGCACGACACTCAATATTACCACTGACAGTAGCAGAGAAAAGGTCCCAAGATAGGCACTGAACTCGGTGTTTCGCCCCGAAAAGACCGTAACCAGGCTGACGACTACCAGTATCCAGATCAGGGCAAAGTTACCGGTATACCGGGTCGCGTAAACGGGAAGTGGCCCCTGCCAGCCACGGCGGAATACAAAGGCCTCTACCGGCACCTTTCCGACAGGACTTTTCACGAGGGCCACGCGGTCTCCTTCCTTGAGGTGCCTGGCAAATTCATCTTTTATCCCGAAGGTACTGAGTGCGGTTTTGACGCGGGTAACGCCCGGGGTTGAGAAACTCCACATCATGTCTGACTTGGAGGTGATAGTTTCCTCAGCAGTCCGCGTGGCTCCTGCCTTATCGAGGATCATGGCCAGGCAAAAAATCAGGACTCCCCCAGCAATCACCCTCAAAACCCTGCCATACATTTTGAATCCTACCTGAGCGCTCTGTTCCTCCGCGAGGATTCGTTCGGCGTGGGCCTCACTAAAATGGCCGCTTTGGGGAGGTCTCTGCGGTCGACTAGATGGATCAAAGTTCACGTTTCGGGCAGTGGTGGTTCCTCGGTAGCGTACGCGCTGAGCATAGCCTGTACGGTTGTAGCGAGTCATCCGCTTTCGACGAACCAGTTCATAGCTCTGGGAAGAGGTTCCCGGGTTCTTTTTCAGGCCCTTGGCCCTGTCATAGCGGAGGTTGTAGCGCCCTCGTAGCGTTGGGTCGATTAAATTCTGATAGGCCTCCCCTATCAGCAAAAAGCGAATATGAGCTTCCTCCGTATGGTTTTGGTCAGGATGGCACTCCAGGGCAAGACGCCGATATGCCTGCCGGATCTCCTGCTGATCGGCTTCTCTCTCCACCTGCAATATTTCATAGTAGTCTTTGAAGTCACTCATTACCCTCAAGATTTTTTAGATCAGCCTCCACAGCTTCAATCACTTCGAATAGCCGGCCTCTTACTCCGTCGATCAGTTCAGCCGAAACCGGTTCGTCTCTGAGGGCCACTGTCTCAATTTCCTTTAAGTCTGTAACAATCGTTTTAAGGCCCAGGTTCCGGCACCGGGGCAACATGGCATGCGCCCGGTTTCCGACTAGCTTCCAGTCTTTGTTCTCTTTCGCGTGCTCCAGTTCTTGCCACTGCTCACGGGTCTGTTTTGCAAAAATACCCAGCATCCGCTTCATGAATGCGATATCTCCATTGAAGAGCGTCCTTGCCCCTTCAATAGAATATCCCCAGGTTCCTTCAACCACATCAGATGGGGGTACGGGAGAGACCGGCACTACCTTTTTTTCCAGCTGAGAGGTATCAGCTGCTTTTCCACTCCTCGGCTTCATCAGCCGACGTAATTGCACAATGAGTTCCGACTCCCTGAATGGCTTAAGCATATGGGCATCCATTCCAGCGGCAAGGGCACGCTGAATCTCTGCAGGAGTGGATGTAGCAGTCATGGCCAAGATGGGCAGGTCTTTCAAACCCAGCTTTTGCCGAATAGCGCTCGCAGCATCCAGTCCATCAAGTACAGGCATCTGCAGGTCCATCAACACTATGTCATAGGATTTTCCGGTCTTGAGCTTATCCAGGGCCTGCTGACCATTCCCTACTGCATCAACTTTCATTTTCCACCGCTTCAGGATGTACTCTGCCAGTTCCCGGTTGTAGAGTTCATCGTCAACGAGGAGCACCTTTCGGCCTACCAGGTCTGAACCATCGATCTGCAGGGGTCCATCCATTACCTGAAGATCCTGAGCCACGCCTATCCTCTGAGGCAGGCTCAACTGTACCCTCGTTCCTTTTCCAACTTCGCTCTCCAGGGTAATGGATCCGTTCTGTAACTCCACCAGTTGGGAGGTAATGGCAAGCCCCAAACCGGTCCCTCCATATTTCCGGGTAGTACTGTTGTCCACCTGGATGAATTTGGAAAATATATCTTTCTGCTTGTTTCGGGGTATGCCAATTCCGGTGTCCTGCACTTCAAATTCCAGCATGGCCACTTTGCCCTGTGGGCTGTTTCTGGCAGCGACAATGATGGCCACATGCCCGCGCTCTGTAAATTTGAGGGCGTTATTAATCAGGTTGAACAGGATTTGCTTCAGTCGAAGGGGATCGCCAATTAGCACTGCAGGTAACGCTCCCTTGATATTGAGCTTTAGGGCAAGCCCTTTCTTTTTTGCCTCCTGCACAAAGGTCTCATACACCTCCGTTACCAGAGAGGAGGGGTCGTAGCCTACTTCCTCCAATGGGAAATTGCCTGACTCCAGTTTGGAATAATCAAGGATATCATTGATCAGGGCCAGAAGATAGCGAGCGGAGTGACGAAGTGGATTAAGGAGTTTCCCCTGGATTTGGTCCAGAGATGTCTGAGCGAGCTGATCCGCAAAGCCAATTACAGCATTCATGGGAGTACGAATCTCGTGGCTCATATTGGCCAGGAAGTCTTCTTTTACACGGGCATGGTGTTCGGCCTGTTCTTTCTGCTGATGAAGTTCTTCCTGCAACTGCCGGTTTTTGTCGAGATGGTTGATGATGAATCCCAGGAAAGCGAACTCCATCAACACAACCGCAATCCCGAAAATCAGCATAAAGAAAAAGGTATCCTGAGCTTCCTCGTCGATTTCTCCCAGCTCATCGGTCATATTTGCCAGTTTGGCCTGTATGCCTGTCAATACATTGTCCAAACGCTCGTTGGCACGGTGATCCTGCTCGATATGGCCTTTGATATATTCTTCAAGGGAATCATTGGCTTGGGCAATCTGGGCAAGTGTTTTTTTCCATTGCTGGTCATTTATTTCTCCGTTAAGCAGGATGTTTTCAAGGCCCATCGAGTCCAGATCAGGAAAATAAACGGCCATCCGGTCACTGGACTCAAGTGATTTCTGGCTATCGATCAGGCGGGATAAGTCTGTGGTATCCTCGATGTTTTCATAGAGAGTCTCCAGGTAATTCTGAGCAGAGACATATACTGTGATGTCTCTCATGTTGCTGTATTTGAGCGCCAGAAAGGTCTTCAGTACGGCTACATCATTTATGATACTCGAATCCCCAATGGCTGTCGCCATTTCTTCGAGTTTTATCAGTCGTTTTTTGGACATCTCTGAAGCCACGAATACCACTCCTTCCATGGTCTTGTCTTTGGAAAGGGTATATTCTCTGATGTTGCTTTCAGCTTTATAAAGCTCCACCATCATGTTCATCATTCCTTCCTGAAAGGCATCTATCCTCTTGTTGGTTTGAATGATGGTACTGACTTCGCTGGATCTGTACATCGCAAAGCCAGCCAGGATGGCAACTGCCAGCATGGCAACGCCAAATCCTACCAGCACCCACCTTTGGGCCTTATGATTGGGGAGATTTACAGAATGCTTCGACTGAGATGCTTGAGTCATGGTGTTGCGTTGTTCTCAGAAGGATACATAAAATCCAGTTCCCCCGCTCTGACTTCCAGATCAAGGACATTTTCACGAGGTGGCAGTGGACAACTACTCTCCTTGTTAAACACACAATCGGGGTTGTATGCCCTGTTGAAGTCTACGACAAGAGGCGTCTTTACCGGGACTTCCAGGTATCGTCCCCCTCCATAGGTTTCTTCCCCGGTAGTCCTATCCCTAAAGGGTACAAAGTAGCTGCCAATTGAAGGATCCAGATAGGAAAAGGCTATGAGTTCATAGGTTTTGCCCTTTAGCTCAAATCGCAGCTTGCCGACTTTTACGACTCGATCCTCTTTGGTTCCTACGCCTCTGGTACGCAGCAGGTTCAGTGTATCAGGTTCCCTGGCAGGAACCAGGGTCGCCTCAACCCGATATTCATCCTGAATCGGAAAATAATTTAACCCTTCAAAATTCTCCCTGTTTCCCTGTGGGATCGGGCTATCCAGGCTGTTTTTAAAAAACAGATCTTTTTGCTCCCTCTCCTGACTCAGTTCCTGAGCATACTGAGAAGGGCTGTTGGCCAGCTGAGTGAAGAGCAAAATGACAATAAAAAGAATTCCTACTCCAATAAAGATATAGGTACTGTTTTTCCGGTTGTTCAAATCCAACCCCATGTGCACGCAATTAAGATTTATTGTAATCTGGCAACTGCTCTTTTATGAGAGAGACCTCATGTCTAAGAGAGTCCAGTTCCTCCCGCAAAGATTGTTCATGCGCAGATTGGGTGCAAAATAACTCTTGATACGTGATATCGGTAGCTTCCAGTATGGCTTCGAGCAACCTTGTCTCCATGGAGTCACCACCGAGCTTACGGGTAATGAAGGTCCGGTGCTTCCCAAGGCGATCAGCGATCACAGCGTGACTGATATTCCGTTCTCGGAGCAGGCGTTTTAATTTGGGCACAATCGGGTCCATAACGGTAGGGTGTGATTGAAATAACTATGGGAAGAGTCTGTGGTTCAGAAGTTGACAGTCAGGCCAAGCTTCTGGATGTATTCTTTAAAATTGGGATTCCCCAGGGGACGCACTAACCGTATACTCCCTAAATATACTCACAATTAGGAAGGCTGACAAAGTCGTAGAATGAGATTTTTGATAAAATCAACCCTCTGAATATCAGTCAATTTATCTACACGGCTGAAAAAAAATAGTGCATGGGAATGGCGACCAGCAATCCAGGGAGCAGATTGGTCACCCTTAGATTGGTAATGCGCAGCAAATTGAGCCCCAGCCCTACCAGCATCACCCCTCCAGCAGCAGACAGGGCAGCGATTTCCGGTTCACCGATATGTGGGGCGAGGCTGTGGGCAAAGAGGGTGAGCACTCCCTGATACAACCCTACGAGCGGTGCCGAGAGGGCAACTCCTACCCCAAGCCCGGCGGCAAGTGCTATGGATGCAATCCCATCCAATAGCGATTTGGTCAGCAGAATCTCTATTCCCTCCCCCAATCCCTCCTGTAACGCGCCAAGGGTTGCCATAGGCCCGACCCCAAACAGCAGAAAAGCGTTGACAAAACCTTCGGCAAAACCTGTTTCCCCCTTTCCCTGCCTGCCTAGTCGAGAGCGCAGCCACTGTCCAAAATGATTCAACCGATCCTCCAGGCGCAGCCCCTCTCCGATCAGCCCCCCTACGACCAGGCTGAGAATCAGCCCTAAAATGGACTGGTTGTCAAACGCCAGTTTGACTCCCATGTAAATCGTAAACAGGCCCAGAGCCTGGAAAATGATCTCCACATATCGCTGTGGTAGACGGGATTTGATGATCAGTCCCGCCAGACTTCCCACCACTATGGCTATCATGTTGATCCCCGTTCCCATCCTGTTTGCAAATTACACATGGACTTTCATTAGCAAAAGTGAAATTCCTCTGATAAATTTTGCCACAGATTCGCTTATTCTATGTTACCACCCAATCATTCCCTCACCCTCAGGCGCCAGCGCATGGTATATGCTCACCCATTCAGGGTATGGGGCAGAGCCATATCGATGAATTTGGCCATCGTCGTTTTGCTTCTGTCCCTCCCATGGATACTGAAAGCCTCATTTGGAGGAGTGGGAAATGAAGTATTTATCCTGTGGGGAGTAGCATTTGTGTGGATTACCCTTGTGGCGATAGGCGTCCCCAGGCTGCTGTTTCTGCAACCCGTTTCAGGCCAGAATCCAGAAGCCAATCGTGCAGCTATTAGAGAGTGGGCCAGGGAGCAGGAACTCGCCCTCATAGCAGACAAGCCCGACTATATGCTGGTGCTTAAACCGGGAAAGTGGTATCAGGGACAACTACAGGTTTGTTTTTTGCTTCAGGGGCGGGATTTAAGGGTTGCTGTCACGGGAGTCAATCGACTGGGTAAATGTATCGCCCTCCTGAGTCACTTCAGGGCGACTCCATTGCTCCGTCAGGCCAGCCTGGCGGTAGGGGGCAAACTCGTGGCTAGACCCCTTGAATGATTGGCTATTCCGGAGAAGCATCAGAAAAAATGATACCGCAGTCCTGCTAATGGTGTATGGTGGACTTTAAATGAATGCAGAGCCAATAAGAAGCACTAAGCCTTGAAAATCAGCACGTTGCAACCCCTCCTCTCTTTTTCCAGCTCTCCGTGCTCAAAAATGATCGTTTGAAGCCTAACTCGGCGACTTTCGTAGTTGAAACAAAAAAGCTCCTATCTTTGCCCCTGCAATTCCTTTCTCTCCTTCCTCATTAGCCAATCACACATGATCAGAATCGGGCTCGTCGGAGCAGGCCACCTCGGAAAAATCCATTTGAAGCTGCTGGGTGAAATCCCCGACTTCCAGGTTGTAGGCTTTTTCGACCAGGATCCTGATGTACAAGCCAAGGTCGCGGAGCACTACGGACTCAAGGCCTATCCGGATTTTGAAACCCTCCTGCAGGATGTGGACGCCATTGACCTCGTAGTCCCTACGCTCCATCACCATGCCATGGCAAAGGAGGTTCTGGAGGCGGGAAAGCATGTTTTTATCGAAAAGCCTGTAACCCATACCGTCGCCGAGGCGGCTGACCTGCTGGCGATGAGTGAGCGAGCCCCACATGTCGTCGTACAGGTGGGACATGTCGAGCGCTTTAATCCGGCTATGCTCGCCATAGATCCCGACAGGGTGAAACCGGTATTTGTGGAAGGCCATCGCCTGGCGATGTACAACCCTCGTGGCACAGATGTTTCTGTCATTCTGGATTTGATGATACACGACCTGGACATAGTCCTGAGCCTGATTCAATCGCCTGTTACGGAGATTCATGCCAGCGGTGTAGCGGTTATCAGCGACAGTCCCGACATCGCCAACGCTCGTATTCAGTTCGCCAACGGCTGTGTCGCCAACCTCACGGCAAGCCGGATTTCCATCAAGAACATGCGGCGCCTTCGTTTCTTCCAGAAAAACAACTACCTCGCGCTGGACTTCCTGAAAAAAGAAACCGAATTCCTGACCCTTTCTTCTGCCCCAGTTGACCCAGCGCCGGGAATCATGCAGTTCCCGCTTGAGACAGGTAACCAAACGAAATACCTCCGCTATGAGAAACCCGAGGTAGAGTCAGTCAATGCCATCAAGATGGAGTTGGAGGAGTTTGCGAAAAGCATTCTTCACCAGGCGCCGGTGCGGGTGACGCTGGCCGACGGAGTAGCAGCCGTGGAAGTAGCCCATCAGATCCTGACAAAAATCGATCAGGGCCTCGCCCACCTGGGATAAAAAAATCCCTCCACTCGGAAGAGGGAGGGACAAGGGACTCGTTTCACAACGAGGGGTTACTACTACGTAAACACTACATCAGGGGGTCTTCCTGTATGGTCTCAATCGCCTGGCGAACATGCTCAAGCTCCTGATCGATATCTTTCATCTCCCAGTCATAGATTTCTTCCTGAGAAGTCTCAAGGCCTTCCACTTGCTGGACCAAGGGTCCCTCATTGGGTTTTCCAACCTGACGGGTCAGTTTGTAGGCTGAGCCGAGGACTCCGAGGGTGAGCACCACACTCAGAGAAACAGCCATCACGGCATTTAGGTTAACTGAAAATCGACCGAGATCGAGGTTAAATGAGCTGGTAGCTCCAGAATCTGGAGCCTGCTCAGGGGCAGATTGAGTGGCACGTACATAAGCGCGTATTGCCTCTACTGATTCTTCTGATGGCTCATATTTCAAGCCCTGGGTCATCTCTACGCCAGATTGTAACTTCTCGTATCGATTCCAGAGAGCCTCATCTTTGACCAGCGCATTCAGAAGAGCTTCAGACTCTTCAGAGTTCATTTCGTCAAAAATGAATCGAATCAGATCCTCATCTCTGTATGGTTTGTTCATATCCTTCGAGTGTACCGGAGTCTCGAGCCAGCTTTTTAAGGTTGAGCAATGCATATCGCATTCTGCCTAAAGCTGTGTTAATGCTCACATTTGTAATAGCTGCGATCTCTTTGAAGCTTAGTTCCGCATAGGTACGCATAATCAGGACCTCACGTTGCTTCTCAGGCAGATGCTGAATCAGCTTTCTAATGTAACGAGCATTCTCCTGGCTTATTATCTGCTCTTCGGATGATTCTTCAGCACGAAAGGCTGAATTGAAGATGTCGTAATCTTCCGATTCTCGCTGGATGGGGTTGCGTTGGGCTTTACGAAAGTGGTCAATGGCCAGGTTGCGGGCAATCCGGACAATCCAGGGTAAAAACTTACCCTCTTCATTGTACTTACCCGACCGAATCATACGCACAACCTTGATCATGACATCCTGAAAAAGATCCTCGGCGATTGAGCGATCCTTGACAATCAGATAGATCGTGGTAAATACTTTGGATTTGTAGCGGCCTAGAAGTTCATCAAAGCACTGGTCATGACCAGCCATAAAGCCTTTGATTAATTCACGGTCTGTGGTTTGGTTAAGAAGCGCCTTCTCCATGACGAAAAGTTTTGGGTGTTTGATCCAACGGTGGACAGCCGTGGAAAGGGTTTGGGAATAATATTTAGGACAGCTAGGAAAGGAAAAGGTAACATCACCAACTATCGGGTTGACCTGCAGATCCCAACTTTCGAGCGCTTAATAATAATTTAAGGAGGAAAGCAGTCATTCACAAATCAGTCCAGAACAGTTGGCTGGACAAATTCTAGTACACATAAAAGATGCCAGACCGCCAAAAT
Organism: uncultured Bacteroidia bacterium; assembly: GCA_964343195.1. Classification (GTDB taxonomy): domain Bacteria; phylum Bacteroidota; class Bacteroidia; order J057; family J057; genus CAYVAP01. The sequence continues at coordinate 34,811 of CAYFIR010000005.1, read as the reverse complement.
CCCCTACTGAAATGCTAATATCTCCGCATAAATGGGTGGCCATGCACACTTTTTACCCTTAAAAACCAACCCCCAAATATGCCCATACGCGCAAATATGACCGATTACGAAGTTTGGCGTAATGCGAAAAGCTTCAGAAGCAGGAATTCAGAAATCGTTTTCGTAACAGGGCTTTCGGACAACGTATGTTTTGTCCCGTTTATTGGACAGCGGTGCATACATGTTTGATTTTTTTCGCCTTTAGTCAACAATTTTATCCATAACCTTACTTTCCCCATTTCAGGTTGGTTCGCTGATGCACAAATAACCCTGCAGAACAACCTACTTAAAAAGATATATGTATATTATCTTGCAGAGCATTCGTCGATAAGTCCCGATACCAGACCTTCACCCACCATATGCCATTAAAGGAAATCAAGGCAATAAGTGCCCGCAAACAGGAAATCCTAAATGCTGCCCAGCAGCTTTTCAGCGAAAAAGGTTATGTCGCGGCTTCTATGCGCGAACTTGCCCAGATGCTGAGTATACAACCAGCCAGTCTGTACAGCCACTATGGCTCCAAGGACGAGATTCTCTGGGAAATCGCCCTTAGGGCAGCGCGGTCATTCTATGACAAGGTCATGCCTATTGCTGAGGGCAGCCTGCCTACTGCCGATAAGATGATGGCCATGCTCAAGGCGCATACCCATGCCATCATCGCCAACATTGATGCATCCTCCATCTTTTTCCGTGAGTGGAAGCGCCTGGAGGATGAAAAGCGGGATAAATTCGCAAAAATCATTTCCGATTATGAAGGCACCTTCATGAAGGTGCTCAAAGAAGGAGCTGAACAGGGGATCTTCCGTTCGGGGAACTCCCGCTTCTTTACTTCCATGATGCTTTCTGCTGTAAACTGGATGCCAGGGTGGTATCGTCCCAATGGCAAGATGCACCCTGACGAGATCGCAGAGGCTGCGGCAGACTTTATGATATCCGGAATCAGGGTATAAATAGAGAGTATTGTAGGGTGGGGCAAGTAAGCTGGTGCAAGGGCCAGGGCTTACCTGGACTTTATCCAAAATGCTTTTCCAATTGCAGTGTCGCCTCCCCGCTTCGCGGGATCACGGATCAGCGGGACCTACTTTCTTTCAAAAAAGTAGGCAAAAAAGTTCGGCATTTCAGGCTGCCCCTCAAGCCGCCCCGAGCGCCAAATGCCGGGCCAACGCCGCCCCAGGTTTGCTTTAGATCCCTTTGTACAATATTGATTGCTGAAAGTTGTTCACGAATTAAACAACATCCACCTAAAACCCCGATGTTGGTCAATTGCTGATGGCCAATTTGCTGGGACTAGGAAGGGATTTTTCACATTTAAAAATGCATAAAGTCCAGATAAGAGGCTGTTTGGAAATTTTCCTTTACACGCCAAACTTGTCTTTTTGGAACCTGACTGCGTCAATTTTACTCGAAATAGCTCGCTATTCCTCGCAAAATTTCCTTGTCAGAACCTAAAAATCCTACGTTTGGCAAGCAAACACCAAATCCCAAAAAGCCTCTTAGCAGTGTGACTGTTGAGGATAACGCATTCCCATTTACCGACTTTCTCCCCACCAGGCTTTCAAACTATTTTGCCGGTCTCAACTCCATTGCGATAAATCCAGGGTAAGTCCATCATATCCAACTTTCACGTGAGGAGGTAATAATTTCTCCACCTCAGCATGGGCGCCTAGTTGATGGCTGATATGGGTAAGATAGGCCTGCTCAGGCTGCATACGTTCAAGTGCTTCCAACGCTTCTTCCAGTGTAAAATGCGAATAGTGAGTCTGATGCCGCAAGGCACTGATTACGACACACTTGACTCCTTCCAACAGGTTATAGGAAGAGTCGGGGATGTGATTCACATCCGTGAGGTAAGCAAAATCCCCACAGCGATATCCCAGTACGGGCAGTTTCCCATGGAGCATGGGAATGGGGGTTAGCCTCATGTCCTTGATCTCAAATGGCCTTTCCGGATCGATCTCCTGTAGATCCAGTTTGGGAATACCGGGATAATCCTTCGCTTCAAATATGTAGTAAAACTCACGCCGAAGGTGATCGTGTACAGCAGGCGTACCAAACACCGGCATGTCCCGATGCTGGAAATAGTTGAAAGCCCGCACATCATCCAGTCCCGCAGTATGGTCCTTGTGTTGATGGGTAAAAACGACCGCATCCAGGCCCTTCACTTTTTCCCGCAACATCTGCTCCCGGAAATCAGGACCTGTGTCAAAGACCACACATCCTTCATCGCTACGCAGCAGTCCGCTGGTGCGCAACCGCTTGTCCCGAGGGTCTGAGGAGGTGCAGATGAAGCAATCGCAGGCAATCATGGGAATTCCCTGTGAGGTCCCTGTTCCGAGAAAAGTGAAGGTCAGGTTCAAGATGCCGAAATATTAGGTATTCAAATGTCGCTACTGCTCCTGGGAGTCCTTCCGCTTGTCCCGGCACTCACGAGATAGTTTGATCAGTTCAGAAGCCTTGTGCTTGTTCAGTTCTTCCCAACAAGCCTCGTTTTCCTTCTGCATCTCTTCACCAGTCAGCAGTTCTCCAAGGCCATCAACAGATATTTCTCCAACGTTTTCCAGGCAGTCACAAATATCTGGCTGACAGGAGCTTAACAAAAACATAGTGGGTAACAATAGGATCAATAGCTTTTTCATAGGTGGTTGATCTTTAGTTCGTAGTTCGTAGTTCGTAGTTCGTAGTTCGTAGTTCGTAGTTCGATACTAAACTGGTTCCCAGAGAGTTACGACAATTTTACCATATACTGCCTTATACCGCATACCGCCAATATTTCCCTTATACACCTTATTCCCCTTATACCGCATACCGTATTCCCCCCTTCTTCAGGACAAAGGCCCCAGTTCTGCAATCCGCTTGAGAGAATAATCGCGGTCTGCATCCATCGCAACGATCAGTTCGGTTAGGGACTTGAATTTTTTTTCTCCTCTCAGATACTCCAGGAAATGAACCCGAATTTCCTCTCCATAGATGTCTTCGTCAAAATCAAACAAAAATACTTCCTGGGTCTGGGCAAATTCTCCCATGGTAGGCTTTACGCCAATGCTCATCATCCCGTAAAACCACCGTTCATCCACCTGCACCTTTACCAGGTAGACTCCGATTCCCGGAATGACTTTTAGCGGGTCACTCGGTTCCAGGTTAGCGGTGGGATAGCCGAGTTTGCGGCCCATTTTTTCTCCGTGGATGACTTTTCCAGCAAATGAATATGGGTAGCCAAGGTATTTTTCGGCGGTCTGCACATCTCCTTCCTGAAGGGCCTTTCGGATCTTGGTACTGCTGACTTTTGCCTCATCTATGCTCTGGGCTGGAATTTCCTCCACGGTGTATCCCCAGTCTTCCGCATAGGTCTCCAGTTCTTCCAGGCCACCTGTTCTGTTTTTTCCAAATCGGTGGTCATATCCGATGATGATATGATCAATCTCCAGGGTTTCCACCAGCACCTCTCTGATGAAGCGATGAGAAGGGATACGGGAAAATTCTTTGGTAAATGGAATCAGCAACAGCTTGTCCAATCCAAACTCATCCAGCAAAGCGATCTTTTCATCGAGGCTTTGCAGAAGTTTTAGCGGATTGTTTTCAGGAAAAAGGACAAGCCGGGGATGAGGGTGAAAGCTGATCAGCACCGACTCTCCCTCTCGCTTGCGAGCAGCGTCTTTCAGCCTTTCCAGGATGGTCCGGTGGCCTATATGAACCCCATCAAAGGTGCCGATGGTTGCGACGGTATGCCCTCCAGCCTGGTATTCTTCCAGAGAACGAAATACTTTCATGTGCGGTACTATGTTCTGACTGGCAAGTTAGCCTTATGCCTGCAGAGAAAAAAAGATTTCCATGCCAGGCATTTTCGGGATGGGCCAGCGATCAATTTTCCTGTAGATGCTTCAAAAGATTTGTCCGGTCAATGTCGTAGGCAATGCCCGTGGCCAGTACGAGGCAAAAAGCCTTTTCCTCATCAAAAGCATACAGTGCCCACCCTTTCTCTTTTACCAAATCAAGCAGGGACTTAACACTTTCTGACTGAGGATGGAAGAAAAAGGTACTGCTATACAGCGTCTCTTCTCCTTTGGTTTTCGGGTCGTTTACCGTCCAGTCCTGATCCATCTGGTCCCGAATGGTAAACCATCCGATGGGCACAATCAGGGCCACATACTCATGATCCCAATCCTTTAGGACCGAGATATCTTCCTCATTTACGTCTTCTCCCACAAGGACGGAAACACACTGACCATCAAACCGTTGCAACCGGGGCGACAGGGTGGTAGAGTTGGGGATGGAAGGTAATTGGCTCATGAATGCGGGAGAAATTTGTTGGGTAGAATATTGCCAGGAAGGATAAAAGGAACTATGAAGAAACAGGGTGATGAAGCTTGCCAATTTCCGCTGCGACCTTCATCGCGTCCCGTCGAATAACGTAAAGCAACCCACCGGGAGTGTAACAGTCATATCCTACAAAGTACAGTCCGGGTTGCTGCGGAACCTTCCAGCTACGCGGCACTCCCCTTTCGTCAAACACTCCACTCGTATCTTCCAAAAAATCATCGATTGCAGCGCGGTAACCTGTCGCAAGGATGACAGCATCAAAGCCATAGACTTCGTTGTTACAACGCACCCCCTTCGTCGTAAACGCCTGAATTTCAGGTAGCACCTTGATCTTTCCCTGTTTGATCAATGGGAGCGTCCCCACATCAATAACAGGAGTCTGCCCCAGGACCCTCAACTGCTCTGAGGGTGCCATCTTAGGCTTACCCAGTCCATACTTTTCAAGATTTCCCACTGTGATAGCAGTGGTCAGCCGCCCAATCCCATCTCCCAGCCAGTTGGGGAGTTTGGCGAGCATAATAGCGGTCTTCTGTACAGGCCGCCCAAAAGGATCGCGAAGCACGACATTCACAGGGCCACGAACAGAAATACTGGGCATGGCCCCCTGCTCAGCCAGGTCTGCCGCTATCTCTGCGCCAGTATTTCCCATGCCTACCACCAGCACCTTTTTGCCCTTAAAATCTGCTCCACTCTGATAGTCCCGACTGTGGATTAGGGTTCCCTGATAGTCATCCATTCCAGACCACCTGGGAGAATAGGGCTTCCTGTTAAATCCAGTTGCAATGATCACCCGATCAGCCCGGTAGTGGTTCCCATCAGTCGTATCCACCTGCCAGTGATCTCCCTCCCGTCTGATGGAGGAGGCCTCCTGCCCGAAGTGGGGCTTTATCTGAAATTCGCGGGCATAGGCATCGCAGTATTCTGCAAACTGATGCCTGGAAATATATTTTGGGAAATCGGATGGATAAGGCTTATAGGGCAAATAGGAAAGTTCCTTCACCGTATGCAGGTGCAACCGATCGTAGTGATGATGCCAGGAGTGAGCCACCTGCTGGGTTCGCTCGATCATCATGTATGAGAGGTGGTCTCTGGTAAAGCAACCCGCTACGGCCAATCCACCAGGACCTGCGCCAATGATCAGATTTTCAGTATAATGCATGTTTCATTGTTCATTGGTCTGGGGTCATTGATCCGCAAAGTGCAGGGATCAGTAAAGAATGTTCCTGATGCAGTTCTTCTCCTACTGATCACTGTTCAATGAAAAATGAACAATGACCATCGTCCTGAATTTCGTAAAAATTTGATCAAAGCCCGCAGTAAACGGTTCAATACCTTTAAATTCGCTGACAGAACATACCACCTATGCGTGCTCACATCCCCAATATCATCACCCTCAGCAATCTATTTTGTGGAATGGGAGCCATTGTGGCCATTTTTGAAGGAGATTGGGCCCTGGTCGCCATTTTGCTGATCGTCGCCCTGCTAGCAGACTTCCTCGATGGATTTATCGCCCGCCGGTTGAAGGTATCCTCTCCACTGGGGGAGCAGTTGGACTCCCTCTCTGACATGGTCAGTTTTGGCGTAGTGCCCGGACTGATCATGGCCTGGCTGGCAGGTCTGCCTGAAGTGCTATCCGAAGGTCACTTTTTTCACGGTATGAGAATGTATCAGGCGATCCCCCTGTTTGCTGCGGCGATGATTCCCCTGTTTTCAGCAGTACGACTGGGCCGATTTAACCTGGATCAGGAGCAGCGAGATCACTTTGTGGGCCTGCCTACCCCCGCCAATGCGATGCTGATTGCCTCCTTTTGGCTCATCCGGGAACTACACCCCGCTAGTTGGGCAGGCTCCCTGCTTTTCAACCCCTGGGTCATTGCGGGACTGAGCCTTGGACTGAGCCTGCTATTGGTGGCTCGACTCCCACTGCTCGCCCTCAAATTCAAGCACTTTCGCTGGGAGGGGAACCAGACGCGCTACTTGCTTATCATAGGATCAGCCACTTTATTGGTGAGCTTCCGTGAGATCGCCATCCCGATGGTCATCGTCCTGTACCTGATCCTGTCGTGGGGGGAGCGGTGGTTTTTTGGGGAAAAGGAGTAATCATCAAATCCTCCTCATCGTGGTTGGCCTGATCTTTTTCAGACATCAATGACTGATTTCAGAATTGGGGTTTTGAAATAGGCTTCGAGGTATTCTTCCCGGCAAAGATCCACGTTGCGACCAAAAGCTTGCTGCAATTGATTTTTCAGGCGTTGCTTCTGCTCGTAAATCTGCTCGGTACCAGGAGTAATATCGACCAGCAGGTTCACGTCGCTATCCGGGATAGTCTCAGAGGTGTGGCTTAGGCAAAAATTTCCAGGTAGGAATCGAAGAGAAAGAGGCGGTTGCGGTTTTGGCCGGTGACTTCGCGTAGGAGGCCTTGCTCCTGAAACAGGCCTATCAGGTCGTTAGCCGTCTTATAGCTCGTATCGCAGGCCTTGGCTGCATCGTCAACCGAAATGATAGGGCGGGTAAATAAAAACTGAAGCAATAAATGGCCATTGGGAGCGCGCCGCCCAAATTGGCTATGGATCATTTGCTCGGTATTGGCCTTGAGGGCTAGGACCTGTGAGAGGGTATCTACCGCTTCTCCTGCTGTCTGCTCTATGCCGATAAGGAAATATTTAAGCCATTGTAACAGATCGTTCTTGGTCCGCACAAAAGTCAGGTTGTCATAATAAAGGCTTTTGTTTCGCTCGAAGTAAGAAGAGAGATACAACAGAGGCCGATCCAGGATTTTTTCACTGACGAGGTATAGGGTAATGAGTAAGCGCCCGATACGACCATTTCCATCCAGAAAGGGGTGTATGGTCTCGAATTGGTAATGAGCAATGGCAATCCGGATCAAGGCAGGAACCTCGATTTGATCATTATGCAGGAATTTTTCCAGATCACCCATTAAATCGCCCACCAGATGATGAGCGGGAGGGATAAAAACGGCATCTTTTAGGGAAGTCCCTCCTATCCAGTTCTGGCTATTCCGAAATTCTCCTGGCAGTTTGGTTTCTCCCCTTACGCTTTGCAGGAGTATTTCATGGGTATGCCTGAGGAGGCGCGAAGAGATGGGTAAGGTCTTTAGCTCTTCAATGGCTTGGTTAAGGGCACGAATATAGTTATTGACTTCCTGCCAATCGTCTCGACGCTCGGGGCTTACTTCCTCAATGGGCAACATGGCCTCATCCACTCGTGTTTGGGTTCCTTCTATCCGGCTCGATAAAACAGCCTCCTTGGTGACGTGTAGTTGGATGAACAAGTCCATGTTGGGTACCAAACGGGCAAATGAGTTGAGTTCCCCCAGCTTGATCGCCGCCTTTTCCAACAATTGATTAATAGCTGGCGTGAGCCAGTTCCACTGATGGTTCACACCATTAGGCACAAAATATTGATACTGGTAGGCTGGTTCATAATATCCAGCCTTGAAGTCCTCGACCCATTTATTTTCGGTAGCTAACATAAGCTGAATCTTATTTTACTTTTAGGCGATAAAGTAAAATAAGGGAATTCTTATTTTACTTTAGCATCTTTTTTAAGCCGACAACAAGGCGCTGCCAGGATTGCCCTCTGGTTTAAAAGTCAAAACAACTCCCCCATCAGCGCCTGAATCTCCTTTCCCAGGCCCTCGACCTCTTTTTTTAGGTCTTCTGCTGAGTCTGGCTTTTCATACTCGCGAAAAGTTGGTGGCGTAGCCCAAGGGGGTTGCCGGGGTCTACTTAGCTGTCGGGTACGTGGGATTCCCCCCGCTACCCAAACGCCTCCGCCGCCAACCGAAAGGTCTCCACATGCCCATTGACGGTATCGGCAAGGCGCTCAGAGTAGCCGCCGCCCATGCTGATGGCCAGGGGAATCTGCCGCTCCAGACAGGCCTCGATCACCATCTCATCACGGAGCCGACCGCCGTAAGGGGTCAGCCCCAACCGCCCCAGTTTATCGGTAGCCAGCACATCCACTCCCGCCTGAAAGAAGATCAGGTCGGGCTTGTGCTGATTGATGAGTTTGGACAAATGGTCTCGCAGGACATTAAGGTAAGTGTTGTCATCGGTACCGACATCGAGGCCCAGGTCCAGGTCGGAGGCTTCTTTGCGCAGGGGGTAATTGGCCTGGCAGTGCATGGAGAAGGTGAACACCCGCTCGTCGCGGGCGAAGATCACCGCGTTGCCATTTCCCTGGTGGACATCCAGATCCACGATCAACAGGCGGTGGGCCAGGTTGTGGTCCAGCAGGTAGCGAGCGGCTACGGCTATGTCGTTGAGCAGGCAAAAGCCTTCTCCGTGATCGGCGTAGGCGTGGTGGGTGCCTCCGGCGAGGTTGACTCCGCAGCCATGATCAAGTGCATGCAGAGCCGCCATCAGGGTGCCCTGTACCGACCTGCGGGAGCGCTCTACCAGAATTTCCGACTGGGGAAATCCAATGCGCCGCATGGCCCTGGCGTCGAGCTTCAGGTCGCGCATAGCCTCCCAGTATGCGCGGGTGTGCACCCGCAGGATATCCGCCTCGTCCGCCAGGCCGGCTTCCACCAACTGCCCTTCTTCGATCGCTCCCTCATAGAGCAATTGCTCCCGCACCAGTTGGTATTTGCTGATGGGAAAGCGATGTCCATCGGGCAGTTTTGGCACAAATCGGTCGGAATGGAAGAAGCGGATCATCGGGATGAAGAAGTCAGAAGTCAGAAGTCAGAAGTCAGAAGTCAGAAGTCAGAAGTCAGATTGGAACTCGCTGAACCATTGTAAGGTTTAGGTTTATTCTTTTTATCTGACTTCTGACAACGAAGTGGCCTGACCGCGCAGCAGTCTTCCTTCTAAATCATCCCTTCCACCTTCTTCAGCGCCTGGGGAATGCCGTTGGGGTCCTTGCCACCAGCAGTAGCATAAAACGGCTGTCCGCCTCCGCCGCCCTTGACTTCTTTTGCGAGGTCCCGGATCATCTGACCAGCGTTATACTTGCCACTGTTGGCGAGGTCTTCACTCATGATGACGCTGAGCAGGGCTTTTCCTCCCACTTCTGCTCCCAGCACGATGAGGGCATTTTCCTGGTTTTTGCGCAGGTCAAAACTCAACTGCTTGAGGTCATCGGCAGCAGCGACTGCGACCTGCTCTGCCAGCAGGTTGAGGCCACCGGCCTGACGGAATTTACTGGCCAGTTCGTCCTTGAGACGAGATACTTTCTCGGCATTAAGCTGCTGTAGCTGCTTCTCTAGCTCTTTTGCCTTATTCGCGAGATCTTCTACGGCCTTGACGGGATCTTTGGGAGCCTTGAGCAGGGCCGCGATCTCATCGGCCTGTTGGGCCTTTTTGTCCAGGTATTCAAATGCAGCATCTCCAGTCAGGGCTTCGATGCGTCTGACCCCAGCTGCCACAGAACCTTCGGACACGAACTTAAACATCCGAATCTCACCCGTACTGTCCACGTGGGTCCCTCCGCAAAGCTCGACACTGTAATCGTGGTCAAAGACAATCACCCGTACTTCGTCGCCGTATTTCTCTCCAAAAAGAGCGGTCGCACCCATGGCTTTGGCTTCCTCGATGGGCATGTCGCGGTATTCGGTCAGAGGAATATCGAGGGAAATGCGCTCGTTGACCTCTTTTTCAATCTTTGTCAATTCCTCCTCGGTCACTTTGGAGAAATGAGAGAAGTCAAAACGCAGGACCTTATCGCTTACCAGCGAGCCGCGCTGTTCTACATGGTCTCCCAGTGTTTCCCGCAAGGCGGAGTGTAACAGGTGGGTAGCGGTATGGTTGGACTTGATTTTTTTACGACGAAGGCTATGTACCTGGGCAGTCCAGGTGCCATCCGGATTTTCAGGTAGTTTGTCTACCAGGTGTACGATCAGCTCATTTTCCTTCTGGGTATCAAGCACCCTGAGGGTCTCTTCTCCACATTTGAGGGTTCCCTGATCACCTACCTGCCCTCCCATTTCAGCATAGAAGGGAGTTTCTTCCAGGACGAGGTGGAATAGCGTTTTCTTCTTGGCTTGTACAGTCCGGAACTGACGAATGCGGGTCTCTACCTCCAGGGTATCATATCCCACGAAGCGCGGCAGGTCATCTCCGGAATTCACCACTACCCAATCGCCTGCGCTGACGCTGGTAGCCTTGCGACTACGCTCTTTTTGTGCTTCCAGTTCCTGCTCAAAGCCTGTCATATCTACGCTGCGTCCCTGCTCCCGTGCCATCACCTCTGTGAGGTCAATGGGGAAGCCGTAGGTATCGTATAGCTTGAAGGCAAAAGAGCCTTCCACTTCTTTTGAATCCGGATTGTCAGCCAGATACTGCTCAAACATCTGGGTGCCACTTTCCAGCTTGCGGAGAAAGCTTTTTTCTTCCTCGAGGATGATCCGGGCTATGAACTGCTCCTGTTGAGCGACCTCTTCGAATACCGACTTGTAAAGCCTGGCCAGAATGGCCACCATCTCATGCATGAAAGGCTCATTCAGGTCGAGGTAGGAGTATGCATATCGGGAGGCACGGCGCAGGATACGGCGGATGACATATCCTGCTCCGGTGTTGGATGGTAGCTGACCATCTGCAATGGTAAAGGTGATGGCGCGGATGTGATCCACGATCACTCGGATGGCGATCCGCTGTGGCTCCGGGGCGGTCTCATATTTTAGTCCGGTCTTGTTCTCCAGAAAACCTCTGAGGCCATCAAACAGGTCAGTGTCATAAGTGGAACGCTTGTTTTGGAGCGCCATAACGAGGCGTTCAAACCCCATCCCCGTATCCACATGGGTCGCGGGCAGGAGTTCCAGACTTTGGTCTGCCTTGCGGTTATACTGGATAAAAACCAGATTCCATATTTCTATAACCTCCGGATGATCCTGGTTAACGAGAGTGGCTCCATCTACTTTCGCACGCTCTTCATCGCTGCGCATGTCCACATGAATCTCGGAACTGGGACCACAGGGCCCGGTTTCGCCCATTTCCCAGAAGTTATCTTTTTTATTTCCGTTAAGGATGTGTTTTTCTGACAAATATTTTTTCCACATCGTTCTCGCCTCATCATCCGCTTCCAGGTTTTCGTCAGGTGCTCCTTCGAAAACTGTAGCATACAGACGGTCAGGATCAAGCCCGTATTTGTCTGTAAGAAGTTCCCATGCCCATGCAATAGCCTCGGTCTTATAGTAGTCCCCAAATGACCAGTTCCCCAGCATTTCAAACATGGTATGGTGGTAGGTATCATGCCCTACTTCTTCCAAATCATTATGCTTCCCACTGACCCTCAGGCACTTCTGAGTATCTGCCACCCGTTTACTATTTGGAGACTTCAGGCCCAGAAAGATGTCCTTAAAGGGGTTCATCCCTGCATTGGTAAACATCAAAGTGGGATCATTTTTTACCACGATGGGAGCAGACTTTACCACCTGGTGTAATTTTTGCTCAAAGAAGGATAAAAATATATCTCGAACTTCGGTACCTGAGATCATGACTTTTTGATGGTTTATGGGCTGTCAGAAAGTTCGGTAACCCCCTGTTTTGTTTGAAGAAAAAATTGTTAAATTTGGGCCCAACGTTCTGAGTTTCACGACAAAATCAACTTATTCAACGCTTGGCAAGATTTTAGCTTTTCCTTGCTTGTTCTTTAGTCCACAAAGGTACCAAAATTAAATTCCTGTTCCATCATGGCGAAAAAGATACGATACTATTACGATGAGGATAGTTGCACATTTGAGCCCGAAAGGGTGACGCCCAAATCAGTCCTTATCAATGTATCAACTTATGTAGGCGGATCTTTGCTTTTAGCCGTGTTGATGCTTGCCGGATACTTTTTCCTGTATGATAACCCCAAAGAGGCTTATCTCAAGCAGCAGCAACAAGAGCTTGTAGCACACATCGCTCAACTTGAAGGCCAGTTTGCAATGCTCGAAGAAGAAGTCGATGGTCTCCATGATCAGGACAACAACTTCTATCGAAGCCTGCTGGATCAGGATCAGATTGATGACGGTGAGTGGAACGGGGGTGTCGGTGGTACCGCAAATCCTGCATCCTCCGCAGATCCCGAAATCCTGAAGGATGTAGAAGAGCGTCTAAACCGTCTTTACAGCAAAATTGATGTTCAGAATCAGAGCTACGAGACGCTATTTGATGAGTTGAAGGAAAAAGGAGAAGAGTTGCGCCATATGCCTGCTATTCGTCCTGTTGAAGGCCGCATCATCTCTGGTTTTGGATGGAGAATGCACCCTATCCTCAAGACCAAGCGTATGCACACGGGTATCGATATGCAGGCCTCTACCGGCACACCAGTTTATGCTACTGCTGACGGTGTTATCAGGTTGGCTCGCATGGCTCGTGGAGGATATGGCCGCCAAATCGAAATTGAACATGGAACTACCGATTTCGTAACCAAATATGCTCACCTTTCAGAGCTACTGGTCGAGAAGGGACAAACCGTAGAGCGTGGAGACATCATTGGATACTCCGGAAATACCGGCCTTTCCAGCGGTCCTCACCTCCATTACGAGATCATCCGCGAAGGCAGAAAGATCAACCCTCTTGACTATTTCTACGGAGAGATCACTCCTGAAGAGTATGTACAACTTCGCAAGGAGGCTGCTGTAGAAAATACTTCTATGGACTAATCTAGAAGCGGGGTTACCCAGCACTTTCCCTCGCTCCATAATTTGCAACCTATTGTGAGTGTAGAGGAAGACAAAATTCTCAAGCAATATTTTACCATCGGAGAAGTAGCCAAGGAATTAGACTTGACTGCTTCTCTGATTCGTTTTTGGGAGGGAGAGTTTAAAGAGATCAACCCACGCAAGAACCGCAAGGGCAACCGAGTCTATACCCGTAGGGACATAGAGACTCTTAGAAAAATCCATTACCTCCTAAAAGTAAAGAAGTACACCATCAAGGGAGCCCAGGAAAGGCTACGCATGGAAAACCACAAAGTGGAAAGTGAACTCCAAATGCGGCAGACACTTCTAAAATTGCGTGCATTTCTTTTGGAATTGCGCGAATCGTTGTAGAAATTTGTGCCCACTTCAGAAGAAGCAGTGGTTCTTCTGTTTCTTTAAAGGTTCGGGATGTAGCTCAGTCCGGTTAGAGTACACGTCTGGGGGGCGTGGGGCCGGCAGTTCGAATCTGCCCATCCCGACCAAATCAAACGACTTACCATCAGGTAAGTCGTTTTTTTGTATCCTTTGGGATACACATGCGTACAGAAGCTAACACAGGATCTACTTCAAGCCATTTTACATTTCGCGAAAAGTATATTACCATTTAAGCAAGCAAATTGCTCCCCTTCCTGCCATTTAACGGATTCAGGGATTTCACACGCTACCTTTGCAACTGATCGATGACTACAAATAATATCCATTTCTAACAATCCGATCAGTTTGAAGCGAATAATAGTCCTGATTAGCTTTGCGTTTACCGCGCTCGTATCATCTCACCTATACTCCCAGTCTCCATATCAACAGTCAATTGGGGTTCGTATCGGCTCAGCCAACGGATTCTCATGGCAACAATTCCTTGGCAGGTCTCAGACTGCAACAGAATGGATCGGTGCTTACCGCAGAGGAGGTGCCCGGCTTATCGGAATGGTCACTCAGTTTATCCCGCTCACAAGGCATGGAGATGCCTATGCTCACGCAGGCCTGGGAGGACACCTGGGAATGAATGGATTTCTGGTTGAGGAGGATTACAATGTTCCAGCCTACGGTGTTGATGGCAGCATTGGAGTCACCTACGTCTTTCCATATGCTCCTTTGGCCATAAGTCTTGATTTCAAACCCATGGTGGAGATGCACAATGGAATGCGGTTTTCAGGAAATAATGCAGGATTCAGCCTGCGGTTACTGATAGACTAATTGGTCTCCATTACAGAATTGTACTGCCCCATATTGGATGGGTCCACATCCTGCATGATTTCGACGAACTGTTTTTTATCGTTCACAAACGCATTGGTGAAGACAGAAACCAGTTCATCCTGCTTTGCATCCAGGAACATTTTGTTCAGCAATAGCAGAGGGTTTTGGCGGTGAAGGCGCTGTAACTCCTGCAGAGTCGCCAGGATTGCTTTTCGTGCCTGTTGAGGGCTGTTTTCCATCTGATCGAGCCCCTGCCGATGGTATTGGTAAAGCATCTGGTGAAAGCCCTGGTAAGAGCTGTTAAGGAGGTTCTCGACCTGCCAGTATCTGTTTCGATTGCTCTCACGAGACTTCCATCCTTTTTCCTGGGATGCACTCGCTGCCAGGTTTACAATTTCCTGTGCTTTCTGAAAATAGGGTATTCCACCATTGGGGGAGAAGGTCGCATAATCAAACCCTATGATCAGGTATGCATAGTAATTCAGCAGGGCCGTCAGATTGTCGGTATAGGTATTCTGGGTGAACTGCAGATTCTGATAGGCTACGTAGCGAAAGTTGAAATTTACATCCCTTACGTTGAGTGAAACAGTTTCATAGGTTGAGTTATATACCGGACGGAATACCTGAAGGGTAACCTGACACAAGAAATAGTCCGGGGAAGGACGACTTTGCACCACCAGATTCAGGTTACAACGAATTCGCTCTTCTGTGGTGAAATCATCATTGGTCCATTCGTTGAAATTCAGGTATTCGGAGATATTCTTTTCCATATCCTCAAATACCTGACGATCACTCTGGATCCGACTGGCATCTACATTTACTGTACAAAACAGTTCCTGCCCCATCAGGGACGAGCCTGCACTCAATCCAACCAACAGCAGCAATCCGAAAATAATGTGCTTTCGCAACATAATGATGTTTTAAATTGGTACAACCATTTGCACGAAAATACCCCTGCCAGCCATAGCGGACAAGGGTATTTTATCAGGATGACTAACTCAGGCTCGGCCTATTTCATCAAGCCCTGCATCTCAGACACCGTTGGGGCATTGTTGAGGTGCCATTTATTCAGGATCACCCCGTTCTGCAACAGCATGAAGCCAGGATGTGAGCGAATAATGGTCTTTAGGACGGTCTCATCCATCAGGGCGACAGCCCCGTCCCAACCGATAGATTCTGTTATTCTCCTGGTCTCTGCCGAAGGAGTTGCCGTTAACAGAACTACCTGCATTCCTGCGGTCTGGGCCTCTTTGGCCACCTCGGTAGCTTTTTGCAGTTCCTCCTCATCAGCCTTACCCAGTTGATAAACGATCACCATCAGGGTGTTCCCTTCCAGCACCTCAAAAGACTGAGACTGATCTGGAAAGTATGGGAACCAGTCTTTACAGGCGGGATACCCTTCCTCGGTTATTTCTGTGGTACATACCTGCAGATCCACCCCAACCTTATAGGGACGATAGTCGATTACGGGCAAATTTTCGTGACAGTAGTAGGAGAAAATTCCGGAAGCCAGAAAGGCAACAGCGGAAATAATTCCTGCCACTTTTCCATTAGGATAGGGCTTGATGGACTTGCGAATCACAAAAAGCGGTAGCAACACAGTGGTCAGGATAATATCCTTCATGAAGGACTCCCATGGTTCCAGTTTCAGGGCATCCCCAAAACAACCGCAGTCGGTTACGGCTCCGGTAAAATGGCTGTAGCCAGTCAGGACAGTAAAGAATACCATCATCAGCAAAAGTAGCCAGGCCGTGAGATTCATCCGCCAGCCCACGATCAGGGCTACTGCCAGGGCAATTTCAAATACACTGATGAACCAGGCTAGAGGCTCTGCCAGTGGGATAAACACATCAAAAAATCCTTTTAAAGGAGGAAAATGCTGTCCGAAAACCCGAAAATACTCATCCAGTTTGTAGGCAAATCCGATGTAGTCATTGGCTTTAACAAAGCCGGAGTAAATAAATAGTACCCCGACGGTAATCCGGATGGTCCACATCAGCATTCCGGTCAGAGGAAGCTTATGCAGGTCGAGGCTCCGCTCTTTGCGGTATTCAACGATCAGGCTAGCTATGCTCAACAGGCCTAAAACCGAGAAAAAGACTCCTACGGCTTGATATGTAGTCATATTGGTAATTGTTCGTAATACTAGTAGAATAAGTTCGAAGTTCGGAGTCCGATGTTCGTAGTTTAAAGTTTCCCGCTCTGCGGGATTTCGCTGCGCTCAACGTGGTCAGAAGTTTACTGTATTTTTAAATGAGTGATTACTTCGTTCCAAATGCACCAGGCAATATTTCCTTTGTCGGGTGCGCGGTTCATCCCTCCATTCTGATCAAACAAAATACCGCGTAATTCAGCATGTCGATATAGTTGGCTGAGACTCCCTCTGACACTTCAGTTTTGCCCTCATTATCTTCAATTTGCTTGAGGCGATGGATCTTCATCAGGATCAGGTCCGTGATGGAACTGATCCTCATTTTGCGCCATGCCTCTCCATAGTCATGGTTTTTCTGAACCATCACCTCCCGGGCCCAGGTAGCCTGCTCATCATAAAAATTCGCCAAAGCCGCTGCCTCAGCCAGTTTTGCCTCATTCTCCGGGCTTTCATCGATTTTGAGCAGCATCAACGCGATGATGCAATAGTTGACAATGCCAATGAACTCCCCCTCCACGCTATCACCGACTTTGTTTACCATGGTTTCCTGGATGGTGCGAATACGCTCAGCCTTGATGTAAATCTGATCGGTGACAGAGGGCATCCTCAGGATGGTCCAGGAAGTGCCGTAGTCTCTGGCTTTGGCCAGAAACAGGTCACGACAACGGTTGACAACGGCCTGGTATTCGGAGAGAGTTTGTTCCAAGGTAGTGGGGGTTAAAGTGTCAGGAACAAAAATAGAACTAAAACCTTAGTTTAAAAATATACAGCTACCCAATCTATGAAACTTTCCTTTTCCATCATGAAAATGAGCAGCCCATTCAGACAAATTACTACTGGATCTAACAGAAAAAATAAAACTGGCCCACCATTATGTTCGTAAGGTGGGCCAGTAAAAAAACGCTACTCCTAAATCTTTATTCAGCCAATAGTGTATTGTAAAATGGATTTCTGGCCAGGTAACTCTGTACCTGGTGACAATTGGCCTTGATATGATACCCTGCCTTGCGGGCAGTTTCCAATGCATACTCTACCAACCGGGGAGCGAGTCTGAAGTTCCGAAGCTCGGTCGGTATCGACATATCGTTGAAGTCCCAAATCCCGGACTCCGATTGCAGATAGTGAAGAACAAGGTCCCCCTCCATGGTACGAATCGAAAAGGTTCCTTTACCCTCATCATGGTTAACCTTGATGTTAAAGGATTTCTGAAATTTTGCTCTTGCCGCCATAATGCCCTTGTTAATCATGTATAGATTGTGCACCTGAAAAAGTCGATCACCATGCACATTTATTTAATAATGACATTTTACGAACCAGACTCAATTCAAATTCAAAACTTTTTTAACATGGGTAAAAGGTAAGAGATTGACAAAAAAACACAGCCCCGAAATATGGGACTGTGCAATGGTTTTCACCGAAATCAAGGAAAATAGCGCGGTTTTGTGAGACTGTCTTTTAGGAACGCGGACGAAATAGATATGTATTATTGGGAAGAGATTTTTCGTGAAGACAAGGAAGGAAAATCAAGCATAGCGGACTATGCGAGGCTTTTTCTGACGCAGAATTCGCGGAAAAGATCAACCAAGAATGTAAAGTAATTTTTCCCGCGTTCCTTAACCCCGACGCAACAAGCTAAACTGCCTGTGGAATATCATCTTCTTCCAGCAACTGCTCCAGAATAGAAATAGCGGCTTCTGGAATCACAGTCCCGGGGCCAAATACTCCTGCGACCCCTTCCTTGTAGAGGAACTCATAGTCCTGCTGTGGGATGACACCGCCAGCAACGACCTTGATGTCATCGCGGCCTATTTTCGCCAGTTCTCCTATCAACTGTGGAACCAGGGTTTTATGTCCGGCAGCGAGGGATGAAACCCCCACCAGGTGCACATCGTTTTCAGCAGCCTGCATGGCGACTTCGCTGGGAATCTGGAACAATGGTCCGATGTCCACATCGAACCCAAGGTCTGCAAAGCTGGTTGCGATCACTTTGGCTCCACGGTCGTGGCCATCCTGTCCCATCTTGGCAATCATGATGCGTGGGCGCCGGCCCTCAAGCTCAGCGAAACGATTAGCCAGCTCACGAGCTTTGGCCACCTGCTCATTCTTATCTGCTTCCTGCGCATACACCCCCGAAACAGAACGTATAACAGGCTGGTACCTTCCAAAGTCTTTTTCCATGGCATCAGATATTTCTCCCAGGGTGGCGCGTACACGTGCCGCCTCCACTGCGAGAGCCAACAGGTTGCCTTCACCTGACTTTGCCGCTTCTTCAATAGCCTTCAGAGCATTGCCTACGGCTTCATTATCCCGGCTCGCTTTTACATTATTTATTCGGGCAATCTGCGATTTTCTCACGGCCTGATTGTCCACATCCAGGATTTCAAATGCTTCCTCATGGTCCAGGCGGAAGCGATTGACTCCTACAATCACATCCCGACCAGAGTCGATCCGTGCCTGCTTGCGGGTTGCCGCTTCTTCAATCCTCATTTTGGGGATGCCCTGCTCGATGGCTTTGGCCATGCCTCCATAGCTTTCGACCTCTTCGATCAGCTTCCAGGCTTTATTGGCCAGTTCATGAGTAAGGCGCTCAACATAGTAGCTACCTGCGAATGGATCTACAGACCTCGTCAGGTCTGTCTCCCCCTGAATGTACAGCTGGGTATTCCGGGCGATACGGGCAGAGAAGTCCGTAGGCAACGCGATTGCTTCGTCAAAGCTATTGGTGTGCAGCGACTGGGTGTGTCCACTGGCCGCTCCCATGGCTTCGATGCAGGTACGGGCCACGTTGTTGAGTGGATCCTGCTCGGTCAACGACCAACCGGAAGTCTGGGAGTGGGTCCGCAGAGACATGGACTTGGGATTCTTGGGATCAAACTGCTTGACCAGCTTGGCCCAGAGCATCCGACCAGCTCTCATTTTGGCCACTTCCATGAAGAAGTTCATCCCAATGGCCCAAAAGAAACTCAGCCGAGGCGCAAATGCGTCGATGTCCAGCCCCGCTGCCAAACCGGTACGCAGGTACTCCAACCCATCTGCCAGGGTATAAGCCAGCTCCAAATCTGCCGTTGCTCCGGCTTCCTGCATGTGATAGCCAGAAATGGAAATGGAGTTGAAGCGCGGCATGTTTTGGGAAGTGTAGGCGAAAATATCGCCAATCAACCTCATGCTTGGCTCGGGCGGATAGATATAGGTGTTCCGCACCATGAACTCCTTTAGGATGTCATTCTGAATTGTACCGCTCAGTTGCGACTGCTTTACCCCCTGCTCTTCAGCTGCGACAATATAGAATGCCATGATGGGGATCACAGCCCCATTCATGGTCATGGACACCGACATTTGATCGAGGGGGATGCGATCAAAGAGAATTTTCATGTCTTCGACCGAATCAATGGCTACCCCAGCTTTTCCAACGTCCCCTTCTACCCGGGGGTGGTCAGAGTCATAGCCACGGTGGGTCGCCAAATCAAATGCTACTGAAAGTCCCTTTTGACCCGCTGCGAGGTTACGGCGGTAAAAAGCATTAGACTCCTCCGCAGTAGAGAATCCCGCATACTGCCGGATGGTCCAGGGACGGGATACATACATGGTCGAATAAGGGCCTCGCAGAAAAGGAGGGAGGCCAGCAGCATAGTCCAGATGAGATACTCCATTCAGATCATCTGCCGTGTAAAGCGACTTGATTTTGATCTTTTCGGGAGTGTCAAATGGCTCGGAAGCAGAAAATGGATTTCCTGAAGCCTCAGGGTTTCCAGGTTCACTTCGGAATGGGATACGGCTAAAGTCTGGACGCATGTTTATGGATTGTGGGTTCTCAGTGGCAACAAATTTAGCAGAAGCGATGAAACAGACAAGATGACTTAGAGCAGAGGATGGGGAGGTTTATGGTATCCCAAAACTTCACTTTTGCTATTCTTCAAAACCAAACACCAACTTTTTCTTCATTCTGCCGAATTATAAACCATGAACCTCATCCTGATTTTCGGCCCTCCCGCTGTCGGAAAAATGACCGTAGGCCAGGCCCTGTCCAAACAAACAGGTCTCAAGCTTTTTCACAATCATATGTCACTGGAACTGGTCAACCAGTTTTTTGACTGGAGTACCCCGCCGTTTCGGAGGCTGGATACGGCCATACGCTTTGCGGTTTTCAGGGAGGTAGCCAAAAGTAATCTTCCCGGTCTGATCTTTACCCTGATGTGGGCATTGGATGAGCCGGAAGACTGGGATTATGTAGAAGAAATAGCAGCCATTTTCCGCGCGGAGGGAGGCGAGATCTATTTCGTGGAACTCAAGGCCGAGCTTGAAGAACGTCTGAAACGCAACCGCCATGAGAACCGCCTTCACCACAAACCCTCCAAACGGGATGTAGAAGCATCCGAGAAGAGACTGCTGGGTCACGACGCAACGTTCCGAATGAGGGCCAGTCCCTCCGAGTTTGCTGGCCGGAATTTTATCTCAATTGACAACACACACCTGAGTCCGGAGGAAGTTGCAAGTCAGATTCAACAGCGCTTTTCATTGTAGCGAATGCGACTAAGGAACGCTCAAAAAATTAGTTCCGCTTTTGACTTGATCTCTTGCCCGCATACTGCGTCAGAAAAAGCCTCATTTGGCTCGCCAAACTCGGTTTTTCTTCCTTGCCTGCGAACAAGATCTCTTCGTAAAATCGGGAAGTTATTTTTCTCGCGTCCCTAAGGAGCAACTCTACGAACCTTGAACCTCAAACCTTGAACTCTTCTTCCTCCAAATACGACCAGTACCTCCTCGACTCTGAACCCAACAAGTTCCGGCAGGAAGACCTCAAAACTGAGGAGATGATCCTCAACATGGGGCCTCAGCACCCTTCTACGCATGGTGTGTTGCGGCTAGAGGTGATCACGGATGGCGAGGTGATCGTGGATGTCGTGCCGCACATTGGCTATCTCCATCGCTGCTTTGAGAAACACGCCGAGGCGCTGAGCTATCCGCAAATCATACCCTACACCGACCGGATGGATTACCTCGCGGCGATGAACAATGAGTGGGCCTTCGTGATGGGGGTGGAGCGGATGCTGGGCATCGAGGGAAATTTGCCCAAGCGCATCGAGTACATCCGTGTGCTGGTCAGCGAACTCAACCGCATCGCAAGCCACCTGATTGCGTTGGGGACTTATGGCCTGGACATCGGGGCTTATACGCCGTTTCTGTGGGCCTTCCGGGATCGAGAGCACATCATGAACCTGCTGGAATGGGCCTCTGGTTCGCGGATGCTGTACAATTACGTCTGGGTGGGCGGACTGTTCTTTGACCTGCCAGTGGGATTCGAAGAGCGAACACGCGAGTTTGTGGAGTACTTTCGGCCCAAGATGGACGAACTGAACCGCCTGATCACCGATAATACGATCTTCGTCAAGCGCACCGCCAATGTCGGCGTCCTGCCGTTGGAAACGGCCATCAACTACGGCTGTTCCGGCTCCATGCTGCGTGGCTCGGGCATCAAGTGGGACCTGCGCCGTGTCGATGGCTATTCGGTTTATCCCGAACTGGAATTTGACATCCCCATCGGGAAGGGCGAAATGGGCACTGTCGGCGATTGCTGGGACCGCTTCAAGGTCCGGGTGGACGAAGTGGAAGAATCCGTCAAGATCGTCGAGCAATGTCTGGACCGCCTCCAGGGCGACCTCAAACGCACTCCAGACTTCGACCCCAGGGAATTTTGTCCCCCAAAGGCGCGCCCCAAGGCTCAGGAACTCTACGTCCGCGCGGAGAACCCTCGTGGGGAGCTTGGCTACTACTTCATCGCTGACGGCAAGAGCGACAAGCCTTTCCGCTGCAAGGTTCGAGGGCCGAGCTTCTGTAACCTCAGCGTCATCTCCGAGATCAGCCGTGGGGTACTGGTCGCGGATCTGGTGGCGATTATTGGGAGTATTGACATCGTCCTGGGAGAAGTGGATCGGTGATTCAGCAGGTCGGGATTATGCTCCTGGCCCAGCACAACCACGTAATCCCTCCCAACGATGTGGGTCAAACCAGCGGCTGACGTTGAAACCTGAACCAATTCCTTCTACTTCACCACCACTTTCTGCACCTGTTGATTTCCATTGGCACGTACGTCCAGCAGGTAGGTTCCTGCTCCAAGATGGGTGAGGTCAAGTTGTCCGGAGTAGGCGTCAATTTCTACCTCTTTGAGCATATGCCCATTCAGGCTGCTGACATACACGGTAAATGGAGGCTCCCATTCGTCGCTGAAACGCAGGGATACCCATCCGCTGGTTGGATTTGGATACAGGCTGAATTCATAAATTTTCCCTGCATCCTCGGGCAGATTGTCAATCCATTCTGCAAGTAGTTCGATGTAAAGGGAGTCCACCATGTGCCGTCCCAAAGGTGGCATGCGGTTTCCGTCGTTGCTGGCATCGCGCACCCACAATTCAGAAGCTGCATGATTACCTGGATGAATGATCATGTTGCCAGGATTGGAACCGAGGCTCTGAGTGGGGAAGTTTATGCTGTTTTGCAGGCTCAATGGAGTAGTGAATCGCAGATCGATATCGGCAAGTGAAACTCCTCCTGGACGGTGGCAGGGGGAACAGTTGGCGTCAAGGTAAGCCCGAATCCGGGTCTCCAGATCAACTGTCTGATCCTGCAGCGAGGCCGCCTGCAAATACGTCTCAGATGCGCCGATATCCTGATGAAAGACGCCCAGTTCATTCAGATACTCCAACTGATTGCGCGATTCCTGCAAATGGGGGTACCACAGCTCTCCGTTAAGTTGGTGGGTCTTGACCCCCAGGACATGCCTGGCCTGCGAGGTGTGGCAACTCATGCATTGACTGCGTGAAGGGAAATCCCAGGTTTGGGTATAAGCCACATTTCCCAGTTCGTCTTTTACCTCGAATTCCTGTGTGGCTCCGCCCCCAAGGAGATAGGCTTCCGTTCCGTCTTCATTCCATTTATACGTGACGCCATAGCCACGGCCATTTTCCATCATGACAAAAAACCGGGTTTCCAGCCGTATAGTAGCGCCATCCTGGTTGAGGGTAGTAGGTAATTCGAAGTGTTTGATAAATACGGTGCCTTCGGGGAAATCCCAATTGTCAACTCCTGAGAAACGAATTTGCTCGTTTGGCGAATCAAAAAAGCCGTCATTGGGCAGTACCATCCACCGCTGTTTGGCGGCACGATCTGACCAAAGGGGGGAGTTCACCGTGTAGGGAATTACCCCAGGTGCCGGGGTGAGCGTTTCCAGATCGACAAATGCTCCGGTTTCGGATAATTTGCCTGGCGGCTCGGGAGTGGTCTCTCTGGGGACGAGGTAGTAGATTTTCCCATTTTCCTCTCCATCATCGCCCATAACCGTCACGAGAATTTCGCCATTTTGGATGGGATGAATGCCCGTAATCCCAGCCTCTTCCGGTATCTCCACCGTCTGATTATTCAGGTTGAGGAGTTCGACAAACTCTGGTTCGCCCTGGGTTCCTGTTTGGGTGAGCGCCATGATCTTGTCAAACATGTAGTCACCAAACAGATAACGGCCGTTCATCTCCGTATAACGGGTACCGGTATATACAGCTCCGCCGATGATGGCGGAACCGACAGAGCGGTCATAGTCATAGTATGGCGGTCTTTCTTCGCCTATTACCTCTTCGGGCCGTTCTGCATAATCCGTATCTATGATTCCCTCCCTGAAGGGCCACTGAAGGTTGTCACCTTTCCCAAATCGGCTAATTTCCTCCCTTTTCGCAGCACCAACATCAGCCATCCAAATCTCGTCGTTATCGCGATCGTAGTACATGTCATATGGGCCGCGTACCCCCAGTGCAAAAAATTCCTCCAGTATACCGCCATCAGGATCCAACCAGGGATTGTCATTGGGGATGCTGTACCCCTGGGAATAGGTAGGTCCCCAGCCGCTGGGCGGTTCGGCATTGGTAAGTGGCTGGCGACGAATGGGGTGGCTGCGGCTGGGATCGTTGTCCACGTCGATGCGCAGAACCCCACTAAAAAATCCTCCGTCCAGTCGCTGGGTCGAGACTGCGATCTGCTCGTTGAACCCTTCGTCTCCGACTGAGACACACAGAAAGCCGGAGTTGTCGAAAAACATCGAGCCTCCATTGTGCCAGGTACAACGGTCATATTGTTGAAAGAGAATTTCTTCTGAGGCAGGGTCGAAGGTCTCCGTAGCCGCATCCCAGGCAAATTTGGACAAGCGATTGAAGCCTTTTTCGCTCCATTCATCCGGCTCGGGTTTGGTTCGGTAATAGATAAAAATGAGTTGCTTGTCAGGTGCATCGGGATTCCCAAATTCCGGATGCAAGGCCATGCCTACCGAGCCCCCTTCGCCTTTTTTGAACGTGCGGTCTTTTATGTCGAGCAGCATTCGGCGTGTCTGGTTTTCCAGCGACACCTGCCAGATTTCGCCAGCCTTGTTGAGCACCATGATGTCGTCAGTTCCCGGCAAATGCAGCACCCGCAGCGGTGAGCGAAAGTACATACCGGGCAATGCCTCGGCCAGTTCCCAGGCACTTCCGGTTGGAGCTTCAGTAGGGAAAACGCCATTGAGGTAGGGCTCAACCGGTCCGGGCGAGGTGGGAGGTGGCACCACCAGCGCCAGGGTAATGAGTGCAACAAGGGTCAACGATGTGGTCAAGGAGTACTTTGCGGTGCGGTTCATAAAGAAGGCTCATTCACATTTTTCGTGCGGAAATGGGTTGCTCACCGAATGTCAGGCTAAATTTGATGAGAAAACAATATTCATTGCGCCAATCCCGCCGACCAAATTGCAGCTATATAAAGGAAAAGTCAATTTGATGCAGGTTTGCAGCCTAATCCTGGAATTCATGTTCCGACTTCTGGCTTTTTCAAAAGCTACGGTAAATTTTCCGGTGCAACAAACTCCCAAAACCTATTTCAATAATGAACCTTCGTCTACTATTCATCACACTCGTTTCCGCACTTTTCTGGTTAACCTCGTGCCAGGAAAAGGCTGAATCCAGCAGCGTTGAACAACCGACCGATCTCAACCAGCAAATCGAGCAAAATTTCGAACTGGCCAGTGAGCAATATCAGTTCATGATGGACAATTTGCCCGAGGATCGCTTTCCGCAGACCTTTGAAGATGGGGAGTTTAAAACCAGCAACTCAGGCTGGTGGTGCAGTGGATTTTACCCAGGCGTGCTGCTGCGGCTTTTTGAGGAAACCGGAGACTCTTCCCTCTTCACAGAGGCCAATCGCATCCTGGCCGTCTTGGAAAAAGAGCAATACAACACCCACACCCATGACCTGGGCTTCATGATGTTTTGCAGCTTTGGAAAGGCACAGGAGATGAACCCCAGTGAGGAATACCGCCAAATACTCATCAATAGTGCAAAGTCTCTGTCCACCCGATTTGACAGCACGACAAATGTCATCCTGTCATGGGACTCAAAGCCAGAGGATTATCTCGTTATCATCGACAACATGATGAACCTGGAACTCCTGTTCTGGGCGTTTGAGGAAACGGGAGATTCGTCCTTTTACCACATAGCCGTTACCCACGCCAATACAACGCTGAAAAACCACTTCCGCGACGACAACAGCTCCTACCACGTGCTGAACTACGACCGGGAAACCGGAGGAATCAAGGAGAAGAAAACCGCACAGGGCTACGCAGACGAATCAGCCTGGGCACGGGGTCAGGTATGGGGGCTGTATGGCTACACCAGCATGTACCGATTCACCCAGGATCAGCAATATCTGGATCAGGCCATCAACATCGCGGAGTTTGTACTTAATCACCCCAACTTTCCAGAAGACGGAATCCCCTACTGGGACTTCAACGCACCCGACATTCCCGATGCCAAACGCGACGCATCTGCTGGGGCTATCCTCGCATCCGCCTTACTGGAACTTCAGGGATATGTGGATGAGGCAAAAGCTGAAAAATACCGGAAGACTGCCGAGACTATTCTCCAAACGCTCTCTACCAGTGAGTACCTGGCCGAAGCCGGTACCAATGGTGGGTTTATCCTCCAACACGGCGTAGGACACCATCCCGCCAACAGTGAAGTGGATGTCCCCCTCACCTATGCAGACTACTACTTCGTAGAAGCCATGCAGCGGTACCAGGAATTGAAGTAAAGCAGGAAAAGATAGTCGAATTACCAGGGGTTGGTTTTTACCTGATAGGGTAAGCCAACCCTTTTATCGTTTATCAATCACAAACTGATCCACCACTTCCAAGTTCTCCGTGGTGAGGGCTCGGCCTGTGAGTCGGTTTCCTTCAATGTCCAATGCCAGAAAGGCCCAGTCATGCATAAAGGCGGCTACCAGCCCGGGATACTTGCAACTATCGGGATCAGGGCTCCAGGGATTGGGGTCAGAACCAATTCCTCTGAGTTTTCCGCCACTGCCCACCGTGATGCTCATAAACCCATTTGGGCGGTGGTATTCATTCACCGTACTACTATCATTCGGAGCGATTTCTCCCTGTCCATCCATGGGCTTGAGGCGCTCATAGGTATGGGCATGACCATTGAGCACCAGGTCAACACCGTACTGCTCAAAAACAGGATATAGGCTGACAACCCCTGCGTAGTCATGCTTGTATGTACAGGATTTTCCGTTGTGGTGCAGAAAAACAATGATCCAGTCCTGCTCTCCTGACAGGGTGGCAAGGTCATTTTTCAGCCATGATACCTGCTTATCGTAGTCGTACATTTCGCCGTTCTTGGTGTCCAGTGCCACGAAGTGAACATTGCCCTGGTCAAAGCTGTAGTAGTGCTCGTTGCCTGGCAGTTTCCACTCCTGCATGTAATTTTCCTCTGGCTCATGCCAATCATGATTGCCCAGTACAGTAAACACTGGAACATAGGGAAACACCTCCCCAAAATACTGGAAGAGGTTTTGGTCATAGACTTTGCTTTTGCCATCGGGGTAGATAATGTCGCCCAGGAGTAGCCCAAACCGAAGGGAATCTACATAGTGGCTCAAAGCCCTTCCCAACTGATCGGGGGTCCCCTCGGTTTCAACTGGCTCCCCTATGTCCCCTACGGCGAAAAAGGAAAACACCGTGTCCTCAGCGTCAACGGGAGAGGTGAAATACAGTGGCTGATCTCCGAGCAGTTGATGTCCATTGGAAAGGATCTGGTATTCATACCGCGTGTCAGGATCCAGCTGAGTCAGGACGACCTCGTTTTCGTACACACCGGTATTCGTCATTCGGGTAACTCCCTGTACCTCAGTCCAATCTGACGCTGCCGATATCCTGTAAGCGACCTGAGCGGAACTGGCGCTATCTGTACGCCAAAGGATCGTCACACTGTCAGCGATGGCACTCTGCAAATACGGCTTTCGGACCAGTTCCGGAATGCGGGTCTGCTGCTCACCCTCACAGGAGCTGAGCATAACCAGAAGAATCGGCAGGAAAATGAGGCTTTTGTTCATGGGAATCCTTCGAACTACTTGAGAGCCCGAACTTCCAAAAGCTCCATTAATTCAGATCAAGCTGTAGGTAAAGCCTTTGTTGCATTTTCTCCGTTTTACGTAGTTGGACACAATTATGTAGGTATGGAGTATATGGGGATATGAAGGCAAATCGCTGCTTATGACCTCCATACCTCTCATTTGTCATCCGAATCAAGGGTTCACCCCCCAAAAAGGGCTGTAGCACGTCGTAGAGGCGACCCGTAGGTTCGCCTAGCGTATCAGGCGAACCTGCGGGTCGCCTCTACAAGACCATGATCAGAACCCTTGATTCACATTTGTTGTTATTTTTGATCTCCTACTTACCTGGACTTTATCCAAAATGGCACTCATTTCCAAGCGCTATGGCATGTCAAAAGTCAGAGACTAGAAGACGGTGGGTGTCGGCTCAGAGAGCCTAACCAGCCCGTCCTTATGGACGGAAAACTGTTTAGAACCGCTATAGCGGTTTCGCTCGTGAGCTTCTCTGAAGCGAAACGTACTGTTGCAGCGTCTCTGACGCCCAGTGGTATCTGCTCTGGACTCCGAATTAATCAACATCAGCCTGAAACCCTGAGGTTGATTAATTCTAAAATATGGTTTCCAGACCCTGTGTGGGGATTTTCCTCATTAAAAAAATGCAAAAAGTCCTACTTACGCCATGGGAATTTTACTTTTCATGTCCTCGATAAAAAGCGAAAGCTTCTCAATTGAAACATGCTCCATGATCACGATCTTGTACCACCTGGGGGCATGGTGGTTATCAGGTACGAGGCCATAATGCGACGCTACCGAAGGATGCACGTAAGGGGTCCGGATGGTGACGATGTTGGATCCAGCGTGTCTGTAAAACTCCACGCCAAGGCTGGTCAACTGTTTGCTTAGCCACTCGGCACGTTTCTGAAGAATGAAAATCTTCTCATCCCAGCCATAGGGGCCATTTTGGGAAAGGATCATCCACACCGCAATGGCATTGGCGCCAGACCGACTGCCACTCAGGGTAAAGTCTTCGCCCTCTACATAGCTGGCTTCCTGTGTGTTCGCATACTGGATCAGTCCCTTGCGAATCAGAAAAATTCCGGTTCCGTATGGCGACTGGGCCATTTTATGGGCGTCAAGGGTGAAAGAGCTAATGTCTGAATTCTGAAAAGTCAGCTTGCTCCCTTCGTCGGTAAATGGGTAGTAAAAGCCTCCGTAGGCCCCATCCACATGAAGCCTGAATTTGCTGTTCGAAGTTTTCAGAGCCGTTAGAATCGCCTCAACATCATCCACCGACCCAAACATGGTAGTCATCATGTTGGCGATGGTGATAAAGTACTTTTTGCCAGCGGCCCTGGCCCGATCGATTGCAGCTGCCACCATCTCGGTGCTAGCCAGGCGCGTATCGTCATCCACCTCAAACTTGAAGAGGTCCAACACCAGCAGGTTTCCTGCCTTATCCATGGAGTAATGGCTGTCCTGGCTACATAGGATGGCGATTTCTTCACGTTTGGCTCCGTGCTCACGCATAAAATAATTGCGATACACCCAGATGGCCTGAATATTGGCTTCGGTGCCGCCCGCCGCGACATAGCCATCCTGCTCTCCGGGATTTCCCTTGAGGATGTCAACTGCACATATATCGATCAGTTCCCGCTCTATGGCCTGAGTCCCTGCGAAGAATGGCTCGGATTTACCCAGGGTATGGCACCCAATATGGTTGGGATTTTGGGTCAGGGCATAGAGAAATGGCGCATCCTTGAGAAAAGATGCATCCTGGTTAAAGACCCGTTCGTCCAGGTATGAGGCAGGTATGCCCAGGATACCCTCTTTTTCGTAATTCACATTTTCACTGAGAGCTTTGAACACCCGCTCCTTGATTTCGTCCTGAGACCGCTTGACCCAAAATTTTGCCATGAACCCTAATTGTTTAGTTGGTTTTGGATCTGCAAAGGTCGGAAGGAAGGGCGCCACAGCCCAATGTCCAGGAAAAAATAACCAGAAAAGTTCAGGCCCTCATTCATCTTTGTCGTAGAATTTAAGCTTCTTTTGCAGCCTCTCCATCATCCCTGCAATACGCTTCACACGGGTTTCGTCGGTTTTGGCAGAATAGATCCAGTCAAGGTAGGCTTTTCGCTCACCTTCGGTGAAAGCCAGAAAAGTTTCGTAAACCCTGGGGGACTCCGTTTGGAAACATTCGACAATCTCCTCGGGAATCTCCAAAGGCATCTCATCGGAATACAGGGTGATCAACACCGCATCTCCCGCCTCCTTGTGGATTTTCTTTCGAATGGCGGCTTTTACCGGTAAAAAAAGCCTCCCTTCTCCCATGGGCATGAGCTTGTAGTGCTTGAGTTCGTAGTCATCAATTGAGCCACGCACTTTCACCCAACCAAAGGGGTTGTGTTTATTCTGTAAGACCTCCGGAATCTCTGCATAGGTCCAGCCGCCTTTTCCGGGGAACTTTTTCAAAAGGTACACGGCACTCACTAAGGGTTTTTCGGGAGGCATCATCGTATGGGTTAATGCTGTCGGGGTGTTCAGGAGATCAATGTCAGTTCCTCGGAGATCTTCAGGTCAGATAGCTTACGCTGCATTTCGGAAATCATTTCCTCCTCGAGGGTGGGACTACGGGCAATCACATCATACCCCTCCGGAGTGAACAGGGTCTCACGAAAATATATAATTGCCCATTGCCCTTTCGGGTCCATATACAGAATTTCCCACCTGCTCTCCAAAAGCCACAGCAGTCCTTTCCCACGCCATGCGAAGGTTCGATTATGCTCATCCAGAGGCCAGTCGTAGCCAACGATAGTCCTGTTTTTCCCCTTTTGCCAATATTCAACCCGATCCTCCAGCACCTCCCGACCGCCTTTCCAGGTGATTTTATAATTGAAGGAGGGAGAGGTCCTGTCCCCTTTTAGCCACATGGGGAAATTGGTCAGGTGGATGTACCAGCGACCATTGAGGGCTGTTAGCGAAAGGCTTTCTGACGAAAAATCTACTCCCATGAATGCCATTATTTTCCTTCCAACACGCCTATTACCACCTCTGTAGCCTCTTCCTGCGGATAATGGCCGACTTCGGGCAGCCTTGTTACCTCTGCATTGGGCCAGTGCTTCAGCCAGTAGTTCAGCTCCTTTTCTCGGAAGGCGATGTCCTTCATCCCCCAGATGAAATGAGTCGGGATCTGATTGATCTTTTCGCGCTGCTGCCAGAGGCTATCCAGCCATTTGCTGGAACCTACGATTTCCCTGGGGAATATGTAATTGCCCTTGCGATCTTCTTTCGTTGCCAAATGCAGGTAATAGTGGGCGTGGATTTCCCTGTCCAATTTTCGGGAATCCCCTACGGCCTGTTTCACCACCTGCTTGCCGAAAAAGTTGAAGTGTTTGATCAGAAAGCGCCCAATGGCTCCGCCCATGAATCCGCTAAATCCCTGGTAATACCAGTCGTCTGCCACCGACCAAAGCCAGGTATTCAGGATGATCAGGCGCTTTATCTTTTCGGGGTGATTGATCGCATAGGAAAGTCCTATGGGTCCGCCCCAGTCATTGACAATCAGGGTGATGCCGTCGAGATCCAGGCTTTCCATGAAGCGCTCGAAGTTCTCTGCCTGACTGGTGGGCATATAGTCCCACTCAAAGGGTTTATCCGAAAGTCCAAAGCCGATGTGATCAGGGGCGATACAGCGATGTGTGGCCGACATGGCCTTGATCACATCCCGAAATTCAAAGGACCAACCGGGATTTCCATGCACCATGACGATGGGTTCACCTTCGCCTTCATCCACATAGTGCATGCGGCCCATGGGCTGCTCAAAAACATGGCTTTCAAAGGGGTACTCCCGGCGATTGAGCCAATCGGGATACTCAACATTGGAGGTGGCTTGATCGGTGTGTTGCATTTCAGAATGGGAATAGGTCTTATAATCAGGCTTTTTTTCCATCAATCAGGACAAAGGGAATCGTCAGCGTCAGGCTGCCTGTGGCTTCCGCCTGCTCATTCAGGAGTTTTTCCACCCTGGTGAATACTTCTGCCTGTCTGTCGCCTGGGACGATGCTTTTCCAGCCGTCAAGGAAGGCCATGCGTATGAAGTAGTGGTTGAACATGGTGGTAGCATCCACAAATCGGTACTGAAACTCGTCATGAATGACCGACTCAATGGAAAAACCGTGAGATTCGATCAGCATAAGGTACTCATCCAGTGGTTTGCGTAGCTGGTGAATCTGCGCGTTCATGGCTTCCACCAGTTCCTGCTGCCCAGTGTCGATCAACACTTTTTCCAGCGAGGTATAAAACTCGCTCATGGAGCCTTCCAGGTTCATGGTTTGGACGAATTGCCCTTCTGGCTTCATCACCCGGTTACATTCCCTCAGCGCCTCACTGATGTTCTGCACATTGTTGAGGCCATTGTTGCTGACTATCAGGTCAATGGATTCATCCGGAAGGGGAATAAATTCGGCTACTCCCCGGATGATTTCGACGTTGCTGATGCCATAGCATGCAATCTTCTTTTCGGCCCGCGCGACTGCGGGTTCCCAGGGATCGATGCCATAGACTTTGGAATGCTGATCCAATCGCATGGCCAGCTCCGTCAGCGGAAAACCCGCCCCAAAGCCAACATCCAGGGCCATGATTCCCTTTCGGTAGCGAATGTGATCCAGCAGCTTCAGCCCAAAAGGAGCTGCCCAGAGGGGGAGTTCGTCAAATACCTCCACCAATTCGGCAGA
Organism: uncultured Bacteroidia bacterium; assembly: GCA_964343195.1. Taxonomy (GTDB): domain Bacteria; phylum Bacteroidota; class Bacteroidia; order J057; family J057; genus CAYVAP01. The sequence continues at coordinate 2,329 of CAYFIR010000005.1, read as the reverse complement.
ATTGTGGTCATAATCAGCGTTGAGATAGTCAGGCATTTCCATGAATCCATATTACGCAATGGCTATGAAAATCTCTACTTCTGACTCGTCTCCATTCTGTGAGTTGGGGCCATATACTTCAAAATCAGCCGTATAGGCTCGGTTTAGCTCACCATCTTTTTGCCAGATTTCCTGCCATTGCTGCATGACCGCCTGGGGCATGGGACCTTTCGCAACAAACTTTTGATACTTGCCTTCCCCAAACTCACGCCCCACCATGCCATCCGGGATTTCATCCAGATTGGCTACCCGCAGACCAATCACAGTGGTGTATTCCCCCTCGTAATCGCTGGCATAGTCGGTATAAACCGAATACACCTCCGGCCCCAGGGCATTGGGAATGCGGCCGGGAATGTTCTCGGAGTAAAAGCGTCCCCAGAGTTTTTCGAGGTCCTCGGCAGCCTTTCCGCCTTCGTTGGTGGTACGTGTAGCAATGCCGATGAAGTAAAAGGGATCAAGAGGTACGAGGGTGTTGCTCATTCGATGATGGAGAGTTGTCTTCCGAGGGTGAGTTCTTCCCCTGGATGAAGTTGCTGGCGGGTTCTTCTTTCGAAGTCAAGCAACCATTTTTTTCGCTCAATTCCACCTGCATAGCCTGTCAAACTTCCATCCTTGCCGATTACCCGGTGGCAGGGAATCACGATGGCAATGCGGTTTTGCCCATTGGCACGAGCGACAGCGCGCACGGCTTTGGGGTTGTGAATTCGCTCAGCCTGAGCCTGATAGGAGGCAGTATCTCCATAGGGTATCTCCTGCAAAGCCTGCCAAACCGTCTGCTGAAAATCCGTGCCGGGTGTGTGCAGTTTCAGGTCAAATGCCATTCGCTTGCCTTCGAAGTATTCCTCCACTTCTTTCTTCGCCTGGCGAATGTGCTCATTTTCTCCAATCAGGATCTGGGCATCGAGCCGCTTTTGCAGATCGCCCATTTCGGTTTCCAGTGCGCGCCGATCGGTGAACTCCAGCAGGCAAATGCCTTCATCCGTGGCGCATACAAACATGGGGCCCAAGGGAGTGGTGATGCGGTTGATGAGGATCACATTTTGACCGTCGCTGTTGGAAGGAGCTTCTCCCATAAGCTTTTTGTAGGTGTAACCAAAGCCACTGAGGGATTCGTATCCCTGGTCAAATGCCGTGTGGGTGGCTTTTTTGCCGTCTTTCAGGTCTTTGTAGGCGTTGTTGATTCGGTACATGCGTTGGAATGCGTGAAAGGTGAGCCCGTATTGCTGCTTGAACCAGCGCCTGACCAGATCGGGGCTGATACCCGCTTCCCTGAGTCGCTGATCGGAGATTTTTTCCTGCGGTTGCTGCTTGACGAGGGCGATGGCCCGCTCCACTTCCTCCGGCGTCTGATGGGCATTCTCGGTGGGTTTACAAATCTTACAGGGCCGGAACCCATGCTGCAAAGCTTCCTTGAAGGAGGAATAGAACTCGACATTCTCCTTCTTGGGTTTGCGGGCCCGACAGGTAGCGATACAGAACACCGAGGTGGTTTTTACCCCAACGTAGAACACGCCGATGTAGCTGGAGTCCCGCTCTATCAGGGCACGGTAATAGTCGTCGATTTGTTGGGGCGAAGTGATGGGCATGGGGTGGAATTTGAAGTTCGGAGTTCGGGGTTCGGAGTTGGGAGTTGGGAGTTGGGAGTTGGGAGTTGGGAGTTCAAAGCTGGCCGTTTCTTGATTTTCTCACAACCGATTTTTTGGCAAGTAATTTTTTCAGCCCTTAATTCATGCGAATCACTCCCCTTGCTGCCGCTTCACGAATTTGTTCAGGTGGCTGGAGTCTACAAACCCAAATTCGCTGGCGATCAGTTCATCGAAATGGGATTCAACACCATCGACAGACAGGCAAATATCGCAGCGAGGCAGATCTCGCGGATCTTGCCCGCGGCGGCATGGTCAAGAAATCCTTCACTGATTGAGGATTCCGAATCCTGGACGCCCTGGACAAAATCAGTAAAGTCCACAATACCACTCAGTCAACGGTTGCCCGGGCCTGGCTCATCCAAAATCCTTTGGTCACCGCTCCTATTGCAAGTGCAACCAACGCCAGCCATCTGAATGTATTTTCCCATGCCACCGAACTGCTGCTGACACCCAAGGAAATTGACCAGCTGAATTCGGCCTCAGCCTACAAGAAATCCCCCGCAAGCTAAGCTAGACTTTATCCAAAATGCTTTTCCAATTGCAGTGTCGCCTCCCCGCTTCGCGGGATCGTGGATCAGCGGGACCTACTTTTTTTTAGCTCCGCAATCGGATTTTTAATATGCTTCCTCTGAAAGTGCGATTTC
>CAYFIR010000004.1:0-155575 GCA_964343195.1 uncultured Bacteroidia bacterium | reverse complement strand
CTGTTTAGGTTTTGGTGTTTCGAGGTCAAACGCAGGATTTTTGGTGGATAGCAAGGAAATTTTGGGAGGAATACCGAGGTATTTCGAGCGAAATTGACGCAGCGAGGCGCCAAAAAGACAAGTTTGAACCGCAAAGGAAAAATCTAAGCAGCCTCTTTATTCCAGGGCCCAATCAGAGTTGTCGATTTTCATCGCGCAACTTCTCTCTCAGCATTTCCAGGTATTTTTTGGAAGAAGCAATCTCCTTCCGCGTCTGCTGCGAATAGCTCGTAGGCAACCGTGAACCGGCTTCAAAGAAGCTATCCATTTCCTGTAAAGCCTGGAGATTTTGCTCTATCTGCTGCATGATGCGCATCCTACGGGCCTGATCGTGCCCGTCCTGTTTGAGAGACGATGCCCACTCAAAAAATGACAGCATTTGATCAGGTTGGTCCCAGGAAACCAGCCCTGGCAGGATATTCCGTTGCCACTCCATGAGATCGGGATGAGCGCAGCGGTGCAACCCGACCATGGGAAGGAAAGAGCAGGTCCGCTCCACGAAGCCTAGCACCTGCTGGACTTCTGACTCGGAACAATTGAGATCTATCAGGAGCAAATGAGGCAGTTGGCTCACCATTCGCATAAATATCTCCCTGGGTGAGGAATACTCTTCAATGGTCAATTTATAACCGCCTTTCCCTGCAATGTCCTCTAACCAGCCTGTCCAGCTTTCTCCCTGATCAAATACCAGAATGTGAAGTTGGTTTGCGTCTGGAACCCTTTTGAATTTTGGCATATGTTTAAGTTCCCGTCCTTTATTGATGAGACAAATTGAAGGACAAAGGCAACTTTGCCAAGCTTATTTACTTACGTTTCTTTCAGGCTAAAAGCCTCTGAGCATCACATTTTGCGAAATCTTCCTACCCGAATCTTACTCCCATTACTGGCCCGGTACAGGTAGAGACCTGCTGACATGTCCCGGATCACCAATGGGAACCTCATCATGGTTCCGCTGCCTTCCCAGCGGGCAGTGGACAGGATACGTCCCTGCAAATCCATGATTTCAATCCAGGCTTCATCCGTTACTTCTTCCATTTCCAGGTATAATGACTGCCGGGCCGGGTTGGGATATAGCCATATGTCCGGTTTTCCCAGAAATTCGCTCTGCACCACCGTTGAGTACTCTACCAGGCTGTCTGGCGAAATTGCCTTGATTCGATAATAAGGCTGCTGGGTGTCATGAAGATTTTCGATGAATTCATAGTTCATGGATCCATCTGCGCTTACCTCCCCAACTTCAGAAAAGAAGAGTTTATCCGGACTTTGCTCAATTATGTAGCGGGAACCAGGAGTTTCTTGCAGCATTTCCCAGGCTATTTCATTGTCCAAATAGTCATAAAATCCTACGCTGAGGGCACCAAATTCATTGGCAGGGGTTCCGCAGTATGGGAAAATTTCCACCTCATCCTTCCCTCTCAATCCAGCGGCATCTTCTACCTCCAGCAATATTCTGTACCAGAAGGTCTCGTTGGTACAGCCTTCTGGTACCACCAGTGCGTGCCCGGATCGAGCCGTATCGATCGGCTCCGGATGTTGATGATCGTTGTGGTGCAGGATCACCTGCCATTGGTAGTGTAGCTCTGACTCAGCATGCTCTGTATCGGTTACATGGGCATCCAGGGGCAGGTTGGTGATCCCTCCAAGGGTATAGACGGCCCCATCCTCAACAGATGTGATGCGAACGTTTGGAGGGGTATTATTGAGGGAAACGATGGCTTCGCGTTCGTGCGATGCTTCCTCTGGATCGGTTACCTTCAGCCTTACCCGAAACTCCTGTGGGGCGTCGCCTGATGCCGTAAAAGTATGCACGGGATTAATCTCCGTGCTGGTTTCGCCATCGCCAAAATCCCATTCATATCGGAGAGAGTCTCCCTTTGGGTCATTGGATGAACTTCCGTCAAAGCTGACCTCCAATGGAGATGGGCCATAGAACCTGTCGGCCTCAATAACTGCACGGGGAGGAGGATTCCCCCCAAAGCAGATTTTTCGCAGCATGGTGCCTCCCCCGTGATAGTCGATGTACCACAGGCAGCCGTCAGCTGGGTTAACGGCCAGGGAGATGGGGCGTGCAGGTCCATTTTCACGCTCCATAAAGGGCTCTACAGCTATCAGTTCCCAGGTTAGCGTATCAAAGGTGAGGGCCTTGATCCAACCTCGATAGTCCGCCATCATGAGCCGCCCTCTATAGGATTCGGGAAAATTCGCTCCCGTATACCAGGCTCCACTAACAGTACATATCCCATCAAATTGCTGCCCATCTACCGGTGATCCTGCTGTATCTATCCTCATACGATCCAGCACGCCATCTTCATCAAAAGTTGGAAGGTAGGTGCCAATGTCTTCGAGGTTAAAGGAGGAATTGTTGTATGTCAGGAAGGGAGGAGTGTGGACGAAGGTCGGAATTGAATCCGGAACCTGCACAAATGGCTGGCAGGGATTGGGAAATGCCGGTTCTCCCTGCGGGATAGGATTCGCCAGCAGGTCGTTGTATGCGAAGTATTTCTCATCGCAGCCGCCGCTCCCATAGCTTGGGTTAGGGGCAAATGTGTTGGGCATGCGGTAATAATAGTACTGCCATCTCAATCCGATGCCCTCATACAGGGGCCAGCCAAAGTTTTGTCCGGCCTCCTCTACCCTATTCCATTCTTCCCATGATCCCCATCCCACATCACTCACGATCAGAACTCCCGGATCTCCCACATTGATGTCGTGTGACCCGGTATTGGGAGCCACTCGAAAACGGTAGGGATTCCGGAATCCCAAAGCCCAAACGCGGGACCGGGCAGCTATCGGGTCCGAAGCATCATAATAGGGATTGCTGGGTAGTCCCTCCCCCGTGATCGGGTCGATGCGGAGGATTTTGCCATTTACGGAATGGATGGACTGGGCACGAAAGGTGCCAATATCCATGATGCTGTCGATGATGCCTTCTCTCAGGGCCTGTTCTGCCAGGGCTCCACTTTCATCTCCACCGACATCAATGCCCGCATAGGATGCCCCATCTCCGACAGAAATCAGCAAACTCTCATCAGTGCCAAAAACCAGGGATCCCAGCCCATGGGAATTGTGCAGGAGTGGAATTCCGGTCTCCTTTGTCGCCCCAATCATAATGGTTCGACTTTCGGGGACCACGGTAGTAAAATTGGTGCTTTTATCCAGTTGGTAGCGGGTAAGGCGCCCAATGGTGGGATACAGGTGTTCGTCTTTCCACCCATAGTAACTCGGTGTTCCAAAGTGGAATAAGTGATGCCGATCTACCGTGTAAAGGAGGTAGATATAGCCATTCTCGTCAAAATCCGGATGGAGGTTGACCGATATAAGTCCATGGTCCCCAAAGTTCGCGACCTCCTGGCTGATGTCTATGATTGCCTCCTGCGGCTTGAGTCCGTCATTGGAGAGATAGATTTTTCCCGCTTTGGAGAAGGCAAACATTCTACCCTGTGAGTCAAAAACATATCCGACCAGGAAAGGCCAATTGTCGCTGACGAGTTGGTCGCTAAACTCTGGTAGAAGAGAGTCCTGAAGGGTGACCTGGGCACTTACCTGGAGGCTACCCAATAGAAACAAAAATGCGAGTGAAGACCTGATGAATCGGTACATGCTGAGTATAAGGAAGCTGGATTAGAACAAATTCGCAGCAAAGATAATGAAAATCGAATGTCTGGAACAGGGACAAAGGTCTCCCCTACCCCAGGGATTTTGTCAGGGAATGCCGACTAGAACCTGATTATGTTATGCTTGATGGGACCAATTCGCAACATTGACTGACCGGTCAATCACAAACTTATCCACAAACCTAAAACTTCTTCGGCCAATTTCGTAACATTGACTGACTGGTCATTCTTAAACCCGATTTTTAACTTCTGATTCAGAAACTTCACCTTACTCATGAGCCCACGCAGCAGCCAACAACTGGATGAACTTAGAGAACAGCGCCGGGATGAAATTCTCGAAGCCGCCCTGGAACTATTTGCCAGCAGGGGATATCACAATACCTCTATCGAGCAAATACGAAAGAAAGCAGGTGTGTCTAAAGGATTGATTTACAACTACTTTGAGAAGAAGGAAGACCTGGTTACCGGCATTGTCATGCGGGAGATGGATATGGGCGAGGACATTATGCAACAGATTGAAGACGCCCGTAATCCAAAGGAGCAGTTCAGCGTCATGATGGATATGGCCTTCGATGCAGTATTGAAGAATGAAGAACATTTCAAGCTGATCATTGCCCTTTCTCTACAGCTGGATCTGCCTGAGTTTGCACATCTGAAGCAAATCATCCAGGGAAAATACCTTGGCATGATGCCCTTTGCGGAGAAACTGATGCTGGCGCTTGGGGTCCCCAATCACAGGGAAGAAGCCCAGGCACTTACGGCAACCCTGGATGGCCTGGCCCTCCAGCGGATCATTCTCGGAGAAACCATTAACCTTTTAGAGATCAAGGATTTTCTCATCCATAAATATTGTGGTGAACCCTACCCTCGCCTGAATAACGACGAATCTCCCAGGCCCAAGGATTCCCACCCTGATTTCACCCAAAACAATAACTCCACCACAGATTCTTAAAGACAATGAAACGACTATTCTTTTCTTTGGTATCACTGCTTCTACTTGGCGGGATGTCGCTGCAGGCACAGAACGCTCGAGACATTTTGCAGGAATCAGAAAACCGCCGCCGGGGTGTCACCAGCTCCTATGCGGAGATGACCATGACGATTGTAAGGCCTACCTGGCAACGGGAAATGGCGCTCAAAAGCTGGAGCAAAGGCGATGATTACGCCCTTATTCTGGTTACTGCTCCTGCCAGCGATCAGGGTACCACTACCCTCAAGCGGGAAAATGAGGTATGGAACTGGCTCCCCAAAGTCCAACGGACAATCAAACTGCCACGCTCCATGATGTCCCAGTCCTGGATGGGCTCCGACATGAGCAATGATGACCTCGTCAACGAAATTTCCATCATAGACGATTATGACCACAGAATCCTCAAGGACAGCGTCATACAGGGCCGAAACTGTTGGAAGATAGAGCTGATCCCCCATGAAGATGTCGCAGTTGTCTACAGCAAGGTCTATATGTTTGTCGACCAGCAGGACTACCTGCAGCTCCGAATCGAGGAGTATGATGAAGACGGATACCTGGTCACCATCATGAATTCTTCGGAAATCAGGACCATGGACGGACAGCCATTTGCGACCCATATGGAACTGATCCCGGTAGATGAGGATGGCCAAAAAACCATACTCGAATACCAGAAAATAGAATTCAATGTACCATTGGACGACAGGTTCTTTTCGGTTCAAAACATGAAACGGGTTCGGTAATCGCCCATTGATCACCCATATCACACCCCATTGGCCACTGTTCCATGAACCCTGTCCAATGATCAATGACTAGCAATTATGATATTCAAATTAGCCTGGCGAAACCTGTGGCGCAACAAGCGACGCACCCTGATCACCATGGCCTCGATTTTCTTTGCCGTGCTGCTGGCAATTTTCATGAGGTCATTTCAGGAAGGAACCTACGGCCAGATGATCAACAACATGGTCAGTTTTTATACTGGCTATGCCCAGGTACACCAGCAAGGGTACTGGGATGAACAGAATCTCGACAATAGCCTTGCCGCAACACCAGAGCTACGCGATCAAATCGCCCAGCACCCAAATGTAACCTCTGTCATTCCCCGGCTGGAATCCTATGCCCTGATATCCTATCAGGATGAGACGGCTTCTTCCGTGGTAGTAGGCATTGAACCAGAAGTAGAAAAAGAACTCACCCAGCTGGATGGCAAAATCGTGGAGGGAGAGTACCTCAATTCAGATCGCGGGGGAGCCATGATGGCAGAAGGTCTCGCGGAAAAGCTGGGACTATCGGTAGGAGATACGGTAGTCCTGCTCGGACAGGGGTACCATGGCATGATGGCTGCTGGCAAATTCGCCGTGACCGGGCTGGTCTCATTTGGATCACCTGACCTCAACAAAAGCATGTTGTACCTGCCATTGGCCGAAGCCCAGCTCATGTATGGCGCCGAAGGACGCCTGACCAGCTATGTCCTGGGCATCGACGATCCCCAGCGAACCGACAAGGTCATCGCCGACCTGGCTCAGCAACTGGACACCACCCAATACGAAATCATGGACTGGGCCACGATGATGCCTGAACTCGTGCAGACAATCGAAGGGGACCGAGCCGGTGGAGTCGTCGTCATCTGGGTGCTATACATGATCATTGGCTTTGGCATCTTCGGTACCGTGCTGATGATGACCACCGAGCGCCAATACGAATTTGGAGTACTGACTGCTATCGGGATGAAACGCCGTAAGCTGTCCATGACCCTGATTGTAGAATCGATCATCATTTCTATACTGGGGGTGCTTGCAGGGATGCTGGCCGCACTGCCACTCACATGGTATTTTCAGGAAAATCCGATTTACATGGGAGATGAAATGGCAGAAATGTATGCCGACTATGGCATGGATGCTGTGCTGCCGACGATTGTGGATCCCGCCCTGTTCCTCGATCAGGGAATCTTCATCCTCGTGATCACCCTGCTGATCTCCCTTTACCCACTTCTCAAAATCAGGAAACTGGACGCGGTGACGGCCATGAAGGGCTAATATCCTGATCCCATTCACATTACAACGAATACAAAATGATTACTCAAATAGCCTGGCGAAATATCTGGCGCAGTCCCGTACGAAGTGGGGTGGTCATGATCGCCATAGCCCTGGGCCTCTCGCTCGGAGTCTTCATGATGGCCTTCAGTTGGGGCATGAGTGAAGAGCGCGCCCGAAACGTCGTCGATATCCAGACTTCCCACCTGCAAGTCCACACGGCATCGTATGTAGAGGAACCCAAAATGAAATTCCTGCTACCCAATGGCCCTGAACTGCTCGCTGAGATCAATGAAGGTCCGGAGGTCCTGGCATCAGCCCCTCGGATGATTGCAGGGGGCATGCTCACCAGTACCAAGGGGGCATTTGGCGTACAGATTAATGGAGTAGACCCGGAAGCTGAAAAAGCAGTACGCTCTTTCGATGAATTGATCATCGAAGGCAGCTATTTTGACCCCGATAAACGCAACCGGATTCTGATCGGAGAATCCCTCGCCGAGGAGGTCGGAGTAAAAATTGAAGAGGGAGACTCTGTGAGGTGGAATTTTCGCAAACGGCTGGTTCTGACCTTCCAAAACCTCAATGGAGAATCCACACGGGCAAGCTTCAGAGTCGATGGCATTTTCCGCACCCCCAATACCCAGTGGGACAAAGGCAACGTGTTTGTCCGTCTGCAGGATTTTCAAAAACTCGCAGAGGCCGGGAATGGCTTCCATGAGATTGCAATCGTATTGGATGACATTGACAAAAGTGATTCACTGGCTACGGCAATCGAGGCTCAACATACAGACCTCAACGCAGAAACCTGGGCAGACCTGGCCCCCGACCTGAAGCTGATCACGGAGTCCTTCGAGATCTCCATGTTCATTTTCATTGGCATCATCCTGCTCGCCCTCGCCTTTGGCATCATCAATACCATGTTGATGGCCGTACTGGAGCGTACCCGCGAACTGGGAATGCTGATGGCGCTGGGAATGAACCGGGGACGGGTTTTTCTCATGATAATGCTGGAAACCATCTTCCTCGTCGCTGTAGGGGGACCTCTGGGATTGCTGATGGGCTATGGCCTGGTCGAATTAAGTGCATCAGTAGGGCTGGACATGAGCCAGTTCTCTGAGGGGGTATCCCAGTTTGGCTTTGGCACCATTGTACGGCCCGAACTTGGCACCGAATACTACCTACAGATTGCGGTCATGGTAGTCCTGGCTGCGATCCTTAGCGCGATTTATCCTGCCCTGCGGGCGATCAAACTCAAACCAGTTGAAGCGATCAGAACCGTATAGAAGTTCGCTTCGCTGCGAAAAGCGAGATACAAATTGAAGTACTCCATAGGGAAGCTTCATTCTTCAATTCCGAATATCGAATCACGAATTACGAATCATTTCCATGTCAGTCATAAAAACCACCAATCTCCACAAGACCTATGAAGGGGTCGTACCCGTTCATGCGGTCAACAATGTGAACCTCACCATCGAGGAAGGCGAGTTCACGGCTATCGTAGGCCCATCCGGTTCCGGAAAAACCACCCTCCTCAACATCATCGGAGGCCTTGACCGGCCCTCTTCAGGGCAGGTAATTGTCGGAGGGCAGGACATCTCCGAATTGAGTGACAACCAGCTCATTGACTTTCGCCTGCGAAACATTGGCTTTGTGTTTCAGGCCTATAACCTGATTCCTGTGCTGACCGCCAAAGAAAACGTCGAGTTCACCATGCTGCTCCAAAAGCGCCCCAAAGAAGAACGGGATGCCCGTGTAGCAGAACTCATGGAGGCCGTTGGGCTCGCCGATCGTATGGGCAATCGCCCAGGGAAGTTATCTGGAGGACAGCAGCAGCGGGTAGCTGTCGCCAGGGCTTTGGCTCCCAAGCCGACCTTCGTGCTGGCCGATGAGCCTACTGCCAACCTGGACTCAGCCTCGACTTCCAACCTGCTGGACATCATGGCCAATCTCAACCAACGCGAAAAGGTTACCTTCCTCTTTTCTACCCACGATCAGCGCGTCATTGACCGGGCTCATCGGGTAGTCACACTGGAGGATGGTCAAATCGTCAAAGACGAAGTACGACAGCCGGTAGGAGAGTAAGCGGATAGTAATTTTCTGGTATGCGGAATATGGTGTAAGGCATTGTCCTTCACACCTATACCGCATACCCTTATGTCTTCCCTCATACTCCTAGACATTTTCATTTTCGGGCCATCTTTTTTACCGCAAAGACGCAAAGGAGGTCGCAAAGAACGCAAAGTCTGGATTGCGGTTTGCCGGAAGATCGCGAAGGAAACCGCCGGTTTCGTTTTTGTCTAGGAGCATGGTCTTCTCTACTTCAATCTTTTCCTGCACTTTTCCTATTCTCACCCTTCATTTAAAAATAGATGAAACGCTTTTGGTTGATGCTCATCCTATTGCCATTAAGCCTTTCGGCTCAGGATGAACCGAAGAAATTCGAAGTAGGTGGGTATGTCAAATACCTTCACAGTGCGACTTTTTCGGGGATTCAGGTTCCAGGGTTGCCCGCGGGGTATTCCTACTTCCCGCAAACCAGCAACTTCATCCACCACCGGATTAATTTTGCTTATTACCCCAAACCCGGCTGGACCATCGCCGTGGAGATGCGAAACCGCGCATTTTGGGGAGAACAGGTAAAACTGACGCCTGGTTTTGGCAGGCAAATCGACCAGTACCCAGGCTTACTGGATATGTCGATTCGCTGGGTGGACACCAAAGATCTGTTGCTACATAGCATTTTCGACCGGGCCTATGTCAACTACAGCAAGGGGAAATGGGACGTTACCCTCGGCCGTCAGCGGATCAACTGGGGTGTCACTACGATCTGGAATCCCAATGACCTGTTCAATGCGTTGAACTTTCTGGACTTTGACTACGAAGAACGTCCAGGCAACGACGCCATTCGGGTGCAGTACTTTCCCGGGATTCTGTCACGGGCAGAGATCGCAGTCGCCCCCGGGGAATATGACAGCACGTGGATCGCGGCAGGGCTTTATCGCTTTAATGTAGGGATGTATGATATCCAGCTACTTTCAGGCTACTACAAAGGTGACTTTGCCGTAGGGGGTGGCTGGGAAGGGAGCATTGGGGCGGCTGGATTCAAGGGCGAAGGCACCTACTTTCAGCCCATTGAGGGATATTCACCTGACACCACTTCGGCTTTCAGTGGAGCCCTCTCCGCCGATTATATGTTAGGGAACGGGCTTTACCTGAGCGGAGGATTGTTGTATAACCAGCGCGGTGCAGATGCCGGTGGGAATAGTGCTTCCCTCTTCACCGGAACGCTTAACGCTCAGCCCCTTTCGCCCAAGAACCTCTTCCCTGCGGAATGGACTTTTTCTCTGACGGGTTCTGGACAACCACATCCTCTGGTGAGCCTCTCCGGAACAGTGCTTTATAGCCCACAGGATCACCTGACAGTCGCTGTGCCGACTGTGGCCTATTCCATTTCGTCCAATTGGAGCCTGGACCTTGTCGGTCAGGTCTTTCTTAGCGAAATCCAGGAAGAATACCAGCATGTAGCTTCTTCCGTATTTCTCCGCATAAAATGGAGCTATTAGTCAAGCGTCTTTTTTCCTTCCGATCGGCGTTTTAATTCGTGATTAACCTGGTCCAGGTTCTTTTTCGCTGGAAGAACGGTAATCGGCAATACAGCAAAAATGGTGATGAGTGGCAGGTGTTCATTTGTATTGAATGAGCCACTCATCATCAGGTACACGAAATATCCCAGGTAGAGAACTGCCACTGCGATCATAACGCCTATGATGGCCCGGGCTGATTTTCTCTTACCGAGTAACTCCTCCTCAGATAAGTTAGTCAGGCTGTCAGGTTGGTTTGACATATTGGTTAGAGCTTAGGTGTGATACCGTAAATTAACCAAATGTTCTATTAGCAAAAAGAGTTTTGAGGCGAAATTTCTACTATTGGTACTACTCTAGTTTGTCTGCCAATACTGCGACCTTTCGATAGGCCTTTAGCTCGCCAGTATCATCATTGAGGACTTCAAATGTGACCACATACATTCCCATGGGAGCCTTCTGACCATCATCATTGAAGCCGTCCCAGAAGAAGACTCCAGGTGCCGGATCCAGCAGGACATTTTCCTGGAGCCTGCGAACGAGGTAGCCGCGGGTATCATAGATGTACACCCTGGCATTGGCTCCTACAAAATCAAACTGATAGTGGATCGGCAGGACATCCGCCTCACCGTCCAGATTGGGGGAGAAGACTTCTCTCCCAAGATAGACTTCCTCATCCGCCTCGACCAACTCCTGGGCTTGCGAATTGGCATAGCCCGGTGTAGCGTAGCCTACCAGGCTACTGGCTGAGTGCCAGTTGTCGGGATCCTGAGTGGGGCGCTGCAATGAAAGTCGTTCCAGCGATACTCCGTCGTCGTCCTCCAGGGTCGGGTACTGATAGTCATCTTCGTAGAAAAATCTGTCTATGATCACACTGTCCCGGGTCATAAGCACCACTTCCCCCTCCCGATCATCATAGCTGGGAAATCCACTCATTTCCAGAAACCTTGCGGTAGCGATGGGGCGATAAGTCGCCTGCTGGAAGGAGACATCTCGGGTCAAACAGAGGAGCTGACCTGGAAGAAGTAGAGAACTGGAAGCCGAAACATCATCTCCGTTAAAGACGCTGTCTGTGCCGGGAAAGCCCTCCGCCAGGATAAGTTCCTGAAGGTCCACAATGTTGGAACCCGCATTAACAATTTCCACGAAGTCCGCCCCACCAGTGTAGGGGTTGAACAATACCTCATTGATCAGAATGTCACCGGGCTGCACCGCGACGGGTATCCCGAATGTCAGGGTGGTACTAAGGAGGTTACCAGAGCAGTCCTGCAGGTTGTCAATGGTGAGCAGATAGGATCTGTTGGTGTCGAGCGGACTTGCGAACAGCAATTCTACCGCGTCATTAAGGGATGACCTGCCAATTGCCAGTAGGGGCTCGCCGATACCCTGATCAGCGACGTAGTTGGCAGTATTTTCAAGAGAAGCCCTGTCTATAGGCTCTGAAAACAGGAGCACAACCCGGTCCCCGTTTACCGCAAGGGACTGCACCATGGGGGAGGTATCGTCAGTGAAAGTTCCCCTGAGGCTGTTTTCCTGACCAGGAGTACCTCCGGTCGAAGATTGTGATGCGGCCCAGTTCTCTCCTCTGTTACAATCCACAAAATCCGGATCGATGCGTTCAAGGGTGTAGCCATTTCCTGTACGGGTTTCATCAGCATACCAGTCATCATCATAGATGACGTAATCCATGACGCCATCAAAAGCCGATAACAGGCGCAGCGTGTCCCCAGAGTTGTTCAGACTTGGGAGAGAAATGAGCCCAAGGGTACGGCCATACTGGCTAAATTCTTCGGCAAAATCATCCTCACACAGAATGATGTATTCTCCTGGCAACAAAATCAGGTCATCCCAATAAACTGTGCTGTTGCCATCGCTGATTTTGAATCCATTGAGTTCTACAGCTTTGTCGAGACGGTTATACAGCTCTACAAACTCCGCTTCAGGCAGTCCCTGGCTAGGTTCTGGATCCGGCAAAAATTCATTGATCACGACATCAAATGGCTGCGGAATTACCCCCCGTGCTATCTGAATATGGGTGTTTTCAGGGAGGGGATTCCCACTGCAATCCGTAATCCCATTCAACGAAAGTTCATACACTTCTCCGCGCGCCAGGCTATTGGCAAATGTCAGGGTTACGCATCGGGCATTGAAATCGGCAACGATTGAAGTAGGGGCTCCAAGGTCTGGGGTAAACTGGTAGTTTGCAGCCTGTTCCAGTGTGGCCGCATCCATGACCTCTGAGAAGCAGATCACCAGTTCTGTAGGCTGGCTGACGGAAAAGCTTTCAACTGAGGGAGCCTCAGTTTCCGGATCAAGGGAATAGACACTATTTTGCTGACCGGGTGTGCCTCCATTGGTGGCTTCTGAAGCAGACCAGTTGGCCGCAGGGGGGCAGGCCGTTCCCATGGGATTGATAAGTTCCAGGCTAAATCCGCCATCCGATTTTGCGGGGTCCTGGTACCAGTCGAGGTCATAGGCAATGCTATCGAGGGTAACGCCCGTAGCATCCTTCAGGATGACCTGGTCGCCTCCATTATTCAGGCTAGGCAGGCTACTCGGACTGACCAGCGGTCCGATACTGGCAAAAGCTCCGGCATCTGAGGCATCTACGATCAGCACATATTCTCCTGGCTGAATAATCCTGGCAGGCAGGGTGCCACTGCTAGTGGCATCCGAAATGGTCCAGCCCTCCAGGTCGAGCACTTTGTTACTGCGGTTGTAGATTTCGACAAACTCCCCTTCTGGCAAGCCCTGACTGGGGGAAGGGTCCGGCATCAGTTCGGTCAGGATTACATCGCCGGGTTCTGGAGTCTCAGGTATGAGAAAGGTAAATGACTGTGAAACGGGAGGATTGATGCTATTGCCAGCAAGATCGGAGATCCCCTGATAAGTCAGTTCATAGGTCTGATTATTGGTGAGGCCACTTGCAAGGGTTAGGGTAACGGTTGACAGGTTGGCCCCAAGTTGTGCCGATACGGGATTGCCTATGCCGCCGTTGAGGGAATAGTTGCTGGTGTTTTCGGCTTCGATCTGCGAAAGCACTTCTGAAAATGATAGGGACAACTCTGTGGCTGAGACAGGTTCCAGAGACAGGAGCTCTGGAGGGTCTGTGTCGATGATCTCTGGACCGACATAGACATCATCCCAATAGAAGGAGGATGCGCGGGTCGAGGTATGGTTCACCCAGACTCCCGTATGGCTACTGGTAGTATGGGAAATATCGTTTGTGGTCCCCTGCGACTGAAAAACTCCATTGCCCGTGTCTACACTCAGGGTCCAGTTGCCGCTACCATCTCGGAGGACTTGGACCACAGCATCTATTCCACTTCCCGCAAGGCCCCCTACCCCATCGATGAGGAGTGTCGTACTGCTCCCATCCTGACGGTACAAATCATAGCTGTCATCGCTCCCGGTTTCTCCTACTTCAACGAAATAGCCATTCAGATCGCCATTCAGATCTGCCTGATCCGAGGCGAGGTAAAATCGGATCTTGTTGCTGCTACTTGGACCACCTGCAGAGTATCGCACATAAAATCGCCATTCCGTTTCGCTGAGAAGGGTGCTGACTGTAGAAAGATAAATGGACTCGGTAGCGGCGTTCCCATTCGACTGAAGTTCCTGATCTCCGTTTACCTGCCACAGTGAGACATCTCCTGTCCACACTGGATTCTGGGTAAAGTCCCCATCAGAAAAGTTATCATTTACCTGACCGAAAGAAAGAGTGCACATCACTCCCAGAAGGAGAGTCGAGAAGTAGGATTTCATGCCGGAAATATAGCCAAGTCACCAGAGACTAGCCGAAGGATGGGTGTTAAAAATTATGACGAAAGCCTGCAATCCAGGTGGTGTTAAGGCAGACTACTACTCTGATTGGTTCTTTCGCCGAAATCCTACGATAAATTTGTCATCGTTGATTTGCTGGAGGGTCAGGTTGAGGGCCTTGAGGGTGGAGTCTAATTGAGCACTCAATTCAGGGTCGGTCAGCAGCCGACCGGCCAGGGTTTCTTCATCCTGGATTTGCTCCATGATCAGCGCCGCCTGACGGGAGAGGTCATCGACCCGTTGCAGGGTATAGTTAAGTCCGGTCAAAAGGGTATCGGTCCTGGGGCCAAAAACTTCGCCCAGACTGTCTCCGACGTGTTCTATTCGGGTAATGGCAAGGTCAGCCCGTATGAGCATGTCTTCAATCCGAGTCCAGGTCTGATCCACCCGTTCAGGCGTAACCGGCTCGGTGAATGCGTCTATCCGATGCGAACTTTGTTCCAGGTTATTCAGGATTCTGGCGGGCGCATCGGGGTCAATGTTGACCATCATGGCTTCCATCTGCCGGCTGATGCGGTCAAATCGCTGCCAGAGAACGTCGATCTTTTGCTGATTTACATCGTCCAGGATTCTGCCGACCTGCGAAAAAGAAGAGGAGAGGTCCAGCGCCGTTCGCCCTTCGATCTCTGACCCTGCAACAAGTGGCTCCCCCCTGCCTCCCGGCAAAATAGAGACCTGCTTGCCCCCCATGATCTCCTTGATTTGAATCTCTGCGGTTGCATCCTGAAAAAGCGGTATGTCCTGGTCAATACTGACCCGAACCATTACCCGATTGGCCCCTGGATTAATCTTCTCTACACGACCTGCCTGATAACCCCGAATGAGAACGGGGTCTCCTTCCAGTAGCCCACTTACATCGTTGAAAACGAGTTCATAAGGGGTCACCTCTGGAGCAAAGAGGTGGATACGCCTGGTCCAGGCAATTATCAGGTAAACCAACAGAATGCTCACTAGCACCGTGAGACCAACTTTTGCTTCCTGCTTCATGGGTGGTTCTTTGGACTGTTACATTGAACATGGTTCATTTATCAATGATCAGGAAACAATGACCAATGAAAAGAGGACCATCATCCCTGCCAGGTAATTTCCCTGGCGCCGTTGACATGGCTAAGGTAGCGACTAAAGGTGAACAACCAATCCGATAGTCGATTCAGGTATACGAGAATCTCTGGGTCCAGCTCTACAGATGCGCTCATCTCAGCTACCCTTCTCTCCGCCCTGCGGCAAACGGTACGGCAGACATGCGCGATGCTATTCGCCGGATGCCCGCCGGGTAGCACGAAGTTTTTCAGTGGGGGCAACTCTTCATCCATGGCATCCATGGATTTCTCCAATAGCGCCGTACCATCCGGGGAAATGGGGGGAAGTTCAAACTTGGAGTTTTCAGCGTCGTTGGCGAGATGGGACCCAAAGATGAACAGGTTGCTTTGCACCTCGCGAATCAAGGAGATGTACTCCTTGGATGATGGCTGATCACTTAGCAGGCCCAAATTCGCATTTAGCTCGTCAACCGTTCCATAAGCTTCGATACGGAGATCGTATTTAGGCACCCGGGTACCCCCCAACAGTCCGGTTTGTCCCTGATCTCCCTTTTTGGTGTATATCTTCATCGGTAATCTTCTTGTTTGTCAGTTACTGCGAAATTCCGGGTTTTGACTTTGGATCAGTATCCACGAAATTCATCGTGATGGCATTCCGACTGTCTGCCAGCCTGAGCTGGACTTCCATACGGGTAAGGTGATGCGTGATGCCATTCCACCGCAGGTCGCCATATGAGCCACTGGAAACACCATATTTCCGGTTAAAATAGGCCTGCATTTCGTTGTAAAGTTTGGCAATCTCAACCTCATCCTCCATCAAAATGTTTGTCACAATGGAAGTGACTCGGTCGGTCTGTTGCTCGGTCTGAAGGTTGTCCGAGTGATAGTCAATCAGTAGTTCCACCCCTTCATAGGGAAAATACCGATAGGACAGGCCCAGTTCATCTTCAAAGAGCTGCATGTTTTCATCTTCCAGCCGGGCCACTTTCCCGAGCGAATCGCCAGGGTCCAGCCCTCTGAAAGTGGTGCTATCATCCCGAAAAAGTTGTTCAAAAAGAGGGCTTTGCGTCCTCCTATTGTTTTTGCACCCTTGCACCATTGCCAGGATGAGTACCAGGCCAATCAAAATATTCAACAGTTTCCAGTTGGTTATACTATTGTTCATTTTTTGTCGTCGAAGGATTATGAACTCGGCACTGATTATCAGCTGAATACAGAGGAGGTCGGGGGCAAACGTGATTTTTCGGAAATGTTCGTTCCCCTTTATTTGCCAGGCATACCGCAAGCTGACTCACCAAGGGCTGTAACAAGCTAGAAAATTTTATGCCTGTATGGAAAAGTTATGGAATAAAGTCTTATGTAGTAAGAAGTTTATCCTTTAAAATGCAGCAAATCCTATTTTGAGGGCGTTACTCACCTAGACAAACACCAAAACCGTCATGTTCAAGCATTCTTCAAACTCCCGATTGTTCTTTTTCTCATTGCTCATTGCCCTGCTTGGCTGGAGCTGTGATAGCACATACGGCCCCAGTATGCAGCGGGCTGCCCCCGCTGATTATGCCTTTGAAAGCGGACTGGAGGGTGAGCAGTATAACCAAATTGAGGAAAACCCATTTCTGGAAACTTCGCAGGAGCCCATCTCAACATTTTCAGTAGATGCTGACGGGGGCGCATACAGCAATGTGCGGCGCATCATCCGCAGTGGTCTTACTCCTCCTGATGATGCCATCAGAACGGAAGAGTTCATCAATTACTTTATGTATGACTACCCCGAACCAGTAGCCGGAGAGGATATCGGGCTCAGCGGAGAAGTCTCCAGTTGTCCCTGGACTCCGGACAACCGCCTTATTCGAATAGGCCTTAAAGGTCGGTCCCTGGAGGAGATCCCACCGTCCAACCTGGTGTTACTCGTTGATGTTTCAGGCTCCATGCGATCAGATGACAAATTACCCCTGTTAAAAGATGCCCTCGAATTATTGGTGGAGCAGTTTCGGCCAGAGGATCGCATTGCCATCGTGACCTACTCTGGTTCATCTGAGGTGTTGCTGGAATCCACGCCAGGATCAGATAAAAATAAAATCCTTCGCAAGATCAGAAAGTTAAGAGCCGGTGGAAGTACAGCCGGGGCACAGGGTATCCTGACAGCATATGAAATTGCCCAGGAAAACTTTATCCAGGATGGCAACAACCGAGTGATCATGGCCACCGACGGAGACTTCAACGTTGGGGTTTCCACCCAGGAAGATCTTCTTGACCTCATCGAGGAGCAGCGTGAAAGTGGCGTATTCCTGACTACTATTGGTACCGGGTCAGGGAATTATCAGGAAGGAAAGATGGAGCAGATTGCCAACCATGGCAACGGGACCTATGAGTACCTTGATGATATGGAACAGGCTGAAAAGCTTTTTGTCCATGAGTACAGCAAGCTTTTTACCGTAGCCAAGGACGTGAAGGTGCAGGTAGAATTCAATCCGAGTATGGTACAGGCCTATCGCCTGATTGGGTATGAAAATCGCCTCCTGGATACGGAGGACTTTGAAAATGACAGTACCGACGCTGGTGAAATCGGTGCTGGACAGACCATTACCGCTCTTTACGAGATCATTCCCGCTGTGGGGGCTGCCACCAAAAATGAGCCTTCATTTGAGATCCAGTTTCGCTACAAGCAGCCTGACGAAGACCAGAGCCAGTTGTTGACTCTGGAGGTTCTGGATGAGGGAGTGGATTTTGCTCAGGCAAGTGAAAACCATCGCTGGGCGATAGCCGTTGCAGGCTATGCCCTTGTTATGCGGGATTCTCCATACAAGGGTACCGCCAATTATGCATCTGTCATCAACTGGATGGAGGCTGCCACCAGTTTTGACCCTTATGGATACCGGGAAGCAGCCATCGAACTGGTTCAGGAATCCGAATTCCTCTTTGATTAATCGTGCCGACGCACATCCTGCAAAAGCCCCTCAAATAGCCAGTCTGCCAGGTACTGTCGGTTCTTCGACAGGATCAGGCGCTGCTGGTCCTGTGGGTTTTTGATGTTGCCCAGTTCAATAAACACCGCCGGTGGCTCGGTTTCGCGTAGCATGTGGAGGTCCCGTCCAGAGACGGAACCTTCATATCCCCTTCCTGCACGGACTTCGCGGTATTTCTGCTCGATGGTGTTGCGTAGCTGTAAGGCAAAAGCATAACTGGTAGGGTCATTTTCCCTGTGGTAGAAATACATGTCCACACTTTCGCTGCGGTGGTCTGAGTCCACATGAATGACGACCAGGCGTTGGTATGCGACGCTCCGGGCGCGGTTTGTTCGGTAAAGGGTATTGACCATGTCTGACCGTTGCCATAGGCGATCAGATTGCCCTGCAGGTATGGGTTCGCCGCCCCAGCAGGTTTCATCTGTATCACAAGGCAGGAGGGCTTCATCCCGGATTCCGTCATTTTCATCGCGGGTGACCAGGTAAACAGTCGCCCCATAGGAGGTTAGATTTCTGGCGAGTCTAAGGGTGACATCATAGGCATATTCATCTTCGCAGAGCATATTCCTTCCCCTTCCGTCGGTAGCACCAGGATCGACCCCACCATGGCCTGAGACCAGAAAAAAGACCTTGCCACTCATTTCCTGGCTGACGAGGGGTACCCGCTCGTACTTCGGCCCAAAAATCGAGTATACGCCCCGAATTTCATCGGTAATGTTGGCGCGGCTAATGAGGGGAGCTTCTTCACTTGGTACATTGCTGACTGTGTGGATGGAGAGAGCCTCTTCTCTGCAATACAGGCTGCTATAGGGAACCCAGAGATCCCGATCCTTGCGAAAATCCAGTTCGCGCAGTCCATACTCAGTCATGGCTTCATTAAAATGCTGGATTCCAAGGGCCCAGTCAAAGTCATTGATGCCTGTGGTACTCCGGATCGAGGTGCCATTATAAGCATAGCGAATGATCGGAAGTCGATAGGTTTTTCCAACTCTCAGGCCATCTCCTTTTCGAAGAGAGTTGATTCTATAAAAGTAGCTCAGGTTGCAGCTGTTGCGGATGCCATATCGGTCGAGCAGGGCATAGGCGCCGTCACCAGACTGAGCAATGGCCTCTACGTGCCTTGGGGCTACATTCTGGCTTGCTGAAGGCAAATAAAAAGCAACTAACAGCAGCACTAGCCCTGTTAATTTTAGCAGATTTGTCATGGTTCTGATTTTTCCCTGCGAAAATTAATAAAAAAGGAGATACCCCACGCCATAAAACACATTTCAACTTGGCTCCTGCAAACAACGTCTTTGATACAGACTCCATTATCCAACGAATACGATGATGAAAAAGATATTTTGGAAAGGGATTAGCGGGTTATTGCAGATAGTCTTCATGATTGTGTTGCCATTCGCTCTACTCCTCAAAGGATCCGTTTGGCTTCACCAGTCCTACGGTTGGCCCACGATTTTTGCATTGATGGCCATGTTTGCCACGGTGTTCCTGGTGCTGCTTGTTTATGTAGCCATGCTCTGGGACTGGATCGTAGGCCCTGGCAAAATGTCTCGCAGAAGCATCAAGTTTAAGTCGGGGCTCGTGTTTTTGCTTCTCCTGGGGTTCATAGGGACAACCATCTTTCACCTGAAAAGTAGTCATGTCAAGGAACCGGGCATTCAGGCAGAATATTTTCAGCTCCATCCGCTGTTGCGCCTTGGTCTGGGAACCTTCATCCTGATGGACAGCGATTTACTGGTGACGGATATGGCCCGCACCCCGCATGACTATGACAAAATGGGGCTTCCGCGCAACCAGCAGTCGCTGCACTATCCCCAGGATGATGGATATGCTTACGCCATGGACCTTCGCACCAAAGGCCACCCTGAGTTCCGTAACCGAAGCATGGCATTGTTTTTTGAGTTGATGGGGTTTGAAACGCTGCGTCATGTCGGCACAGCCGATCATTTGCATGTGGCATTAACTCCGCATTGAGAGGGCCTGTTGCGACTTCTTCCATATGTGTATGGCCATTTTCAGTCAGGCAACAAAAAGGGAGAACAGGCCAGTTAGTCCCATTCTCCCCAACTTCCGCTGACTAGACGACAAGTTATTTTATGCGAATTCTGCTCAACTCGGTTGCAGATCCGTTTCTCACTTTCAACAGGTAGATTCCAGCAGGTATGTGTGGAAGGCCAACCTCAAATTTTACCTCACCTGCTCGTTCCACCTTCAGGGACTCCTGATACACCGTGCGGCCAGATGCGTCAATCAGTGAGATAGCGACCGGTCCCGGCTCCCCGGCATTTAGCCTTAGTTGAAAGGCTCCCTCATTCGGATTGGGTGTGACACTGATTCCAGGGCCATTAGCCACCACCTCAAACTGCTCCACCCTGCTGTAGTTGATGGAGCCATCCAGGTCCACCTGACGTAAACGAACTTCATACTTCCCAGGATCCAGGTCTGTAAGACGGTATTCATACTGTACTTCCGCGTCATGATTTCCTGCCCCTGCTATGAAGGCAATCTCCTCAAAAGCATCCTCGCGATACGGTTTGAGCTCTATGCCAAAGCCTTCGTTTTGAATTTCGCTCCCAACTGACCAAACCAGATTGGCAGCCTGCTTTTCCACAAAGACTTCAAAGGAAAGCCATTCTACAGGAAAGGCACCTGTGGGAGTACTGGCATCAAACTGGGTGATTCTGGCAATCGACCCAATGGAGTACGTGGAGGTCCCCGTTGTGGTGCTCAAAGCAAAACTAACCGGACGATTGGGGGTCTCTGGCCGAAGGGCGTTAAATGTTCCGGCCGTACTGTTTGGGGCAAAGGTGACCGTTCCAGCTGTAAAGTATTGCCCGGAGCTAGCGTCGAAGACCGCCAGATTCAGGGTGCTCCCATTGGGCATGCCATTCGGAGTACCGTCTGGAAAAGCACCCAGCACCTCTATCACCATGTCATAGCCGGGCTTCCAGCCGTAGCCCTGCCCTACTCTACCGATGCCATAAACATTGTTGCTGCCGTCAGTAATGGCGAGTTGATCCCCACGCGCTATTGGTTGCCCATTGACCATGAGATTGGCTACATCGTCCTGGTCAATGACCACATACTGTACCTGCCCCCCCGGCTGTGCGTCCAGGGTAAAGGCTGCGGCGTCTTCTCCTGGAGGGGTTGGGTATAGCCCGGTAAGGCTCCACCAGGTATAATCCCGTGGCTGACAGCGGATCAGGGTGCGGCTATCAGCTGGGGCATTTACTGTCACGAACATATAGCCATCAGAATAGTCCTTGAGGGTCTTTTGGCTAAAGGGTGTGTTGACATACATCCCCAATTCGTCAGTGGGATGGTCATTGAGACCCAGTACCATGCCGTCGCTGGTACCGCCAGAGAGTCCCCATCGCTGCATGGCGAACATATTGCCACCGTGGCAATTACTACCAAAAGCAGTATCCCAGTAAGGGTCATTGCTGCCCCCATCGCCATCTTCATTTTGCAGAGAAGAGTTGCTTGACCCTCCTCGGGCTGTGTAGGAACGCAGGGTCATGGCCCAGGTGATTTCGTCACCGATTCCGAACCAGAAGAAATCCTTCCAGAATACGGTGGGCCTGCCTTCCATCGCCATCATTAAGGGATACCCCATGTCTTCCTTGTCATTGATAACCGGATCGTGATCGGAGGCTGTATACCCGTCCAGCTTTACGCAGCTGTTGCCGGCTACGATCTCACCAGCAGGACAGGTTCCGTCGGGGTTTTGAGCACTCCCCCCAATAAAGCCTACCCGGTCCTTGTCGTGGTTGTCGAGGAAGGTGACTACGTCGAAACCCCAGGCTCCATCACTCCAGATCATGCCGCCCTTCCCAATGGCATTGTACAGATCTCCTGATCCACTGGTATTGTCCAGGATGCTTTTCATCTGGGCCCGCATCTCAAAGTCGAAGATGGACATTTTGGCTGGTTTGCTGCCGCTGTTGGCATTGGACTCGACCAATCCCTGATAAGACGCCAGATTTGCTCCATTGAAATCAAAAAATTCTCCGACAGCAAATGGCTGCGAGCCATTGTTTACTTCAACCAGGAACTTGGCCAGAAAGGCCGGGTCGATGTGTTTGACGGCGTCGAGTCTCATTTCGTCAAACCCGATATCATTCATCAACCAACGTCCCCAGGCAATCAGCGAATCTGCGGCATGTCCCAGTCCATAAGGTGGGTTTCCAAAATACCAACCGCCGGGAGGGCCCATCATGTTGTTGTCATTGAAATAGCAGATGTCTTCAAAGAAGATGGCGCTATGATAGTCTGGATTCTGATCGGGGTGAGCAGAACTGGGATGGTAGTGTCCTGGCACACCGGGAAACCGACCACTGGCGGGGTTAAATAGGGTCCACGGGGTCGGGTCGGTAGGGGCACCCCAGGGTACCTCATAGTCCTGCTGTCCATCGGCCCCTCCTCTATGGTTTAGGACAATGTCAGCCATTACGCTCAGTCCCTCTGCGTGCATGCTCGTCATCATCGCATCGAACTGGGCACGGTTGCCATGACGGGTACGAATGCTAAATTTTTGGTTATACTCGCCCAGGTCATAGTAGTCATAGAGTCCGTAGCCCATGTCCCAGCGCCCTCCAAATCCCTTGGTCATGGGAGGAGTCCAAACGGTGGAGAAGCCCGCATCAGCGACTTGCGGTGCCACTGTAGCCAGAGTATCCCACCAGATACCTCCATTTAAGTCGTCTGAATGGTCTCCTGGGTGGGTGTTCCAGTAAAATCCCTGCAGGATCACATCATAATCCTGTGCCTGAATAGTTGCCGTCGGACTGGCAGAAAAAATAATTAGCAAAATGCCAATAAAGGCATTCGTCCAGGTAGTAGCTTTTAACATGTTGAGTAGTAGTTCCTTTGGTGAGTCGAGTTTGAATGAATACTGTAATTTACCCATGTAAAGGTTTTCTGAAGAGGATAAGGGGTTTCGAGTTATAATTTCTTACCTATGTATTGGAGGTTCAGGACAGGCAACTGGTCCGATCACCTCAGGTTTAGGATTGGGGCTATTGCCCATATCGCATCTCATCTTCCCCTGAAGCTATTCTTACTAGCAATGCGTAAATTTTTAGCTAAAATATTGCTGTTTGTCTTGCATATTGCTTTGATGTGTCTAACTTTTCTAGCATATTTGCTATATAAGTTAGCTAAGAAGACCAATTTGACCCTTAAAACAGCAGTTATGCGTATTGCAGGACCTCAATCCAGCGCAGATGAAATGCATGGATTCTACCTGGTTCCGGCTCAGCCTCAGGTCCAGGTTTCTCCCCAACAATGGCGATGGATCACCATCGTATCCCTTATCCTGGTTTCCACCAACCTCGTCACTTATTTCTGGTCTGATTCCAGTAGTAGTGCTACCTCTGGATTTATTTCTGAAGTGAAGCGCGAATCTCTTTACCTCATTGATAAAGCTTCCCTGCACGTCACAGATGTCCATTCTTTCGAATTCAAAGTAAGGCAGGTCTCACGTGAGCTCGATATTCCGCCTGAGTGGTTGATGTCGGTCATGTATCTGGAGTCCAAGTTTGACCCCTCCATCCAAAACCTGCGTGGCAGTGGGGCTACCGGGCTGATTCAGTTCATGGTTCCCGCTGTGCAGGACCTGAACGACCGCCTGGGAACTACCTACTACATGAGTGATATTCGTCGGATGTCTGCCCAGGAGCAGTTGAATCTCGTGCATGCCTACCTGCAGACAGTTCGGGAGCGATATGGTGAATATAATTCACTCACCGACCTGTACCTGGGAATCTTTTATCCCAAAGCCATCAACCAGGACATGTGCTATGCCCTGTTTGCCAAAGGAACCAGATCCTATAACCAAAACCGGGGCCTTGATGAAAACAAGGATGGAGTGATCACCAATAGTGACATCGACCGAAGGTTGAAGAGGATGTTTCCCACCGCGTATATGATGACCAAGTAGGCATTTTTCAGTTCCTCCTTCTCACAAATAATATTTTAACATGTTTTTCCAACGCCGACCCGGCTTGACTCAGGTCCTGAGTCGCCTGGGATTTATTACCCTGCTCGGTCTGGCTCTGTTTCAGACCATTGACCAGGAGTTCCCTACAGATGTACTTTCTGCCAGGGTGGGGACCTTTCACCAAAACTGGCAGGATTTGAGAGCGAAATGGGGCCATGAGGCTCAGGAAGGAGATTATGCCAGAACTCCGGGCCTTGAAATTTTTTGTCAAAACAGCGTGCAAAAGAAAGCAGTCTATTGCGTTCGGACCCAGCCTATTTCACCTGCCAGCCCCAAAATCATGCGGAGCGACACATTTTTGGTAGCGCAGCTACCTCTTTCGCAGGCATGCCCACAGACTGTTTCGGAGCTTCCCAAGTACACCCAGGAAATTTTGAATCAAATATCTGAACAATAAAGTTTGGGAATCCGGTGTGCGACATATAGTTTTGCCCTCGATGAAAACCTGCATCAATATCAAGTCATCTGAGTCAGTGGTTCCAGGCCTTTGTGGGCTGGCATCCAACGGTTTCAGCTGGCATCATCCCTCTTAGGAGGGCAGGATACATATGTCGTACACCCTCCTAAGCCAATCTATGCGATTGGCTTTTTGCATTTAAAGATTCTACTTCACTTTCACTCATACCAAACTCGACTTAAATTGGAAACCAATCTAATCCGCCTTGCCGTTCAGAAGTCTGGCCGTCTCAGCGAAAAAAGCCTCGCCTACATTCAGTCCTGCGGGATCAGCTACTCCCGCAACAAAGTCCGACTGAAGACTCAGGCCTCCAACTTTCCTATGGAGATCCTGTTTCTAAGGGACGATGACATCCCCAAATATGTGGCCGATGGCGTAGCGGACATAGGGATCGTTGGGGAAAACGTACACGCTGAAAAGGAGGAATCCGTTGACATCGTAGAGCGCCTGGGATTCTCAAAATGCCGACTTTCCCTAGCCCTGCCAAATTCACATGAGTATCAGGGGCTCCAGGATTTTCAGGGAAAAAGAATTGCTACCAGCTATCCCAACCTTTTGCGTAACTTCCTCAATTCCAAAGGAATACAATCTGAAATCCACGAGATTAGCGGTTCTGTTGAGATCGCTCCCAGCATCGGGCTCGCCGATGGAGTCTGCGACATTGTCAGCTCTGGCAGCACCCTGCTTGCAAATAACCTGAAGGAAGTAGAGGTGATCTTCAAATCAGAAGCTATCCTCATAGCCAATCCGGCACTTACCGAAGATAAGAAGGCAATTCTCGATCGGTTGATCTTTAGGCTGCAATCCGTACGTCGCGCAGAAAAACACAAATACGTACTGATGAATGTGCCCAATGATTGCATCGAGGCCGTTTCTGGCTTGCTCCCCGGTATGAAAAGTCCGACCGTTACCCCACTGGCAGAAGAAGGCTGGAGCTCGCTTCATTCTGTGATCCAGGAAGATGACTTCTGGGGCCGTATCGACGAGCTGCGAGCTGCAGGTGCTGAGGGAATTCTCGTCATCCCCATTGAAAAGATGATTATGTAACCGAATGGCAGTCAAGAGCAGGGGCGAATGAAAAAGGCTTCCTGCTGTCTTTTGCCTTCAAAACCTATTGAAACCCAGATCATGCCCATACAGGTATATCTCAACCCAGCCCGTGAGCAGTGGCCAGAATTGCTGACACGCCCAACGATGGACCTGGCGGAAATTGAGCAGCGTGTCGCCCCAGTGATGGAAGCCGTCCGAGTGGAAGGAGATCAGGCACTGCGTCGATTTACTATCCAGTTTGACTCAGTTAAACTGGATAATCTGAAGGTTCCGGAAGAGGCCATCGCCAGAGCTGGCGATCAACTATCAGGCGAATTGAAAGCCGCCATCCAGGTTGCCAGGGACAACATTTATGCTTTCCATTCAGCCCAACGAGAGCCAGAACAGCGAATAGAAACCATGCCGGGCGTCACCTGCTGGCGCAGGAGCGTGGCTATCCAGAAGGTCGGACTATACATCCCGGGAGGAACTGCCCCCCTGTTTAGCACCCTGCTCATGCTAGGTACTCCAGCCAAAATTGCCGGCTGCAAACAGATCGTCCTGTGTACGCCCCCCGGTCCTGATGGACTTCCCCATCCAGCCATCCTTTATGCTGCCCAACTGGTCGGTGTAACAGAAGTTTTCCGGGTAGGCGGAGGGCAGGCCATCGCTGCTATGGGCTATGGCACCGAGAGTGTTCCGGCTGTGGACAAGATATTTGGGCCGGGCAACCAATATGTCACGGCTGCCAAGCAATTGCTGGCCAAGGGTGGTCTGCCCATCGACATGCCAGCGGGTCCATCAGAAGTGGCGGTGATCGCAGACGATTCCGCTGATCCGGCTTTTATCGCAGCTGACCTGTTGTCACAGGCCGAGCATGGAGTTGATAGTCAGGTGATTCTACTGACGACTCATAAAGCATTGGTTGAGCAGGTTCAGGCGGAAGTAGAATCCCAGCTTCAGCAGTTGCCCCGGCAGGAGATTGCCCGAAAGTCGATCGCCAATAGCCGTGCATTTGTCCTCAGTGACATGGAAGAAGTGGTAAACATGGCAAATGAGTATGCCGCAGAACACCTCATCATTGCCACAGATGATGCCGGGCGAGTCGCTGAAGGCATCGTTAATGCAGGTTCTATCTTCCTCGGACACTACTCACCCGAATCCGTTGGAGACTATGCCAGCGGGACCAATCATACCCTGCCTACCAACGGCTGGGCGCGCTCTTACAGCGGAGTCTCCCTTGACAGCTTTGTCAAAAAGATCACATTCCAGTCTCTGACAGCAGCCGGTCTACAGACTATTGGTCCAGTTGTCGAGCAAATGGCTGCGGCTGAGCAATTGGAAGCACACAAACAGGCCGTAAGCATTCGTCTGAAAAAACTGCAATCATAAATCACCTACATGAACATAGAAAAACTCGTCCGGCCACATATCCGGGACATGCAACCCTATCGCTCTGCTCGCGATGAATTTGATGGCAAGGCGGATGTATTTCTCGATGCCAACGAAAATAGCCTGGGATCGGCTACATCAGAAAGTTATAACCGCTATCCGGATCCACTTCAGCGGGACGTCAAGCAAAAGTTGGCCGAACTGAAAGGAGTAAAACCAGAGGAAATTTTTCTGGGGAATGGCAGTGATGAGCCCATAGACTTATTGTTCAGAGCATTCTGTGAGCCAAAGCGGGATCACGTGATCACCATGCCTCCGACCTATGGCATGTACCAGGTAAGTGCAAACCTGAATCAAGTCAAAATTGTGCCGGTTCCCCTGACTGATGAATTTCAAATCAATGTAGGAGAGGTGATCGGAGCTTTTCGCCCTGGCACCAAAATTACCTTCATTTGCTCTCCCAACAATCCGTCAGGGAATCTTCTCAGCATCGCTTCCATCCGGAAAATCCTGGAGAAGGCACCGGGACTTGTGGTAGTAGATGAGGCTTATGTCGATTTTTCGCCGGAAGGCAGCATGCTTCCACACCTGGCAGACTACCCCAATCTGATCGTCCTGCAGACATTTAGCAAAGCCTGGGGAATGGCTGGATTAAGGCTCGGAATGGCGTTTGCGCAGCCAGAAATCATTGAGATACTGAATAAAATCAAGCCGCCCTACAACGTCAATACCCTTACCCAACAGAAGGCCCTGGAAGCGCTGGAGGAGCACGAAAAGGTATTGGGCTATGTAGATACCCTGGTTACATCCAGAAATGAACTGGCTAACCAGTTGGAGAAGCTGGACATGGTTGAAAAGGTTTATCCCAGTGACGCAAACTTTCTGCTGGTCAGGGTAGATGATGCTCCCAGGCGTTATCATCAATTAATCAACGAGCATCAGATCGTGGTTCGGAACCGATCCAACCTGGCACTCTGCGAAGGGTGCCTGCGGATTACTGTTGGCACGGCTGCAGAAAATGACGCTCTCCTAACCGCTCTTTCAAGTCTTGGTGCTGGATCAGCCGAGGTGAATTGATTTCAATCCCGGCAGGTACTCATGAAGTAGTATTCCCACTTTCTTTCGGAATCCAGAATTTCATAGAACTCATCCAGATAACGGATGAGTTTTTTTCTGGCTTTCTCTTCAAGTAAGGTCAGGCTGTTCACTTCCTGGTACATAGCCTCCCGATTATCGAGGAATCGCTGTGTAGCCTTCCGCATTTCCTCCTCTGGACGGCAAAATCCCCTGTATAACCGCTGGGTAACTGCATTGAGGTTTAATTGAGGATTGGGCTGTGCGTATGGGGCATCAACAGCTCCGCACCAGTCAAAATCATAGGGAATCACCAATGGCAATCCCAAAGAATCCATTCGGATCATTTTGACATTATGCAATCCTGAGATGGACCAGTCGGTATTTCCGACCATAAACTGGTACATGCTGACCAGATTCGTCAGGTGTGCGTAGGTAGCGTGAGGGTGAATTCCCAGCTTTTCTACTTCCTCTCCTCCCAGGCGGGCCTCCAGGTTATCCACTGGCTCAATGAAGAAGCCGTACCTCACAAGGTCATCCATTCGTTCGGCGCTATCCTTGAAGGTGATCTCCAATAACCTGACGCGGAAACTGGAGTCTGTCAGGTGATTGTACATCCGGTACATCAGGTATTCCTTGAGCAGCAGCTCATCATAGGTATCTCCCTTGAACCGGCAGGGAAGGACCAGTTTGATTTTATCAATGTGGTCAAAATAGGTCCCCGCAACATCTTTTCCTTTAAAATTCAGCTTTAGCGGGGGGAGCTGACAGTTATTTCGCCTAAAATTCCCCCGCTGGATCAGCCTTACCGGGACAGTATCCTGCTCAACCCCCTCTGTGGTGACAGAGATGGTAGCGGGATGATAATCTCTGTCCTCATCATTGTCCCTCAGGAGGGTTCTCATGTTGGTCACTATGGTGACCGAGAGCATTTCTTCAGAAGAAAAAAGTTGAGGATTTCCTTCATCCTGAGCCGGGAGAAGGGAGAAAATCGAAAAGAAGAAGATCAGCATACCAGGCAGAAACCGTTTCATTTACTGAGGCATTTGGGGTGAAAATGGTCAAAACCAAGTTAAGGATTATTCGGATATAGCTTCCACTCAAAAGTTGCAGGATCCCCGGCCGGAACAAAGCTTCGTTCTTCAAAATACAACTGCCCTACCCTATCCACCGTCATGACAGTGGAAACCCTGGTTCCATAGCCTTCACTCTCAATGAACATTGCCGACAGCTTTCGTTCCCAGTCTATCGACACCCCTGTACTGGGAAGGTGGTCATCAGGGGCAATCTGACGGTTCTGGAGCATGGCAAACAGGCTCTCAGAAGATATTTTCTCCTGCAACACAAAATTCTGTAGATCGCTTTTTAAGGTTTTTACCTTAGGCCAGGGGGTATCGAGTAAATGGTTGCTAAGGCCATGGATTCCAGGTTTTAATCGATTGATTTTATTTTCCCGATTGGAAAAATGCACCACTTCGCTGCCATCGCCTAGCAACAGGTTGAAGCCATTGTACTGAGATGCATTGGATGCCAGACGAGAGAGGTAGGTTTCAGCTGGCATATCACCCTGGAGCCAATCGGGGATCAACTCTCCCCGACTGGGTGCATGCTGTTTTTCTGGAAAACGAAGGTCTCGGTAATTGGTAACACAGCCCCAACGCCCATCCCTATGAACCGCCATCCAGGTGCCCCCTGCCTTCAGGTCTATGCCCCCCAAAATATCAGGGTCATCCTGCCACCAATTTGCCCGAGCCGTTTCTCTGTTGTGAAACTCATCCCGGTTGGCGATGACAATAAGCGGAAAATCAGGGTGTGACTCTACTGCAACTCCAATCAAACACATAGTCGAATTTCTTGGCCAACGAAGTTAACAGGTATCAGCCATCATCCGAGAATGATTTGGAACAAATCTGGCTCAGAAGAGGGGAATTGCTTTGTCTCCTTTCTCTATTTCCAGGAAAAAGCGGCCCCGCTGCAAATAGGTATCTCCACCACGCATGGTGATCTCCTCGGTATGCCAAAGTCGATAGCCTCCTTCATACGGTTCGATGGCGTATATGGCCAGATCCCCCATGGGATTGGCACTCCCTATGGCGACCACCGGAAAAGGAGCAGAGAGACAGATTTCCTCCAACCCCTTCATCAAATTGGGGTGGTCAAGCATAAACTGTATATCCTCAAGGATGACCTCAGAACCAAAGGCCTCGATCAGGCTAAGGGGCTGTTTTTCAGCTCCAAATAACCCATATTCTCCTACCACCATGAAGGAAAGAAATTCCAGTTGGTCCTCGCACTGCCACTCATACCCAATAGGTTCTCCGAGTGGATCTGGCTTGAGGGCAAAGCTGGTTTCGTAACGGCCGTCTATTTCGGTTACATACAATTCGAGAGATTGATCATCTTCCACCATAATGGTCAAAGACTCCAGTTGGGGGATATCGACTTCTTCACCGAGAAGTTGTGTCCCGACCCAGTGAAGTTGGGTGCCATCTTCATTTAGAACAAAGAAGAGCAGGTCTGCAACCCCTTCTACACAGTACTCGGATACCCAAACCCCGACGGTTTCACCTCGGATCCAGCCAGTCCGGAACTCAACCATCATGCTGGGTTCCTGGGCGATTGCCTCGGGAAAAGTCTCCAGTTGGGAAGCGTACTCTGTGTCCACCCACCTTCCGTCAAGGGTGGTGAGCATATCTGACAAATGGGAGTTGGGAACCTGAGCCCAGGTTATCAGCCAGGCCAGGCTTAATGCGGTGAGGGTTATGGCCTTTTTCATATCGATTGGATCTTTGGTTGATCTATAAAATGTAGATTCACAACCTAAAAAAGGATGACCAAAGCGAGCCCTCACAATGACTATACGCTGGGTATAAACAAAAAAACGGGCATCCAAGAGTGTTCCTGATGGCCGAGGGTTGATAATGGTGTATTGAGTAAGGACCTATGTCCACTACTTTAGTACGGACCTGGCGATGACCAGTTTTTGAATTTCAGAAGTTCCTTCGCCAATGGTGCAGAGCTTTGCGTCGCGGTAGTATTTTTCTACCGGAAATTCCTTGATGTATCCGTAGCCACCGAAAATCTGCACCGCTTCATTGGCACACCAGACTGCGGCCTCGCTGGTGTAGTATTTTGCCATGGCAGACTGCTGGTTGACCTTTTCTCCCCGGTTGATCATATCTGCGGCCTTGAAGGTCATGAGTTCTCCAGCGTTGATTTTGGTGAACATATCGACAAGCTTGAACTGGATCGCCTGAAAGTTGATAATGGCCTGATCAAACTGTTCGCGCTCCTGAGCATACCTGAATGCCGCTTCGAAGGCGCCTTTGGCGATGCCCAGCGACAATGCTGCAATGCTGATTCGTCCTCCATCCAGGATAGCCAATGCCTGTTTGAATCCTTCACCTTCTTTTCCCAGCATTTGAGATTTGTGGATGCGGACATCCTCGAATATCAATTCGGTGGTTTCTGAAGCTCGCATTCCCAGCTTATCCTCTTTCTTTCCGTGGGTAAATCCAGGGGTTCCTTTTTCGATGACAAAGGCAGTCGCATTGTTACGGGCTCGGGGCTCACCAGTTCGGACGATCACGACGGCAACATCGCCTGATTTTCCATGGGTGATGAAGTTTTTGGAGCCATTGATCACATAGTAGTCGCCATCTTTTTGGGCAAATGTTCTCATGTTTCCGGCATCAGAGCCAGTATTGGCTTCGGTCAACCCCCAGGCACCGATCCACTCTGCTGTCGCAAGTTTGGGGAGGTATTTCTGCTTTTGCTCTTCATTGCCAAACTTGAGTATATGGTTGGTGCAGAGGGAGTTATGGGCAGCAAGTGAAAGTCCTACTCCACCACATATTTTGGCGACTTCTATGATTGCCGTCACGTATTCAAAGTAGCCGAATCCGGAACCTCCATACTGCTCTGGCACTACGACGCCCATGAGTCCCATTTCTCCCAATTCCTTGAACAGCTCAATTGGGAATTCCTGGGATTCATCATATTTCATCACCACAGGGCGCAAGCGATCCTCCCCCCATCGCCGAACCATATCGGCAATCATCTTCTGATTTTCGTCATACTGAAAGTCAAGTCCTGCGGTAGCCTGCTCCAGGATAGCATCCATATATTCAATCGGTGTTATTGGTTAGTCTAATAAGTTAACGAACATTCGTTCGTATAATGGGGCAAAAAATATTCCTCGCCTTACACGAGGAACTATTTTGTCTAAATATACGATTTTCAGGATATAGGTTCAAAATTTTCTTCAATCGTTATATTCCAGTAAGGCATGAATTGGAGCCTTGTGACTACCCAGTTTTTCCGAACCAGGCAGAGCTGTCAGGTGAATGATAAAGGAAAAGCCTACGACCGTCCCCCCGAGCTTTTCCACCAAAGCAGCAGCAGCGGCGGCGGTCCCACCCGTAGCGAGGAGGTCATCGTGTACCACTACCCTATCCCCAGGTTTGATGGCATGCACCACTGATTCCAGTTCTGCCTCCCCGTATTCCAGGGAATAGGACACCGATATAGTTTCCGGAGGCAACTTGCCCTTCTTGCGCACCATCACAAACCCTGCCTTTAGTTCCTGCGCCATTTGTGGTCCAAACAGGAATCCTCGGCTATCGATTCCCACAACCTTGGTCACGTCAGCGTTTTTCCATGGCTCTGCGAGTGCTTTGGGGCAGGCCATTAGCAGGCTGGGATCCAGGAATATCGGGGAAATATCCTTGAAATTAATGCCCTTTATGGGAAAGTCAGGAATTGACCTGACCGCGGATTCCAATTGTTCCTTTAGGGTTGCCATGCGGGTTGGGTTATATTTTGAAGTATATTTTTAGCTCTGAAAATGCCTCCGGGGAAAGGCCTGGAATTAATTTTACTTCGTCCCAGGATTCGAACTCACCGATTTGGTTGCGGTATTGAATGATGGCATCTGCCGTGGCCCCATTGATGTGTCCCAAATATCCCAATTGCCTGGAATCGGCCTCGTTGAGATCCCAGCGTGGAAACATGGACAAATCACCAATCTTAAGGTATGGGGAAAGCTTTGTGACCTGCTCTGAATCCAGGCCATACACCTGAGAGAGTTGATCTGTCTGATAGTAAAATCCGAGGAGTTCCCGGAACTTGACTATTCGCTGCGCCTCCCGCTCCCCTAGCCCCGGAATCCGGGCGAGGGCCTGCTCATCTGAGGTATTCAGGTCAATGGGGAAAATCAGATCAGGCCCTTCGTCCTGTTCAGCCACAGCGGATTGAAGGGTTAACAAGGGACGGATCTTAATCAGGGTCTCGGGTGGGAGTCCATAAACCTCGCTCAGGTCATCAACTGACTGAAATCCCCCCAGGCTATTCCGATATTTCACAATTCGCTTGCTCAGCACCGGGCCGATGCCAGGCAACCTTTCCAGTTCAGAGGCTGACGCTTCATTTAAATCCAGTTTTCTGGCTGGTGTTGCCGGCGACTCATGAGGCAGTTGCTGGCGATAGGCCACCAAAAGGGCTGAATCCAGCCTCAGGTATGGAACAATGTAATCGAATGTTTCGCCTGATAGTCCATAAGTCGCTGCAACCTGCTGAATAGAATCAAATCCACCTGCTTTTTCTCTGAATCGAACGATGCGACTGGCTAAAACAGGCCCTATCCCTCGCAGACGGGTAAATTCTGATGAGTCAGCCCCATTCACATCCACGAAAAATTCTGGAGTTTCAGCAATCTGTCGCAGGGAATCGACGTCTGATTCCAGCCCAAAGGGAATATTCTGTACTTCTGGCCGGAGTACATTCCACAATGCCCAGCCTCCCATCGCCAGGACGATGATCAGGCCAAGAATCAGTACTCCTCTTTTCTGATTCTCTGAAAAACTGAGTTGTTCCAGTAATGACATTTGCACCCGCGTTTACCTGCTCTAGCCATGGGAGCAGACAATGAAGATGCTTTCAAGCTAACAAGAAAAGCCCAATTAAGCCATTGGTAGAGGTTTAATTACTCGCCATGGCGTGTACAGGCAACGGGAGCTTGATCGAAAAAGTCGAGCCTTCGCCTTCTGTGGATGTGAAGGAGACCTCGCCTCCCAGCTTTTCACAGGCGGTCTTGACAATGTACAGTCCCAGTCCGGAGCCATTGGACTGGTTATGTCCACGGTAGAAAATTTCGAATATTTTCGGCTTGATCCGGTCGGCTATGCCAATGCCATTATCCTTGACTTTTAGTTCGATGCGGCCACCAGATTTTGGCTTGACGGTCACTTTCACATAAGGCTTATCCTGCTCAGGATCGGCATAGGTGATGCCATTGATCACCAGGTTTTGCAGCATGGATTGAAGCAGATAGGGATCGGTCATAAACTGCAATCCCTTGGGTACATCGGCCTGCAACTCTACTGAGCCCTCTTCAATTAGTTGCTCCAATTCATGAAGGGTGGTTTCTACCAGTTCGGCGACGTTAACTGGCTCCAGGTTAACTGGTTGGTGGTTGATGCGTGTGGCATCCAGCAATTCTCCGAGAATAATGTCCAGCTTCTTGGTACTACGACCGATCAGGTCGAGGTATCGATTGGCTTTTTCTTCATTCACCTCACCTTTGGCAATATTGGTCACTCCAATGATGGAAGCGAGTGGGCCCCGCAGATCATGAGAAGCCTTATAAATAAATGAATCGAGCTCGTTTTTCTTCTCCGTCAGTTTTTTCTCGGTGGTTTTTCGGTCAGAAATATCCGTGATAATGGCGATGGAGCCTATCGTACGGCCCTGATGATCCATATATGGAGCACCTGAAACCAGGAGCCAGACTTCACGCTCATCCCTTCTCACAAATCTCAGCTCGTATTCATCCGACTCCCCGGCTCTGCGTAACAGGGATTTTTCCTGAATCAATTCTTCATTGAGTCCCTGCCCCAGGAGTTCATAAGAGGTTTTTCCCAGAATTTCCTCTTCTGACAATCCCAACACCTCCTGCATTCGCCGATTGACAAAAAGGATTCGTTCATCAGGGTCCGTGAGAATCAACCCTTCGTTCATGTTTTCTACGAGAGCCCGGTATTTCAACTCACTTTCTGCTAAAGCCTTCCGCTTGTGAATTTGATCCGCAATGTCTTCAAATATCACCATCAGTCGCTCAATCCCGTCGAGGCGGGTGTGTTTGATGTGCATCTCAACTTCAATAGCCCGTCCATCCTGACCTATCAGGCGGGTATCGAAATGTTGAGGTTCGTGATCAAGGGCCTGCTCCAGGTAGGTGGTGAAGGCGGTGAAGTCATCTACTTCTATCAGATCCAGCAATGAGCTGTTGAGTAACTTTTCGGATTCATATCCCAGTAGGAGGGCCGCACGGGTGTTGACATCTACTGGACGGAATGTTTCCTGGTCGAGGATCATCATGCCTCCTTTGCTGGAGTTGAAAACTTCCTGAAAGTTGTCTTCAGAGCGTTGAAGTGCCATCGCGGTACGCCGTGTCACGGTGATGTCGCGCAGGATTCCCAACAGTTCATCTCCAGACTGCATCTTCATGAGGCGCAGTTCGAAATGCAGCTCCTCGCTTTCAAAACCAAACTGAAAATCCAGCTCCTGCAGCTGCCCTGTTCTCCGGGCCCGGTCAATCAGGTCCAGGACCCTTTCCTGGTCATCTGGCTTTAGAAACGTCTGTATCAGTCGTTTGAGGGGTTGTCCTTCAAATGTGTTGAGTTTCACCCGGTTGCGAATCTGCTTCGGAGCATGGAGGGTCAGGATGTTATCCTCTCCGTCCATTGAAATAATGAGATCCGGCATGGCAAACATCAAGGACTGGTGAATGCCCAGGCTTCTGCGAATGCTATACTCCCGCTCCACCCGCTGGGTGATGTCTATGATCTTTAGCCGATAATAGGAGGCGTCTGGCAGTGGCAGCTTCGAAAGGACCAACTCAAGTCTAACCTCATTGCCCTGGGCATCACGGGTCTGCAGGTACTGTTTTTCCGGGGTACTGGGTGCAGTATCCTGCATATGCTCCTGCAGGTACACATTGCTGATGTCGAGCTTGGCTAGCAGGTCAGCTCCCTCGATATCTGGGGCCAATCCCATTTGTACCAGGAACTGGATAGCTGCATAATTCTGAAATACAACTCGTTCACCATCATAACTCATAAGAAACATGGCGTCTTCATCCTGGTCCATCAGGTGCGATATCAACTGGTCAGCGGGTGTTTCAGGATCCAGCTTCCCAACTCTCCACCAGGTAAACAACCCTCCTGCAAAGGTGGCACTCGCCATGAGTCCCATGAAAAGGGGCCAACCGTTCAGGAATTGGGAAAGGTTCAGCACACAAAAGAGGTACACCCCCAGCGAGATCAGGGTAAACAGAAAGTATTCAACCCAGTGGTTGAATGAAAGGGCCATCAGCAGTTGTGCAGCAGCCAGAAGGGCCACAGCCGGAAGTGGCAGGTTGTTGATGAATCCAATCAGGATGAGGGAAAGATATCCCAATACAAGCAAGCTCGAGGTAATCTGCTTTTGGTATACCCTCACTCCGGCACTGAACCATATCAGGATGCCGGAGAATATGCATAACCCTGCCCAGCTAAGATATAGCTCTGGATACACCACCATGGTAGGTGTCCACACATCAAGGCCATAACCGATCAGGGCCCCCATGATTCCTGCCAGGATGATGATAAAGGCTGGCTTTTTCTCCAGATCCCATTTCCAACTCGCCCCCATAGAGGCAGAGCCAGCTTCTTGATAGGGCCTCCCCACTGTTACCATTTGATTTCCAGTTCTTTGGTTGAGTGTTAAGTAACGAAGTTAACCGTTAAATTATTTACAGTGGCAGTATTATGCTCAATATTCAGTATCCAGACCGAGATTTTTTCAAATATGAAGCATTATGGCTGGACATTGGGGCTCAAATATATGGGTTTAAACCTGTAACCCTGTTTTCGCAACTGGTGAATCATGCCATATTCCCCAGCTAGCTGAGCTGCATTGACGGCTATCAACAGGCGCTCCATTGGAAGATGAAGGGCCAACGTTTTAACCCAGGCTTCGTTCCGGGCTTCCAGCAATCCTCCAACTTTGTAGCCCAGATCCGGCGCTGACTGTGCCAATAACCATACCCTGTCCAGATCCTGCTGAAAATAGGCTCGCAACATGGCCTGGTAGATTTCGCACTTGATGGCTCGTTCCTGGTAAGTATTCCATAAATGCCAGGTCTGGGCCTGATAACTGTAAACATCGAGCCATGCAATGCGTGTCCAGTCCGTTCCGATTTTTAATAATGGGAGCTTTAGTTCCTGTAAGAGCGTGTACTCCACCATGGCGGTTGGCGGCTGATCCTGTTCGCTCAGGCAATAATCCTTCATAAACTGCCGCTCTAGCACCGAAGGAGGGTACCTCATCTGAAATTTGTAGTAGCTCAGGGAAGACAGCGAATCTTTGACCCAGGCTTTCAGGGAAAGATAATCGGCGGGAACCAGTAGCTCTTCAAGGGTAGAATCCAGCGGAACTTCGACTCTATGAAGATTGTCTAGTGGGGGATTTCGGGGATCAATGGCCAGCACAAGTTTTTCCTGATTCCTTGCGAATCGATAAACCTCGGCCGGAATTTCAAATTGGTCCCCCGGTAATTCCGGCAGGATGGCATATAAATAGCTGGTGTCCCTAAAATCGGGATGAGTAATTTCCCACAACCAGGTATCTACAGGCATCACCCGCAGGGTATCTGCAACTGGCGTTGAATATAGTAGCGCATTGGCCGACTGACCCCAGGTAGCAAGAAAGGCGAGTTGAAATATCAGTCCCCAAACTATTCGAAGGCGCATCATATTTACTTAACCGCAAATCCAGTGCAAAAATTGAATGAAAGGTGAATTTTTTTCAAAATCCCTACCCTATTGTCTTGCTGCTGCGGTATACAGTTCCCCTTAACCGATAATAGACTTCTGCCGGGTGCTCATCAAGATAAATATTCACATCAATATCGCCAGTTCGATGCCCCATTTGCAATACCCGAGCATCGGCGATCAGCACATCTCCTTCCCTGGCAGACTGTGCAAAATTGATGCTACCCTGAATCGTCACGGACAATCGACCATAGCTATTAGCCGCAAAGGCAAGGGCACTGTCCGCCAGGGCATAAGCTATGCCGCCATGAAGGATGCCAAAGCCATTGAGCATCTCCTTACGAACGACCATGCGTAGTTGACAGTGGCCCTCCTCGATAAGCACAGACTCCAGGCCCAGCCACTGGCTGGCATAGTCTTTTTCCATCATCTGATCGTATGCGGAGCGGGGGGAAGGCATAGGGGAAGAGTTTTAGAAGTCAGAGGTCAGATCGGCTGCGCCTGTCAGAAGTTAGACAAAGAAGGTGTCTGTTCTTGTCTCGCTTCTGACAACAATGTGGTCTGACTTCTTTTCACTTTAGACATTTAAAATAGTCAAACGGCTCCTGACACTCATTGCACTGAAAGAGTGCTTTGCAGGCGGTGGAGCCAAATCTGTTGACCATGCGGGTATTGTGAGAGCCGCATTGGGGGCATTTGACGAGGTTGGACTCACCGAGGAGAGCGGCTTTGTCGAGGCCTTGATCAAGGGGGGCAGCGATGCCGTATGCTTCCAGCTTGCGGCGGCCTTCGGGGGTGATCCAGTCGGTGGTCCACGCAGGTGCCAGCACCAGTTTTACCCTGGTGTCGAAGCCGCCTTTTGCCAGCGCTCGCTTGATATCTACTGCTATTGTATCCATCGCCGGACAGCCGGAATAAGTGGGGGTGATGTCCACCTGCACCTGCGTGTCGTCTACGTCCACCCGGCGGATAATGCCCATGTCGAGCACGCTGAGCACGGGGATCTCCGGGTCGGAAACTTCGCGGAGTAGATCGGCGACGGCTTTGTGGGTGATGTCTTTGGCGATCATTTTGGCTATTTTTTTCACGCGGAGAGAAGGAAACGCGGAGAAGAAGGATCTCACGTAGAGGCGCAGGTCACGCAGAGAAGAGCCTTGCTTTTCACGCGGAGAGAAGGAGACGCGGAGAAGAAGGATCTCACGCAGAGGCGCAGGGTACGCAGAGAAGAGCCTTGTTTTTCTCGCGGAGAGAAGGAGGCGCTGAGAAGAAGGATCTCACGTAGAGGCGCAGGGTACGCAGAGAAGAATCTTTTTCACGCGGAGAGAAGGAGCCGCGGAGAAGAAGGGTCTCACGCAGAGGCGCAGGGCACGCAGAGAAGAATCTTTTTCACGCGGAGAGAAGGTTGAGAGGACTAGTGGCTCTTAACTTTTGTGTCCACTGCAAGGTAGCAACTTCATTCTTCTCTCGCTTCTCTCAATTCCGGTCAGTGAGCTTTTCGAACTGATCGGAATGGTCTGATTTACTTCGGCTACGCTCAGCACAAGTCTCGCAGCGCAGCGATCTTTCTTACCACTCCATATTCGGATAGGCCCGTTGCATGTACTGAAGCTCAGCTAAAATATAGCCCAGGTGCTCTGTGTGACGACCCATTTTTCCGCCCTTTTGGGTGAAGGTCAGGTCGGGCTTGGCCAGGGTTGCTTCAATCAGCGCTTCATCAATGGCCTGGTTGAAAGCTGCTTTTACCTCGTTCAAATCCGCTCCTATTCCGGCTTCCTGCATGCGAAGTTCCACATCTGTCGGCTCAACCAACTCCATGGCATATGGCAGCAGGTAATCCACCGCAGCCTGCATGCGCTGATGGCTCTCCTCTGTTCCGTCACCCAGACGGATTAACCATGCTCGTGAAACGTCCAGGTGATAGGCCACTTCCTTGATGGACTTGGCGGCGATGGCGGCGATGCGCTCATCTTTGCTTTCCATCAACTGCTGAAGCAGCGGCATGTGATAGGCATCGAAGAAAAACTGCCGTGCGATCACCCAGGCAAAGTCTGTGTTGGGTTGCTCCATCAGGTTAACGTGGCGGTATTCATTGGGCTGCCGCAGCATCGCGATGCTGTCCTCGGTGGCGTCGCCACCCTTGATCTCCGCTGCATACTGAAAGTAATTCCGCACCTGGCCAAACAGGTCCAGGGACATGTTGGTCAGCGCGATGTCCGTCTCCAGCGATGGGCCATGGCCACACAGTTCAGAGAGGCGGTGCCCGATGATCAGCGGGTTGTCGCCGAGGAGGAGGAGGTATTGATACAAATCTTGATTTTCCATATAGAAAGAGAAGTCAGAGGTCAGACCATTTCCCTTCAACTGCGCTTAGCACAGGTCTCACGGCGCAGCAATCTCAACTACATATGCTTCACCTCATCCGGCAGGTCATAGAAGGTCGGATGGCGGTAGGCTTTGTCTTTGGCGGGCTCGAACAGTTCGCCGCTTTTCTCGGGGTTGGAAGCGGTGATGTGTTTGGATTCGACGACCCAGATGCTGACGCCTTCGCTGCGGCGGGTATAGACATCGCGGGCATTTTCCATCGCCATCTGGGCATCAGCGGCGTGCAGGCTACCCGCGTGGCGGTGCTCCAGCCCGTTTTTGCTACGGATGAAGACTTCCCAGAGGGGCCATTGTTTCTTGGACATAGTGGGTTGGATAAGGGGGGATAAGGGAAATATGGTTTATAGGGGTAATATGGGGCAGGGCGATGACCATCATGCCTTTATACACGCTATACCCCTTATATACCTTAGCTGGCCTTACTTTCAGGCCACTTGTGTAGCCCTGCGCTTAGCCTTCTTCTCAGCGTGGGCAAGGGCAGCTTCGCGGACCCAGGCTCCGTTGTCATAGGCGGATTGGCGGGCTTCCATGCGTTCCTTGTTACAGGGGCCGTGGCCTTTGACTACCTGCCAGAATTCATCCCAGTTGATCTCGCCAAAGTCATAATGACCGCGGTCTTCGTTCCACTTCAGATCCGGATCTGGAATGGTGAGCCCCAGTAACTCTGCCTGAGGAACAGTCATGTCGATGAAGTACTGGCGCAGTTCGTCATTGGTTTTGCGCTTGATCTTCCACTTCATAGCCTGCTCAGTGTGAGTCGATTCTGCATCACGAGGGCCAAACATCATCAGCGAAGGCCACCAGAATCGATTCAGCGCATCCTGGGCCATGGCTTTCTGCTCGGGTGTACCGTTGCAGAGAGTCAGCATGATCTCGTAGCCCTGGCGCTGGTGAAAACTTTCCTCTTTGCAAATGCGAACCATGGCGCGGGCATAAGGCCCGTAGGAGGTACGGGTCAGCATCACCTGATTGACAATGGCCGCACCATCGACCAGCCAGCCAATGGCTCCCATATCGGCCCAACTCAGAGTCGGGTAGTTGAAAATACTGGAGTATTTGGCCTTGCCGGTGAGCAACTGCTCGGTCATCTCATCGCGGCTGATGCCGAGGGTCTCGGCGGCGCTATACAGGTACAACCCGTGCCCAGCCTCATCCTGAACCTTGGCCAGCAGAGCGACCTTACGCCGCAGGGATGGCGCCCGGGTAATCCAGTTGCCTTCCGGTAGCATGCCCACAATTTCGCTGTGTGCGTGCTGGGAAATCTGGCGAATCTGGGTCTTACGGTACTTTTCAGGCATCCAGTCCTTCGGCTCGATCTTCTGCTCGGCATCAACTTTCGCCTGAAATTCTTTTTCTAAATGGTCAAATTCGAGGACTTGCATTATGCTAATTCGTAATTTGAAATTCGTGATTCGTAATTGGAAGTCAGAAGTCAGAAGTCAGAAGTCAGAAGTCAGAAGTCAGGGAGGTACTGGCGTAGCCAAAACAGAGTTACAAAAAAAATCTACTCTTTTTTCTCCTATCTGACCTCTGACAGGTGATAGCCGATCTGACAGCGCAGCGGTCTCACTTCTCGCAGCCCAGCGCTCTTTCTCACGCATCAAAATCCACCACCACCTTCTCACTCAGTGGGATAGACTGACAGGTAAGAATATAACCCGCTTCGACCTCATCCTGTTCAAGGGCGTAGTTGACCTCCATGTCAACCTTTCCTTCGACGAGTTTGGCTCGGCAGGTACAGCAGACGCCCCCTTTGCAGGCAAAGGGCAGGTCGGCATTTCGGGCAAGGGCGGCATCCAGCAGGCTGTTGCTGCCCTTGGGCATGTCAAAATTGATCGCGATGCCGTTGATGTTCATTTTCACCGCCGTCATGCTGCCATCCGCTTCCTTGCGCTTTTTCTTTTTCCTGATGCCCGAGGTGTTGAACAGTTCGAAATGAATCTGCTTCTCCCCTACCCCACGCTCCAGCAAAAAGTCGCGAACCATGAAGATCATCTCTTCAGGCCCACAGGTAAAATAGTGATCTATGTCGTCCTGATCCAGGATGATGCGAAAAATGGTATCGAGCTTTTCCCGGTCGAGACGGCCGTTGAACAGTGGCGTGTCGCGCTCCTCTCGGGTCAGAAAGTGATACACCTCCAGCCG
Organism: uncultured Bacteroidia bacterium; assembly: GCA_964343195.1. Classification (GTDB taxonomy): domain Bacteria; phylum Bacteroidota; class Bacteroidia; order J057; family J057; genus CAYVAP01. Next base: position 113,218 of record CAYFIR010000004.1, on the reverse strand, counting down.
CTCCAGGTACTGATTTTTCAGGGCTTCGATCTCTTCGCGCAGGATGATCGACTGTACCGTTTGATTGACGTAAAAGAGCTTGAAAGTGCTTTTCGGCTCTGCCTGCAGGTGCGTTTTGATGATCGAGAGGATTGGCGTGATGCCACTTCCGGCAGCGAAGGCTACGTAGTTCCGCGCCTGATCAGGGGCCAGATCCAGAAAAAAACGCCCATTAGGAGGCATCACTTCCAGGGTATCACCAGCCTTGAGCAATTGATTGGCAAAGGTGGAAAAACGTCCATCCTCTACCTGCTTGATGGCAACCTTCCATTCGGTGTCCAAAGGACTGCTGCAAAGTGAGTAGGACCTCCGAACTTCTTCGCCGTCAATCACAGCTTTGAGGGTAAGGTACTGCCCCGCCTGATACTTAAACTCCGGCTGCAGGTCTTCTACGACATCAAAGGCGACCACTGCACAGTCCGAGGTCGTTTGGACTTTGTCCTTTACCTTTATCTTTCTAAAGCTCGACATCCTTTGCTTTTATTACGAAACTAACGACCATTAGTTAAAGTTCCAAAATTTCTATTTCTCCTTACTTTTGGCAAGGGCATGCTCCTGTCAGGCCCCAAGGCTCAAAAGGTGGGGTTTGTGTAAGTCTGGCACTATTAGGATAAGGCTATCCTCAACATAATAGAATACCTGTCAATCATGGTTTATAAATTCCTTTGGCTAATCCTCAGCCTATTTATTTTTCAGTCCTGCACCCCAGCGCGACGTATTGTCATCGACAACCGTACTGGCGTTGAGGCCCAGGTAGCGTGGGGCCTTCAGGCCGAACGGGGACCATCAGTCAGTCCTTATCGCCCATTTACCAATCCGGAGGTGGACACCCTCTACACCCAGCTCGATGCGGAGGGACGCGGCAAAAAGAGTGGACTGATGTTTGGCGAAGGTCGTTGGGACGTCAACGAACTGGATCGCCTGACCAGCCGACTGGTGTTCATTGAGGTGCGAGGGGCAGACTCGTCCTACTTTCGGGTGAGTGGTCGGGACACCATCCGGCAATTGCTGGAAGATGGGCTTAGGGTGCCGGCCAGGAGAGAGATTCGGATAACGGTGGAATAGGCCAAGTTTTACCTGCTTGACCAGACTTTAGTGACAAAAATCAATGATCCGACCCGGCGGGTTCCATCCGCTAACAGAACAATACTTGAAATACCGAACAACTTGCCTAAAATGCCACTCAGAGCACCTGCCAGGTATCCATCCTCATCTATGGCAAACGCTCCAATAAGTAGGCCAACGATAGCTAACCCCAGACCCAATTCCCCTAATCCCTTTTTCCAGGACTGGCTAATGTGACTGTCAACAATAATTTTAGCTTCTTTTTCCGGGCAACCCATTTCCACCAGACGCTCAATTGTTTCGGTACGAGAAAATGCGCCGCTGAGCCAGTCAGTGGCTTCTTGATTGAAGTCTATCTGTTGATTCATGAGAGGGGAGTATTGTGTTTCCAATTGATGTAAATTTAGAGTTTCCCTTCAATTCCGACAAGTCTGCCGAGCTCCCTAGTTGGCCAATTACTGTCAAAAACCATTTTTTTTACTGATCATTGTTATCTGAACCCTGTTCAATGACCCCATGGATCCACTCCGCCAAAAAATACTCGACGACCTGACCCAAAGCGAAGGCATCACCCTGTCTCACGATCAGGATGCTGCGCTAAAGCGATTTATTGATTTTGAAAAATCAGAGGAAAGCCGGTGTACCTACATGCTTACGGGATCAGCAGGTACAGGCAAGACCTTCATGATCAGGATTTTTCGGCGCTATTTGCAAAAGCTCGGCTATAAGGTCATCCTGCTGGCTCCTACGGGACGAGCTGCCAAGGTCATTTCCAAGCGCACCCAGCGCCTCGCCTATACCATTCACCACCACATCTACAATCCCTTTGAGAGCAGTCTGGGAGAAGTAGGCTTTCAGCTCAAGCAAAACAAGGAGCAGAGCAAGACGGTCTATATCGTGGACGAAGCTTCGATGATAGGGGACAAAGGAGGCGGGAGCAGCTATGGGAGCCTGCTATCGGATTTGTTGCGATTTGTCTTTGAGACGGACGAATCTCGCAAACTCATGGTCGTAGGGGATCCGGTGCAGTTGCCGCCCGTGGGACACAACAACTCCCCCGCACTCGATCCCGAGGAACTGGCTTTCAAGGGCTTTCTGAGTATGTATCATGAACACCTGACCGATGTGAAGCGGCAGGAAGCCGACTCTGGAGTATTGGATAATGCAGTGCGACTCCGGGATGCATTTGTACAGCAGGATCCCGATTCTTTTTATATCGAGCCAAGCCGGGATGTATTGCTGATGGAGAATGCCTGGGATTCGGTGGAGACCTTTCTCGGCTACTACCAGCCCAGCAACCACGATCGGGTGGTGTTCATCACCTACTCCAACTGGCAGGCGACCAAGGTCAACCAGGGCATCCGGCAGACGCTGCATCAGACTGAGGAGATTCTGGTGCCGGGAGAGACCCTCATGGTGGTCCGCAACAACTATGGTCTGGGAGACGCCAAGCGCATGCCCTTTATCGCCAATGGCGAGATGGGCACCGTACTGGAAGTTTATCCAGAGACGACGGAGGAAAAGTACGGGCTAAAGTGGATGGACATCCTGATCGAGTTTGAAGATACCCAAGGGGAGGCCTTCCCTATCGAATGCAAGGTCGTTCTGGACCTGCTACAGGTCAAACAGCCACAACTCGACAGCAGCACCATGGCCAGGGTGCTCCATGAGCGCCAGGCAGAGTATGCTGCCCTGGCTCCTTCGAAAATAGCCGAGCAACTGCGCACCGATCCTTATGTGAATGGATTGCAGGTCAAATACGGCTATTGCGTCACGGGGCACAAGTCCCAGGGGGGACAGTGGGAGAATGTCATCGTGGGCTTTGAGCCGGACTATGGCCAGGATCCACTCGCCTACCTGCGGTGGACCTACACGGTGTTGACCCGCGCCGAGGAGCGGCTCTTTCTGCTGAATTGTCCCTTTCCGACGGGGTGATGAGCCGACCGGGGAATGCGATTTTTCGTATATTATGGCATGAATCGGCAATTGTTACAGCCATTGTTGGAGTCTCCGGATCTTCCCTATCTGCTTGAGGAGCTTCAGGCCGAATGGGAAGCAGAGCAAAAACGTCGCCATGCCTTTTGGGCAGAGGTGGATGAGGGTCGTAAAGCAGAGTTTATTCTCGGAGAAGTGATCTACCATTCTCCCGTTTATGGTCGGCACTGGATGGTATCGACCAACTTGTGCACCGAGCTCCTCCCTTTTGTAAAGCGGAAAAAGCTCGGCAAAGTCGCCTACGAAAAAGTCATGGTGCGCATGACGCGCAATGACTACGAGCCCGATATCTGCTTTTGGCGGACGGAACGAGCCAGAGAATTCCAATTGAAGCAATCAGCCTTTCCCCCTCCTGACTTTGTCGTAGAGATTATTTCCAACAGCACAGAGGCCCGCGACCGAGGGATCAAGTTTCAGGATTATGCCCTGCATGGCGTGGCGGAATACTGGATCATCGATCCAGAATCCTGCACCCTTGAGCAGTACTTGCTGGAAGGAGACTCCTATCAACTCGCAGTTAAGCTCCGCGAGGGACAGATCAAATCAACCGTTATTGACGGCTTTTCCATTGCGCTGGAAGACCTCTTTCGCTGGGAAGACCAGTAAATTGCAGCTGTCAATTGTACGGTATCACCTCAAGGATGTGAGAAATGGCTTCCAATCGGGCAGCATAGGGATTGTTGGCATGGATGATCATCCAGGGCGCTGTTTCAGTATTCGTCACTTCAAACATTTTGTCTTTGTAACGGGTGTAGTCATCCCATAGGGCCTGCGCCATTTCGTCCACAGGGGTCATTTTCCAGCGCTTGAGGGGATCGCGTTTGATTGCGTCAAATCTCCTTGCCTGTTCTTCTTTGGTAATGGAAAAGTACAACTTGATCAGATAGGTGTCTGACTGCACGAGCATCCTCTCGAAGTCATTGACCTGGGACATGAATATCTGGTATTCATGGTCTGTGCAAAAGTTGTTGACGGGCTCCACCACCGCGCGGTTATACCAGCTTCTATCCAGAAACACCATTTCGCCCCTATTGGGCAGGACATTGATGTATCGCTGAAAAAACCATTGTTCCCGTTCGTCCTCCGTCGGGATGTTGAGGGCAACGGTTCGACAATGTCTCGGGTTGACAAATTCGGTGATGCGATGAATGGCCCCACCCTTTCCTGCTGCATCCCGGCCTTCGAAAATCACAACGATTTTCCTGTTGTTCTGAATGACCCAGTTTTGGAGCTTGATAAGCTCTTCCTGCTTCTTTCTCAGCTCAGAAAGGTATCTCACTTCTTCCAGAACCTTTTTGAGGTTGGGCTTTGGGTATTTCAGCAGCGTGTATAGCCCCAGTGGGGAGTTGAGAAGCTCAAGTTCTTCTTCGGTGATGTGCTTTGCTTTCATAAGGCTGTAGGCTTAAAGGTCTATCTGGATGGCGCTTCTATGGTACCTCATGATGACATTGGGATCTGGCAACAGCGAAATTCCGGTCTCTCCCTTACCTTCGTAGTCAAACTGGGACAGCACATAGCGCATACTTTCCAGCCTTGCCTGCTTTTTGCTGTTGGTTTTAACGATGATCCAGGGGCTAAAAGCAGTATGGGTATGGCTAAACATCAGGTCCTTGTAATGGGTGTACTTGTCCCACAGTGCCTGCCCCTTCATGTCCACCGGACTGAACTTCCAGCGTTTCAGCGGATTGCTCAAGCGCCCATCGATGCGTTTCTTTTGTTCCTCCTTGGAAATGGAAAACCAGAACTTGATGATTTTCAAATTGTCTTCGTAGAGCAGGTGTTCAAACTCCGGCACCTGTACCATGAACTGATCGTACTCCTCCTTGGTACAAAATCCCATGACGGGCTCCACCACCGCGCGGTTATACCAACTCCGATCAAAGAAGACAATTTCACCGGGGTTGGGAAGCACCTTGATGTATCGCCTGAAGTACCATTGCCCCTTCTCCACCTCTGTAGGCTTGGTGAGGGCGACGACACGGGAGGTACGTGGGTTGAGGTGCTCCTTGAATCGCTTGATAGAGCCCCCCTTTCCGGCTGCATCACGCCCTTCAAAGATGATGGCCACCCTCATTTTATGCTTGGCAATCCATTTCTGCAGGCTCATGAACTCAGTCTGTAACTGCTGAAGTTCAGTTTCATACTTCAGCTTCCGCAGCGTTTTGCCGATAGGGATGTCGTGCTTTTTGGCGATCTGGATCAGGTCTTCCCGGGTCTTTGCTTCAGACAAATGCCCCAAAGTAAAGCCCATCTGTGATGTTTGTTTACTTACCATTAACATGAACTTAACCAAGAAAGCCATCAGAGGCAATGAAAAGGGGAAACTGTCCCAAAAACCGCTATAAAAAGTTGCTGCTCACAGCGGTCATTCCACCATGAGCAGCAACTTATCGGACATATATTCCAGGTCTTATCGCGACATAGCCTCTGTCACCCGGATCACCCCGCGCATGGTCTGGTAATGGCCGGGATAAGTACAGACATATTCATACACCCCAGGCTCTTCAGGCACCACGAAGTAGATTGTTTGACTGGTGCCGGGTTGCAGGAGCTTGGTATGGGCGAGTATCTGCGGCATATCCGGTACGTAGTTCTTCGCCATGCCTTGCACACCGAGTTTAAGCGCCGCCTCTCCTGCCCTGGTCGCATATCCCGGCATCACAAACAGGAAATTGTGGGGCATATCATCAGGATTGTTGAAAATCAGCTTCACGCGCGATCCTGCGGTCATTGTCATGTCCGTCACCGTGAATTGCAGTCCCGGCTTGGTCGACAGGCGAACAGTCAGGTCCGGTCCTTCAGCCCAACTGGAAGGCTGCGAAGTCGTATTTTTGGCCAATGTTTCGGAGAAAGTTGCCAGTTTGGCGGGCTCAGGGGCCTGGGCTCCCATGGCTTCGTCTGGAGAAGTCCTCGGAGCCTGATTCTGAATGGCGGAGGCATGCTGATGAGCGGCAGAAGATGCAGGGACACGTACAGCAGAAACATCGACCTTGGCTCCCTGAGGAATTTCGTTGAGGGTATAATAGCCCGTACCGTGTAGCAGACCCTGCCCGTCATAGTAATTCCGGACCCCAGGGGCCGATATTTCGTACACGTACTTCTGTCTCAAATCCTCCAGTACGAGACGGGCTTTAAGGCCATCCGAAGAGACGACCACCGCCTTGATGGGACTGGATTCTACATTGATGGCCGGGGAGCCATAGACAGGGAAATATTTGTAAATGAAGCTGCTGACCTGATAGTTGGCTGGGTTTTGGGCCGTCTGCTTGTCCACCGGCTGGGTGAACTCGATCTCAAATCCATCGGGCATGGCCCGGATGGCCTTCATCTCAAAAGGCGTTTTCCCAGTCCAGACCAAACGCTGTAGCCCAAATGGTTCATCTCCACTTGATCCCCAACCGCGGTTGCTTTCCGCTGCGAACAGAGATCCATCCCGTCCCCAGCTCATGCGCATGATGCCACACTGGAACCCCTGACGAAAATCGAAAGATGCTCCCTGGTAGACTCCATTTACCTTTTCAAGAAAAACCCGTATGACCTTGCTTTGCCCCTGGTCTCCAATGAAGATTTGCCCATCAAAAGGGCCGAACGATCCTCCGGTTTGGTCCTGCACAAACTGGGCAGTGGATATCCCCAATACTCCATGAGGCAGCCAAACCGCAGGTGTTTTTACGCCGGGGACTTCTTCTGCTACTTCATATAGTGACACAGCAGGTTCAGAGTCGTCATTCTCTGGTTTTATGGGACGCTCTCCGGGAGCCGCCAGCTTGGGATCGACCCGGGAGTAAATGTCATTGGTTGAGACTTTCACGGGAGATTCCTCGCGATCAGCCCAGACCAGGCCAGCGGGATGCCCGGTGAAGTCCCCTTTTTCTACATGTACCAGCCCACCAGAACCGATCCAGTCGCCCTGGTTATCTGCATAGAAGAATTCACCATCGATGAATCCATAGCTGTTGGGAGAGCGCATGCCAGTGGCAAATGGCTCCATTTCTCCCTCTGGGGTTATCTGCATGGTCCATCCGCGCCAGGGCACCTTACTGATGCCTCGCCACCACTCTACATCGCCAAACGCCACATTACCTGTGACAAAGAGGCTGCCGTCTGGAGCAATCGCAGGGCCATAGCTATACTCGTGGTAATGGCCACTCAGGGGCCAGGCATACACGGATTCGTAATAATCGCAGTATCCATCTCCATTTTTGTCCCAAAGCCGGGTCAGCTCTCCCCTCTGTGTAGCCCAAAGTGTCCCGTCATGCCAGGTAAGGCCCAGTGCTTCATGCAGGCCAGAGGCAAACAGCCGATAGTGCGGTTCCTCACCTGTATCCAGATAGGGATTTTCGATGATGTAAACATCTCCGTGCCGCGTGGCAACCGCCATATTGCCATTGGGCAAAGTGGCCAGCCCTCCTCCTTCCAGGATAATGCCTTCCGGAATGGGAACAGTAGCCAGGGTGTAATAGTCATTTTCCTGTGGGGTCTGAGCATGAAGCCCCAGTCCCAGCAGGAAGGTTGAGAGCAGAATCGAGCAGTATTTTTGCATAGTAGTCTCGTAGCCAGTTAGGGTGTAGGGAGATCGTAATTTTGTCTAATCCAAAGTAGAAAGAAGGGCCATATTTTCCAACCAATACCGCCTGGGAGATCAAATGATGCCTTTTCTACTTTTGAAACGGGGGAATACTTTGTACTTCTCCTGAAGGGTTGGTATCATTGTCGCTTAATTTGACCTGTACGCTACATAGTGAGTGTGCGAGGAGTGTAACAAAAAAACTAGAAGCCTTGGATATCTTTGACAAGATCGATCGGAACATGGCCACCGACCTTGGGCAATACGCCGAGATGGGTGACGGTTATTTCGCCTATCCCAAACTGGAAGGGGAAGTAGGTCCCTGGATGAAGTTTCGGGGTAAAGACGTGTTGGTATGGTCGCTGAACAGCTACCTGGGCTTGGCCAACCATCCAGAAATCCGGGAATGTGATGCAAAAGCGGCGGCGGACTACGGTCTCGCCTACCCTATGGGCTCCCGTGTGCTGACCGGTAACAGTGACAACCACGAAGACTTTGAGCGACAGGCGGCTGAGTTTATGCAGATGGAAGACTCCTTCCTGCTGAACTTTGGATATCAGGGCTGTATGTCCATCATCCATGCGCTGACTGACCGTCGTGATGTAATAGTATATGACCAGTTGGCCCACGCCTGTATCATGGATGGGATGTCCATGAGTATGGCCAAGCGCTTTGTGTACGCCCATAACGACATGGAGCAGCTGGAGAAGCGACTGATCCAGGCCCAGAAGATCACACAGAAGACCGGTGGAGGTATCCTGATCATTACCGAGGGAGTATTCGGGATGCGTGGAGACCTTGGAAGACTGGATCTCATTGCAGAGCTGAAAGAAAAGTATAACGCCCGCCTGTTTGTGGACGATGCCCACGGCTTTGGTGTGATGGGTGAAACCGGCATTGGTACTGGTGAGCACTTTGGGGTGCAGGACAAGATCGACGTCCTGTTCAACACATTTGCCAAGTCCATGGCTGGATTCGGAGCCTTTGTTGCAGGACCCAAGAAGGTGATCCGTTACCTGAAGTACAATATGCGCAGTCAGATCTACGCCAAGAGCCTCTGTATGCCCATGACCGTTGGAGCCATCAAGCGTCTTGACATGCTGCGTACCCAGCCAGAACTACGCGGCAAACTCTGGAACATTGTCAACCTGCTCCAAAACGGCCTGAAAGACCGTGGATATGACATTGGAGATACCCAATCTCCTGTCACCCCGGTATATTTCAAGGGAAATGTCATGGAAATGGTGGCAGTTATCGCAGATTTGCGCGAAAATTATAAGCTTTTCGTATCTGGCGTCGTTTATCCTGTAGTCGAAAAGGGAGTTATGATGCTCCGTCTCATCCCTACGGCCCACCACAGACCTGAAGATGTTGAGTTTTTACTCAACGCCTTTGATGAAGTTCGGGCCAAAATTGAGTCTGGGGTATATAAAAACCCCGATTTTATGGCTAAAATGCAGATCACAGTTTGACAATGTGTCAAAACATTTCTAATTTGCTCTAAAACCGAAAAAGTAAACGGAATGGAAAAATACAATGAACTAAAGAAGCTTGTCGATGAGATCGGTGAGGACTTCGAAAAATTCTATGACAAGGGCAACAAAGCTGCCGGAACCCGTGCACGTAAAGCCATGCAGGACGTGAAGGTAATGGCTCAGGATATCCGTAAGGAGATCCAGGAGAAGAAGAATACCGACGATTAATTCCTTCTTTGGTTTTTCCTTGTCTCGAAAAATCTAGGCGCTGATTCTGCTACAGAGTCAGCGCTTTTTTTATCACCTTGCTTATGCCACCTTCTACCCGAAAATCAGAGATTCTTACCCAGGCCGCCCACTTGTTCCGTCGGCAGGGGTACCAGGGGACATCGCTAAAAAATATTGCCAATGCCGTCGGCATGGATGCTGCTCCGAGTCTTTATAACCATATCAGTTCCAAGCAGGCGATACTGGAGGAATTGATCCTGAAGGTAGCAAGGTCATTTCACCAGGGAATGAGCACCATTTATGGCGAAGACCAAACGCCTTCTCAACAGTTGAAAGACATCATCAGCCTTCATGTAAGGCTAACGATAGCAGAACCCAACGCAATTGCATTGGTTTGGCAGGAATGGGTCCACCTCGATGAAGATTCAAAAGCAGAATTCCTGCAGCTGCGAGCCCGTTATGAAGAAAACTTCAAATCCATCCTGGTTAAAGGAATGCAGACGGGAGAATTTCGCAAACTTGACCTGGAAATCACACTCTTTACCCTACTCTCCACCCTCCGCTCATTATACGCCTGGTATTCCCGCAACCGGGACTACACTGAGAAAACCCTGACCCAGCAGCTTTCACAGGCCCTCCTGCACGGATTGGTGAAAGGGGATTGAGTACCCCTATTTCATGTTGAACGCCGACTCCGATCGGCGTTCGTTCTGGTCCTGGAGAATCCGCTCTCCCTTCCCGCGGGATGGAATCCCGAAGACTAGCACAGATCGACGTTCAGGAGACGTCGATCAGCTGAACTAACTTTCCTCCCTCTTACGCGCGGGCCTCTCCCTCCGAAGGGAGATACGCGCACAAGGTTCTTCACCTCTCCGCTATGCTGCGAGGTTCAGGATGACATTGGGGATATGGTAACAGATAGCCATCCCGCTTGCTGCGCGGTTTTAACCCGCAGCAAGCGTGAATTCCGAATCAAGAATTTCCTCACCCCAACCCTTGCAGAAAGCTCCCTAATACCTCCAGCCCTCCCTCCTTTAGCCAGCCTTTTAGGCCTTCACCGATCAGGGCATCAGCTCCTTTCTCCAGGCGTCCTCCAACAAACTTCCCACCCGCTTCGACGGCTTTTCCCAGCCAGCGCTTCCATTTGCGCTGCTGCCTGTCGGTTTGAGGCTCTGGGTTTTCCTTGATTTCTTCCAGGATATCGAGCAGCTCCTCGTAGGCGTCCTCGTCGATATAGCCTGCTGCTTTTTCTGCCTCGACCAGTTGCTGGATCTGGGTCAGATGGTTGGTGATGTTCGTGGTGGTGGTGTGCTGGCTTTGGTCGATGTGGTTGGTGATTGTTCCCTGGTTTTCAGAGCTAAAGGATCCTACATTGCCATTGATGATAATGGTACTGCCTCCTTTGGATGCAGGCTCCTCCCCTGCCCTACGGGTCGTCACAGGATCAGGAACGGGGTTGCGGGCCTGGACTTCATACTGCGCTCTCCCTGGATATTCTTGTTGCAGCTTTTCTGCCAGGTCCAGCGCCGTTTGAAGGAGCACATTGGTTCGGCGGGCCCTTTCATCAGAACTGATGGTACCGCCCATAATCTCATTTTTCAGGCCGTTGTAGCGGCCCATGAGACCAGCCACTGTATTGGAGTGATGGCTGCCTCGTAGGCCTTCGTCCAGTTCCTGAATGGCAGCCTGTAGCTGATTGTCCATCAGCAACTGTCGGATGTACTCGTATCGTTGCATATAAGTGGGGTTTGATGAATATGACTTATAGGTATTGTCCTGGTAGAAGGTCTCTTCCAACAGGGAAATCACCGAGATATTGTCGAAACTGTGCTGACACTGCACCTCTCGTACACCCCTTCGCTTGGCGTTGTCGAGGTTGGCCTTGCGGAAGTAATAGGGCTTGTCACGCCGACACTCCCGGCAATTGCAGGGAATAAGCTGATGCACATTCATGCGCTCCGAGAAATGAAAGGTCGCGTTGATCTGGTCGAGCTGAAAGGCGATGATGGTCAGCAGTCGGCGGCGGTTCTGCCCCTTCACGCGAATGTGGATATAGTTGTCGCGAAAGTGCTCCACTACCTCGGCAGTCGCGCCCTCGCGGATGAAGACCGCCCCCCGCTTCCACAGCATGCCTTCGTCGGCGAGGTGAGCGTGCAGGCGCACCACCAGACGCGGCACGATGCCCTTGGGCATGAAATCGTAGGCATAGCGCAGGGCCAGTTCCTGATCGCCGGCCTGCCAGGCATAGCCCTCCGGCTTATCAGCGGGCAATAGCTGTGGCACGATGAAGAGGTCCTCCTTCGGCACCTCAAAACACAGCTCAAAGCCCGAGATCTGCATCAGCGCCAGCAACTCGTCGAATACCCGGCGGTAGCTGCTCTCCTTCCAGAGCTGCTTCAGGTCTTCGCGGGAGAAGTAGCCCGTCCGCTCCTGCTCTCGCGTGTGGTCCAGCACATTGTAAATGGCGTCGATGGCCCACTCGGCATCAAGAAAGAGGATGCGCTTGAGCTGAGGCTCATCGGAGAAGTGCAGGATGGCTCCCAGGTCGTGCAGGTAGTCACTCAGAAAATCCTGCCGCTCCTCTTCGGCGATGCCTTCTTCTTCACAGATGTCCTGAAAGCGATCCAGCCAGATGTACTTTTTCTTTTTTTGCTCCTCTTTGAGCCGGTCGCGGATGGCTACCCACTTCTTCGGCAGCCGCTCTCCGCGCTGTATGTGCGGCAGGGTGCGGATGTAGGTCTCCACCGTCTGGGACAGCAGCTTTAGCTGATCCTGGTCGTCCTGAAGGTTGATTTCCTTGTACTCTTTCAAATTACCATACTCTCCCCGCCACTCATGGACTGGGGCATTCTGGCGGATGCTTCCCTTTTTGTTCAGGATCACCAGCAGGGGACTGTCCTGCCCCAGCAACTCCTGGGCCTGTAGCCAGTAGTGGGGGTTCTCCTCGATACGCCCGTCGAGTACCAGGGCATAGAGCGCCCGCTTGGAGAGAAACAGCTGATGGATGCCATGGTACACATCCTGCCCCCCAAAGTCCCATATATTCATCAGGAAGTCAGGCTGATCGGGCTGGCACCAGGTATGCGGGACGATGTCGATGCCACGGGTGGTGTCTTTGGTCTCCTCGGGCATGGGAGCCTGATGGTCACAGACCCGACGGGCCAGGGTGGTCTTGCCTGTACCTGCTTCGCCCAGGATCAGGAACTTGGCTTCGTGGACGATTACCTCGCCTGCTTCCAGTTCCCGGAAGTAGTTGAGGATGGCCTGATTGCCCTCTTTGACGACCTCAACCGGAGGATGGGTGAGGGGGGTGTCATAGAGGACGATTCTGGGTGGCCTGTAATCCTTTTCCCTCCATCGAACGGGTACCCCACGCTCAATTAAGGGAATCAGGGAGGAGAGATTTGTTATGTGGGTTTTCTGCAAGTCAAGTTTTTGGAGCTGGCTCAGACCCGTAAGAGCGCTCAGATCAGAGACCCCGGTTCTGCTCAGGTCAAGCGTTTGGAGCTGGCTCAGACCCGTAAGAGCGCTCAGATCAGAGACCTTTGTATTTCTCAGGTCAAGCCTTTGGAGCTGGCTCAGACCCGTAAGAGCGCTCAGATCAAAGACCTTTGTATTTCTCAGGTCAAGCGTTTGGAGCTGGCTCAGACCCGTAAGAGCGCTCAGATCAGAGACCCCGGTTTCGCTCAGGTCAAGCGTTTGGAGCTGGGTAAGACCCGTAAGAGCGCTCAGATCAGAGACCCCGGTTCCGCTCAGGTCAAGCGTTTGGAGCTGGCTCAGACCCGTAAGAACGCTCAGATCAGAGACCACGGTGTCGCTCAGGTAAAGCGTTTGGAGCTGGCTCAGACCCGTAAGAGCGCTCAGATCAGAGACCCTGGTTCCGCTCAGGGAAAGCGTTTGGAGCTGGCTCAGACCCGTAAGAGCGCTCAGATCAGAGACCACGGTTCTGCTCAGGGAAAGCGTTTGGAGCTGGCTCAGACCCGTAAGAGCGCTCAGATCAGAGACCACGGTGTCGCTCAGGTAAAGCGTTTGGAGCTGGCTCAGACCCGTAAGAGCGCTCAGATCAGAGACCCCGGTTTCGCTCAGGTCAAGCGTTTGGAGCTGGGTAAGACCCGTAAGAGCGCTCAGATCAGAGACCCCGGTTCCGCTCAGGTCAAGCGTTTGGAGCTGGCTCAGACCCGTAAGAACGCTCAGATCAGAGACCTTTGTATTTCTCAGGGAAAGCGTTTGGAGCTGGGGAAGACCCGTAAGAGCGCTCAGATCAAAGACCTTTGTATTTCTCAGGTCAAGCGTTTGGAGCTGGCTCAGACCCGTAAGAGCGCTCAGATCAGAGACCCCGGTGTAGCTCAGGTCAAGCCTTTGGAGCTGGCTCAGACCCGTAAGAGCGCTCAGATCAAAGACCTTTGTATTTCTCAGGTCAAGCGTTTGGAGCTGGCTCAGACCCGTAAGAGCGCTCAGATCAGAGACCCCGGTGTAGCTCAGGTCAAGCGTTTGGAGCTGGGGAAGACCCGTAAGAGCGCTCAGATCAAAGACCTTTGTATTTCTCAGGTCAAGCGTTTGGAGCTGGCTCAGACCCGTAAGAGCGCTCAGATCAGAGACCTTTGTATTTCTCAGGTCAAGCCTTTGGAGCTGGCTCAGACCCGTAAGAGCGCTCAGATCAGAGACCTTTGTATTTCTCAGGTCAAGCCTTTGGAGCTGGCTCAGACCCGTAAGAGCGCTCAGATCAGAAATGCCCCAGTTATCAGAGAAGACCAAATACCCCAGGACGTGAATATCCTCACTTCCTCCGGCATACAGCCGCTTGAGCTTTTTAAGCTTCTCAAACTCCTTTGGTAACTCTCTCAGGAGGTTATAAGGCCCGCTGCTCGCCTGATCGATCCATTTTCGCTGCTGATCATCCCATATCCGATTACTCAGGATCAGTTCTTCCAGCCACACGCAGTCGAAAAGCTCGTCGGGCAGTTCGTAGAGTCCACAGCGGGCGAGTTTGAGGCTTTTGGCGCGGGTGCGCTTGTTTTCACGAATTTTGGCTAGGGCTAGGTCGGACATGGGGAGAGAGAGGTAAGAAGAGAAGTCAGAGGTCAGATCGCTTTGCTGTCAGAGAATGCAGGATTTTGCTGATACAGCGATTTGTGCTGAGTTACTGAAAGGTACGCAGGAGCGGGGAGTTGTGCAATGTGACGGATGGGTGTTAGGGGGCTTTTGCTTCTCGCGGGATGGAATCCCGAAGAATAGTGCTGATCGACGTTCAGGAGACGTCGATCAACTGACTCAACTTCCTCCCTCTATCTCGCAGGCCATCTCCCTCCAAAGGGAGATACGCGCACAAGGTCCTTCACCTCTCCGCTATGCTGCGAGGGTCAGGATGATATTGGGGATATGGAAACAGGTAGCTTTCCTACTTGCTGTGCGGTTTTAACCCGCAGCAAGCGTGAATTCCGAATCAAGAATTTCCTCACACCAGTCCAAACTTGATGGCGTTCTTCACCATGCCTGCGGTGTTGCGGGCGCCGAGTTTTTCGCGGAGGTGGACGCGGTGGGTCTCGACGGTGGTGAGGGCGATGCAGAGCTGATCGGCGATCTCCTGGTTGGTGTATTCCTCGACGATGAGCTTGAGGACTTCCTTCTCGCGGCGGGAGAGCCTGGGGATAAAGCCCTGCTGGGGCTGTCCGCCTTGCATGGCCTTGGCAATGAGCTTGTCGTTGACGCCTTTGCTGAGGTAGGTGTCGCCGCTATGGACGGCCTGGATGGCCCGGATCAATTCTTCCTGGTCCACATTCTTGAACAGGTAGCCACTGGCTCCGGCGCGGAGCATCTCGGTGATAAAGCTCACCTGGTCGTAGGTCGTCAGCCCAATTATCTGCAAACCAGGGTGTTCTCCCTTGAGCTTTTTGCACAACTCCATGCCGTCCATGCCGGGTAAACTGATGTCCAGGATGGCGACGTCGGCTTCGTTGCGTTCAAACCAGTCGAGGCAGGAGGGTGCATCCAGGGCGGTGCCGACCAACTCGATATCGGGTGCTGCTGCAATGGCGCGGGTGAGGCCGTCGATCACAAGGGGATGGTCGTCAACGATGATGAGTCGGATCATGGGGGGCGGGTTTGATGTCAAATTCGATGTAAACGGTAGTGCCTTCTCCGGGTTGGGAGTCGATCTCGAGTTTGCCCTGCAAATATTCTACTCGGGAGCGAAGGTTGGCAAGCCCCTGGCCTTTGGTGGTCATACTGGAAGCCGCGATTCCTTTTCCATTGTCTTCCACCGTGAGGTAGATGCGGCCTTCGCGACGCAGCACCTGCACCAGGGCTTCAGTAGCCTGGGCATGCTTCAGGATGTTGTGGACCAGTTCCTGAATGATGCGGTAAAGAGTCAATTCAAGGACTTGAGCAAACCGCTCCTGCAGTCCATAAAGCTGCAAATCGATCTGAAGCACCTTACTTTGATTGATGTCTCCGACAAAGTCTTCCAGGGCTGATCGCAACCCAAACTTCACCAAAGCCTGGGGCATCAGGTTGTGGGCAATTCGGCGCAATTCGGTGCTGGCCTTATCGAGTAATTCCTGCGCGTGGTGGAGACCGTTAGCTTCCACCGCTGCATCATTTTCTTTTAGCTGATCAAGCTGAAGGCGGATGGTAGACAGCAAGCCTCCCAGGCCATCGTGCAGGTCTTTGGCCAGGCGGCTACGCTCCGATTCCTGCCCATCCACCATAGCCTGCATGGCGATCAACTGGTGCTCTTTTTCCATTTGCTGGATGCGCTGCGCCTGAAGGTCTGCCGCCTGCCGGGCGAGTTTGCGCTTGCCCTCCAGATTTTTCCGGTAAAAGTAAAATGCAACGATTCCCAATACGATGAGGCCCAATGCAAAAACCAGCGCCAGACGTTGCAGGTTGAGCCGCGCTGCCTGGGCCTGATTTTCAGCTTTCAGTTGCAGGTTTTCCTTTTCAGTTTGCTCTGTCTGGTACTTCTTTTCCAGCGCCCGAACCTGTTTCTCGACCTCATGACTCTGAATGCTGTCCTGCATGATTCGGTGGCGCGTTGACCATTTGTAGGCCTTTTCGACATCTCCTTTTCGGGCAAAGTGCTCCTCCAAAAAGCCGACGATCTCAAGGGTGTACCCCGGCAGGTTCAGCTCTTCGCTCCTGGCCAGCGCGTCGAGCAGCAATTCTTCTGCCTGAATGTAACGTCCCTGTTGGCTGAGGAAAAGTCCCAGGCGGGAGCGATAGAGAATGTCTTCTTCCTGATTCGTCGCAAAATCAAGCGCCATACGGGCGTGGGTGATCGCCTGTGGCAATTGCCCTGTTTTGCTGCTGACACTGGCAAGGCTGTGGTGGCAATATCCCTGCAGGCGCGCATCCGGGAGGCTATCCGCAATGGCCAGAGCCTGTTCGTAGTACTGCCGGCCTTTCTCAAGAGAATCCAGGACTTCATAAATGCCTCCGAGGTTGTGCAGGGAGATACCCAGTCGGCTCATGTCGCCATCTTTCCGAGCTAACGCAATGGCTTGCTGGTTGTACTTAAGTGCCTGGGTGGGAAGATCCATTTCCATGAGCAAGGTGCCAAGGTTGCCGAGAATGATGCCCCTTTCTCGGCTGAGCCCCCCGACCAACTCTGCCAGGGAGTCCGCCTGTTGATAGGATCGTACCGCGGACTGATAGGCAGCGAGGAAATAATGGGCATTTCCCAAGTCGACTTTTAGCTTCATCCATTCCTGGTCATCATCAGCTAAAGAAAAATAGTGATCGGCTGCTTCATAGTTCCGGAGGGCCGAATCATGGTGGGCCTGCGCTGCCCAAAGCATGCCGAGGAAGCGGCGGTTCTGGGCCTGGGCCAGAGGTACTTCTCTTTCATCGGCCAATTGGATGGCCTGCTGGAAATGCTGCCGTGAGGTTTCCAGTTCCTGCCTGTCCCAAAAGGCGAATCCCAGTTCGGTATGGGTGGCCATTCGCTGGCTATCGTTGTCGACAACCTGTAAAACCTGCAACAGGCTATCTACTGGACCAGCCCTCAGACATTGGCTGGCAACCAGGCAAATGAGAATCCCTATGAAATACTTCAGGCTCAAACTATGCTTTTGGTTTACATGAAACTTCAAGAAAATCCCCCGCTTACGCAAGGCAAGCAGGGAAAAAACCTGTTCTCCTCTGTCATGAAGAAAACATAAGAACGATTCTTGAGATTTTGAGATCCCGGGATGAAAAGACCTTGGGACATTTGCGGATCAAACTCTTCACAACTTCTACTGGTACAACCTGCGGACAGCGTGGTTTTCCCGGTCGGTGACCAGCACGTCGCCATTGGGGCGCAAGGCCATCCATTGGGGATAGTTGAAGCGGGCCGCATCGGGGGCACCGTCTTCAAAACCAAACTCATAGTTGAATTTGTCTCCGGCAGTCTGAGTCTCGATGTAGTTGCTGCCATAGGCAGTAAACACCCGCACCTGGTGGTTTTTTGAGTCCGATATGATGAGCTTGTCATTTGCGGTCAGGATCAGATCTACCGGATAGTTGAAAGGCTGATTGGCAGGTAGGTGAATGATCCTTCCGGTGGGATCGGCTCCCATCAGGGTGCTTACGGTCTGATCAGTGTCCGGCGCGATGGCCCGGATAGCGTGGTTGGAGCGATCTGCAACCAGCAGGGTGCCGTCAGATTTGAGGGCCATGCCTGCGATTTCGGCAAACTCTGCTGTGGCGGCAGGTCCATTGCGGTAGCCACGTCCGAAAGTCATGGTTCCGGCATAGGTGCTTACCTCCATGGTAGTCAGGTCCAGGAGGCGGATCATACTTGCGTCTCCTATCAACAGTACAGGGTGCCCACGCAGCACATTGGGGTCAAAGAGCAACGAAGAAGGATATAGAAACTCAGCCTGTAGCGCCGGTCCGTTCTGAAAACCAGTAGAATTCTGTACGCCCGCTACGGTGGTCACATTTCCATCGCTGTCATACTTTCTGATCAGCCGATTGCCTACATCCGCGATGTAGAGATCGCCATTCTCGGGGTTGAAGGCCAAATCCAGTGGACTTTCAAACTGTGCCTGATTCGCAGGACCATCCTGGTAGCCTTTGGTTCCCGATCCGATGGGGGAAGAAACTCCGCGGGTCGTAAGGTCAATCTGTCGAATGATGTGGTTGTTGCCATCGGAGACAAAGGCACTCTGACCCATGGTTGCAATGCCCATAGGGATGTCGAATTGCACATTGGCCCCTACCCCATCCTGAAAACCCGCACTGCCGGCACCCGCAACGGTACTCACCCAGGTAAAGCCAGCGGGCTGGTCACAGGATTCTCCAATCCAGCCTGTTTCACATTCGCATTGGCACAATCCCAGTTCGCCTTCATAGAGGGTGCCATTTTCGCAGCGAAATTCGTTGGGGTCACAGGCCGGTACGACCGCCTGGCACCCATCGCCTGATTTGGGAGTAAGCCTGATCTCAAAATAGGCCTGGCTGTAGTCTTCCTGCATGGTTACCTCGCCATAATCTGGCTGGTTAAAGCTGGAAGACCGGCTCTGAGGTGGCATATCGGCCACATTTCGCAGGATGACATCGTCTCCGTCCACGAACACCTTGGCATTTAGCTGAAAAACCTGGGGAGTCCTTCCAGACCAGTATTTGCGAGGGTAGAGCACGATATCGCCCCCAAACAGGCGGTAGAGCAAACTCTGAAACTCGAAGCCGATGATATCCGCAGCCTCAATGCTATCAACGAGCGGATCGGTAGCCCAGAAGGTCTCGAAATTTTCAAGGGTAGCGCAGTTGCTGCCCTGGTCGGAGTATCGCTGCACCAGGTCCGTGAATGGGGTTCCATTACCAGAGAATTCCCATTCGCCATAGACATCGGTCAGGGTAGTATCCCAGGTAAACTGGGTAGAGGGCTGACGGCCACCGGGGCCTTCGTCCTGGCGGTAGTAGCTCTCGGAGATCTTCCAGGTGCGGGACTCCTGGTCAAAGAGGATGCTGACCTCCCCGGTCTGGCTGATTTCACGCCAGTTGCTGGTGTTGGGCACATCGTAGCGTTCTTCGAAGCCATAGTTGAAGGTAAAGTTGACCGAGGCGACTTCCCAGGTATTCTTTGTGAGGACTTTTTCCAGGTCAAGTCCCATACCAGTGGGCGTACAGCCCTGGTGTAACAGGAGAAAGGCAAGTCCAAAGAGCAGGGCCAGGGGGGAAACGCGGCGAATTGGTGGGGTGGATGGCATAAGGTTAGGTTTTAGGTGTTTGTGTTTATTGGAGGTGGAAATGGGAGAGTTGGGCCATTTGCCTATGGCCTCAGCATTTGGCCTCTCAGCATCTCCATATCTTCTTCTCAGAAGTTGGAATAGCTGAAGTCTTCGCCCATGATGTAGAAATCTGAGCCGTTGGAGCCATAGCCTGCCCCGGTGTTATAGCTTTTTGAGAAGGCAGAGTTTCCGCCTCCATAGGAATTCATGGCTGCCTGATAAGCCTGGTAGAGGTTGACCGTGGCATAGCCCCCCTGGGGGCCAGCATTGCCATAGGAATCTACCCAATAGCGGCCTGCCCCGATCTGAGCCCCCACCAGTTGCTGGAGTTGAGACAGTTCGGTGCGGTTGATTTGTCGTCCATTGATAAAGACACCCGTGCGGCCACGAGATGCCTGTGCATTAAGTGGTCCTCCCAGCCTCAGACCGGGCATCATGATACCCGCGACGGCTCCGCCTTCAAAGCCCCACCAGCCATTGGTTGGGTCGTACCAGTAGCGGCCCGGTTGGATGCGTACCTGGTATTGGTACTCCAGGGCCTGAATGGTTTGCTGATTGAGGGCCTGGCCATTAACATAAACGGCACGTTGGGCGCAGCTTTGGAAAGCCAGCCCAAGGCCCAGCAGGGCGAACAACAAAAAGGATTTCATGCGTTTGGATTTAGGTTTGAGTGACGATCTCAAATAGCCTAATCCCTTTCAGCATTTTTTCCTGCAAAACCCCGGAGATAAAAAATCGTGGTTTACCACGAGTTTATTGTTCAGGAGACATGGTTCATGGATCAGAAAAAAAAGCAGATCTGGCGTGGAGCCAAATCTGCTATAATTGATTCTAAATACTTACTGATCAATGTTCAGAGAACCCTGATCATTATTTAAGGTTCGCTTACGACGAATTTGCCTTTCATGAAAGCATAGTGGCCGGGGAAGCTGCACATGAAATCGTAGGTACCAGCTGCCGGGGCTTCAAATTCGATGGTGACTTCTTCGCCGCCGCCGAGCATTTTGGTGTGTACGATTACCTGACCTGCCATGGATGCAGGAATGTAATCGGTTTCCTTGGCAGTAGCAGAAGCCTGACCAAATTCTGCAACGTCAGTACCAGGCTTTAGCAACACCCAGTTGTGGCCCATGGACTCAACAGCCATTTGTCCGGCATGCTTCAGGGTCAGCTTTACGGTTTGACCGGCAAAGACTTCCAGACGATCCTTGTTATACTTCATCTGATCGTTGCCCTCGATAGACAGCTCGGCTACGGGAGCCACAGCTGGCTGCGAAGAATCCGATGCAGTAGAATCAGTAGTTGAAGATTCGCTTTCTCCCCCACCACAGGCGTAGAGTCCAAGGGAAAGAAGGATTAACAAAAAGAATTTAAGAGAAAATTTCATTTGAATTGTGAAGTTAGTTTTAGGGTAAACTATAGAGACTGGGGCAAAGTTTGAATCCAGGCTACATATTAGAGATGACTTACATCATTCCCTCCTTTAACTTTTCCGCATTCTCAGCCAATCGCAGGGCCTCGATGATCTCATCCAGGTCGCCTCCCATCACAGCAGACAGGTTGTGGACCGTTAGGTTGATCCGGTGATCCGTTACCCGGCTTTGGGGAAAGTTATAGGTGCGGATCTTTTCGCTTCGGTCCCCAGTGCCGACCATAGAGCGCTTTAGACTAGCTTCCTCAGCTTTCCGCTTGTCCATCTCCAGCTTATAAATCCGGGCGCGAAGGATCTTCATCGCTTTCTCCAGGTTCTTGAGCTGGGACTTCTCATCCTGCATGGACACGCGAATTCCTGTAGGTTTGTGGGTCAGTTTTACCGCAGAGTAAGTCGTATTCACCGACTGCCCACCGGGACCTGAAGCATTGGTGATCTCCTTGATAATGTCTTTATCATGGAGTTCCACTTCAAATTCTTCTACCTCTGGCATGATGGCTACTGTAGCGGCTGAGGTATGAATACGTCCCTGAGACTCGGTTTTTGGTACGCGCTGTACGCGGTGTACCCCGGCCTCAAATTTGAAGATTCCATAAGCATCTTCTCCGCTAATGGTCGCGATAGCTTCACGATACCCGCCCTGGGTCCCTTCCTGCAACTGGTTGATTTCAAACTTCAACCCCTTTGCCTCACAGTAGCGTTCATACATACGAAACAGATCGCCAGCAAACAGGGCAGCTTCATCCCCACCGGCACCACCGGATATTTCGAGCACCACATTTTTGGAATCGTTGGGATCTTTGGGAATCATCAACATTTTCAGGTCTTCTTCCACCTGAGGTAGTTGGGGCTCCAACTCTGCCAACTCTTCCCGAGCCATCTCCTTCATATCCGGATCCGGTTCATTCTTGATGAGTTCCTTGGCGTTTTCAATGTTGCTCTTCAGCTCCTTGTACTCCTGCCCTTTTGAAACAATCTTCTCAAGGTTCTTATACTCGATGTTCAGGTCACGGTACTGCTTCTGATCCTTCATGATTTCGGGATCAATGATTTTCTGCTTTACCTCCTCAAATCGATTTTCTATATGTGCGATTTTATCCAACATAGGGAAGAATTCGTATTTCGTGATTCGTAATCCAAC
This sequence comes from uncultured Bacteroidia bacterium, assembly GCA_964343195.1. Classification (GTDB taxonomy): domain Bacteria; phylum Bacteroidota; class Bacteroidia; order J057; family J057; genus CAYVAP01. The sequence goes on along the minus strand of CAYFIR010000004.1, from coordinate 91,062 downwards.
GGCTCATCCAATTCCCTGAACAGGTTATTCAAGAGAATAGGCAATAACGCTTGTTCCAGTCAGGATATACAGCGTAGAACCCCGTAAAAATACATCTGAAATTGTTTCAGGCCAATCAAACGGCAAGTTTACCCACTCCTGACGGGCCAAATTCATGATGGAGGCCGCATCTTCGCGGAAACAAATCAGCCAGGGACGGTAAATCCTGAACTTTTCCCAGGAAAACCCTGGTGCTAACTCAAGCGAAAAACGGAAGACACCATAAAGGTCATATACCTTGATCAGCTGTCTGCTTGTATCGGAGACATACACATAGTTTTCATCATCAATGCCCACTTCTACAGGTTGATACAAAGCCCCTGGACCAAAATCCGGCCCTGCAAATCTTAGCTCTTCCTCCCCAAAACTATTGATTTTTACCACCCGGTTATCAATCCGGTTGATTAAAAACTGTTCTCCTAATGGCCCCACAGCAAAATCCACAGGAAACAGGCTTTCCCCCTTTTCACCAAAACCACCACTCCCCTGCCCCATGTATTCCTGGGTCTGCACAATGCGGAGGTTGGGATTTAGCACCAAAAGCCGCCCCACTGCATCATCCAGCACAAACAGGCTCTGACGGTTTTGCAAGGACATCGCCACAGGATGTACCAGGCCTTCCTGACGGTTGCTGCGTCCGCCAATGAAAACCAGCGAATCGTAGTTATAGGCTTTCAGGAAGCGAAATATCCTGGCCTGCTCCGTATCCAACAAAATGATGTTGCCTTCTTCATCCACAATCAACTGATCGGCCTGGGGAAGGCTGTCAAGCCGCCAAACGGGACTATTCTGGCCATGAGATGAAGTTGACCAGACCAGAAAAACTGATATGAGCAGCGCCAGCCTTTTCATAATGCTGGAATCACAGAAGGTTCTTCCAGGGGATAACGCAGAAAGGAGGTCGATTCGGGTGTCACCTTGAGGTAGGAAAAGAAGTGAATCCAGTCGCCAAGAATGATGAATCGCTTGTCGGGAGAAATTTCCTCATCAACCATCTGGTGCCGATGGCCAAATACAAAGAAGTCAATGCACTCTCCCTGCTCCAGCTTTTCGGTGGCGAAGGTCCACAAAGGGTCTCTGGTAGCGTCATAGGAGTATCCTGCCAGCCGATCCTGCTCGTAGTCATGGTCACCTCCATTCTGGGATACCCACAGTGCCAGTCCAATGCCGAAGTTGGGGTGAAGGCGACTAAACAACCATCGACTAAGGGGATGGGTCACCACCTTCTTCATCAGCTTATAGCCATGGTCGCCAGGCCCAAGGCCATCGCCATGCGCCAGGAAGTAGGTCTTGCCAAAGAATTCTACCTTTCGAGGCTTTCGGTAAAGGGACACCCCAATTTGATCTTTCAAATAGCTGCGGTGCCAAAGGTCGTGATTTCCGGTAAAGACGTGGATGGGAATCCCCTGATCGGCCATTCGGGCCAGTTGACCCAAAAATCGCGTGTACCCCCGTGGCACTGCGTGTCGGTACTCAAACCAAAAGTCGAACAGGTCTCCCAACAGATACAGCTCTTCACAATCCTCCGAAATTTCTTCCAGAAATTTCACCAAATGCTTTTCGCGAACCAGGCTAGCCTCAGGGTTTGGTGCCCCAAGGTGCATATCGGAAAGGATATAGATGGATTTGGACATGGATAATGAGGAAGTTGAAGAAGAACCTGATAAGGTGAGCCAAAATACAAAAACCCCAAGAGATACTACCCTTGGGGTTACTGAGTTTATCAGCTGTTGCTATTGTTCGCTTTCAGGCTTGGCTTCAGAGTCAGCAGGTATAGTGCCCTCCTCGTCGCCCGTTTTGCTTTCTTCATGGCCATTTTCGGCAGGAGGAAGAATCGAATCTACATCCTTAGCCTTCACCAGTTCTTCCTCCGGGAAAGAAGTCCCAAATGGACGTTCCCCAATCAGGCGCACCAGGTCTTCCTTAAAGAGCACCTCTTTCTTGAGCAATTCCTGTGCGATGATTTCCAATTCATCACTCCGTTCGCGAAGCAGTTCCTTGGTTCTCTCGTAGGCTGCATCGATCATGACGTGAACTTCATGGTCAATTTCGCTGGCAGTTTTTTCAGAATAAGGCTTGGTGAAATTATATTCCTCTCCCTGCTTGAAGCTGATCTGGCCAATCTTGCTGTTCATCCCATAGCGTGTCACCATGGCGTAGGCGGTTTCAGTAATGCGCTCCAGGTCATTCAGGGCTCCTGTAGATATCTCATTGAATACTACTTCTTCCGCTGCACGGCCGCCCAGGGTCATGCACATGCCATCGATCAGTTCATTGTAGGTATGCAGGTATTGCTCCTTGGGAAGGTACTGGGCATATCCTAGTGCAGCCAGTCCACGAGGCACAATGGTTACCTTCACCAATGGGTGTGCATGCTTGAGGAACCAACCTGTCACTGCATGTCCAGCTTCGTGGTAGGCTACGATCTTCTTCTCTTCAGGAGAAATGATCTTGCTCTTTTTCTCCAGACCACCGATCACCCGGTCAACGGCATCCTGAAAATCTTCGGTTTCAACCGCTTTTTTATTTTTACGAGCTGCGATCAGCGCAGCCTCGTTGCAGACATTCATGATGTCAGCCCCAACGAATCCAGGGGTCTGAGCGGCCAGTTTGCCTACTTCGACATCTTCAGAGAGGGTCAGCTTCTTCAGGTGAACCTTGAAGATCATCTCACGGCCCTTGATATCCGGGCGATCTACGCCAATCTGACGGTCAAATCGGCCAGCACGTAGCAGCGCAGGGTCCAGTACGTCAGGTCGGTTGGTGGCGGCCATGATGATGACCCCGGTGTCGGAGTTGAAGCCGTCCATCTCTACCAGCAACTGGTTCAGGGTATTTTCGCGCTCGTCGTTGCCACCGGTCATGTTCATGCGACCCCTGCTACGACCTACGGCGTCAATCTCATCAATGAAGACGATACAGGGAGCTTTCTCCTTGGCCTGCTTGAAAAGATCTCGCACACGGGCAGCTCCTACCCCAACAAACATTTCGACAAAGTCGGAACCACTCAGCGAGAAAAAAGGCACCTTGGCCTCACCTGCTACGGCCTTGGCCAGCAGGGTCTTACCAGTACCCGGAGGGCCTACCAGCAGCACACCTTTGGGGATATGGCCACCCAGTTTGGTGAACTTTTGTGGATTTTTCAGGAATTCAACTACCTCCTGAACCTCTTCTTTGGCTTCATCCAGCCCTGCAACGTCATTGAATGTGACATTCACCTTATTCTCCTTGTCGTAGAGGTTGGCTTTACTCTTGCCAATGTTGAAGATCTGTCCTCCGGCTCCCCCACCACCTACGCGGCGCATAAAGAAGAACCAAAGTGCGATCAGAATCCCAATCGGAATGAGGAACTGCACAACCTGTCCCCATTCGGTTTCCTTTTCGACCTTATACATGATCCCGTTGTCATCCAGGAATTCTGTAGCGGTCTTGGGGTCATTCATGGTGACATAGTACTGTGGGCCACTGTCCGGCAGTCCTTCACGTTCCGCTTTGGTTCGTTCAGAGGTCAGTCCTTTCTCATTCAGGAAAACCCTGACGTCAGTGCCATTTACTACGCGAACATCCTTGATGAACCCTTTTTCCTGTAGCTCGGCCAGCTCGTTTTTATATATCTCGACCTTACCAGAAGTATTGTTCAGTGCCCAGGTTCCCAAAAGGAAGAAGGCCAACACCACCACATAGATCCAGTAGATATTGTTATTCCCTTTCGGGTTTTTTCGGTCGTTGCTATTTTCAGCCATAAATCGTTTCGTGTGTTCTAGAAATTCGTCAGCCTCGGCTTCTGGTATATAACCTAAAGATAATTTGATTTGTTGGTAACCCCAACAATTAACTATCTCCCACCTGGGCTTTGGCTGCCATTACGGGCATAAGACGGGCAAAGATGCGGGATATTTTGTTCCCAAACATCTTTTCAGATAAGGAGAACCGAATCTGTCAGATTTTGTACCAAAAAGCGCAAAATCACAATTAAGGCATCAAACCTGCCAATCGGACAGTCAGAAGGTGACATAAAGACCTCCTAGCTAGCCAGGATATGCATTCCCAGACTAGTCATCAGTTTCGCGGTTCAAGGTTGAAAGTTGCCTGGACTACGCAGAGCCAATTAGTGGCTATTGCCCCAGAATTAAGTGCATACCTTGGTTAGGATAAGGTAGGCCCAAAATTCAAAAAGGCAAATCTGGACTCTCAGAGGCCTTTTTGATAGGTCGAAACTAATGACTAGTGCTCTGTCAAATCCCCAATGATGGGTGATCGCTGCATCTTTTTCCACTTGACAGAGCACTAGCTAGGAATCAGCAATTTCCCCTGCTGGGTGTTCCATCACACCTTCATCCCCTCCGACAACACCTTGATAATGCCTTCAATCTCATCTTTGAAAATGGAATGTGGAGCATTGGGATAGATGCGTTTGTCCACGTCTGCGCCCATTTCCTCGAAGACCTGCTGGCTTTCGTTCACGCGATGGAGGGGAACGTGAGAATCGACATCGCTACATCCCATCAGGATGGGCATGCCGTCAAAATCTCCCTGGTATCGACTGCGATCCACTTCGGGGCCGATTACACCACCGCTAAGGATGAAGGCTCCACCATAGCGTCCTGCGTGTCGGGCGAGGAACTCGGAAGTCAGGCAGGCTCCCTGGCTAAAACCGAGGAAATACAGGTTTTCTCTCGGGATTCCGGCATCAAGCGCGTCCTGGACGATTTCCCTGATGACCTCCAGTCCAGTGGAGAGCCCGGGTTCGTTGGAGTCGGTGGGAGCCATGAAACTGTTGGGATACCAGGTGCTCATGTTCGCTGCGGGGGCCAGCAGGGCAAAGTTCTGAACAGGCAGTAACTTCGCGATCTCCAGAATGCTATGGGGAGTTCCCCCACGGCCATGAACCATGATCATGGCATGAGTGGCTTCCCCTAACGGCTTGCCGGAGTTGGTTACGTTTTTATGATGGCGAAACATATTTCTCAGGATTTAGGGTAATGGGGGCCAATAATTTCTCAATGTACTCGCGGCGGTGTTCCTCCCAGGAGGGTAATTTAAGGGATTCACCCAGATGCTTCACTTCCTCGTCGTAAGTGAAGCCCGGAGGCGTAGTCGCTACTTCAAATAGGACTCCCCCCGGCTCCCTGAAATAAATAGAATGAAAATACTGCCGGTCCAGCACTTGGGTGGGGTGCATGCCGATGTTCATTAGTCGCTCCCGAACACTGAGTTGATCCGCGTCTGAGGGGGTGTCGAAGGCAATGTGGTGCACTGTTCCGCTTCCGCCTGCTCCGAACTGCTTCTGAGCATCCCAGACCACGTCGATAATCTGACCGGGTGTTCCCTGAGCAGAAGTGCTGTAACGGCGGCGTGGCCCAGCCTCGGCTACAAATTCATGATCCAGCTGATTGACCAGCAGGGCTTCGGTGCGTTCGTAGGTATTCTCCCACAACTCGACGCTGTAAAATCCCCGGATGGCATGCTCCAGCGGAATGGAACCGTAGCTAAAGGGGGCTCTCACATCCCGGTCATTGGCGATCAATTCCAGCCCCAGGCCGTCCCAGTCCTCGAAGTAAATGACGACTTCATCAAAGCGTTGCTGTGGTTCCTTGCGCTTGATCTCGAAGTGATCCAGGCGCTTGAGCCAGAAATCGACGGAGCCTTTGGGAATGGAAAAGGTCGTGGTAGCCGCCTGCCCTACTCCATGCGAACCGGGTCTCATGTTGCGAAATGGGAAAAAGGTCATGATGCTGCCCGGGGTGCCGGATTCGTCTCCATAATAGAGGTGGTAGACATCTGGCGCGTCAAAATTGACGGTCTTTTTAACCAATCGAAGGCCGAGAATTCCGGCATAGAAATCAACGTTACGCTGAGGATCGCTGGCCATAGCGGTAACGTGGTGCAGGCCTTTTATGAGTTGAGACATTTTGAGTTAAAAGTTGAGTGTTGAAAGTTCAAAGTTGGCCTATGGCTTCCTTTGTGATTACCATACAAAAATGCGGACACCGCCGTTCCCCAGCGATATAAAAACCGAGGTTAGGCATATAAAAATGTCGGATTATGCCTTGGCCGCATCAGGCCTTAGGCGAAAGTCCGTCGGAGACTGGCCTACCTGCTTTTTGAAAAAACTGCTGAAGTGCAGAGGCTCTTCGAAGCCCAGTTCATAGCCGATCTGTTTGACCGTCAGGTCGGTGTGGAGCAACATGCGCCTCGCTTCCAGGATCAGCCGATCCTGAATATGTTCTTTGGCGGTCTTACCGGTCAGGGTTTTCACCGAATGGCTGAGGTGCTTGGGGGTGATGTTGATTTGGGAGGCATAGTCGTTGACTTTGTGCCATTGAGAAAAACGTTCGTCCACCAGGGATTTGAAATCTCGCAGCAGGCAAACCCCCTTGTGTTCTTCGTCAAGTTGCTGTGGATCAAATGTGCGGCTATGGTTGCAATAAATGAGAAAAAGCTGAAGCAATGCTCCCAGCGCACGGTAACGATAGGGCAATTGCTCCGGTAGGCAGGCTTTCATTTCTACGATGAGGCTCTGAAGACGCTGAAAGGTCACCTGCTCCAACTCCAGTGGCGGCGAGTCCCCAAAAGCCCGAAAGAGGGTCAGGTTGGTGATAAAGGATTCCGGGATATTGTTAGTGGTCAAAAATTCACGTGAGAAGGTAATCACCCAGCCATCGGGTGTTGGGTCTGCAATCACCTGATGCACCTGCCCGGGCGCTACGAAAAATACCTGCTTTTCGGCTAACTCATATGGCTGGTAGTCCACCTGATGTTCCCCTGAGGCCTTTGCCACAAGCAACACGGTGTAATAGGCATGCCGATGAGGTTCGTCAGGCTTACCTTCAGCCTGTCGATAGATATCCTCCATGGACTGGAGAGAAAAAAGCTCATGAGGGGGGCGAAGTTCCATACCTTAGGTAACTCCACCGATCGGAAATGGTTGGGGTTAAGCCTGCTCTGCTCTACGCTTTTCTTCGGCTTTCAGCTTACCAAACTGCCCCCCAATAATGGCCGAAACAGAAGCTAAAACAGCGAGACCAGCACCCAGTGGAGCCAGATCGCCAACGCTTTCCCCACCTTCCATGGTCACAATCCGATAAACGAGGTAGATGATGTAAATCCCACAAAGTCCCCAGATTACCCCTAAAAGAGACTTCAGGGAAGTTTTCTTTTTAGCCAGGTCCTCCGCACTAAGTTCAGTAAGGTCGGTAGATTTCTGCTCAGCCATGATTGAGTAAGGTAGAGTGGTGATGAAAGATAAATTAAATTAGTCCGTCTCAACCAAAATCCCAATCATGGCAGCAAAATTTTCAGGTAGCCGAAGGACTTTTTCCTGATTTATTCCTGAACGAAAGCAGACAGGATATCTCTCCAATCATACAAATGGAAGGTTCTGTCGTCACTCATGGCCACAAAAAGCCCTGCGGGAAAGTCTGCATTGAGGGAATCTGCTACCGATTCTGATCCATCACTTTCCAGAGCAGCGACATCCACGATGCCCAGTTCGTCCTGCGTGATCCGGTCAAAGATGTGGAACCGCTGTGCTCCCTGATCGCTGACGGTAATATATCCTGTTTCTGCTCCAGTCGGATAGATTGAAATCCCCTCATGGTCTTCGGCAAATCCTGCTGTGGCGAAGAGTTTCAACTGAACATTGGGAGAATCAGGATCGGCGTAATATTGACGAACCCCGACACCTTCGTCTGAAAAATACACCAGCCCACGCTCGTCGTCTGCAGCTATGGCTTCGATTTCCTTGACTCCACTATAGATGCCAAATCGGCGGACATATTCAGCTTTTACCGTTCCGTCAGCCTGTCCGACTAACCGGTACTGGAACAGCGCGGCGCTATCCACTGGATCACCGTCCTCCGTTTTGTGACTCACAATTGCGAAAATGGCTCCGTCTGACACACGGGAGTACAGCGCAATCCCCATCACTTCATCACTGGGTTCGCCCTCAAACACGGGCATTCCCCCTCCATCGACAGGCGCCATCTCCGGTACGCGAAAAGCCCGCATTTGCCCATTGAGGCGCTCGGAGGTTACAGCAATGGCGAAAGTATCTCCTCCGGCTACCATGCCATAGGCAAGGTCCACGTTGTTGGGGCGGTTGAGGCCCGTTACGGAATTGACAATTTTTCCTTTCAAATCAAAGACATACAAGCCGCCATCCGGGCCAGACTTGTCGGTCCCGATGATGAGGCTTTCGCCAGGATTATCAGGATTCACCCAGATAGCCGGATCGTCGCTGTCATTGGGTAGCGACTCCGTGATGTATTTGGGTTGAAGTATTTTGCTTGCAGGCTGACTATCAGCCGATTGTCCTTCTGATTGGGGCTGGTTACAGGCAGCCAGTGTCAGCAGACTCATGACAAGCAGCAAACCATCTCTTAGGGAACAGGTGTTTTTCATTCCGCAAATCAATAAATAAACCATTCAACTAACCCTAGAAATTCAACTTGATCCCTGCCCTACCCCACCAGGAGTAAAACTCCTGTTGCAATACCCGGTCTGGGGTGTTGAGGTAATAGGTTTGAGGGGTGTTGGTGATGTTGATGACATCCACAAACAGCTTCAGGTAGGGAGTCAGGGTATAATTCGCCGTAAAGTCAAAGCGCAGGGCTTCAGCGTAATATTCGTCCAGGTCTTCATCAGCGCCCAACTGGTACAGGAAGTCATCCTGGTAATTGGCAGAAAGGCGGAAGTACAGCCGCTTTGATCGGTACAGAAGGGCCAGATTCAGGGTGTGCTGGGCTTGCCCAGGCAGAGAGAGCCGCTCCTGCGCACTGTCATTGGTAAACTGATTGAAATCGTCATCACCAAAAATCACCAGTGCGTCGGAATAGTTGGCGGGGATTCGCTCGTTGATGAATGCCTCAGACGCCGTGTAGGTGTAGTTGGTATAGAGGCCAAAATTGCTCAGGAAGCCGGGCAGAAAGGTGAACTGGAACTGGGCCTGAAGCTCAGCCCCATATACCCGGGCCTGCAGCCCGTTGACTGGCTTGGTGATCTCCCGGATGGGATAGTCGCTCAGTGGCAGCCCTTCGTGGGCAAAGCGCTTGAAGTAAAAGACAAAGTTGTCGATTTCTTTGTAGAACAAGCCACCGGAGAACAGCCCACCCAGGATGTAGCGTTCTGCCAGCAGGTCGATGTTCATGGACCGAGGGAACTCCAGGTCGGGGTTTCCATAGCTTACTTCGTCCCTATCCTCCTCACGATATGGGAGTACATCTCGGAAGTTGGGGCGGGCATAGCTGTAGGTCAGGGCAGCCCGCAAATTGGTATTCTGATCCAGGGCATACCTAAGCTGTACCTGTGGCAGGTAAAATTCATGGGTGCGGCGATCTTCCAGTGTGTCTACAGACTCGAATCTGCCGCGATCGGTGATAACACGGGATCCCTGGTAGTAGATATCTGTTCGCTCGTAGCGCAGTCCGCCAAGAAACATCAGCCGACCCCAATCGTGACGCAGCATGCCGTACAGGGCATAAATATCTTCTGAAGCGGTGTAGTCTTCGCCGTAGCTGTTGATCCAGGAGTCGCTGCGATCCTGTAGGAACAGGTACTGGTAGCGCTCGTAAAAAGTCCTCATCTCCTGAGGGTTGGGCATGTTGTCGAGGAGGTAGCCCTGATCGAGCAGGTTGTCGTCGCGAAAATCGTCTGTGACGGTGGTCAGGGTCAATTCTGGGCCTTCGCCCGCATAGGAGCGCGAGGTCGTCCGGTAGTTGGCGTAGCTCTGGGTGGAGATGTCACGATATTTGTCCTTAGAGCGAATCTTTCCCCCAAACTTGAAGTAGCCAGAGTTGGCAGCATTCAGCGTATATGGTAGGGTAAAGTTGAGACGAGCCGTCATGTTGTCGTCGATGATCCGGCTCTGCTCAAACAGCAATCCATCAAACTCATAGCCACTGTAGTTGTAGATGACGGTGGTGTCAAAATCCCTGGGAAAGACGGCCCTCGGCCAGTTGGGGTCAGTACGATCTACCTCAATCTGTATGGCCTGGCCAGGGTTCTCAAATCTCAGCTCCATATGATCAGGACGCTCATTACGAGCACGTGCAAATTGCACCATGTACTCGATTTCCATAAAGCCGAGGTCGTGCTCTCCGCCAAAATTTCCTGTAATAACTTCCTGCAGTTGCTCTCGCTCGCGGACATCGTGCTCGATTCCTCCGTAGCGGTAGTATGTCTCGGTGACAGCGTCGTCGAGGTCATAAATTTTTCGCCGACGAATTTCATCATCGGTGAACTGGTTGTACATCCCCCTCAGGTATAGGCGGTGATTATCATTGAACTTGACATCCCAGGTTGGGCTGATGCCGACACGGGTACGGGTGATGTTGTAATGGCGCAACTGCCAGTTGCGGTATTGCACGTTGTAATTGTCTTCGCCGAGATTCTGCTGCCCAAAATATGGTCCCTTCGCGTATTCAAACTCCATGTTATCGGAGCCCTGGTTGTTGACAAAGTAGCTGCTGTTGAGGTTGAACCCAAAGATCCCATAGCGCTGCCCAAAGGAAAACTGCCCCTGGTAATTGCCGGTTTCTCGCAGGTTGTTGTATCCACCAGCCAGGGTTGCCCTGATCTGTGGCTGCCCTTCGCGGGCTTCCTTGGTGATGATGTTGACGTTGCCCCCGATGCCGTCGGCATCCATGTCGGGGGTCATCACCTTGGTTACTTCGATAAATTCGATCTGATCCGCAGCAATGATGTCCATGCCCACGTAGCGCACATCACCTTCCGGAGACGGGATTTGCTCTCCGTTGATGTTGAAATTGGACAGCTCTGGGGGAGTCCCTCGCAGCTGGACGTAGCGCCCGTCTCCCTGGTCGCGTTGCAGGGTGATGCCGGGAATTCGTTGCAGTGCTTCCGCAGCGTTGAGGTCTGGGAAAGACTGAATCTGGTCCGCAGAAACGATGTTTTTGATCGTGATGGAGCGCTTTTGCTGAAGGAAGGCACTTACCTGCCCATCGGCTCGGGCGGAAATTTCCACTGCGTCCATTTCCAGATCCGCAGCGACCAGTTCGATGAGGTATGTGCCGTTTATTTCGCGCAGGTCAAGGGTCAGTTCCTGAGGCTCATACCCGATATAGGCTACTTTTACGGACACCACAGGTTCGCTGAGGTTTCCGAGACGGAAGAATCCGTCAAAGCCCGTATTGATTCCCTTTCGGGTTTCGGTCAGGCTTACACTCGCGCCCATAAGGGGTTCCCGAGAGAGGGCATCCACCACCTGACCCGAGAGGTGGTAGTTTTGGGCATTGGCACTCAAAATACCCAATAGGACTGTGAGAATGAGCAGAATCGATCGCTTTCCCTGCATGAGTTTATCTGATTGATAGGAACAAAACAGGCAACAGCGCCCATACCTGACCTTAAAGCCATTCGTATAGCCGCTGTTACCCAAAACTGGTATTCACCATTTGGTGAGAAAAACAGATTATTCGATTACTACCTTCTCGGTGAATCGCTTGTTGTCCTGTACTACTTCCAGCATATAGATGCCAGCGCTCAGGCCTTCAGTAGCAACTGTTACTTTTTCCTGACCAGCGATAGCGATTTCGCGCACAACCTGACCAGCAGGGTTGAAGAAACGCAGGCTAGCAGGCTTGGGGCTTACCAGCTCAACAGAGAATTCGCCGTTAGCAGGGTTGGGATAAACACTCAACTCACCGAATACTACAGGGTTGATGCCGCTGACAGCAGCAGAGTATATCTCAATGCGGGGAATGCGCTCAGGGTGGTTCTGTCCGTCACCACCGTCTTCTGGATCGGCAATGTTTTCGAAAGACTCCCACTCGCGTGCGTTTTCAACAGCGCTAGGGCCCTGGTCTTCGCCAGCAAATACAAAAGCGATAGCGTTGCCAGAAACCCATCCAGCGCGGCCTACAACTTCCTGAACGATAGCCCCAACGTCTGGAGTCCGGTGCTCTGTCCATAGTCCCCACTCTTCATCCACAACCCAGCTAACAGTAGCGGTAGTAGAAGTACGGTCGGTAATCAGGGCATCCAGGGTGAAAGTAGAAGCATTGTCAGCAGCTTCAGCGTAGATGGTAAGGTTGGCGACGTCGTCAGCAGCTTTGGCTTCGTGAGAAGTGACGTAGATAAAAGCAGAATCAATGGCAGCTCCCTGTGGCAGGAAGATGGCCTTGAAACGCATACCAGCGGTCAGGATGTTGGCGTCTCCGTCCTCACCTTCCCATCCTGCGTCAATATCGTCGTCATCAAGGGCATCCATTTCGTCATTTTCCTGCTCGGCGTCGTCAGTAGAGATTGCAACACCAGCATCTTCACCAGTTTTGCCAATGTAGCGAACCAGTGGGCCGTTCTGAGCAGAAACAGTGGAAGTCATCACACCAGCGAATGCCAGAGCGATGATAGAAAGTAGAATTTTGTTCATAAGGAGAAAAGTTGTGAAAGATTGGTATTGGTAAATACTCTGTTGAGTACCGGAGCAAAACTAAACGGCCCTACAGGCAATCTGAAACAACTTTTCTCAGTGTTAAGACGCTTAACTTTAGCCAAAAAAGTTAATCATCTGATCATCAGATCATATATCAATTTCCCTCTCAGAAAATGAGCACTAAATTTAATGTGCACCTAACACCGCTGTCACATAGCATTAATCCTGAATTAACAGGAATCCACCATTGCATCACTTTTTCCACTTTTGCCCAATAAACTCGATGGCTTCCTGCAGGTTCATGGCTCGTGTCCCCGCCCCTGTCCGAATGTAGAATTTGGTATCTTTTCCCTCTCTGACATAGACTGGTTGGGGAGCTGGCATGACCCTGACACGGCACACTTCTTTTCCATTCTGCTGGTGAAAAAGGATCTGAACCCACTCGCAGGCTGGGGTTCCCAATTTGTCTGCAATGGTAGAAGTGATCAACTGCTCAAAACCGTCTGCATCCTTGCGACGCAGGGACTGATAATCTTCAGCAAGACCCAGGATTTCTCCATCATCGGCCACCCCTATCAACAGAGTTCCCCCTTCGCTGTTCATCATGCCAGCCAGGGTTTTCATGATGACCATTTCCAGGGCTTTATTGGCCTTTTCCTGCTTGAGGTCATAACGATAGCTCGACTTGAACTCCAGGTGCTCACCTTCTCCCTGGGCAATCAGGTCGCTAAGATCGCGACCAAGCTCTGACTTGAGTTGTTCGATCTGTATTTGACGCAGGATTGCCTTTCTGGACATTTGAGAAACGATCAATCCCATGATGCCACCCAGCAAGAAATAAAACCCCAGCTTAAACGGCTGGCGAAGGGTCAAGGCCTGCCCCCAGTTCTGCCGAACATGGGCCATCATCGTGAGCTCTGCCTCTTGCCCCAGATCATGCTCTACAAAGGACACAAACTCATATGCCGGTAACAGGACAAACACTCCTACGATAGCTCCTCCCAGAATTGGGATGAGCCGTTGAACCCAGGATGGGAATTCGCGGTAAACCATGTTGCGAAATAAGGGAAATCGACTGGCAAGCCCAACCCTTATTGCACCACAAGCGGATAACGTTGAGTCCCCCTATCCCCACTTACCAGCACATGGTATAGCCCCGCTGGAACTTCGCCGAGATCGAACCGCCTCCCTTCCAGTTCTGTTAAGGATAATTCCTCATAACGGGCAATCGCCTGTCCTGCAGTGTTGACAACCTGAACCAAAAGCCTGGAGGAGAAACCGGTTTCTCCCTTTACCCTCAAGTAAAAAATCCCCTTTCCTGGATTGGGAACTACCATCAGCTCAAAGTTTTCTGCCAGAGCAATCTGTGTGATGGCTTCACCTGTATCCGGAACCGCGGTTTCCCAATGGCGAATGAGGTTTGCGGATACCTGAAAGAAAGGGTTGTACCCGGCATTGCAATCATTACAGGTTACTCCCGTCACACAATTTGGGTTATTGGGATGGCAAAAATCCGTGTACCTCGGATCAAGGATATAGGACAGTTCTACGCTCTCCCTGTTGAGATAGCCCGTCAGGTCCACCTCGTAACGTGGAGCGATCATTCCGGGACACCAACCCGCGCGGCTATACTGCCAGGTACCTGCCTGGGGCTGACAACCATCAGGATTGGGATTACAGTCTGTGATAAGGTTTTGGGCGTAAATCAGAGAGTCATCCAACCTGAACTGGTTGATGGCCGGATAAAACTCAGCGGCATTCTGGCTGTTGTTTTCTCCCCAGCCATGGCCGGTAGTAAAAAACTGGACCTCAGCGAGGTTGGTATTAGTCCCAAGCGATATGTCGAGGGTGTCAGCCGGCTGCAGGTTGGCCAGGTTTCCAAAGGACAAAGCCCCCTTCCACAGGACTTCTACTGAAGAGTATGGGTACTGGGGCAATCCAAGCCCATAGTCGAGGACAAGATTTACATCCCATCCTCCAGTCCCCCAGGTATCGATGAACATGCGCATTTCAACTTTTCCCTGCAAAACAGAGGCATAATCCGTCAGGTCGATCTGATGGTTGCACCCAACTCCATAAGGCGTGATGTACCGAATGAGCTCTACCCATTCCCCATTGGGAGCCTTTACTTCAATCCAGGCCAGACGATCCCAGTCGTCACAGGCTCCGGACACATTGGGGCATTCGGTCCAGAATGTCGCATCAATTTGGCGGTAACAGCCGATAAACTGTGGGAGATATTCCGTTTTATATAGCCAGCGGCTGTTGGTTCCCTGAAACTGGATTACATCGTGGTCAAATGCATTAACCGTTTGAGACCCACTCACTCTCGACACTTCTATCTCTTTGACCCATTGGGTTTGGGATCCATTGCTGCCGTAGGCTTCGATCGCAATGGTATATGTACCAAAACTATCGGGCTGCCACCAGGTGGTAAAGAGGTCGCCATTCTGCTCAGGATGAAACTGCTGGTTACCGATGGTCAACTTTACACTATCCACCAGGATGGAATCAGGGGCTTCGGTCACGGCCCGAAAATGGAGGGGATAAGCTGTCAGGGAGTAAAATTCCACAGGGGTGCTGTCATTCAGCGTTGTGATTATCTGAGGCGAAATGTCCTGAGAAAGACAAACATTCTGGTAGCCAGCAATTATCATATATAGCAACAATATGCTGAGCAACTTGATTTTGGATGGCATAATATTTGATAAAAAATACTTTATCATTGACGAAAGCAAGGTTAGTTGCTATAATGCAACGATTTTTCAGGCTTTCCAGAAAAAAGATTTTCTTAGGTTGCGGACCTGAGTGAATTTCTCACAAAATAGCTTTAGTACACCATTTTCGCACAAAAATCTACTGCTCAGGAAACAAAACTGCAATTTGATACCCGCCCGCTGTAAATTCATTTTGCAACCTAATCTTTGCGACGCGCGTCCCTATCTCAGCTCCCCTGGATTCTACTTACTGGCTAACGATGAAACCCGCTGAATTCACACTACAACGTATCAGGTCCCTTTTAACCTCTCAACAGAATGGAGCCACTCCTTTCAATTCCAGGGAGGAAAAAACACTGGATCAACTCCTCGTTCGGTTATCCTGCACCATTACCCCCAGCACGGATAATGAGGCATTGCAACAGTACCTGGACGTGGTTCCTTTTCTTCCCGTTAATCAGAAAGTAAAGGTGCTGCCTTCCCTGTACGGGCTGGTAGAAAAAGACCTTACCCGAAATTCAAATCAGGGGGAAAATCAGAAAAACGAATTGAGGGCCCAGCTATCAGAAGAGTTTGAGGAGCTACTGAAGTTTGCCCCCCTCAAGCTGGCCTGGAGTCCCAGCTACCTGCAGCGCCTTCAGTTTTGTCTGAACTTCCTCGAAACCAGTATTGAGGAAGCCGAAGTGATCCTGGGAAAGAATAAGGGCATCATACCGCAATGTAAAGATGACCTGGATGCCCTGCAGAGGAGAATTCTGAACAGTGAAGAAAGCCTGGACAGCCAAATCCTACAGGAGGTATTTCGTATTCGCATCAAATCTTCGCTAAAGAAGCTCTATGACTGGCTACGGTCACAATTGGGATATGATCGGACCAAAGCGGTCTTTGATAAGAATTATGATACTCTGGCGCAGTACTACCTGACTTTCAGGGAGTTCCGATTCCTGGTTGAGCAGGTCCCAGCCAAAATGCTGGACCCTACCATGCTCATGGGGTTGTGCTATTTTTAGAGCAGGCCAAAAAAATGAAACCGTCCCAGCGATAACTCTGGGACGGTTTTTTCATGCTCAGCCTTCAGAACCTAAATGGTTTGACCAAAGAAAATAGAGTTCATAAAGAGCTTGTTGGTTCCCCACCAGAATGCCCGGAAGTTGGGGTTATCTACCATGGCGATCACCCTGCCCCTACCCTGCCGGCTGACATGGATTGCTCCGCTGCCCGCCAGTGCATTCAGGTTCTCATCGGATATGTATCCACTTAGTAGCGGGGTGTCGGTATAATTTGCCGGCATAGCAAATGCATTATCCTCCGGCTCCAGGTAGCGGGTGCTATTTCGGAATACTGGAATCTCGGATTGCGTGTATCCATATCCCAATGGATGAGAAAGGTCGATTTCAACCTCACATATGGCACCTCCAATCACTTGCGCCCCCCGAACATTTGACAGGTCTGCGTAGGTCAGATCGTGAAGAGAAGTATCCCTCCCTGCATTGCGGAAATTAAGGTTGGCGAGTCCCTGGCTATCCAGCCAGCTTAATGCACCTTTGGTAGCAACCACAACTCCGCCCTTGCTCACCCAATCCCGTACTTCCTGGCCATTGAGCGCACCGTAGCTTCCATCTACCAAAACCAGTACGTTATACTGGTCCCAATCAATCTGATTGGCATCCCCAATATCAACCATCGTCAAGTCCATATGGTAGCGGTAATCCAGCAAGTGCCAGACCTCTCCAGCTTCGTACCCACTTGCATACCCTCCACGGGTGTCTCCAACAATCATCAAGACTTTGGGGGCTTCCAGCGCGACGATACTGGGCGAACCGAGGTTCACCCCGGCAGTATAGCCTGTAGGCAAGGCATGGACATCTATCCCGTCTTCTTCTGCTATGGTCTCCATCAAGGTGAGGATTTCCTCAGCGTCAAGGACCTGGTTCTGTAAAGGAACCAGGATGGTTCCCATTGTAAAATGGTGGTCGGTGGTTCCTCCAGTGAACTCCTTCCTGGCGATTTTGGCTCTCAGGCCAGCTTCAAAAATTCGATTCAGGGCACGAGGCGCATAGTAACCATGCCACTCAAAGGCATAGGCATAGTCGCTTTTTCCGCCGATTACCCTTCCCAATGCAGCAGGTGCATCGGTGAGATAGGCAGAAACGGCCCCTTTCACCCGGGACAGTTGGCTGGCATTTAGCCTGTCATATGGCAGTCCAAATGCCAGAGGTAGGGTCCAGGCCGATACGTCGTAAAAAAGACTATCGGTGAAGGTAGTAGGAGTCTCAAATATAGCCTTGATCAGTCGATACTGGGGTTGCTCCAGGGGTACCACATAACTTTCTCCTTCAGCATACCTGGCCCCGTTGACGACCAGACTTGAGGTAGCTGGTGCTATCCAAATCTGATGGCGAAGCAGCATCTCAACAAACGCCTGTCCTCTGCGAAGGTCTTTTCCTACGCTGAAGATGTAGCCTTTCTGAAGGTCCTGTTTTGCTTCTTGGGTCGCAGTAAGAAAAAAGTCTCGCTGATGTGACAGGAACTCTTCTCTCAGTTCATAGCATCCCTGCAGAGTGGATAGCGAGGTAACAAACTGATTTCTTATGGTAAATGGAAAGGTTAGCTTGCCATTATCGGTGTCGCGGACATGGCCTCGACTGGAAGCCTGCTCAAACAGGATGCCCACACTCCCATTTACATCGGGGTAGGTAGAACCTTTTCCATAATAATAATCGTCGAAGCTTTCCTGACTGTAATATAAAGATCCGATTTCGTCGAGGTACTCAGCGTGATAGGCAGCCACTGCCTTTGTCAGGTCATAAACCTTCTCGGGTGTCAGTGGATTATTTCGTGATGGAATACCCGGCTGAAAAAAGAATGTGTTGTTGCTGCCCATCTCGTGGTGATCAGTCAGGAAATTGGGTTTCCAGGCATGAAAACGAGCCAGGCGAGCGTGAGACTCCGGATGCTGGGCCGGAAGCCAGTCGCGGTTCAGGTCAAACCAATAGTGATTGGTACGTCCTCGGGGCCATGCTTCGTTGTGTTCCCGATTGGCTGGACTGCTGTTGATGACCTGGATGCCACGGTGACTATTGGCCCAATGAGCAAAGCGGTTGAAGCCATCCGGATTGATGCTTGGATCCAGGATAACCACGGTATGCTCCAGAATATCCTCAATTTCGTCTCCCTGAGCAGCAGCCAGGTAATATGCCACCAACAAGGAGGCGTTGCTGCCACTGGGTTCATTGCCATGGACACTGTACCCCATGTTGATCACAACAGGCATATTGCTTATGTCAAGTCCCTCACTTGATTGAGGGTCAGATAGCTTAATGTGCTCCTGCCGTATATCTTCTAGCCGATTGTGGTTTGCCGGACTCGTGATCATAAGGTGAAGCTGCGGTCGTCGTTCGTAGGTGTAGCCTATGGTATCAATGCTGATGCGATCAGAGACCGTCGCGAGGACATTCATATACTGAACCAGCTTGTCATGGCTGACATGCCATTCCCCAACCTGAAAACCCAGCACTTCTTCAGGAGTCGGGATAGAGGGATCATATGAGACATCCTGCGGGAGATAATACTCCAGGTCTATTCTCAATGGTTGGGCCGCTACCAACCCACCGAAAAGTAGTATGGAAATGAAAAAATTGCGTAGGTACATAAAAGCTTGGATGAAGGTTAGGTTCACTGGATTCAAGTTGTAGATTGAAGAATTTGTTTCCAAGTAGAGTCGATCACCCTCTGTATTTGTCCTTCAAAGTGGCTTTTTGCACCGAATAGCGTACATGTGAGGAAACTTCTCTCCTAATGGAGTGATGACCCATTTTTCATCTCCAATTTTCGTCATTTCCGGAAAACAGTCCCAGGTAGAATAATTATACTCCCTGAAATCGTCAATGGAGAGGCCCGCCTTGAGTAGAGCTCCCAATACCTCGCCAAGGTGGTGGTTCCAGCTAACCTCATGGCTGGTTTCAAGTTCTGCGGTTCGATCTGCATAGGTTCCATCTGTGGCCAGGGTAAGCGGCCCCCGATTAAAATAGCTATAGGCTACCTTTCGGAAATCATCATCATACATCCAGATAACGGGATGAAACTCTACCATGTAAAAAGTTCCTCCTGGCTTCAGGTATTGCTGAATCACGGATGCCCAGCGATCCATGTCAGGTAGCCAGCCTATGGTGCCATACGAGGTAAATACTATGTCAAACTGATCCTGAGCGTCAAGATGGTCAGGCAGATCATACAGATCACAGACCACAAATCTGGCTGCCAGGCCCAGTTCCTCCGTTAGGCTTTGTGCCACTTTGATGGATTCATCAGACAGATCTACTCCGGTGACCTCTGCCCCTTCCCTCGCCCAACTGAGGGTATCCTGACCAAAATGACATTGCAGGTGTAACAGGGACTTTCCCCGGACCTCCCCTACCCCATCCAGCTCTATGTGCTTGAGTGACGTCTTGCCGGACCGGAAACCTGACATATCATAGAATTCTGAGTTCACGTGAACGGAAGTTTTCTCGTTCCAAAGCGCACGGTTTATCTCCTGGTAGTTCGGTTCTGAATCTGAGTAATTTTCCGAAGTATTCCCCATAACATTGTTATATTTTATTTCAATAATTAATTAGTCACAATCTGGACGACGGGTATCTATTAGATGTGCAATTTTCCAGGCCTGATCCTCATACACCAGTGTAAAGCTGTTGACTCCGCAATGGTGCCGTTTGCCATTGAGATGAAATTCATAATCCATCCATGCGACCGCAAGTGGTCCATCCTGATGGATCGACAGGTTCGAAATTCGTTCCTCCAGTTCCATATCACCAGATTGACCTATTGATAACAGAAACTGTACGGGATCTACCTGATGAATGGCCTGTGGCGAGACATCCGTAGCCATGGATATCGACTGAAAAACCAGTTCCTCTCCAAACATCGACTTAAGTAATGCGGTGTCCTTTTCATGCATGGCCTTAAAAAAGGTTTCGATGCTCTCCTGAACGCCCTCTGGGTTCATTGCCACTTGCCCCCAAACCAATGAGCAAGTAGCCCCAGTCAGCAACAGTAAAAGAATGATTCGTTTCATTAAAATATCTTTTCCTTCCGAATTAAGCATATTGGCCACAACTAACAATGTTAGGATTTATTTAATCAAAATATACAAAGCTTTTGCGTAGGATTTGCACTGAAATACATAATCACACCACTCATGCGACCCCTAACTTTTCTATTTGCCTTAACCTTCGGCTTTTTGCTGAATGGCCCTACCCCTGCTATTGCACAGCAGGGGAGCACCCTGTTTACTGAATCCGAGCCTTTGAAGCTTGAGATCAGATATGATCACCGGAGGTTGCGCAGGCAACGTTTCCAAAATGACTACATTCCCGGAGAGGTTACCATCTGGATGAATTCTTCTGACTCTCTTGCGGGGGAAATCGGCGTAAGACCTCGGGGCAATAATCGCAGGCAGAGATGCCGATACACCCCTCTGAAAATCGACTTCGATCCAGCAGAATTTGATCATCCTGACTGGCAGGGTATCAAATCTTTAAAGCTGGTAAGCCCCTGTCAGGCTGGCCCCACCTATGAGCAGTATCTCTATCAGGAATACCTCGTCTATCTGCTTTATCAGCAACTCACTCCGATGAGTTTCCGGGTAAGGCTGGCTGAAATCACCTTCATTGATACGCGAAAGGGAGGGAGCTATACACTCCCTGCATTTTTTATCGAAGACATTGATGACCTTGCCGCCCGAAACGGGTGCTTTGAACTGGAGCCTGAAGTCCTTTCCCCAGAATTTCTCGACGAATCGACCACTCATCTGATGGCCATGTTTCAGTACATGATCGGAAACACAGACTGGTACATTGCCAACCTCCACAACATGAAGGTTATTCGCCCACAGGAAGTCGCCAATCAGTACCTCTACCCGATCCCCTACGACTTTGACTATTGCGGATTGGTAGATGCCCGTTATGCGGTACCACGTGAAAGCCTTGGGACCGAAGATGTAAAACAGCGGCTATATCTGGGGCCATGCCTGGAAGATGCAGATATACAGCAGGCGGCGGATCTGTTCCTGGAGCGACAGGATGCCCTCGTACAGGTATATGAATCTCAGTCGCTTCTTATCCCCAGTGAGAAGAGTTCATCTCTGTATTACATTGATCAGTTTTTCGAACTACTGGAAGACCCTGAGGTGATCAAAGACAGGGTACGAATGAGTTGCATGGATTGAGGCTTTAAGGAATGCCTATGAGGCTGCTTGCGGGAGTGCCAATGTCCAAAAACAAACTTTCAATATTTTCTGAAAATACTAAACAAACTATCTAGCCAGTCGTATCTTAAACAAAACCACCAACTAATCCTCCTGGTTATGCAAACTTCATCTCTCGCTCCTAGTCATTTGCGCCACCACTGGCTCTCCATTATGCTGCTGGTTGAGTTTCTTCCCGCATTCCTGGGCACCATTCTCCTCATTGGATCCGTAGAAAAACTTGATTTTGACAACAGCCTCTTTATTCCTCTATACTTTGTCCCTGGCCTCAGTTTGTATGTCGCCAAAATAATGGTGAGAATCCATGGGGTTTCATTCAAAACCGCAAAAAAGATTCTGTATCTCAATGGCTGGTTCGCAGCGATCACCTTTGCCATCGGTATTTTTCTGATGATCGATGAAGGAATCCGCTTCAGTGACGGGGGATGGGTATTGTGGTCATTCCTCATATACCTGACCTGTGCTTCCACTATTTCGTTCCTGGCAGCGAAAGGGAATTACGGGCTGATTCAGGAATAAGCTCTCCCAAAATTCAAATGGGCTATTCGGACAAAATCGTCTGAATAGCCCATTTCTGATATATCAGTATTCTAGTGCTTTCGGAACGAAGAAAACACCCAGCTCAATACAGCACAAGACACTTACCATCAGCACTTTAGACTACAAACCAGTGACTCCGAACTTCGAACTTGCCCCACTAGTGTCTATTCCATCCGTACCCATATCTGTCTAAGGGGTTCGCTAGAGCCACGAGTAAGGGGAGTTGTTTGCACCCATTTATTTCCCTGCACTTCACTGGGCCAAATAAGCCGATGGCCAGTCAGCACCGTATCCTGCTGGTGAAAGGAAATCCTTTCTGCGTAAATGCCATCTTTCCACTGGAAAGTTCCTCCACTACACGCCATTAAATCTCCAGAACGTTTGTCAAAGGTAACCCATTGGAAGAACTCATTGGTCACCAGTTTCCAGGTTTGAGGGTCTCGTTCCCTGAGTTCATGAAGCTCGCCATCGGACTCACTGTAAGCAATCGACTCCCATGCACCTGTGAGATCCAGGGTTCCATCGGAGTCAGCCCGTTCAAATACCTCCTTCAATTCTTCTCCCGATACTACCCCCTCATGGTACCAGTGGTTGTCCTCTACTCGCATGGAGAACGGAACATGCTCCCCTACCAGATTGGGGTCAATGGTATGAAAGCGAATATCCTCGCTGTACATGCCGTTTTCCACCGTATAGGTACCTCCTCCAGCACTGTAAAATGACTGGGTTTCTTCCTGATAGTAGGCAAACATAAAGTACCCATCTTGCACAATTTTGACCATTTGTAGCTGAAGTTCCTCCATATCGCTTCCGTTACGCAGAACCATGCGCCATGCACCCTGGATCTGCGCTTCCAGTTCTTCATCAGAGGGGGGATTCATGGTACGAAGCCCCATGGTAATTCCCCCTAGTAGCAGCAAGGAGAGAATCACGAGTAGAGATGTAATCCTTTTCATAACCAAGTAGTTAGATGACTAATAAATTCCTGAATCAACCGACCATCCTGGCAAAAGCAAGTATAGAGAGTAGCTAAAAGAATATATAAATTTCACCCCGCATTTCAAAATATGCGATAGTCAGAGTTTCCGATGTCAATAGGAAAATCTATTCGATAAAGCAGCCTACTGGTTCAGTTCTGGCAGGGTCTGGCAATCTGCCACCCATCAGAGATGTCAGGGCGGCCGACAGGTAATGCTCGTTGACTACCTGCCGCTTCACACCGAGCCTGGCAATCCAGTTGTCAATTTTGCCGGAGTAGCGAATCCTCCCCATTTCATCGATCACAAAGGCCTCCGGCGTCACGGTAGCCTCCAGGTGGTGGGTAAGCTCGTACTCCGGATCGAGGAGTACTTCGACGGGAGGATGGTAGCGACTGAGAAACTGCTGGATGGTGGCCTTGTCGTAGTAGGTGCCGGGGAAAATCCCATAAAATGTCACGGAATCCTCAGGAAACTCCTCCCTTAGATCAGCTATGGTGTAGCTGTAATTTTCGCAGAGGGGACACTCTGGTGAAAGGAAAAAATACACTTCCAACACACCGGTTTGACCGAGGGACTTGGAAACGGGGGACCCATCCAAAGCCTTCAAATCAAAAACTGGCGGTGTCGGAGAGTTACAACTCCCCAACACTGCCAGCTGGATCCACACGGATGTTATCAAGCGCCACATGGTGCTAATATACCGTAAACTTCTCAAAGACCGAACGATCCCCCTGTCGCACCTGCATCAGGTAAAGCCCTGGCTGCAGGTCCTGGATATCGAGTTCCAGGGAGTTGGCGACACCTTTGCCCGCGATGCCCATTGACCTGCCATTCAGGTCCCACACCTCCACAGAGAAAGGCCCTGCCTCTTCTACCACGACGTTGACCAAGCCCTGAGCGGGATTGGGATAAAGGGAAAAACGCGTCTCCTCGGCAACTCCAAACAGCCCTGTTACCCCTGGAGCTTTTCCATCCCAACGGTACACCCCGCCTACCTGGGCGTTGGTCACGGTGCTTCCTCCCAGCCCAAAATCCGCATTGGCAAACACC
The DNA here is from genome assembly GCA_964343195.1 of uncultured Bacteroidia bacterium. Lineage (GTDB taxonomy): Bacteria > Bacteroidota > Bacteroidia > J057 > J057 > CAYVAP01. The sequence continues at coordinate 67,077 of CAYFIR010000004.1, read as the reverse complement.
ATGCAGTCCATGGAGAATCCTCCGCCGGAAATGGTCGCCCAGTTGTCGCCTTCGTCGTTGGTGTAGGAATGATCGCGGCTGTTGAAAGGCCCATCCCAAATGACGTAGGTACCAGCAGTGCCAGGAACATACTCAATCCCGATGGTGGAAGGCGGCGTAGTGGGAGAAGAAATAACCGCCCAACTGGCACCACCATTGGTGGTACGGGCTACCTGATTGCCTTCGCTTACAGCGAGGCCATTGTTCGCATCGCGAAAAGCCACTGATGACACACTGGTATTGTTGCCGGAAAAGCCTGTGCTACTCGCCGCCCAGGTCGCTCCCTGGTCGGTAGAGTACCAGACGCGACCCGTTGTAGAGCCAAACCAGATGTTGTCGCCTACTACTTCATAGCCCCCATTTCCAGCATCGGTCCAGGAACCTTCTCCCGATTCTATGGCAGGTAAATTGGAAAGCGTCGTCCAGGTCGCGCCCCCATCGGTGGTCCGGTAAATGTGAAGGTTATCCTGGTTCCCAGCGTTGGTGCCGGTACTGCCAAAAGCGACGCCTACATTGGCATCAAAAAAATGAGCGGCCTTGAGGTTGTGTCCCGTTTGGGTGAAGTCTCCTGTCAAGGTGGTCCAGGCAATGCCGCCATTGGTGGTTTTGAGCATGCCGGCTCCGTCCCGGTCATTGAAGTCCGTGAGGCACATCCAGGCGATGTCTCCATCGAGGGCAAATATATGGACAGGAGTCAGGTCTCCGGAAGCCTGAAAGCTACGTGCATCCCAGGTAGCCCCCCCGTTGAGGCTGCGGGTGAAGAACAGCGCCGCCTCGTCGAACTGCGCATCTCGCGGAACGGCCCAAATGGTGCTGGTATCAACCAGGGCAATGCTGTACACCTTCAGACTGTTTCCGGTGAAGCCTGAACCAGCAGAGGCCCACTGGCCCAAAAGGGCCAAAGGGGCTCCCCCCAGGCAAATGATGATCAAATGCCGAAGGAACGAAGTAATGAAATGATTCATGGTAAGGATATTTGGGTAAGTTTTTGAACTATGCTAACAAAACGACAGGAATTGCCAGATAGTTGGTCTCCCCTACCCCAAATAATCATCAATCTCTGCCAAAGTCGCCGTTTCGCTGCCCAGTTTTGCGATTACAACTGCTGCCGCTGCATTGGCAAAGTGGGCACACCCAACCAGATCCTTCCCGGATAGCCATGCATACACAAATGCGGCTAGGGAAGTATCACCAGCTCCCGTTACGTCATACACTTCCTTTGCAGTCGTTGGTACGATGGTCAATCCCCCATCATAAAGGGCCATGCCATCTTCGGAGAGGGTGATAACCAGATAGTCCAACTCCAGGGTTGTGCGCAGCCACTCGGCTGCCTGTTCGATACTTTCCTCATCCACCAGTGAAATACCTGTTGCTTCCTCCGCTTCCTTGCGGTTGGGAGTCAACAAGGTCGCAGCGCGATATCGGCTATAATCACGGCCCTTGGGATCTACGAATACCGGTTTGTCCAGCACCCGGGCTTCTCTGACAATGGACGAAATCAGATCGGGATGAAGAAATCCTTTGCCATAGTCCGAGAGGATCACAGCATCAACACCCGCCAATGTCTCCTGCAACCTCGCCACCTGAGACTGTATGAGCTCTTCTGAAATAGAGGCACGTGTTTCATGGTCGAAGCGTATCACCTGCTGATGCCCGGCGATGATCCGGCTTTTGACGGTAGTAGGCCTCGTGTCCACTTCCATGAGCCCACTGATGCCCACGCCTTTTTCTGCCAGGATTCCCTTCAACCGCTCTCCTTCCGGGTCTGCCCCCAAAACTCCAGAGACTTCTACTTCTACTCCCAGAGCCAGCAGGTTTTTTACCACGTTTCCCGCTCCTCCCAGGGTCCAGGACTCTTTCTGGATCTCAACCACTGGAACCGGTGCCTCCGGAGAGATGCGATCGCACTTTCCCCAGTAGTAGTGATCCAGCATGAAATCGCCGGCAACCCAGACTTTTTTGGTGGAATTCGTCATCATTTTTCAAATTCAAGAGGGCCAATATACCCAGTAGCGTCCGATTGGGAAGAGGTTAATTTTCCAGCCGAATTTTCAGTTCCCACTCTTCCTGAGGTTGACGTGAGTAGATGGTGAGGGTATGCCCCATCCAATTCCAGTCGGACTCCGATAGTTTTTTTCGTCCGACCTTCACGGTTTGAGGTCGTTTTTCAACTCCATGTAGCACTATCTTGTGGGCCGTAATCATGGATTCGCCGTCATAGCCTTTTCCTGCTGGAGTCCATGCTATCCAGATATGTCTTTCATCCCAGCCTCCAAGGCAGCTCCACTTTCGAAATTCCTGACTATTCCGGACGCCAAACTGCTGGCCGTCATCCAGATAGAGTTGTCCCTCTATGGTTCCGTCAGGAGTCTTTCCGAGCCAAACGCTCCATGTTAGGCTGTCATTGCTCCATTGGCTCAGGTTCTCTGCCACTCTTCCCGTAGGAATTACCTTTCCCGCTCGGACAAATACCTCTGGATGATCCGGCTCCACGGGCATCCTGTACCAGTATTTCCCGGCATAATGCTCATTGGTATGAAAGTCATACCATTCTCCCCCGGGCAGGTATACCGCCAGTCCCGATTGCCCAGGGGTAAGGATGGGAGCCACCAGAAGGTCACTCCCAAACATGTATTGCTCATCCAGTGAAAGTGCCACGGAGTCATTCGGAAAATGAAAAAACATGGGACGAGCCAATGGCCAGCCATACAGGTGGTTTTCCCAGGCCACAGTATTGAGGTATGGGAACAGCTGATACCGCTGGTTGATGGCATCACGTACCTGCGTCTGTACCGCCGCTGATTGAAACACCGGCTCAGGTTCGAAGTCTTCCGTATTTCCGTGTACCCGCATGATGGGGCTAAATACTCCCAACTGAATCCAGCGTTGGTAAAGCTCTTCGTCGAAGGCTCCTGTAAAGCCTCCCAAATCCGAATGCATGTATCCTACCCCACTCAGTCCTACTCCCAACATGATTTGAGGCTGTGCCCTTAAACCGCCCCAGCTACGGCTCACATCCCCAGACCAGGTAAAAGTCCCATAACGCTGCATGCCCATGTGCCCGGAGCGAATCAGGTTGAACCAGCGCCGATCAGGATACTGGCTTCGGAAACGGTTGTACAGGGTTCTGGACCAAACCAGCGGATAGGCATTGTGTATGTCATCAGCCAGGCCCGTCTTGTGCCGCATCTCTCCGGGATGCAGCTCAGGCTCTACGAGATCAGACCAGACTCCGGCCGCGCCCTGATCTATCAGGGTAGCCACCTTTTGCCAGACCCAGTCCTGGGCTGTGGGGTGTGTGATATCTATCAGGGCCGCTGACCCAGCCCAAAAATCGGGCAGCACATAAGGGTCTCCGTCAGAGTTGGTGGCGAGCATGTTTCGGGACGCCAATAGACTGAAGTTGCTTACCCCCTGAATCACATAGGGTTCTATAATGGGCAAAGTTCCTACTCCGAGTTCCTTCAATGAGCCCATCATTTGTGCGGGGGTTCTCCATTGCAACTGGTCCCACTCCAGGGTTCCCATTTCGCTGGGGCCTCCGAACCAGTAGGCATCCAGACAGATGCCATCCAGCCCAAAGCCGCGTTCGCGGGTGAGCAGCGTGGTTTCCAGGGTTTCACGCTCGCTGCGGTATCCAAAACGCGATTGCAGGAAGCCCAGCGCCCAGCGTGGTGGCAAGTCCTGATGGCCCGTCAGGTCCGCCAGCCGTGTACTGATTTGTTCTGGGGTTCCGGTCAGCAGAAAACAGGACAATGCCTGCCCTTTGACTGCCAGTTCGGCTTCACCTGAGTTTTTTGCTCCCAAATCCAGATAACCTTTGTGGTAACTGTCCATCATCACAGCATATCCTGACGAGGACTGCACGTAGGGCAAGCTAAGGTAGACATCGGTTTTGCCGTCCTGATAGCCGTATGACGGCATATGATCCAGCGCGAGGCGATATCCCCTCCGGTCCAGGGGCACTGCACGGCTGCCCCCTCCATACAGGTGCTCATTGGGATGAATACCGGTTCGGAGGCCAATGGTTTTAGCGGAATCGTTGTACACAAAGCCTTCGCGGTCATCCAGGATCAGGCTGTCATTACGAAAGAGCTTCCAGCGGACAGGATCAGTTTCCACCAACAGGTGATGGGATTGATCTATGAAAACCTTCAGGTGAGTCTCGTCTGGTGATTCGTAATACAACTCGGTAGGACTCGCTACCACCGAGAGCGAAGGAGGAGGCAATATCCCCGCAAGTGGTTGATAGCTGAGTTGAAGAATCCCCTTTCCATACAATCGTATTACCAACGATTGTTGCCCGTCAGATAGCTTTAGACCTCCCTGCGGCAGGTTCTGTACACGGGTGGCGCTTCCCATAGGAATCCCTTCTCCAAGGTTCAGAGGCGCCTCTTTTTCAGGTTCCACTTCTATCGGAGGAAAGAAAAAGTCTTCATCTTCCCCGGCTTTTGCCACGATGGCGCCGCTGCGATCCCTGAAAACGAAAGCCAGTCTTCGGATTTTTTCATTGGGAGGCAGCTCATAGAAATCCCCTACCCTAAATCGAATTTGATAGCGGTTGTCCCCCAGGTAACTCATGCGGACCTTGGGATCGGCTTTGCCCCATTCGCCCTGAATGTATTCCCAGTCGTCAGGCCCCTCGGAATTGCTTGTCAAGACCCCTGTATGGGCATAGACCGCCCTGCGATAATCCATGAGGGCCTGATTGCCTTTGCTTGCATCAAAAATGACGGTAACATAGTCATCAGCATCAAAAACCGGGGGAACAATTTGGACAGCCTGGGACAGTCCCTGAGTCACCATTCCCAGACCAAACAGAACGGAAAATAGGAAACGTTGCATCAAGAGAGTTTTATCGTCTCAAGTTGCAACGCAGGTCAGGGATTACAAAATTCAGGATCAGGCAACCATGCCTTCCTGACCGGGATGACTGGCTCCGTTTGTATTAAGCGAAGCGTAGAATCGATCGGCCAGTTCAAGGATGTCGCTGCGCCGCTGCAGGGCGCTTAGCCAGTCCATGGGAATAGACTGTTGCCCATAGGTCAGTCCGGCCAGGCCGCCTGCAATGGCTCCATTCGTATCGGTATCAGCGCCCAGGTTGACAGCTTTCAGGACACACTCTTCATAGTTACTGGAAGTCAGAAGGCTCCAGAGACTTGCCTCCAGGGAGTGGATAACATACCCGGAACTATGAATCTGAAACCGCTGCAGGTGCGGGAGGCGGCCATCCAGCACTCGTTCGAACAGCCTCATTTCTTTTTCCGGAAATCTCTGCTCCGTAGCAAATGATGCCGCAGATTTTATCCCCTGCTTGTACGCCTCCATAGGGTTCGCTCCTTCGTAGAGGTGGTGGGCAATTTCAAGGTACAGGAAGCAGCTAAACACCGAACGAAGGTGCCCATGGGTCAGAGATGATACCTCCTGGACCCATTCATATCTTTCTTTGGAGGTTTTCCCCCCCCAACTAAACACCAATGGCAACACCCTCATCAAAGAGCCGTTGCCATTGTGGAAATGCTCGCGTCCACCAGCCTGAACCGGGGCTACCTGCCCTGAGCCTATTCGCTCAATGGCTTCACGAGTCGAGTTGCCGATATCAAACACTTCCCCATGTGGGGTCCAATAGGCGCTTTTATACCAGTCTACCATTCGCTGCCCGAGATCTGTGGCAGAATAGCCTTCAATCAGAGATTCTACCAAACAAAAGGTAAGCGAACTGTCATCGGACCAGGTACCAGGAGGTTGATGGTGAGTCCCATATCCACGCATGTTTTTCACTGGAAATATCTCCAGGTCTTCACGAAGGATAAATTCTACAGGAACTCCCAGTGCATCGCCTACTGCCAGTCCTAGCAATGCGTCTTTGGGGTGTGGATGGTTGTGCTCCTTTGGACGATTTCGGGTATTGGTTTTAGCCATGAGAGCAAGGTGAGTGCAAGTGAATTACAAGAGAGGAGCAGTTTGCGTAGCGAGTACACAATACCAAAATTCCACGAGCAATTCAAATAACCACCATTTTTTATTTATTAAATATCTCGCATCAGGATTTATCCCAACAATCGGAGGATGTTGCAACACTTGTTGTTGGGGCACATCTCACTTCCCCTAGCTAAGTGTCTGATAAAGTTGCTGATACAAGCCATCCTGATTGAGAAGTTCCTGGTGGGTTCCGCGCTGAATTATCTTTCCACTCTCGAGGACGAGGATCTCATCAGCGTACTGTACGGTTGAAAGTCGATGGGCAATTACCAGCGAAGTTCGGTTGTGCATCAGGGTTTCTAGCGCTTCCTGCACGGCCTGCTCGGATTGGGTGTCCAGGTTGGAGGTAGCCTCATCAAGGATCAGGATGGGAGGGTTCCGATAAATGGCCCGCGCAATGGAAATGCGCTGACGTTGTCCGCCAGACAGCTTGGTGCCCCGCTCGCCCATTTGTGTATGGTAGCCTTCTGGCAACTGACTGATAAAGTCATGGGCAAAGGCTACCCGGGCGGCTTCCTCCACCCTGGTAATGTCAGGGTGAGGATCCCCATAGGCGATATTGGCCAGGATGGTGTCGTGAAACAGGATAGCCTCCTGGGATACGATGCCGATTTGTCGACGCAAATCTGAAAGGCGCATCTGTCGAATGTCACAGCCATCCATCAGAATTGCTCCGCCTTGAGGGTCATAAAATCGAGGCAGGAGATCCGCAAGAGTGGATTTTCCTGCTCCGGAAGGTCCTACGAGTGCGACAGTCTTTCCTTTGGGAATGTCAAAACTCACTCCTTTGATGACCTCCGCGGTTTCGTATCCAAAGTGAACCTCCCGGAACCGGACGGCCTCGCTAAATTCACCAAATGCAATGGGGTTGGCCACTTCCTCCAGTTGTACAGGCTCGTCCATAAATTCCTCCACTCGTTCATATGCCGCCGTGCCCTTCTGTATTCGTGTCGCGACATTGGACACGACTTTCAGAGGGGCAAGAAACTGGCTAAAAAGCGTGAGAAAACCGATAAATTCCGCAGGGCCAAGTGAACTTTCATCAGCCAGGATTAAACCGGTTGCATAGTAAATGATCCCGCAGATGGTCGTAAGACTTACCACTTCTGTTATGGGGGAAGCCAACTCCATGCGACGCCGCAGGCTAGTTTGCAGGTCGGCATACGATCGGTTTTTTTCCTCATATCTACCGCGTTCATGGGCTTCTTTCTGGAATCCCATGACGATGCGCACCCCGCCGATAAATTCGTCCATCAGGGCCGTTAACTGCCCCAGGACTTCCTGGCCTTTGCGGGTGCTGCGCTTGAGCGGGCCCGAAATTCGAGAGATAACCAGCCCGGTTACAGGTAAGAGAATAAGGGTAAACAGCGTCAATTTCCAGCTTAGGGCAAACAGGATCACCATGAATACGATCATGGTCAGAGGTTCCCTGATCAGGGGCATGAGGGTACCCTGTACGGCTTCCTGAACCACCTGCACGTCATTGACCAGCAGGTTGATCAGGTCTCCTTTCTTTTTGCGGGTGAAAAAGCTCAGGCCATGACGGCTGAGCCGGTCAAAAAGATGATCCCGAAGTCGTTGCATGGTTCCCTGCTCCAGCCGCACCATGAAAAAGGCGCTGAGGTATCGGGTGATATTTTTGGCCAAAATAAGCGTAAGGAGCCCGATGCAGAAATAAGCCACCATTTGATGCTGCCCGTGCAACTCAATTTGCTGCTGGAGGTAATAGTATCCATGGGCCTTGAGAAGGGAGGTATTCCCGAAGGTAGCCAGGGTAAGGGGTTCGGTAGGAGGCACCACTTCTTCCAGTCCAAACAGGATCTGAAGGAAGGGGATAACGGCCATCAGGGAAAAGGCACTGAAGAGGGAATAGAAGACCAGCAGGATCAGTGACACCCCTCCCATCCACCAGTAAGGCCTACCGTAAGCAATGATGCGAAAGTATTGGCGCATTTTGCGACCTTTGTTTAAGATAAAACATTCAAAAGTATATGGGAGAGTCCATTGTTCAAAAGAAAGTAGCCAAATTGATCCAGCAGGAGCTAGGAGATCTGTTCTCACATGAGATCAACTATGTCCCTGGCACCTTCCCTACGGTGACCGTGGTTCGGGTGCCGCCAGACCTGGGGCTCGCCAAAATTTATGTCTCAGTCCTGCCCGATTCCAAACTTCAGGAAGTGGCAGAGGCCCTCAACGAAAAGAACTGGGAAGTGCGTCACCTCCTGGCAAAACGCATCCGAAACAAAGTTCGCAAGATTCCGGAGCTGCGTTTTTATGCCGATGACTCGTTAAAGGAAGCAGAGCGCATCAACCGATTGCTCGATGACCTGGAAACGGGGGAGGAGTAGTTTGGAGTTTCCCGCTCTGCGGGATTTCGCTGCGCTCAACGTAGTTCGGAATTTCCTAACGTGTTCGATTTCAGCTGCCTTGCGGTTTCGCCATAATCCCCCACTATTCCCCTTCTATACCTTATCCCCTCTTATACACCTTCACATCCCCGATACATCAACCATGCGAAAGGCCCTATACCGCACAATCCTGGCTTTGATTTTCCTGGGGGCAATATCCTCCTATGCCCAGATAGAAGTCAATGTCAAGTTGGCTCCTGCCGCCGAGCCGCTGAAACAGTGGCTGGATCGCAGGGGCGAGGTAGCCATTAGATCCAATGAAATCCCGGCTGACATTCGGTCCTCCTTCCCCTTTGTCAATAGCTGGGAGGTAGCGGAGGGACTGGTGCCCCTGCGAGCAGGAAATTCTAATGAGGGAGTCGAGCGAATCTATACCGTCACCCTACCAGACGGACAGGCAAGCCAACTTATTTCCCAGATGCGGGGGAGTGGCCGGTTTGAGTACGTGGAGGAAAATCGACTGATGCAGGTAGACGAAGTTCAGATACTACCCTCTGATTACACTCCAAACGACGATTCACTGAGTGCACAGTGGTACATCGACTACATCCGCGCGCCGCAGGCCTGGGACATTACCCGGGGCGACGCTACCGTCCGAATTGGGATTTTGGATACCGGGATCGACTACGACCACCCGGAATTTGACGGTCAGTTAGCCATTAATTCCGCAGAGGATGCCAATGGCAATGGCCGCTATGAACCCTGGCCGGATACCGAGCTGCGAAACGGAATCAGCGGAGACTTTGACGGAATCGACAATGATGGAAATGGTTACACCGACGATGTGATAGGCTACGATTTTGTCGATCAGCCCAGAAATCCCTTTGGCGGGGATTATTTTGGCCCCGATCCAGATCCTCGTGATGATAACTCACACGGCACCCTGGTAGCAGGCGTCATCGGTGCCAAAAGCGACAATCAATACGGGGGCTCCGGACTGGTACCACGATGTAAACTCGTAACCATCCGGGCTTTTGCAGCGACAGGAGGTGGCGAGGACGACGACATTGCGCGTGCGATCATCTATGCAGCCGACAACGGCATCAAGATTCTCAATTGCAGCTTTGGAGAGGTGTACAATTCCAAGGTCATGCACGACGCCATTCGCTATGCCTATGCCCGTGGAGTGGTGATGATCGCATCCTCTGGCAACGGCACAGGTGATAACCTCCATTACCCTTCTGGCTACAACGAAACCATCTCGGTATCGGCCTCAGCGGCAGACCTCAACAACGGCCGGGAATTTCTCTGGCCGTTGAGTAGTTACGGCCTCACCGTGGACCTCTGCGCGCCCGGTTCCAATATCTTCACCACCACGCCGCTCGATACCGCTTCAGACGGCAGTGTCTCAGCCTTTACCAGGACGCAAGGGACCAGTTTTGCTGCTCCCATGGTTTCCTCAGCGGCAGCCTTGCTTTTTGCCAAATCCGGCCCCCTGACACCGGAACAGGTGCGGGGTACGGTGACCACCTCGGCGGATGACCTAAACGAAACCGGCTGGGATCATTTCACCGGCGCAGGTCGCCTCAACCTGGAACGGGCTCTCAAGGTCGTAGGTGGCTCAAATGTGCAGATTGTTTCTCCGGTTAGCGATCGGGGCAGCAATGCCGACAGCATCTACATCGTCGGATCTGTACTTGACCCGGAATTCCGGCAGTTTCACATCGAGTACCAGGGCGGCATACAGGATACCAGTGAGTGGCAGCCCATTCTCATGGATCAGCAGTACCAACGTCAGCGGGACACCCTCGCTGTGTGGGACATCAGCGATCTGCCGGAAGGCGATTATACCCTGCGTATCCGCCTGGATCGCAGCAATGGCTTCACACGTGAGGACCGCATACGATTTGTGATTGACCGCACAGCCCCGACCATTGATGTCAGAAGAGCCGTTCCTATTTGGGACAATGAAGACCGCGAGTTTTGGGTGACATTCCGGACAGATGACCGCTGTGACCACAGCCTCAGATACCGCCGACAGGGCAGCCTCACCTGGCGTGAAGCCATCTATGACCGCACCACCCGGAATGGAGAATTTCTGCTGGGGAGCAATGAGCTGAATCCCGGCACTTATGAATGGCAATTGGTCAGCACCAATGCAGCAGGAATGAGTAGCAGTACGCCTGTTCAAACCTTCGACTACGCCGCGACCTACATTCCCGAAAATGGGTGGGAAGAACTGAGCTACGGCCTGCCCATCGGCCGCATGCTGGATCGCCCTTTCGACTTTGACGGAGACAGCCTGCTGGAAGTCGTGATGAGTGAATACGACAACCAGCTGAGCTTCGGCAAACTCAAATTCTTTGAATTCAACGGAGGCTTCTTCCGAGCGGTAGATTCAAGCGACTTTCGCCCCATTCTCATCCCGAAAGGAGTCGCCGACACCGATGGAGACGGCTTGCAGGAGTTGCTCGCCTCAGTCAATGACTCGATGTTTACGCTGGAGCAGCCGTCCAGTACCGCTTTCCCGAGTGAGTTGCTGTTTGAAGACGAAGGCAATCAGCGCTATGCGGCGACCTTTGCGGATACCGATGGGGATGGAAAAGCAGAATTATTGGCCAAAGATTTTGAAGATTACTTCATCTACGAAGGCCAGGGAGGATCATTTCAGGAGGTGGCCAAGTTGGAGGACCTCAGCCCTGACTATGCAGGATCCATTGCGCCAAGGGTATTGGTGGAAGATTTTGACCAGGACGGAAAGCCCGAAATCGTCTATGGGGATTTTGACGGAGACCTCATCGTGTACGAGCACCAGGGCGGCAACAACTACGTCAACACCTTCATCGACACGGCTGACCTGACCAAATCCGGGGTGTACCTCACCGCCGGAGATTTTGACGGAGACGGAGTAAAGGAATTTTTCGTAGCGTCTCACCCCAGCCCGTTACGCAACGATGACTACGAAAATGACGGGCTATTCTGGCGGCTGCGGATCTTCAAAGCAACGGGTAACAACCAATACGAGATGGTCTGGGAAGACCACCTGTTTGACCTGGACCTGGAAGAGACCAATGCTGCCACGGCGGGCAACCTCGATGACGATCCTGCCGACGAACTGGTCTTCACAACCTATCCGCGAACTTACGTCCTCGAATGGGTCAACAACCAGTACCAGTTCACCTGGTTTTACTACGGTAGCCTGGCCAGCCACCACGTCATCGGCGACTTCAACGGCAACGGAGTTAACGAGCTTGGCCTGGGACGGATCGACTCCACCAAGTTTTTTGAGCGACAGGTCGGACGTAGCGGTCCCATTCCCGTGACTCAACTGGAGGGAGTTGTGCTCGCCCACAATGAAATTCGCCTGGAATGGCGGCCTTCTCCCAATGCGACCGGCTACGAATTGTGGCGACTCCGCAATCCTGATGACAATGACCTCGCCGAGGTGGCCACCCTCAACGACATTCAGTCCTGGAGCGATACCGATCTGGACTCAGGAGTTCCCTATCTCTATGTCCTTCGCGCCCTGAACCCCAGTTTGACGCCGGATGTCAGTGGATTTGGTCAAATCATCATCCTCACTCCGCACGCACGCCCCCGCCTGGACAGCGTGCGCCCGGTATCAGCCAGTCAGGTCGAGCTGTTTTTTGATCAGGAAGTCGTGGGAAGAGTTGCCGACCGTGGCCTCATTCGCCTTAACAACACCCTCAACCCACAATCCATCCTCAGTCAGGGCGATCCGGGCAAAAGCCTGCTGGTCAGCTTCAGTCAAAACCTGGCGGAAGGCAACAACCGCATAGACCTCGACACGGCCTTTCTGGACGCTGGTCGGGGGATGATCGACCCCAATTTCACCACAGCCCGATTCCTGTATGAGGCATCAGAAGAAGAGTGCCTTCACCTCACGGAGTGGGAATCCCTGGACAACAAGCGAGCGGTGCTGTACTTCAACCTGCCGCTGGATGAATCCATGGCACTGGACACCAACAATTACCTGATCGATCCGGCGGGTGGTATCGCGGCGGTGAAGCTCTACGAGGATTTTCCCGATGCGGTGGAGGTTCGGATTCGCGAAGTAGCCTTTGGGGCACTGGGGTACCCAGTGTCCATCACGGTGGAAGATGTCTGCGCCCTGAACGGCCTGTGCCTTTGCCCGGAAGGGAATACCGCTACTTTTTCTTCCCACAAAGATGACCTGAGCGAGGTATTCGCCTACCCCAACCCCGTGCGCAGCCACGAGCAGTTTGAAGGGATGCGCTTCGCCAACCTCACCCAGCAGGCGACCATCAAGGTCATGACGCTGTCGGGCCGCTTTGTCAACGAAATGGAGGAAACGGACGGGGATGGAGGTTACACCTGGGACATGATGGACCAGGGAAATCACCGGATCAAGCCTGGTGTGTACATCTACTACGTGGAAACCGAAGAAGAAGGAATCGAGCCGTTTATAGGGAAGTTTTCGGTGGTGGAATAGGATGAGTTGAGAAATTGAAAGTTCCTGACCACTCCGGAATCGAGTGCTCGAAAGCGGTCTCTATTGTCATTCAAAATCAAGCTTCATTAAGTCGGAGACCTGTAGACCTCAGGTGTCGGCTCGGAGAGCCTCACCAGCACCACCCTATAGGATGGTTATAATGTTAAGCACTGCTTCAGCAGTGCCGCTCGTGAGCTTCTCCGAAGCGAAACGTCAAGTCAAAGCGTCTCTGACGCCAATAGCACCCGAAAACAGAATGGTCAGGGAACTCCAGTCCCGCTTATACTCATTGATTAGCTCTTCCATACCCGTTTGTTTTCATCAAGTAATCCCCCAGATGAATATACTACATGCAATAATGACCACAACTGCCAATAGGCAGAACCTTCCCAGGAAGAACCCCACAAAAATCCCCCTGCACGCACGCACAGGGGGCAAATTAACCAGTATGAAATAAGGCGGAAACCCCGAGTGAGTTCGAATAACGAGTTCCGAATTTCCCTTACAGCGTGATGGTGGTCGATTGACCGTTGACGGTTAAGGTGATATCGGTATCGCAGCTACCGTTGCCATAGTCAACTGTGACGGTCGGCTTGCCGGTTCGCTGAATTTCCACGACGCCTTCGGCGGCAATGTGGATCCCCTGAGCGCGGCAGGCACGGCGATATACCTTCGGGGTCAGGATGGTAGTGGTAAAGTTCACGCCGTTGCGACGGGTGCCGCTGGCTGTTCCGGTGATGATCAGTTCATCCATGGCAGGATTGGGGGCACGGTTCCAGGTGCGGGTGCGGTCGAATGTACGGGTAGCAGAAGTACCGTCGGGCCAGGTGATCTGTCCGCCTACCAGCGTAGTGTTGAGGGTGATCGGGTCGTTGAAGGAAGTGGCCAGGTTGGTGTGGGTTTTGGTCCCTTCGATATGCAGGCTGTCAACATAGAAGCTATCCAGCGTCACGGTCATGGTGGCTCCAGGTCTCCATAGGCGCTGGGTGTAGTCGATGACGATTTTTCCAGCCCGGGTTTTGCCGTCGTTGCCTACACAGCCCGTCCCAAAATCCAGGGTCAGGATCTTGCTCACCGTGTCGTGGGTCACTACTACGCAAGGGCTAAGGGTGCCTACTCCAGGGGTCTGGTAGTCGCGGCCAAAGGCTTCATCCATCCCTTCGTAGCTGATGTTGTCCACCTCTTCGAAGGTTGCCTCAACCATGGCATCCAGCTCTGCCAGTTCCTGGTCTTCTTCGGCTATCTGGGTGGGACCATCTGGGTTACAGGCAGTTAACATCAAGCCAGCAACCAGTACAAAAGCCATGGCGATCCTGTTGAAAAACGAAAGCTTTTCCATTTTCTAATTGGGTTTTTATAGAATAAAAAATGAGTGTCGTGTTTCAAACACAACACCCATTTGATGGAGGGAACGGACTTTCGTTTAATCCGTTTGAAATTTTTTTCAAAAATAATTCGAGGATACCCTATCGGGCTGACCAATTTCCCTTATTCTCAATCCTGCTTCATCAGACGCCGGTACCGCTCCTCATCAATTCCAATGGCCAGTACACTGACCGAGTCGCGGTCGTACAGGTGAGACCTCCAGCGGACATAGACGCTTTCATCCAACCGCTCGGCCAGGGCGGGCTGACTGCTGACCAGATAGCGAACGTGCATTTCGTCCCCTCGCACTACGTAAAAATATTCCTGCAGGTAAAAATCCGTGGTTCCGGCTTCCCGCACCAACTTGCGCTGAACGACCTGCATGAGGGAGTCGCGATCTGTGGACCAGGGGATCTTGTTGACACTTAACATAAAAAAGCCAGGATATTCGTACTGCTTCACATCGTCGTACCAGTACACGTCCGGAGCGCGGTCCAGGGTTTGGATGGCCGATTTGAGCACCTCCAGATCAGAAAAGCTGATCCGGGACCAGGGAACTTTTCGGGCGGATTGCTTAATGCGGTTAAATTCTGTGGGGTCCAAGACATAGGAAAGCCCCTGATAGGTGAGATAACCACAGTAGAGATTCAGCTCTAGTGTTTCCATCAATTCCCCATTGCGGTAGAATTTAAGGCTGTAGTGGTAATCGCATTTGTCGTCAAAGGTGAGCCCCAGGTCCCAGTCCTGCTGCAAACTCCTCAACAGACTCATGTCTTTACAGACGAAAGTTCCCAGTTCTTCCTGCACCGGTAGCATCCGGTAGTTGTGGATGGGAACACCGACCAGGGTCCAGTCTCCTGATGAGAAGTCCAGGCTGGAGAGCACCCGCTCAGCTTTTAGAGGTGCCCAGATCAGAGAAAGGGAAAACAGAAACAACAGCACTTTACGCATACGAAATAGGATCAGGGTTTCAGGTTTTTGTTTGGATGGACAGGCAGATAATGCAGGCCATTTTGACCCCTTACGCCAAATACCGTACCCAAATAAAGATATGGGATAAACGAATCCACCGAGCCCAATCTTACGTGTTTCGCGGATCTTCCTGCTCCATCGGTATGGAGTGAACGAGCACCTGTTGCTCGATGGCCCGTGCGGTAGGCGTAGCGGCTATTCCTCCCAGGGCTGTCTCCTTGTAACGGGTCTCCATGGAGGCTCCGACTTCGCCCATGGCATCTACCACTTCATCCACCGGGATCACCGCAGAGTCTCCCGCCAGAGCTATTTGGGCAGAAGCGAAAGCGATCACAGCGGCAGAGCCGTTGCGCTTGACACAGGGCACCTCTACCAGCCCGGCCACCGGATCACAGATCAGGCCGAGCATGTTCATCAGGGTGATGGCGACCGACTCACAGACCTGATTGAAGTCTCCATCGAGACAATATACGATGGCCCCAGCGGCCATGGCAGCAGCTGTACCAGTTTCTGCCTGACAGCCACCAACCGCCCCTGCGATAGAAGCCCGCTTCTCGATGATCAGGGCGATCCCCGCCGAAACCAGCATGCCCTCCAGTACCTTGCGTTGGGGGAGGTCATGTACCTCCTGCAACATGGTCAGCACTCCCGGCATGATGCCCGATGCACCGGCTGTTGGGGCCGCAACGACCCGCCCCATGCAGGAATTAACCTCCTTGGCGGAAAGGGTGTAGGCCAGCAATTGCTGGAAAAGCGGCCCCAGCACAGAGACTTTGGCCTGGGCGACCTTTTTGGCTCCGTTGTTCACCATGCCGCTGATGGACTGCATATCCTCATGAAGCCCAGTATGCACGGCGTCTTTCATCACGGCCAGAGAGGCTTCCAATCGGTGCCAGATGTGCTCTTCGCTCTGACCATGCTCCTGCTGTTCGTATGCCAGTACGGGCATCCAGGGCGGTTCTGAGGTCTGCTCCAGGTGGCTCTGCCACTCTGAGAAGCTGTCGAATAGGATGGACATAGGGTAGTAGTAGGTTGGGAGTTGGGGGTTGGGAGTTGGGGGTTGGGAGTTGATGCCCCTCCTCCTAACAAACGGTCGTTCGTGAATAATTTCGAATTATATCATTCCCTGCCTTCCCAAACAATAGGCTATCGACTTTCTTGCACAAAAATCTTCTCCTGGTGCAGCAATTCGTTTTCCTCACTACCGGAAATGCGCAGTATGAAAATGCCTACCCCAGGAGTTTGAAGGGCGATTTGCTTTGCTACCGGGACTTCCCGTTCCCCTGCCACTACCCTACCCGTCAGATCTACCCATTCGAAGTCAAGGCTGCCCGGAAGGCCTCCTAGCGGCACATTGAGGTACACATACCCCTCAGCGGGATTGGAGTAGGTGACCCAACTGGAGGGAAATGCAACGGAAGTAGAAAACCCTGATTCTTCAGGGGGCTGACTTTGGGGCTCGTACCGCTCTGCCAGCCACTCCCAGGCCAGCACCCCGCTCGGGATGCCATGCCCAAGCAGATTGTCGGGGGCATCAGCCTGGGAAGCGGTAGCACGCATGCTTTCGTAAATCTCCATGGAACTGGCCTCTGGAAAAGCCTGCATGAGGCAGGCTACCAGTCCAGAAACCAGCGGGCAGGCAAAAGAGGTTCCGTTTCCCTGTTTGATTTTCCCGTCCACATCGAGGTAAAAAACCTGCTCTCCCATAGCCGAAAGGTCAGGCTTGATACGTCCATCGGCTGTCGGTCCCTGAGTGGAAAAACTCGAGTAAGTTTCGTTTTCGTCGACAGAACCTATGGCGATCACCGAATCTCCATCCGCAGGAGCATTGAACCCCCGAGTGCCACGGTTTCCCCCAGCGTTGACAACCAGTATGCCACGAGAGGCGGCCATGTCTCCCGCACGGGTGATCAGGGCCGTATTCCCATCATAATCAGAAAACCGGTAATCGTTTTCCTCTCCATCAAAATCATAATACGCCAGGGAAGTGGAGAAGATCTGTGCCCCCAGGCTATCGGCAAATTCGGCAGCAGCCAGCCAATTGTCTTCCTCCTGTGGGGTTTCGGATGAAGTGTTTTCAGTTCGAAAAAGGAGAAAGTCACAGCCCGGAGCAGAACCGATCAGTTGACCCGGCATGACCGCGGCTATGGTGGAAAACACCTGATTGCCGTGACGACATCCCGTGCAGGTATTGAATACGTCTGCGACATTAGCTACGAAGTCCCAGGTGGCCACGATCCGATTCTGATCAAATATCTGTCTGAAGGCGGGCAAGTCATCCACCCCAGTGAACCCGCTGTCAAAAACCGCCATGAGCACTCCTTTGCCTGTCAGGCCGGTGTAATGCAGCTTGCCCAGGTCCATCATTTCCAGCTGCCGCAGGAAATTTTCTGATGGTTGCTGTACGATGGCTTCCCCCTCAAGTGTGGCGACTGCCTCGACCCGGTATCTCCCTACGGGCCGAATGGCTTTCACGAATGGCAGGCCCTGCACCTGGACCAGCTGTTCCGGAGTGAGCGCACTGGAGAGCCCATTAAACCATCGGGTCCGACGCTGAGGCTGAATACCAAGTTCCTGAATTTGGTGGACGTAACTATTCGCCACCGGCAGGTCGTACCAGTCGGGCTCAATTCCCTGCTTCTCCCGATTCGCCAGGGCTCGTGGACTGAGATGTTCACAAGGCTGAGATTGCTCACATTCGCCTTTATCCGTGAAAAATATCCAATACTTTTCCTGGGCCAGTCCATTGGCCCAAAGGCCCAACAGCAGGCTGAGCCAGATTGTATGCTTTATGATTCTCATACAGTTCCGTTTTCAAGGGCGGTTTATCACGAAAGATAGCCTAATAGAATTACTATTCCGATCTCACGCAGTCCCATTTACCCTAACGGATATGAAGCAAAAATGTCCCTCAAAGCATTTTCCCAACCAAGTGGAACCTGCATATCAGGACGAATGAACTAGTGGAATAAGTTCGGAGTTAAGCGTTCGTAGTTTAAAGTGCTACTGGTCAGCAATTTGCCCAATTATAAATTGGTTCATTACTTCATTCCGAAAGCACTCGACATAATCAGCAACTGGATTCAACCCAACTGCCTACCACTCGCTGAGCAACTGCATCACCTGAGCACGTTTGCGGCTGGAAACGGGAACGTGGGTACTGTCGCGCATCACTAGATAGCCACCATCGGCTTTGACAAACTCCTTGATGTAGGCCAGGTTGACCAGATGGGACTGATGCACCCGGGCAAATCCCTGGTCCACCAGCATCTGATCAAACTCCTTGAGGGTTTTGGTCACCAGCAGCTGCCGCTTGTCCACCAAGTGGAAGATGGTGTAGTTGGCGCTGGACTCGCAGCGCAGGATCTCCTCGACCTTCACGACATGGATTTTCTCCATGGTGTGGAGAGCCAGGCGGCGCTGTCCCTGGTCCTGGACATTGCGCAGCAGGGTTTCTACCTGCTCACTAGGGGTAGTCCGAAAGGCCACAGCCTTGGTGACGGCGTCTCTCAATTCCTCGGGGTTAATGGGCTTGAGCAAATAGTCAATTGCGGCAGCCCGGAAGGCCTGGATGGCAAAGCCATCGTGTGCAGTGGTGAAAATCACCCGGAAGGGAGCTTCACCCATCACCTCCAGTAGGTCAAAGCCCGTCCCATCCGGCATCTGGATGTCCAGAAAAACCAACTCGGGCTTTAGCTGCCTGAGCATTTTGGCACCACTCACAACCCCGTCGGCTTCTCCTACCACTTTTATTTCGGGGCAAACTTCCAGGAGATCCTGGCGCAGGGCAAGACGTGCTCCCTGGTTATCGTCGATGATGACAGCAGAATAGGTTTGAGACATGGTGGGTTTTAGTTGGGAGTTGGGAGTTGGGAGTTGGGAGTTGGGAGTTGGGAGTTGGGAGTTGGGAGTTTAAGGTATTACGAAGTGCTCGTCTCGGTATAAACAACCAATGCAGCATCTCGAACCCATTCCCTACAAACATAACGACCGACGGGCAGGAACCGGTCGGTCGTTTGATTATTCGTCACGATTTGGATGAAATCGGTCTAGCGTCCCTTGAAATCAGCTTCGCGTTTTTCCAGGAAGGCAGTTACGCCCTCTCGGCCGTCTTCGGAGGAAATGGCTTTCCCAAAGTTTTCTGCCTCCACCTGATAGCCATTTCGATTACCAAATCCGTTGCGGGTGTTGTACCCAACATTAATGGCATTCAGGGTTAGCCGAATAGCCAGGGGAGACTGCTGATAGGCTTTGTTCAGAATGCTGAGTGCCTTCTCTTCGAGTTCCCCGCGGGTAGTGCAATAATTTACCAGACCGAGGCGAAATGCTTCCTCAGCATCGATCATCTCCCCGGTAATCAACAACTCTGTTGCCTTTCCTTTCCCGATCAGCTGGGCAAGTCGCTGCGTACCTCCATAACCAGCCAACAGGCCTAGTTTGACTTCTGGCTGGCCAAACTTGGCGTTTTCGGAAGCGATGCGCATATGGCAAGCCATCGCCAATTCACACCCTCCTCCCAACGCAAACCCATTTATGGCGGCGATGATGGGTTTGGAGCAGTTCTCTATGGCAAAAAATACCTTTTGCCCAAATCTGCTCATCTCCATTGCCTTCTTTTCATCAAATTCCAGGAACTCTGCGATATCTGCCCCTGCTGCGAATGCTTTATCCCCCACTCCGGTGATCAGGACTCCTTTGACGGATTCATCCTGATCGGCCTGCTCAATTACTTCCAGCAGTTCCACAAGGAGTTCATGGCGCAAGGCATTGAGAACCTTGGGGCGGTTAAGCCGAATGATCATGGTATTACCCTGGCGCTCAATCAATAAGTTGTTGTACATGGTAAGTATGGAAGAGAGTTGAAAATGATTCGGTCTGAGAGTGACTTAACATTCCATTCTGAAGGAAAAGGCAGAACCAAAGCACCCAATTCCTCCAGGGAGAAAAATATCGTCTCAAAAAAAAGTCAAGCGGAATGCCGCCTAAAGTTCTGACATTCCGCTCAACTTTCACAAAGGAATTTAAGATCCTTTTATTCCTTGTTTTTATCGTCCAGGTCCTGATCCAGATCCAGATCCATGTCATCCACCATTCCGGGATAAAACTCGGACTGCATCAGGCTTTCAATTTCTTCCATTGTCTGCTGGGTCTGCTCGGTTTCAAACAGCAGATTATCAATCATGATGTCTTCACGCTCAGTGTTTTGCAAGGTCATGGGCTGGTCCTTGATGTATTCGACCATTTCTTCAATGGTCTGCAACTGCTCCTCGATCACCTCACGATTTTCACGGACTTTGTGATAATTTTCCATGCGCATTTCCAGCAGGCGAAGTCGCTTTTCCTTGATCTTGCGCAGGCGGCTACTGGCACTCTTCAACTCGTTATTGAGCTTGTCAATTTCCTGAACCGTGCGCTGGATGACGGTCATATTGGTCAGCTCAGGGAACTTGTCGCGATAATATAGCAGCCGTGCATATGATAGCTCAATGGCATTCATTTTATTCAGAAAGCTGTTGACCAACGAGGGGACGGTGGAATTCAGGCGATTAAACCCTTCCCGCACTTCCTTGATTCGCTTGCGCATGCGATCGAAACGCTGCTGAGACTCGAGAGTCAGCTCGTTGTAATAGTCAACCAGTGTTTTGGTTTTCTGGAAGGCATCGATATCCTTGGCGTATTTGGCATTGATCGCCCGTATAAATCGTGGATGCTGACTTATGGCGCTCAGGGTAAATAGCTCAAGTCCACCAGCCATCAGGATGGTGGAAAAGGTGGTCAGCCCCACCATATCCGGAGATACTAGTTCCGGTGCCAAAATTACTCCCAAAGCCCCCAGACCCGTGATCACAGCCAGAATCGTGAGATGTACTGGCCAGAAGAAGGCTTCTTTGGTGTAATTGATAAATTTCTGTATGCGCGTCTTTGACTTTTTAGACTTTGCCAATGGTGTGTTTGCTTAAATACCTTAGGAACGCTTCAAAAATAAGATACGGTTTACTCATTGCTACTAAAAATCCTTTGTCAAGTTACAAATTTCAACCTAATATTTTTGACGCACATCAGCTCCGTTTATTTTCCTGCACCCTGCGATAGATGGAAATCAGGAATCCGGCGGTCAAAATAAAGGTTCCCAGCCATAACAGGTTAATCATTGGCTTGGTAATGGCCTTGATGATTACGTAGTCTGCCTTAGGATTTTCCTGCCGCACCTGTAACGCCACCTGGTCGGTAGCGGGATCAATGCTAACCAGCGCCATTTCAAGTCCCAACTCAGGGATCTCGTCACTCAGCATTCCCGGGGTATTCCCCTGAATGGTAAAGACCGGGCGTGCCATGAAGGTGTCCCGCTGTTGTATAGCCAGCACAAATGCCGCAGCTGCCACATCGTACTGTTCCATTCCCTTTGCACCGGTAAAGTTGCCAAGATTGGCCATGAC
This sequence comes from uncultured Bacteroidia bacterium, assembly GCA_964343195.1. Classification (GTDB taxonomy): domain Bacteria; phylum Bacteroidota; class Bacteroidia; order J057; family J057; genus CAYVAP01. The sequence continues at coordinate 45,460 of CAYFIR010000004.1, read as the reverse complement.
CAGCTTCAGTTCACCCAAACGTGCGGTATCGCCGATCCCCATTGTCAGAGAATGGTAGGTAGGCTCGAGGTTTTCAGGATCAGGAAGGCTTGAGGTAAAGACATAGACATCACGGTTCCAGTAAATTTTTCGACTGGGATGGGCGATGATGCTTTGCATTTCTTCATTGATCTCGGCTTCAGGCCAGAGAACAAAGCTTTTGGAAGAGTCCTGAAGTTCTACAAATTCAAGTCCATACTGCGTCCGGTTATTGATCAGCTCTGCCCCAAATGCCTTTATGTCCTCATTCATCTTCTGCTCAAGGAAAGCAAGATCAAGATCCCCCTCTGGTGTAGGCAACCCGTCTTCCCGTTCATCGGAACCATGGGCAGAAGTCTCAGCAGACTTTACCGTACCGGGCTTGATAAATGGAGCCCGCGGCAGTGTTACTGCAAATCTTTCTCCGGTAGCATCCTGAAAGGCTGCTTTAAATCGCAGGGGGCTTTCCTCCAATACCTGAAGGTCAGAAATAGGAGCCTGTGCTTCTTTGCGCCCCCGATAGGTGACGTTGTAGCCCTGAATCTGAGAGGGAAGCCCTTTTGGCAACGCAACATTGTCCACTTTTTCCTGCTCAGGGAAATTTGCCAGATCCTGTGGGCGCAGATTCTTGGAGATCACCCGATCATAGCCTGAGGAGAAGAGAATGCCCAAAAGCATGAGAGCAAATCCGATGTGTACCACCGTCCCCCCCATCACCTTGAGGCCCTTGCGATTCTTGCGTACCAATGCTACCAGCACATCCAAATTGGCAAAGAATCCAAACAGCGAACTAAACAGCAGCATTTCGTCCGCGACGGTCATGATCCCAAATCGCAGGTAAGCGAAGGCTTTGTTGAACCAGTTGGTCCCGACGGTTTCCGGGTCAATGATTTCAGCCAGCTTGGATTCGTAGGCGAAGTCCCAGTCTGCGTACCAGACAGTCGCCAGTACAGCCACACCTGTGATGACCGACAGGAGGAAGGGGCGAAACAGGGCATCCGCAACGCCTTTGCTGGTTTTGATTTTCCACCAGAGAAACTGCCCCAATCCAGATACAACCCCAAAACCTATGGCAAACCAGACATTCCACTGGTAGTAGAAAAACTGTACATGCGGCGGGGTAGCGACATTGGTTCCGAATATGGCGTTGAAAACGGGAAGCGAAGTGGCGAGCAGGATCAGCAGGCCGCTGAAGCTCACAACCAGGATTCCCAAAAAGAGCATGAATTCCGGGCTCCAGACCTTACTCTCTTCGTGGCGGGTCGGAATATACTTCCAGCGGGTCCACATCGTCACCACCACAAACACACTATAAACTCCCAGAAGAAGCAGCAACTGACCGGATAATCCCAGGTCGGTAAAGGTGTGTACTGAGGTTTCACCCAGAATGCCAGAACGGGTCAGGAAGGTCGAATACAACACCAACAGGAAAGTACCAATCACCAACAGCATGGTGAGTTTGAGGTAGCCTTTGGTGCGTCGGTATATCAACAGACCGTGGAGTGAGGCCACGCCACAAAGCCAGGGGACCAGTGAACCATTTTCTACCGGGTCCCAGTTCCAGTAGCCTCCAAAGTTCAGCGTTTCATATGCCCAGTAACCTCCCATGATGATGCCCACTCCGAGAATCATCACTGAGAAAGAAACCCAGGGGAGGGCTGGCTTGATCCAGCCGTCATAATCCTTTCGCATCAACCCCGCCATCACGTAGGCAAATGGAATCAGGGTAGCGGCAAACCCCAGGAACAGGGTCGGGGGATGGATCACCATCCAGTAATTTTGCAGGAGAGGATTCAGGCCGCTTCCATTCGCAGGTACATAATCCGGAAACTGCTGGTAGATGTCGTTGTCAGGAAAAACTGTCTTCAGCTCGATGAAGGGGGTTGACCCCAGTTTCCAGAATGAAGGCTCGAAACCAGTGCTTAGCAGCAGGACACTCCCCAATGCTACACCTGCTGCCAGTTCCCATGCATTGATTTGGTCATTTTTTGTCTGTCGATTGAGGTAAAGCAGGAAAAATATCCCGAACCCAAGTGCTGCCCATGAGTAAATCCAGAAGGTGATTCCACTCAGATTCCAGGTCTCTGGTAACCAGTCAAACCCAAACCCCAGTTGCCCCCTCATCAATCCGATCATAAACATCAGCGATAGCAGGCTTCCCATCAGCTGGAAATTCCCCCCGTAGGCAAGTTGTCCCCGTTGACTCAGATACTGGTACCCAAAGTACATACCTGGCAGAAGTGCCAGCAACAAGAAAATTCCGGTCACCCAGGAGTCTCCGACATATACTCCCAGGAGCATGGAAGTGAGGATCAGCTCAATGGAAGAAATGATCATCATGACGCTATTGCGCCAGACACTGGGCTTAAAAACGATCAGCAAAGCCAACAGGCTATGCCACAGTGACCAAAGCAGAAAGCTTCCTTCCTGGCCTTCCCAGAAACAGGAGATCATGAAATGAACCGGAAGTTCATTGCTGGAGTGAGACCAGACGTAATGGTATTGGTATTGCTGGGTGTAGATCAGGCCAAAGAGGGTGGCTACCACCCCAAGGACGCTGCCGACGTGAAGCAAGAAGCTCCACTTTCCCATTTTTTCCCAAGAGGCCTTATCCAATCCTTCTCGCTGATCTGCCAGCAGATAACTGACCATGGCCACCAGGGAACTGGCAAATGCCAGACTGACAAAGAGTTCACCTAGTTTCCCTCCGGTGAGAAAGTCCATATTTTAAGAATTTGTCATTCGTGATTCGTAAACGGAATGCGAATTCAACTGAATTTCGGCTTCCGAATTACGGATTAATTGGCCGTGATATCGGTAGCCTCATACTTGGAGGGACACTTCATCACGATTTTTTCGGCCACAAAGCCCTGGTCTTCGTATCCTCCGATCACAACGATTTTCTCTGCCTGCTCAAAATTGGTAGGCTTAGGATCGTAGTATAACACGGTTTCTACGGTGCCCAGGGTGTCTTCCATGGCAAACTGAAAGAGGTCTCGCTGGGGGTCATAGCTGGACTGCTCTCGGTCCACCCAGGTACCCACAATATGAACCTGCCGGGAGCGGGCACTCGGATCACTAAATCCGGTGTAGACACTTGCGCTTTGTGAAAAATTGATTCCCAGACCCACGACAAAAAGAGCCAGGACGATTAACACGATGATATGACTGGTTTTCATTTATCGATAAGTTATTGAAGTCAAACACTGCGAAAAGGACCAATGAGATCAACTATTGTTCACTTCCTGTTCCAGGTTGGTCATTTTCTTCTCCAGACGGGCCGCCTTTCGCTCGGTTAACACCAGATAAACCAGCACTGCCCCAAAGATGAGCAGCACAATGGCCAGAACAGAATTTATCTTCTCGCTTGCCAGCAACCAGGGTTTACTGGTTTCCTGCAACAGAATGAAGAGCAAATTGAGCATATACAAATGAGAATGTGTGAAGCATAAATTAGAGACGCGCAAGGTACAAAACAGCAACCACAATCGCCTAAACGGAAGCCGCACCTATACGACTTCAAATATATATATTCTCAACTAAACAGTTAGGTGATTTTCCGCAGGAGTAATAGCAAAGCTATCTCAGTGCAGGGTAAGAGGTATCCCTGGAATTTTAGTTCGTAGTTCGTAGTTCAAAGTGCTGCTGATGAGAGAATTACCCAGCTTTATACTGGCTCATTACTTCATTCCGAAAGTCCTGATAGTTTCGGAAGGAAATATATCCCCAATTAATGAGCTATCAACAGACTGACTATCAGGGCTTTTCAAAACAAATTAGAAATACCAAAATGTCGAACGCCTTCCCCCTAATCACACTTTATGATGATTTCCTCGAAGTTTTTATCGACTTCAAAAACAAAGGTCCGAGGCTTATCGCTGTTCACCTTTTCGAATTCAACTGCCTCACTGTCAACCGTGATCTCAGTTGGTAGATTGGGCCAGCCATGTAAATGGAACCGGAAGGATGCATACTCAGAATTATAGCGTCCTTTGGTCCGTTGGTGAATGGTGTTTGAGCCATTTTCGCCATGTAGGGTAAACGTTCTTAGCCGAAAATTCCCCTGCTCATGCTCGTAGTAGTCCCCTGCATCTTCGTACAGTTCACTTGATACAGGCCCTTTGTCATAGTATAGATGCAGGTCAAGCACTTCTATTTCCTTCTCTCCTACATGGTTCATCACAGGATAGTGGGGAATGGTAGCCCCCGCCCGAATAAAAATGGGAATCTCGTCCAGAGGAGCATTTACAAAAAACTCAATCCTACCTTCATGCTTTTCATCTGTCCAGTAGTTGTACCAACGTCCCTCTGGCAGGTACATTCGACGGCCATCTTCTCCCCTTCCCAGCACCGGACAAATTAGCAGATGGGGCCCAACCCCAAATTCGTCCATCCGGTTGTGAGTCTGAAAATCCTTTTGATCGATGAATACCAAGGGGAGGATTACGGGAGTCCCATATTCTACATGCCGCTGAAAAGTAGTGTATATATAAGGAAGGAGCTGATAGCGGAGCTCGATCGCCTTTTTTATAGCGCTGGTATAGGGCTCCCCATATACCCATGGCTCCTGAAAACTGTAATCCTGGCTGGTATGGTTTCGGAAAAATGGGTGGAAAGCCCCTAGCTGGGTCCACCTTACCAGCAATTCTCCGTGACAGTTGCCGATGAATCCCCCAATATCCGACCCACAAAATGAAATTCCTGAGATACTCAGCCGCTGGCACTGAAGGTTGGCCATCCAAAGGTGTTCCCAACTGGAGACATTATCCCCAGTCCAGGTAGCTGCATATCGTTGTAGTCCTGCATATCCCGAACGGGAAAGCGCAAAGGGACGATTGGGAAATATGGCATCTTTCATCCCGTGGTAGCTGGCACGGGCCATCTGCATGCCATAGACGTTATGGGCCTTTCTGTGGCTACAGGGATGCCCGTCATAATCGTGTCGGGTATCTTCCGGAAAAGTTCCCAGTTCCAGTACTGCAGGCTCATTCATGTCATTCCAGATGCCATGTATGCCTGAGGTCAGCAGAAAATCCTTCACAAGTTTTCCCCACCACACCCGCACCTCAGGATCGGTAAAATCCGGAAAGTGACAGGGTCCAGGCCACACGCTTCCCTGCATGAGGGGTCCATCTGCACGACGGCAGAAATGCCCTTCCTCAATTCCATCCTGATAGGCAAAATACTTCCGGTCGATCTTTATACCGGGATCAAGGATCGCAACGGTGCGAAAACCATCGGCTTCCAGTTCTGCTGCCAATCGGCGGGGATCAGGGAACCGATGCTCATCCCATGTAAAACAGCGGAAACCATCCATGTACTCGATGTCGATATGGATGGAATCGCAAGGGATTTCCCTCTCCCGGAATTCACGCGCAATTTCTTTAACGCGGTTCTCAGGCTGATAACTCCAGCGTGACTGATGGTAGCCCAGGGCCCACAGAGGGGGCAACTCTGGTTTGCCCGTAAGCTGATGGTATCCCTCCAGAACCTGAGTCAATTCCGGCCCATAGATGAAATAATAATTCATCTCTCCGCCAGGAGCCCAGAAGGTGCAGATGTCGCCACGTTCATGCCCAAAATCAAAATGAGTCCGGAACGAATTGTCAAAAAACACCCCATAGCCCTTGCCATCAACCAGTCCCTGATAAAATGGAATATTTTTGTAGAGCGGGTCGGTATTCCTTTCGAAGCCATAGGTATCAGAGCCCCAGGTTTCCAGTCGCAACCCTCTCAAGTTGAGGCGTTTGGGCTTATCTCCTAGTCCATAGAAAGCCTCGCCTTCATGGATTTTCTTGCTACAAAACACATGCTGCCCCCCATACTCAATATTGGGTTCCCAGTAAAAGCCGCGCTCGTCTTCCAGTATCACTTCTCCATCTGCATTCAGGATGGTGATATGCAGCGTCCGATTGATCCGCACCCTCAACTTTCTGGTTGTAAGATGAAATTCATCTCCTACCTCCTGCAAGTCAAAAGCACAATCCGGTTCGGGCATTTTCCCCTGCTGGGATATGGCATAGGAAAAATCATCCTCGAAGAAGCCATCCACAGAGTAGCGAAATCTGATAATCTGGTCATCATACACCGAAACTTCCAGGATTATCTGCGGGCAGTATAAAAGAAATCGACTTCCGTCCTGCTCCCAGGCCTCCACCAATTGTGGGGAGCGCTGTCCATGTTGCATTCTATGACGACCGACTTCCATGATGAGTTGATTCTGGCTAGGGAAAATTTTTGGGTTAGCGAAGTTAATAGATAATCCGGATTCCCAAAACGATTTCGGTCACGCCGAGGAACCAGATTATACCCAGATACGCCTTTCCAGGGAGTTGATAGGAGATTGCTGAACATCTCCCAGTTGTAATCCCCTGATTTCACAGGCCTTATGTAATAAAGTTCGGAAATAATGGGCAATTGAGCCAACGGCAACAACTGGCATCTCTTTGCCTTTCATGAGCGGAGTAGCTGTGGAGTCCAGCAACCTGCCGAATCGCAGGATCACCATCTCTTCGACCTCTGGTTCTTCTACAAATTCATACACCACTCTGGCAAGAGCGGCCAAATGTGCTGCGGGATGATCGCTCTGATACAGTTTCTGGATCAGGGAACTTCGGTCTCCAGCGAGTTTATCCAAAATTCTGTTTTGAAGACCTGTCCTCCATCCATGCATCAGGGCCCCACGGAGCAACTCTTTCCCCAGGTCCACTCCACTGCCTTCATCTCCGAGCAGATAGCCCAGTCCACCCGCCCGAGCGATGACCTCCCCATTGCGAAAATATGCTGCATTGGAACCTGTACCCATAATCAGAACTACTCCTTCCGGAATCATCTGCGCATGCACCGCTGCCATCAGGTCATCAAAAAGAAACAGCCTGGCATTTGGGAGAAGCTCTGCAAAATATCGTTGCAGTTCTTTCAACCGCTGTGCCTGTCCAAGCCCAGCCCCGTAGAAGTGGAGTTCCTGGATTTTCGCCGGATCTGCCCCGAGCCTTAACTGCTGCCCCAATTCCTGTAGCCACGCCTCTTTCTCAAGTGTACTGGGATTAAGTCCCCTACCCTGCCAGCGGTAGCTAATGGTTTGCTGTGTACCGATTCTCCATGCCGTCTTGCTGGCTCCGCTTTCTGCTAACAGGATCATTATGCACCGTATTTACCTCCAAGATACAAAGAAGGGTACCAGGCTCATCATGCCTAGCGCCCTGCAAGTCCTCTTTTTGAAGTCAACTCTTTATCCCAGCTCTGCCAAACTCTTGCGCAGCACTTCCAGCTTGGCTTCTGCGTCGGCCTGCTTCTTCTTCTCCAGCGCAACGACCTGCTCGGGTGCGTTGTTGACAAATTTCTCGTTGCTGAGCTTTTTCATCACCTTTTGGAGAAAACCCTCGGTGTACTCAATCTCCTTTTCGATCTTCTCGCGCTCAGCGTCGAGGTCCACATTGGTCAGCGGGATGTACAGCTCGTGGCTTCCGACGCGCAGCGAACCGGCCTGATCGGGTTTCTCGCTGGCTTCTTCTATTTTACTGATATTGAGCAGCTTCACCAGCAACGACTCATGCTGCTGGAAAACTTCCGGTGTACTGCTGTTGATATAGAGTTCGATGGGGTCTTTGGGCGAAAGTCCCTTCTCGCTGCGGAAGGCCCGCACCGTAGTCACTGTCTCCTTGATCAGTTCGAAGTTCTTGAGCAGCTGCTCGTCGGCCTGACCGGGCTCAGCATAGCGGCTCACGCAGATGAACTCGCCCTCGCCGCGCTCACGCAGCCCGTGCCATAGCTCCTCGGTGATAAATGGCATAAATGGGTGCAGCAATTGCAGTGTCTGCTCGAAGAGGTCCAGCGTCTTCTCCAGCGTTTCCTTTGAGATAGGCTGGCCATAGTCTGGCTTGATCATCTCCAGGAACCAGGAGCAGAAGTCGTCCCACTTGAGCTTGTAATTGGTCATCAGGGCGTCAGACAGACGGAATTTCCCGAAGTGGTCTTCGATCTCTACCGTCGCCTGATAGATGCGTTGTTGCATCCACTCCAGAGCGAGTTTGTCGCGGTCACTGGGTGCCTGATCGCTTACCTCCCAGCCTTTCACCAGTCGGAAAGCATTCCAGATTTTGTTGGCGAAGTTCCGCCCCTGCTCCACCAGCTCATTCTTAAACAGCAGGTCATTGCCAGCAGGTGAAGCCAGCAGGATGCCCACACGAACTCCATCCGCCCCGTAGTCCTTGATCAGGTCCAATGGATCAGGCGAGTTGCCCAGAGACTTGGACATCTTGCGGCGTTGGTCGTCCCGGACGATGCCGTGTAGGTACACGTTGTCGAATGGCTTTTTGTCCGCGTATTCATATCCAGCAATGATCATCCGGGCAACCCAGAAGAACAAAATCTCCGGAGCGGTTACGAGGTCATTGGTCGGATAGTAGTATTCGTAGTCTTTGTTGCCGGGATTGGAAATACCCTGAAACACCTCCATGGGCCACAGCCAGGAGCTGGCCCAGGTGTCGAGCACATCTTCGTCCTGACGCAGTTGATCGGCAGAGATTTCCTCCCCGGTCAGTTCCCGGGCTTTGAACAATGCGTCCTCAATCGTAGGTGCCACCACGTGGTGATCGGTTCCCTCGATGTAGTAAGCCGGGATGCGATGCCCCCACCACAACTGACGCGAGAGGCACCAGTCGCGGACATTCTCCATCCAGTGCTTGTAGGTGTTGACAAAGTAATTCGGGATCAGGTTCACCTCTCCCTCCACCACAGCCTTTAGGGCAGGCTTGGAGATTTCTTCCATGTTGAGGAACCACTGAAGCGACAGCCGTGGCTCGATCACCGCGTCAGTCCGCTCAGAGTGGCCCACGGAGTTCGCGTAAGGCTCTTTCTTGACCAGCAGCCCCATTTCTTCGAGGTCTTTGGCGGCCTGCTTGCGGGCCACGACGCGGTCCATGCCTTCGTACCAGCCTGTCAGGCCATTGACTGTGCCATCGGGATTAAGGATATCGATGACCTCCAGCCCGTGGCGTTGGCCAATCTCGTAGTCATTGGTGTCGTGCGCGGGGGTTACCTTCAGACAGCCCGTACCAAAGTCGGTGGCGACATAGCTGTCCTGGATGATGGGCACTGCTCGATTCACCAGCGGAACGATCACCTTCAGTCCGTGGAGGTGCTTGTAACGTTCGTCGTCGGGATTGATGGCGACGGCGGTATCGGCGATGATGGTCTCCGGGCGGGTGGTCGCGATGGTGACAAATTCCCCTTCACGGCCTTCGATCGGATATTTGACGTGGTAGAGAAAGCCATTTTTCTCCTTAAAAATCACCTCCTCGTCCGAAACGGTCGTCTGAGCTACGGGGTCCCAGTTCACCATGCGCATGGCGCGGTAAATGAGGCCCTTCTCATACAGATCGCAAAAGACCTTGACCACGGCTTTGGAGTACTCCTCGTCCATGGTGAAGGCTGTGCGGTCCCAGTCGCAGCTTGCGCCCAGCTTCTTGAGCTGAGACAGGATGATGCCACCATATTTGTCCTTCCACTCATAGGCGTGCTTGAGGAAGTCCTCCCGTGAAAGGTCAGATTTCTTGATGCCCTGCTCGCGCAGCATGCGCACTACTTTGGCCTCGGTCGCGATAGAAGCGTGGTCGGTGCCGGGAACCCAGCAGGCGTTGTAGCCCTGCATGCGCTTGCGGCGCACCAGCACATCCTGAATCGTGTTGTTCAGAACGTGGCCCATGTGCAGGATGCCCGTTACGTTGGGCGGCGGTATGCTGATGGTGTACGGCTCCCGCTCATCTGGCTCGGAGTGGAACACCTTGGCGTCAAGCCAGGCCTGGTACCACTTGTCTTCTATTTCGAGGGGGTTGTATTTGGTAGCGATGGACATCGGAGGAAATTCGTAATTCGATATTCGTGATTATGTCGCTGCTCAAGGTCCGCAGTTTGAGGGAAAGGGGGCTCATGCAAATGCCTTTATTCCCCTTACATACCCTATACCCATCTCCCCCCTAACCACCTACTCGAGCATCGGACGGCGAAGTTACGGAGAATGGGGGAAATGGGGAAAAAATTGGCTTCTATTGTGCGAGGCTTTCTATTTTTAGGAGAATCATGCGAATTAACAGTTAAAATGGCCAATCAGCGTTTATGCTTTCTGAAAGCGGCTATTTGAAGAAGAAGACAAGCGTCAGAGACGCGAAGACGCCTCGTATCGGCTTAATAGGGGAGAAAGTAGCACTTTAAACTTTCTGATTCCTCCCTCTGTCGCACAGTCCATCTCCCTCCAAAGGGAGATACTCGCAGTGGCACTTGGGCAAAGGTCTAAAGCAAGCCTGGGGTGGCGTTGGCCCGGCATTTGGCGCTCGGGGCGGCTTGCGGGGAAGCCTGAAATGCCGAAGTTTTTTGGCCTACCTTTTTTTGAAAAAAGGTAGGTCCCGCTGAAGGCGACATAACACTTTCAGAGGTAGCATATTAAAGATCAATTTGCGGGGCCAAAAAGCCTAACGAGCCAACTGTTAATTGGCATGACTTGTTATTCGCAATTGAAAGCATTGCTGGTGAGCACTTTGTACGAATTACGAATGGTCAATTACTTAATTCCGCAGGCACTAGCTATTTGGTCATGATCAAGGAAGAGGATCAAACCAATTCCTTCCGTTTTGGTAGCCCCTATTTTTACCATAAGGCATATCCAGAGGTCGATGAACTCCAGTACTACACCGAGTTGATCGACCTCCTAAAGGCTGAGTTTGGGATATGGTAGCAAATTTTCACAATAGTTCTTATCAATGGGGAAATATGGTATAGTCAAAGATTCATACCGACTCCGAAATGCTCCAAACATTTTCTCTGACTTTAGCTTTTCCAAAACAAAATCCCCTTACCTTTCCAACTTCCCATGAATCTATTCCAGTGCCAAAACTGCCAGTTTCCTGTATTCTTTGAGAATACCCAGTGCCTGCGATGTGGGTATGCACTGGGTTATCATGGGGAACGACAATCTCTACACGCTTTGGAGGCGACTAATGGCCACTGGACGCTAATGCCATCGGACGGGGTCTTGTACGACTATTGCAGCAACCATGCTCATGGGGTCTGTAACTGGCTGGTACCTACCAACACACCGGAGCACTTATGCGAAGCGTGTGCTCTCAACCGGACCATCCCCAATCTGAGTGTGGAAGGACATCTGCTGGCCTGGCAAAAGCTGGAAAAAGCCAAGCACCGCCTGCTTTATAGCTTGCTGAAACTTGGCCTACCTATTACCCCCAAAACAGAGGATGCCGAGCAGGGCCTGGCTTTTGATTTTCTCTCAGACAGACAGTCCAATGGCTCTGGCAATAGCGTGCAAACGGGTCATTACAAAGGACTGATCACCATCAACCTGGCTGAGACGGACTCTGTGCATCGGGAACAGATTCGCAGGCGGATGTCGGAACCCTATCGCACCCTAATCGGCCACTTCAGGCATGAAGTCGGGCACTACTACTGGGAGCAGATCATTCGCCCTTTCCCGGAGACACTGGCAAGTTACCGGACGCTTTTTGGCGATGAGACCCAAAACTACGGTCAGGCACTCGAAGTCTACTATGCACAGGGAGCACCCTCTGGCTGGGAGCAGCGGTTCATCAGCGCCTATGCCACTGCCCACCCCTGGGAAGACTGGGCCGAGACCTGGACCCACTATCTCCACATCATGGACATGGTAGAGACCGCTTTTTCATTTGGGCTATCGATCGATCCGTTGATCAGCAGTTCCATTTCCAATGTCGAAGCGGTGGATTTCGATCCGTACCAGGAAGGGAACTTTGAGCGCATCCTGGATGCCTTCGTCATGACCAGCCTCTCAGTCAACAGTTTCAATCGGGGCATGGGCATTCCAGATGTGTACCCATTCGTGATTCCTGCTGCGGTAAAGGAAAAACTGGATTTTATCCATAGAATAATCCGACAGTAGGAATAGAAATTGCCCCCGACTCTCAGGAATCGGGGGCGAGTCTAGATTAACCCAACATTCAAATCCTTATTCAACCAACAGGCGCACCACGGAACGGGTGTTAGGAGTGGTCACCATCATCAGGTGGACACCACTCTGTACCTGATTCAGGTCCAGGGTCATGCTGTGGCTACCGGGCAGCTGGTAGTTTTGCTGGGTCATGATCTCACGGCCCTGCAGGTCAAACAACTGCACGGTTACTTCGCCTTCTTCAGTTGTGCGGTAGTCAAGGTTTACCCGACCATTGGCGGGATTGGGATACAGACTGACCACAGAGTTGTCCAGAGCCAGGTCGCGGATGCTGGTAGCAGAAGCTGGCAGCAGGGTAGCCGTACCATCTGGCTGTACGAATAGCAACCCGAATGCCTCGGAATCGGCGGCTTCATCTTCAGGGCTAAGGAATCCGGATGCCAGTACCAGACCTGCACCTCCGGCAGCACTGCTCAGCTCTGCGTCAAAGCTGGCCAGGATATTATCCGCAGTTGTGAGGGGATGTGCTCCTACGCCCAGTTGGTACAGTGCAGGGGCTACTGATACAAAGTCGGTGAACTGTCCGTATGCGAGCGAATCAACCAGAGCTGGGATGCCTTCGTTGACAGCTACATCCACTGTAGGTGCATCGGTCGCACCATGGAATACCTTCAGATCAAAGTCTGACTGATTGGCGGCGGCTTCCCGTGCTGCACCGAAGTACAGGTCAAACAGGATGTCAGCGCCATTGGCGGCGGTGGTGAAATTGGCCGTATCAAGTACACCATTCGCAATGGCATAGAATACATCGCCATCCTGCAGGGTCACGCTTACCGTATCGACCGCACCGTCGGTGATGTCGTTACTGGAAGGAACGGCGATCACGATATCCAGCTCATAGCCAGTGGGAAGGTCATTGAAGCCAGTGGCTGCGCGGAAGGGCACATCCTCAAACTTCACGGTATCGCTCAGGATATCGACATAGATGTCAACACTTGCAGCGGCAGGATCGGCAGCATTGTGGATGATCTGTACCCGTCCATTTCCTACTGCGGCCAGTGGGATAGCCGCTCCACCGTTTGGTCCTACGGCAAAGAGTCCGAATGCTTCTCCGCCATTGTTGGCAGAAGGATCGATATAACCAGAGGCAAACACGGTCAGAGCTGCATCAGCAAAGCCAGTCAGATCTACATAGTAAGGGAATAACACGGTTCCTGCATCACCAGGAGCGGTCACGTCTACGCGGTATGCTCCAGCGGGAACTTCCAGATAGCCCGCAAAGTCCTGGTAGGCGGCGCTATCCACAGCCAGGCCACCATTGGCGGCAATGCCTACGCTGGGAGCGTCAGTAGAGCCGTGGTTTACGAGCAGGTCAACGTTTCCTGCGGTATTGGCAGCCTCACGAGCGCCATCCTGTACCAGCAGGGTAAAGGCGTTGTTGACTCCGTCAGGGTTGGCGGCAAAGCCAGTTCCAACCACACCAGAAGCCATAACCACGTAGCTTTCACCGTCCATAACGGTCAGCGGGAAGGTTCCTACAACACCGTCAGTGATGTCAGTACTGGTAGGTCCGGCCACTACGGCGGTCAGTTCGTATCCAGCGGGCAGGTCAACGAAAGGAGTGGCATCGCGGAAGTTCACGTCTTCAAACTTGACCGTATCGGCCAGGATGTCCACGTAGATGTCCACTGTAGCAGCGGCAGGATCAGCAGAGTTGTGAATGATCTGCGCACGAGCGCCCCCAACCTCAGCCAGCGGGATGGCCGCACCACCATTTGGCCCTACGGCAAATAGTCCGAATGCCTCTCCGCTATTGTTGGCAGAAGGATCAACAAAACCAGAGGCAAACACAGTCAGAGCTGCATCAGCAAAGCCAGTCAGATCTACATAGTAAGGGAATAACACGGTTCCTGCATCACCAGGAGCGGTCACGTCTACGCGGTATGCTCCAGCGGGAACTTCCAGATAGCCTGCAAAGTCCTGATAGGCAGCGCTATCCACGGCCAGGCCACCATTGGCGGCGATGCCTACGCTAGGAGCGTCAGTAGAGCCGTGGTTAACGAGCAGGTCCACATTTCCTGCGGTGTTGGCCACTTCACGAGCGCCATCCTGCACCAGCAGGGTAAAAGCATTGTTGACTCCGTCAGGATTGGCCGCAAAGCCAGTTCCGACTACACCAGAGGCCATGACTACGTAGCTCTCACCGTCCATCACGGTCAGCGGGAAGGTTCCTACGACACCGTCGGTGATGTCAGTACTGGTCGGGAGGGCCACTACGGCGGTCAGTTCGTATCCAGCGGGCAGGTCAACGAAGGGAGTCGCGTCACGGAAGTTCACATCTTCAAACTTGACCGTATCGGTTACGATGTCCACGTACACGTCAACCGTAGCGGCAGCGGGATCAGCAGAATTGTGAATGATCTGGGCACGGGCATTTCCTACTGTGGGCAAGGCAATGGCCTGTCCTCCTGTGCGTCCTACGGCATAGAGGCCAAAGGCGGGGCCGTTGTTGTTATTCGCAGGATTGACAAAACCAGAAGCAAATACCACGATTCCTTCTCCGTCAAATCCATTCAGATCGGCGATGTAGGAAGCAATCACGTTGCTGTTGTCATTGTAGGGAGTTACCTGTAGGATGTACTCGCCTGTGGGCACGCCAGCATATGGGCGAAACTCTTCGTAAGCCAGGTCGTCGATTAGTACTCCCCCATTGGCCAATACATCTACGGTATCGGCATCGGTGGTCCCGTGTGCGACTGCTACGTTGACCGAACCAGCGGTAGTCGTAGTGTCGGGACCAGTCTGCAGGGCAATGATGTCAAAATCGATATTTCCGCCATTGGCGGTCTCTACGCTGGCGTCATATCCTGTGCTGGTAGGGAGGATACCAGTCGCCATGACCACATAACTTTCTCCAGGTGTCAGAGGTGGCAGGGGAATAGGAAGAGGTCCAGTCCCCACATCCACCGTGACGGTAGAGGTGATGTCAAGATCTACAAATGGCGTAGCCTGTCGGAATTCAACATCATCGAAGGCGACACTGCCATCCACCAAAATGTCAATGGGGGTGGTGGCCATGTCAGGTGAGTTGTGAATAATCTGTACTCGCACGGTTTGGGCGAATGCGGTCCCGGTGAAAATGCACAATAGCATCCCCAGGACTAATGGTAACATTAGTCGTCTCATAGTATTTGGGTATTGATAAGTTGTTTTAACAGTCCGACCTCAGAATCAATCAGATGCCAAATGCCGGACCTTGATCAGTTCAGTAACCTCGTTACTGAGCGAAAGATGTAGTGAGAAACACACAAAAAAGAACGATCCTATTAACCTATTACCTTATTACAATTCTTCGCGTTATAGTGGATTTGTCTGTCGCAATCGTGAGAAACACCAACCCCGGCGGGAGAGTAGACACATCAAGCCGAAGCTCTCCGGGGCTCAGCATCCCCACCGTTGGTAACTTTTTCCCTGCCACATCCCACAGCTGGAAAGTCTCTACGGAGAATGACGCTGGAAACTCTATCATCACATTTTCACGGGCTGGCTGGGGATACACCCTGATTTCATCATTTTCTGGTGCTGATTTCTGGATATTGGCTGTCCCATTGCTATAATCAATCAGGAGGTCTTCTGAAATAGGCGCCACCGGAACAGGGTCCCCATTTTCATCCAGCAGGAGCAGGTTGGCCAGCTTGAATTCGACCTTTTCCACACCTTCTTTTTTTCCGGAAATGTCATCGATGATGACCGTTATGTCGGCAGCCAATCCATATCCCATCACCGCCACTCCATTCAGCCTCGTTATCCCAATATCAATCTGTTGTGGCTGCCCAAATCCTTTTGCGATACTCGCCAGTGCGCTGCCATCGCTTCCCAACCACGAACCATCAAGCGAGACCTCAATAGCGGCACTGTCCAGGATAGGCGAGCTGTAGTCTATGCTAAATGCCAACCCATAGAAGTCATTGGCTGGATTTAAACTATCCCCAATCAACACCAGTAGGTGAACCGTATCGCCCGGAAAAACCTGACTGGATCCTAATTCCACTGCTACAGGAACTCCGTTTGCATAGTCAATAAGACTGTTGTCAATATCCTGTGGATACTGGTAATTCAGCCCGATCACGTCAGTATCAGCGAACCCGATAGCCCCATCCCCATCAGCATCTCCATGCACCAGATCTGGTCCCAGGGGACTGCTAACTCCCCATGCGGGAGCCGCCTGACCAACAAATTGGGTATGAGCATCTGGTCTCACCGGACCTATCTGCCCAAACGCGAGTCCCATGGCCAGCAGGTCATAGTTGTTTGCGACCCGATTGCCATCTGCATCACCTGGTAATACACACTCAGGGAGCACAGTCAGCCAAACTGATGCCTGAACCGTATCTCCCGAACCGTCCCATACCTGCACCGATATTTCCATATCCTGGGTTGCCTGCGTTAGCAGCCAGGTGGGATCGGTACTTCCATCCTGCCAGAAATACTCCACTCCTCCCTGTGCACCCTTAACGGCAACCTCAAACACCTGGCTACTGTCCTGACAGACGTACAGAGAATCTGAGGGAAACGCTACTGACAATCCCTGAGCAAAGCCATACTGCATTCCCACCAGACAGGCCAGGGAAAAAAGCAGCGATCGGAGGTAGTAGATGGGATGCATAATGTTGAAGGTTGGGTGGTGTTTCTTGTTTTCCTACGGTCAATTAATCGACGGTTTGGGTGATTTGTTCAATAGAATTAGGGACGATTTTGCGGCTTTTTAGCCATCAACCTGAAAAAACAATATTCATAAATACCTGTTTATCAACTACAAAAACTATACACACAACCACGATTCTGGATAACATGATTATTCCTTCATGAAACAACCCAGGGTAATTCATTTAATTTCACAGCTATCTGTGGGAGATTTGCGTCGGTTTGAAAGCTTCGTGGCTTCGCCCTATTTCAACCAAAACCAGCGCAGTCTATGGCTGGTTAAATACCTCATCCAGGTTCACCCCGACTTCCCAGAGGAAACAATAGAAAAGCCGGCCCTTTTTGAGGTATTATTCCCCGGAGAAGAATCATTTAAAGCCCAGGCCGTTCATGACCAACTGTCGCAACTGATGCGGCTATTTGAGCGCTTTCTGGCCCATGAAAGTTTTCAGCAGGATGACAGGCATCAGGCCCAGCACCTGATGGAGGAGTTGAGCAGGAGAAGGATGAAAGATCATTTTCAGCGGGTATGGGATCAGCATCAGGAACGCCAGTCAAAAGCCAGCATCCGAAACGGGGGGCACCATCTGCACCAGTATCAGGCCATAGCCCTCGCGGATCAGGTGGCAGGTCAGGGGCAGGCCCGGCAGATTAAAGGCAGCCTTCCGCAGGCTGTACACCACCTGGATGTGTTTTTCCTGGCGACTCGATTGAGACTGGTTTGCGAGATGGTCAACCGGAAATATCTGACCAATTCAGACTTTCAGACTCAACTGGTCGAACAGTTTATCCTGCCCCTCAAAGACGATCAGCATCCTTACCGCGAGCTTCCGGTGATATCGATTTACTACCGCATTTACCTTTGCCTGACTGAACCGGAGGCAGAGACCCACTTTGAATCCCTCGTAAAACTTCTCCACGAGCACGCGGATATTTTTCCGCGCAGCGAGGCCTACTCCATGTATGCCTATGCCCAAAACTATTGCATTCGGCAGATCAACCGCGGGGAGAGCCGCTACCTCCACGAAATCCTGCAGTTATACAAGCAGTTATTGGCCAATGAGCTGCTATTGGATCAGGGAATGATCGCGCATGAACATTACAAAAACATCACGACCGTTGGCCTCAGGACCAAGGCCTTTGACTGGGTACTGGAATTTTTGGAGCAGTATCGGTCCAGGCTACATCCTGATATTCGGGAAAATGCCTATACCTACAATCTGGCTGCCTACCATTATGAACGACAGCAGTATCGCGAGGCCATGAAACTGCTGAACCACGTCACCTTTACCGATGTCTTCTATCACCTGAGTGCCAAATCCATTCTCCTGAAAATATACTTCGAACTTCGGGACGACGACAGCCTTAGCTATCATTTTCAAGCCTTTGAGGCATTCATCAAGCGAAACAAACAGATCCCTGGTTACCATACCCAGACCCACCGGAATCTGCTGCGTTTTGCCAAAAAGCTCTGGCGAATCCGTCGCAAGCAGGACAAATACGGCCCGGAGGCGGATCTGTCCCGGAGACTGGCTGACCTGGAAGACGCCATGAACGAAACTCGGGCCATCGCCAATTCTTCCTGGCTTCGAGCCGAAATTTCCAGGCTAAAGGCTGAGCTAAATGTAGAAAATTAAACACAAAATGCGGCAACCTGTGGAGGTTGCCGCATTGATATGTTTCCCGTATTCCGCTAATCACATCGCATTGCTCAGCAGGTCCAGCACTTCACGAGCTTCCTCAACGGAACGAACCTTAAAGCGTGCATCGGTACGATTCAGGCCTACCTTGATGGTATAAGCATCCTGTGGCATGGCCCGGAAGGTATCCTCATCGGTGTGGTCATCCCCGATCGCAAAGGTGAAGCCCCAATCCTGACGCTTGAGCCAGCGACCTGCGGCTTTGCCCTTGTCGATTCCGGCATTGCGAACTTCCACGACCTTGTTGCCCTCCAACACCTGCAGGTTGTGGTTGGCGGTCAGGTAGATGAGCTCATCGCGGATCTCACGGACACGATTGGCCCCCAGATCGTTGTCGATTTTGCGGTAATGCCATGCCAGTGTATAGTCCTTCTCCTCTATGAACGAGCCAGGAGTCCTTTCTACCAGGTTTTCCAGAATCGGCATAACCGCGGGCTTCCAGTTGTCCATCACGCTTTCATTCAGGTTCCACTTTTCACCGTCCCACAACCAGACACCATGCTCTGATACGATTTCGATTCCGATATCGCCAAGCCACTGCTCAAGGGTGTATCGGTCACGTCCACTGATGATGACAATGTGGGTGTTTTCCTGGGCTTTGAATCGCTTCAGGGTGGCGATCAAATTTTCGTCTGGGGCGACTGCCTTTGGATCAGGGTGAAATCCCACGAGGGTCCCATCATAATCCAGGAAGATAAGCCTGCTCGAAGCGGAGCGATAATCCTCCAGCATTCTCTCACGGCGGGTAGTATTCAGCAGTTTGGTCTCGCGGTCTTCTTGGAATTTTTTGGTCTCCATTTGTTGACGGATAAAGTTGTTGGCCCAGTGCTTAACGTCATAGCGTTCCAGGCGTTTTTGCATGTCGTCGAGTCGACGTCTTTGTTCTTCAAAAGGCATCTCAAGTGCTTCAATAAGAGCACTTTCAATATCATTTGAATCCTTTGGGTTGATGATAATTGCTTCAGTAAGTTCATTGGCGGCTCCAGCCATCTCACTGATGATCAGCACGCCTGCATGGTCCCCCTGCTTACTTGCGATAAACTCCTTGGCGACCAGGTTCATCCCGTCTCTTAGCGGGGTAATCAAGGCGATATGGGCAGCCTTATACATGGCACTCAGGCTGGCAAATGGGAAGGAACGGTAGTAGTAGCGAATGGGAATCCACTCGAAAGTTCCATAGGCAGCATTTATTCTCCCGACCAATTCATCAATCTCTTCTTTCAACTGCTGATACTGCTCTACACCGGCACGCGAAGGCACCACCACCATGATCAGGGTTACCTTCCCCTGATATTGGGTGTTTTTCTGCAGGAACTGTTCGTAGGCCTTGATGCGCTCAGGTATCCCTTTGGAATAATCCAGGCGATCAATGGACAGGATGAGTTTGCTCTTGTGGCTATACTTCTCGATGTATTTTACTTCATCACTAGGATGATCATCGACCTTGGGGTGGGCAAATTTATTATAGTCGATTCCCATTGGGAAAACATCCACGTTGATGGAGCGCCCCTTCAGGGTGAGTTTTCCGAGGTTGTGCTCAATCCCGATGATGCGATAGGTCGCACTCAGGAAGTGGCGCATATATCCAAAGGTGTGAAATCCTACGAGGTCTGCTCCAAGTACCCCCTCGAGCAGTTCCTTTCGCCAGGGAAGGGTCCGGAAAATCTCATAGGAGGGGAAAGGGATGTGCAGAAAAAATCCGATGGAATTATTGGGAAATCGCTCTCTGAGCATGCCGGGAACCAGCATCAACTGGTAGTCGTGCACCCAGATCATGTCATCCTCCTGGACTTCCTCCGCTACTACATCTGCAAATCGCTGGTTTACCTCCTTGTACCTGGCCCAGTACTCGTCATTATAATTGGTAAACTGTGTGAAGTAGTGGAAGTGAGGCCACACGGTTTTATTACTAAAACCCTCATAATACAGTTCCAGGTCATCATGGGAAAGGAATACCGGAGCCATTCCATCCTCCTTGAACTGGGTTTTTATATCTGCCTGCTCTGCGGGATCTTCTACAGCCTGGCCAGGCCATCCAATCCATAGCCTGTCTATGGAATCATCCAAAGATGAAAGGCCGGTTGCCAGTCCCCCTGCACTGGGATGGTATATCAATTCGCCCTCTTTTCTACCTATCGTGATGGGTAATCGGTTCGATACTATAATTATACGTGCCATATGCTACAAATAACGCCCACCTGAAAGAACAATGCAAACCGATGGGTTAGTGCTTTAGGAATATTCGAATTAAGAAACTATTAACTTCCTGTAAATGGCAAATGTTGCGTTTCGAGGAAGAATGATTAGCTTTGAGCGTCCAAATCCTAGGCTACTACCATAACCTATGAATCTTCACTTTATCGCCATAGGCGGCAGCATCATGCACAGTCTGGCCATTGCTCTCAAGCAACAGGGCCACCAGGTTTCAGGGTCTGACGACAAGATATTCGATCCTGCCAAATCCCGGCTGGCGGAAGTCGGAATTTTGCCAGAAAAAGAAGGCTGGGACCCTGATCGTGTTACCACTAGCCTGGATGCTGTAATCCTGGGTATGCATGCCTTTGAGGACAATCCAGAACTCAGGAAGGCTCAGGAAATAGGAGTGAAGATCTATTCTTTCCCGGAATTTATCTATGAGCACTCCCGCCAAAAGCAGCGGATTGTCGTGGCTGGCAGCTATGGCAAGACTACCGTCACAGCCATGATCATGCATGTGCTCAAGGCTCATGGCAAAGACTTTGATTACATGGTCGGTGCCCAGGTTGATGGATTTGACAATCCCGTTCGACTAAGCGATGAGGCGCCCATGATCGTGCTGGAAGGCGATGAGTATCTGGCCTCCAAACTTGATCCAAGGCCCAAGTTTCTTCACTACAAGCCTCACATCACCGTAATTACGGGCATTAGCTGGGACCATATCAATGTCTTCCCCTCAGAGGATATCTACGAAGAGCAGTTCACCCTGCTATTAGAGTCATTGGAGAAGGCCGGGGACATCATGTACAATGAAGGCGACGCTCGCCTCAGGTCCCTCGTTGAAACCTATACCGATGCGAACTCTCAATATCGCTATCCCTTCACCACACCCAAATACAAGGTTAAGGATGGCAAATATGAAATCCGTTTGGGAGGCGAAAGGGCTTTTGTACCGTTGATAGGACGGCATAACATGGCCAATCTAGCTGCTGCATGGCTAGTCTGTAAACAGCTGAGCGTGACCATCGAGGACTTTCTGGAATACATCCAGACATTCAAAGGGGCCTCCATACGGCTGGAAACGCTGCATCAAAGTGATAAGCTGACCCTGATCCGGGATTATGCCCATGCCCCCGCCAAAGTCGCTGCCAGTGTGCAGGCAGTTCGGGAAAGCTACCCGAAGAAAAACCTGATCGCCTGTATGGAGCTCCACACGTTCAGCAGCCTTGATCAGGGATATCTGCCCCTTTATGAGGAGACGATGGCCCAGGCCGATCACCGGATTGTCTATGTCAACCCAAAGGCAGTGGAGCAGAAACGCATGCCTGAGATCACCAAAAGCCATCTGGTTAAGGCCTTTGGCGACGAGAACCTCATTCATGTTTCGAACGCTGAGGAGCTAAAAGCGGCCATCGCCGCGGTCAGAACCGACGACGATGTGTGTCTGATGATGTCATCCGCCAACTTTGGGGGGCTGGACCTAAACTCGCTGATCTAAACACAGCATTCATTCCCGCTATCTCTGCAGCGCATCCATCACCGCGTGCAGCAATTCCACTGGAGCATATGCTACAGCAAACACTTCTTTGGGATAATTGGCCTGCGCCATTTCCTGGGTGCGCAGCAATAGCAGCTTGGGTTGAGATACCGCCCCTTCTATCTGCCGCAACGCTTCAAAAAAGCCTGCATTTTCAGGATTTCGTTCATCGAGGATGATCAGGTCCCATGCCTGATCCTGAAGGAGAGATTTGGCCTCCTGGATTCCACTGCACATTTGGTAACTCCCCTTCACCGACTCAAGGATTTTCAACTCATTTTCCAGAGCTGATTCCCTGTCATCCGAGATCACCAATGCCTTAAAGGGATTTCCATATACATACTGGTACTTGAGCCGCTGTTGCAGGGCATCGCGGGTACGTGCATTGGAAGTTGGCTGAACACCAAGTCCCCTGGTAGAGATCCCCCTTGCCCGGGCAGCATACAGCTGATACTGAACTTCTGCCCCATCAAGCGTAGAGTCCAGGTTGAGCCCCAGGACATTGTCCACTACGGCATAGAGCTGATCCTGGCGCTTGCGCTTGTATTTTTTCCAGTCAAATTCCTTGAGAAAGGCAACAGCTGCCTTTGCTCCTCTACGGAACAGGTCGATTTTGTCTTCGTCCGAAATATGAAAATTGAGCCAGTCATGCTCCCCCACGTCTATCGTTGCCACCAATTGATGAAAATCCGGATGCTGGGTAATAAAGTCGCGGTCACGAATTTTGGTAGCCGCATTGATCATGGTCCCAGCGAGCTTGGTATAGCTCATGTCCTCCACCTTGTTGAGTTCAACCTGGTCATAGCCCAGCTTTACCCCAAAAGTTGGGCGTCCAGGTACCCGATTCCAGTCGTGAAACACATCTATGGGAAAATTGGAGAGTAAACCACCGTCGACAAACAGCACCGACTCCGGATGGGGACCTCTATAGGTAGTTTCTCGCCGCCACAATTCCTTTACCTCATCGCTCTGGGGCACATCCCTGATAATCAGTGGGTAAAAGAAATAGGGCACCGACATGGAGGCACGCACAAAATCCCCTGGATTGGCAGCTTTTACGTCGGGGTAATACAGATGAGCCATCTGGGGCAATACGGCCTTGATTTCAGTCGAGAGATCTGCAGCAATGATCGCCATTAGCCAGTCCTGGCCACGAAGTCCTTTTCGGGTTTCTGCAAGCAGGGGTGCAATAGCGGCTGGCACATCGTTCATCCGGGCATCCAGGTCCGCCAGATTATGAATTCCCCAATCGGCCAGTACATTATTAATCCACTTGAGAAATTCATCACCCGGATTCAGGCCCATGTGATCTTTGAGGTCATCCAGCACCTTTACGATTCGGTAGCCCATCTCCAACCACCCATGGTCATCATCTCCCAGGGTTTCGATCAGCGCCTGCACATCGTCATCTCCGTCAGCGAGACTCGCAATGTCCAGTTGAGCGAGGTGCTCGATCACTTTTCCAGACTTGGGATTGGAGGGAATATCTGCAGCAGACATGAGCAGGGTGTTGATCGCCCCGGCAGAAGTGCCAGCCAGTTTGAGGAACCTGATGCCAACTTCTTCCAGGATATAGGTATACCCTGTCAGGGCAACTCCGAGAACTCCCCCACCCTCCTGAACGAGGTCCACATACCAGTTTTGTCCATCAAAGTAATCTGAAAAGCCAAAGTCCGGATCTGCTGCTTTCTTTCTGGCAATGTCCTGCTTCAGATCTTCCAGGAGTTCCATTACAACAGGGTCCTGAACAAAAGAAGCTAGGTTAAGGGAGGAAGCGGATTGGCTCATTGGATTCCGGATTTGGTTTGTGACTATTATTGAAGTTGGGTTAATGGGAAAAACGGGAAATTATGGTGATTAGTGCATGTATTTTTTAGTATCTTCCAACCACATGAGGCTCAATAGGGTCATTTTAAAAACAAAATCAAAACCCAAGATACATGGATTCAATCATTTATGCAGCGGTAGCAGTTATCGGAGGAATTGCCTTCATCCGCAGTGGCTGGGTAGTCGTACGTCAGCAACAGGCCGCCGTCATTGAACGAATGGGAAAATTCCAGCGTGTAGCTGATCCCGGATTCCACATCAAAATTCCTTTTATCGACAAAGTCTCTGGAAGGGTAAACCTCAAGATCCAGCAGTTGGATGTAAAGGTGGAAACCAAGACACTGGACAACGTATTTGTTGTGCTCAAGGTATCAGTCCAGTATCATGCCCTGAAGACCAAGATCTACGACGCATTCTACGAACTGGATGATCCCCATCGTCAGATCACTTCCTACGTATTTGATGTAGTCCGTGCAGAGGTTCCCAAACTGAAGCTGGACGAAGTATTTGCCCGTAAGGACGACATCGCGGTAGCCATCAAGGCCGAATTGGCAGACGCCATGGAAGGCTACGGTTACGGCATGGTGAAGGCCCTGGTAACGGACATTGACCCCGACCACGAGGTGAAGATCTCCATGAACCGAATCAATGCCGCAGAGCGGGAAAAGCTGGCTGCCCAGTATGAAGCTGATGCTGAGCGAATCAAGATTGTGGCCATTGCCCAGGCTGAGGCCGAATCCAAAAAACTACAGGGTCAGGGTATCGCCGACCAGCGTCGTGAAATCGCCAAAGGTTTGGAGGATTCCGTAGAAGCCCTGAACAAGGTGGGCATCAACAGCCAGGAGGCTTCGGCTCTGATCGTCGTTACCCAGCACTATGATACCCTACAGGCTATGGGTACCAATAACAAGAGCAACCTGATCCTCTTGCCAAACTCCCCTAGCAATGCCAGCAACATGATGAACGACATGATTACTTCGTTCACTGCGGCCAGCATGATGGGCGACGAAATGAACCGCAACCAGATTGCTGCTGAGCGCATCAGCGCTGATCCTGAAAAACTCCTGAAGCATACCAAACCTCCCAAAAAGGAGGAAAAGAATGAGGACGATCAGGATGATTTCCACCTGAACTTTGGCAAGTAATTACACCAATACTTAGACAAGCATAGGCTCCGCCGGAAGGTTCTGGCGGAGCCTATTTGATTTATTGAGCAGGATCCTGATTCTCTCAATTGCCTCAGTCAATGATCCCTCCTCCCAATTCCATGTACATATCCTAGAGATTCTCCAGGACAAAGTTGGTCATCTTGGTATAGAGGTGGTAGCGGGTGATCCCCCCACTAATCCCGTGCGTTTTGTTCGGATAGAAGAAAGTATCGAATTGCTTGTTGGCATTGACGAGGGCGTTGACCCACTCCATGGAGTTCTGGTAGTGGACATTGTCGTCACCAGTGCCATGGATCAGCAGGTAGTTGCCCTCGAGGTTCCGGGCAAAGTTGATCGGGGAGTTCTCGTCGTATCCATCGGCATTGTCCTGAGGCCGCTTGAGGTAGCGCTCGGTATAAATGGTATCGTAGAAGCGCCAGTTGATTACAGGTGCCACGGCAATGCCCATTTTGAAGGTCCCCCCGCCTTTGGTCAGACAAAGAGAAGTCATGTAGCCCCCATAGCTCCAGCCCCAGATGCCGATTCGTCCCGCGTCTATGAAGGGGAGATCTGCAAAGTATTGGGCAGAAGCAATTTGGTCCTGAGTTTCGAGGTTGCCGAGATCGGCATAGGTTGAGGCCCTAAAGTCCTGGCCGCGTCCGCCCGTCCCCCGGTTGTCGACACAGGCAACAATGTAACCTTGCTGGGCCAGCATCTGGAACCAGATGTAATTGAAGGCATCGCCATGCCCCCAGGCGTTCATCACTTCCTGACTTCCGGGACCTCCGTAAACAAACATGAGGAGTGGATACTCCTTATTCTCATCGAAATCTGACGGTTTGATCATGAAGCCGTTCAAGGTAGGGCCATCCTGTAAGGGTACCTCGATAAATTCAGGCTGGGCAATGTCCAGTCGTTCCATTCGCTGAGCGAGCGATGCATTGTCCACCAGCACTTTGACAGTCTCTCCTTTTGAGGTCATCAGGCGGCTCACAGGCACCTGGCTTTGTGAACTGTATGTATCGATGAAGTAGGAGAAATTTCCGCTAGCTTCTACCTGGTGGACACCCGCTTCTTCCGTCAAACGCTGTTTTCCTTTGCCTTTCAACGAAACCGAATACAACTGCCGTTCCATAGGAGAAGCTTCGGTGGATTGATAAT
The DNA here is from genome assembly GCA_964343195.1 of uncultured Bacteroidia bacterium. Taxonomy (GTDB): domain Bacteria; phylum Bacteroidota; class Bacteroidia; order J057; family J057; genus CAYVAP01. The sequence continues at coordinate 19,234 of CAYFIR010000004.1, read as the reverse complement.
ATATCCGATTGTTTGCCTCATCGATGCCGACAATGCTGGTTACTTCCCAGTCCCCGGAGGTCAGCGTAGCCACCTTTTCTCCATCCCGGTTGTAGCGGTAGATGTGGTTGTAGCCAGACTCTTCACTGGTCCAGATAAAATCCTCACTTTCAGCCAGGAAGAACCACTTGTCGTCCGTAGCTTCCATGATGTAGGTATCGCTGGTCTCCGTGAGGATGACCTCGGAATCACCACTGTTCGCATCCACAATCATCACGTCTACCTGGTTTTGCAGGCGGTTAAGCCGCATCAGGGCCAATTCGTCAGAAGATTGAGTCCACTTTATGCGCGGTACATAGATATCGGTTTCACTTCCAAGATCTGCCTGCACCGTTTTTTTTGAATCCAGGTCATAGACGTGGATACTGACCACAGAATTGGCTTCCCCTGCCTTAGGATATTTGAACGTATACTGTTCGGGATACAGGCCATTGTACAGAGGCATGGTAAATTCTGGTACTTCACGCTCATCGAAGCGATAGAAGGCAATGCGGTTTCCATCGGGCGAAAAGGCAAAAGCCTGTACGAAGGCAAATTCCTCTTCATATACCCAGTCGGTCAGGCCGTTGATGATGGCGTTCTGCTCACCATCATAGGTAATTTCCTCAAACTCACCGGTTGCCAGGTCAGTCAGGTGGATATTGTTCCCAAATACATAGGCAAGCCGATTGCCCTGGGGAGAAAAGGTGGGATTGATGACCTTTTGCCCGTAGTGGATCAACAGAGTCTCTTTTGATTGGAGGTCAACTACCAGGCATGTCTGCTGGCGTGATCGCCTGTATATCGACTCTACCTGTGCTTTCAGCAGAACCTTACTTTCATTTCCGCTGAATTCATAGGAAGAAATGTCACCCGGCGAGATTCCCTGAAGATCAAGGTCTCCAAAGTCAAGGATTTTATCAACTTGCTCTCCGGTTTCTACTGAATATCGGACTATCGCTCCATTTTCCAGTAAGCTGTAGTAGTTATCATCCGCCATCCAGCGAAACTCGTTAGGAGGTCTGGGATAGTATCGGTATCGAACCCATAGATCCTCCAATGTAATTGTCTCCCTGGCTGTGCGGGTTTGAGCTGGTAGCTGCTGGAATCCAACTAGCAGAAGTACCAGCAACAAGATATGATTTCGCATAAAAAGGTTACGTATCTTAATGGTGAGATATATCAAGCATAAATATAAACAAAGCCTCCTATTCAGACGGCTATTCACAGATCGACTTAATGGTAAGCAGACCAACCAACCGCAGACCTCTTCCAATTCGCCCAAACTATCGATTGACCAATGGGCCTCACACCCAGCCTCGCATCAAAAATGGCCAGACCTTAACTCCATCCCGACAGAAAAACACTATATTGAGTCAAACCACACCCACAGTGAAAAAACAACTCCTTACCCTCCTCACACTCGTGTTCTGCACCTCCATGCTATACCCTCAGGCCTGGAATACCATGGATCCCGCTAATGAGTACCACTATCTCCCCAGCAGCGATTCCTTGATCCATTCCTTGTGGATTGACTCTACCCTTGTTGGCCCCAATGTGACCAACTACTTCAATAGACGGGCAGTGCCCTCTATTGAGCAATGTGATGGGTCCCCAATTCAGGCACTCAGCCTCGGCGAGCCTCACTTTCTCATGAAATCCTTGCAGGAATTAGGTGATTCGCTATGGATATTTATGGACTCAACAGAGTATCGAATCTATCCACAGGCTTTGCCGGGTGACAACTGGGCTTTTGCTCCGGCCATTGGCATTTCCGCCACAGTTCAAAGCCTGACGGGCACGACGACCTGGGGGCAGCCAGATTCCCTAAAGGTGATCCAGCTTTCTAGTGGAGAAGAGATCTGGCTATCGCAGGAGTTTGGCATCATGCGCTTTCCTGACTTCGCGAATCCTGGCGAATATTTTGAATTGATTGGAATTTCTTCAGCAAATAATCCGGTGGGAGTGCAACTGCCAGGAGTCTGGGACTACTTCACTTTTGAGGTAGGGGATATTCTTCAATACCACTCTGATCAATTCATGGCTGGTGATGTTGGAGTCGAACGAACCACCATCGATAGTAAATATCAAATAGGCAGCGTCACGACTGACTCAGGGGTTAGCAGCTACCACCTCTTCGGCATCAAAAAAACAACCTACTTCGATTCCTATACCCATCTGGAGGTGTCGTCCTACTTTGAGTATGACACCGTAATCTGGCAGATTTCAGAATCCAGTCATCAATTTCTCAGTGGACACACCCATGAGATGGTTTCCTATGAAGGCAGTTCCGGACTGTCCGACTGTGTTGATGTGGGGCCTTCTCCTACCTATTCTCCGGTTTTCATCTATCTGGGAGGGGATTCTTCCTTTTATTACAGCATTGGCCGGCCACTTGCCATTGAGGATCAGGGAGCCTATTGGGGGCAATACCAGGTACAGGGCAATAGCATTGCCTGCTATAAGTGTGGAGAGCAATATCAGGAAGTCTATCGACCAGGATTGGGCATGACCTCCGGGGTTTCTGTCTGGTTTGAGGCAGGTATCGAGACTGAGTTGGTAGGGTATGTGATCGATGGTGATACTACCGGAACCATCACATCTGATGCGGTCCTGACTGCGACCAAATGGTTGGAGTCTCCTGTCACCCTTACGGCTTACCCCAACCCATCAGCAGGTTCTGTTTCGGTAGAATGGAATCCAGCAGAGTGGTCATCATCTCCTGCCCTGGTAATACTTGACATGACCGGGCGAAAGGTTTGCCGAATTGAGAAATTACCATTTTCTCCCACCATTTCCCTAAACCTGGAGGATCATCCCAAAGGCATGTACCTAATCCGCCTGCAGGGAGAGAAAACGGCGGAGCAAAAGCTACTACTCCGATAGCTGTCCCAGCCAAGGTCAAACATCCCCCAACTGCGGGCGAGCTACGATTTCCTCGATCACGGTTCGTCCGCTGAGGTTATATGCGTCAAACACAATCTTCCCAATGTCCTCCACAGGCATAAACCGATCCTCTGGCAATTCTACCCCGCCCCATGAATCCGTCCAGGTAGCACCGGGCATGACGTTGATAACCCGTATGCCATGAGGCTTGAGTTCTTCACGAAGATTTTGTGTAAATCCATCAAAAGCGAACTTCGAAATGCTATACAGGCTGCTGGATGAGTAGGCCTTTCTTCCGGCAATGCTGCCGATATTGATGATGGTGCCTCTTTTTTGTTGCAGCATTGCTGGCAACACTCCCCGCGTTAGGTAAAATGCTCCAAAAAGATTCACCTGCATCATTTGCTCAAAGCTACCCTGCTCCATGTCCAGCAAACTCCCCTGTCGAAAAATCCCCGCATTGTTCACCAATACGTCCAGGGGTCCTGTGTCATTCAGCCTGTTGCCCAATTCAGCAACCTGCTCACGATCTCCCATGTCACAGACCAGGGTGTTGAGCTGTGGCAATTCCGTCTTAGCCTCGGCCAGTCGTGCCGCTCCTCTCGCACAGATGATCACCTCAAAGTCCTGCCGATAGAACTCACGGGCTATCGCTAATCCGATTCCCCTGGAACCTCCGGAAATAAAAACTCTCTTGCTCATTGGTTCACTTCATCGTTTAAAAATGCTGGAACAATAATAGGGAGAATCCGGGTAGAAAAAAGGGGAAGATTCCGGCATATGAGACGCAATAACGAACGATTGTTAGGATGAAATTTTCTTTAAATACAAGTTCTTTATCTTGATATATTGAAAAAAATCGCACAGTTTTACCCCCAAACTATACTACTTTTACACAATGGGATACCTTTCGCGACTTCTTGCTCTGCTGCTACTAGGCTAATACCTAATCCGTCGCGCGTACCCATTTATCCAATTCAATCATCACATACCGGAGGTACTCGTGGCAGGCCAACTTGTCGCCGACTGGACTATACCCTCTTCCCTAATTTCCAATTATCACCTTTTCAATTTTTTCAGACATGTCTAACCGAGTTTTCGTTTTTGACACCACCCTGAGAGATGGCGAGCAGGTTCCTGGTTGCCAGTTGAACACCATAGAGAAAATAGAGGTCGCGAAGGAGCTGGAAATCCTCGGTGTAGACATCATCGAAGCCGGCTTTCCAATCTCCAGCCCTGGTGATTTTCAGTCAGTTGTAGAGATTAGCAAAGCTGTCTCTGAACCTGTCATCTGTGCCCTGACCCGTGCAGTCGAGGCCGACATCGACTGTGCTGCCGAGTCCCTTCAGTATGCCAAGCGTAAGCGCATCCATACTGGAATTGGCAGCTCCGACGTCCACGTAAAATACAAACTGAAAACCACTCACGAAGACATCCTGGAGCGTGCCGCCCGCGCCACCAAATACGCCAGGAACTACGTTGATGACGTTGAATTTTACTGTGAAGATGCAGGCCGTGCCCGTCCGGAGTTTCTGGCCCAAATGGTCGAAACCGTGATCGCGGCGGGTGCCACAGTTGTCAACATTCCTGATACCACCGGCTACTGCCTGCCTGAGCAGTACGGAGCCAAGATCAAATACCTGTTTGACCACGTGCCCAATATCGACCAGGCCATCATCTCCGTCCACTGCCACAACGACCTGGGACTGGCTACCGCCAATACCATCGCAGGCCTCCAGAACGGCGCCCGTCAGATGGAGGTGACCATCAATGGAATCGGGGAACGCGCGGGCAATACTTCACTGGAAGAGGCCACGATGATCATGCGCAGCCATGAGTTGGATCTGGAAACCAATATCAACCCCAAGCGCATCTATCCCATCAGCCGCATGGTTACCCGCCTGATGCGCATGCCGGTGCAGCCCAACAAAGCCATTGTCGGACGCAACGCATTCGCTCATAGCTCTGGCATCCACCAGGACGGCGTCCTCAAAAACCGGGAGAACTACGAAATCATCGACCCCAAAGATGTTGGAGTCCCTACCAATAGCATTGTGCTGACTGCCCGTAGCGGTAAAGCAGCCTTGCGCCACAGACTGGATAAGTTGGGCGTCACCTACTCCCCAGAGGAAATGATCCCTGTGTATGAAAAATTCCTCATCATGGCTGATGAGCGCAAGCAGATCAGCGACCAGGACCTAATGGAACTGGTTGGGAAAGCCGATCAGGGAGCCAGGCAACTATCATTGGATAGCCTGGAAGTTACCTGCGGAAGCGAAGGCGAAGCAAAAGCGGCGGTAACCATCAACCGCAATGGAAAGAAATTCTACAACGAAGCAACTGGTAATGGTCCGGTAGACGCCACCATCAAGGCCATCAATGCCATCATGGAGATTCCCGTCAAGCTGGAAGAATACCTGGTACAGGCCATCACCGGCGGTAGCGATGACACCGCCAAGGTGCACGTTCAGATCGCACAGGACGACGTGCTGTACTATGGATTTGGAGCTGAGACCGACACAGTGCTGGCTACCGCCAAGGCGTATCTGGATGCGCTGGCAAAGGTCGGGTGACCTTACTTTTTCACGCGGAGACGCGGAGGAACGGAGAAAAAAGGAAGAATGATTGATCTCAATAAAGCGGAGAATCAGCTTTCAGGCGAAGTGGTTGATAGTTGCTTCAAAATTCACCAACACCTTGGTCCTGGCCTTTTGGAGTCAGTATATGAGGAAGTGCTATCTCACGAATTAAAAAACAAGCGTGGATTTCATATTCAACGTCAGGCTCCTATTCAGATAGAATATGAAGGATTGATGATGGAGAAGGGATTCCTTGCAGATATCATTGTGGAACATACTGTCATCATTGAGATCAAATCAGTTAAGGAACTGCTTCCGGTTCATTCCAAGCAGCTCCAAACTTATCTTAGACTTTCAGGCCTCCCAATTGGTATTCTGGCAAATTTCAATGAAGCCTATTTAAAAAACGGCCTAAAAAGGATTGTCAATGGTCTGTAACCCTTCTTCTCCGCGCCTCCAATACTCCGCGTGCCAAATATCCACATGCTAACACCGATGCAAAACCAACGATAAATGAGCAAAACACTGTTTGATAAAATCTGGGACCGCCACGTGATTCCAGCTGCAGGCGAAGGGCCTGACTTGTTATACATCGACCGACACTTTATCCATGAAGTAACCAGTCCACAGGCATTTGCTGGGCTGCGTCGCCGGGGAATACCAGTAGCGCGGCCACCTCAGACGGTCGCTACAGCTGATCACAACGTTCCCACCATGGACCAGCACCTACCGATCAAGGAGGCGCTATCCCGCAAGCAGGTAGATACCCTGATTAGCAATTGCAAGGAATTTGGGCTGGAGCTCTACGGCCTGGGACATCCCTACCAGGGCATCGTCCACGTCATCGGCCCAGAGCTCGGGATTACCCGTCCCGGGATGACCATCGTGTGCGGCGACAGCCACACCTCCACTCACGGAGCATTTGGGACAGTAGCATTTGGGATTGGAACCAGCGAAGTGGAACAGGTGTTGTCCACTCAGTGCGTACTCAAGGACAAGCCCAAGAGCATGCGCATCAATGTAGAAGGCGAACTGGGCAAAGGCGTCTTTGCCAAAGACATCATCCTCTACATCATCGCCCAGATCACCGCCGCTGGAGGAACGGGCTATTTCGTGGAATATGCCGGCTCGGCCATTCGCAGCCTGTCCATGGAAGCCCGAATGACCATCTGCAACATGAGCATCGAGATGGGCGCCAGGGGTGGCATGATCGCCCCCGATGAAACTACCTTCGAATACATCAAAGGCCGTGAATTTGCCCCGAAAGGAGCAGACTGGGAAGCAGCCGTAGCAGACTGGAAAACCCTCTTCACCGATGAGGATGCCGAGTTTGACATGGAGTACACCTATCGAGCCGAGGACATCGAGCCGATGGTCACCTATGGCACCAATCCCGGCATGGGCATTGGCATCAGCCAGCCTGTACCCGATCCCGGTGGAGACCACAGCGACAGCGACCGCCGAGCTCTGACCAAAGCCCTGAACTATATGGGCCTGGAAGGTGGTCAGTCCATGGAAGGCCAGCATGTGGACTATGTCTTCATCGGTTCCTGTACCAATAGCCGCATTGAGGACCTGCGTCTGGTCGCAGACTTTGTACAAGGCAAACAAAAAGCCGAGCACGTCAACGCCTGGATTGTGCCCGGATCACGTCAGGTGAGGGAACAGGCTCAGGAAGAGGGGCTGGATAAGATCTTCGAAGCTGCAGGATTTGAACTGCGCGAAGCGGGTTGTTCTGCCTGTCTGGGGATGAATGAGGACAAAGTTCCGGCTGGGAAGTATTGCATCTCTACCTCCAACCGAAACTTCGAAGGAAGGCAGGGACCAGGGGCAAGGACATTTCTCGCCTCTCCCCTTACCGCTGCAGCGGCGGCCATCGAAGGTAGGATCGTGGACGCCCGCAAGATATTGCTAGAGACAGTATAATCGCCCAGGATGCTTCATGCTCATAGAGCAAAAAGTTCGACATGATGAAAAAACTAAATACACTTTCTTCCACCGCAGTGCCTTTGCCGGTGGAGCACATCGACACCGACCAGATCATTCCGGCACGATTTCTAAAGGCCACCACTCGTGAAGGCTTTGGCGAAAACCTATTCCGGGATTGGCGCTATGAGAGCAATGGACAGCCCAGGGAGGACTTTGTCCTCAATGACGATACCTACCAGGGAGAATTTCTGGTGGCCGGCCACAACTTCGGCTGTGGCTCCAGCCGTGAACACGCTGCCTGGGCCCTGGCTGATTACGGCTTCCGCGTAGTGGTGTCCAGCTTCTTTGCCGATATCTTCAAAGCCAATGCCCTAAACAACCTGCTGCTACCCGCACAGGTAAGCCCTGAGTTTTTGGCCAAGGTATTTGCTGCCATTGAAGCAGATCCCAACACCACTCTGAGTGTAAACCTGCCTGAGCAGACCATCACCCTGGAGGCTATCGGAGAATCCGACTCCTTTGACATCAGCCCATACAAAAAAATGTGTCTGATGAATGGCTACGACGACATCGACTACCTGCTGAGCCGCACCGATGCCATCGAAGACTACGAATCCAAACGCCCAAGTTGGGCATAGGTGAGATCACTGCGCTGCGAGATCGTCTGACAGGCGCAGCCGATCTGACATCTGACTTCTGACATCTTTCTTCTGACATTTTTTTTCTCCCATGCAAAAAAACATAGCGCTACTTCCTGGTGATGGCATTGGACCTGAGGTAATTGCCCAGGCTGTTCGTGTCCTTGATGCTGTTGCAGCCTCTTTTGGCCACACCTTTTCCTACAAAGAATCTTTAGTTGGGGCAGCCGCCATCGACGCCACTGGCAATCCACTGCCTCAAGAGACACTGGACAACTGCCTCAATTCCGACGCAGTGCTTTTTGGAGCCATTGGCCACCCCAAATATGACAACGACCCGAGTGCCAAGGTGCGCCCAGAGCAGGGCTTGCTCGCCATGCGCAAGGCCCTGGGACTCTATGCCAACATCCGCCCGGTGGAGGCTTATGATGATCTGCTGGATGCCTCTCCGCTCAAGCGTGAGGTAGTTTCCGGAACCGATCTCGTTGTGGTCCGCGAACTGATCGGGGGGATTTACTTTGGCGAGCCAAGGGGTCGCAGCGAAAATGGCAACACAGCATTCGATTCCTGCGTCTATGACCGCGACAGCATCCTGCGAATCACCGAAACAGCATTCGAATATGCCCGTAAGCGTCGGGGACTCGTCACCCTGGTGGACAAAGCCAACGTGCTGGCTACCAGCCGACTATGGCGCGAGGTCGTAGGGGAATATGCCCAGCAACATACCGATATAAAGCTGGAAACCCTCTTCGTGGACAACGCGGCCATGGCGCTGATCCAGAATCCAACCCGGTTCGATGTCATCCTGACAGGCAACCTTTTTGGAGACATCCTCAGTGATGAAGCATCCGTTTTGACCGGATCGCTCGGTACACTTCCTTCCGCTTCAGTTGGAGAAAAGACCTCCGTTTACGAGCCCGTTCACGGATCATATCCCCAGGCAGCGGGACAGAACCGCGCCAATCCACTGGCAGCGATCCTGTCTGCGGCCATGATGATCGAACTGGAATTTGACATGACGGAAGAAGCTGCGGCCATTCGCTCTACGGTACACCAGGCCATTCAGGCAGGTGTAACTACCGAGGACCTCAACAATGGCAAGGCGACCACCGAGGAGGTCGGAACTTTCATTGCTGAAGCAATTGGGACGATGACTTCCGTTTAGAATAAGCAGATATGGGTATGCAGGTATGGAGGTATGGAGGTATGGAGGTATGAAGGTATGAAGGGTATGGAGTTTATCATTCCCATTATTCCTTCATACCCGCATACACTTCATGCCTGGGTTTTACTCTCCTTACCCCTTCTTCCTGGACTTGGGTTTTGACTTCGAAGTAGTGGTAGAGGCGCTGCTTGCAGCGATTTTTCCGGACAGGTTGATGCCAGAACCCGGCTGAATGATCTCATCGACGATGCCCAGCTTTTTGGCTTCTGCCGGGTCGATGTACCACTCCCGTTTCTCCTTTTTGAATGGCTCGATCAGCTCCGTGGTAACCTTGGTACGGTCGTAGAGCATGCCTTCCATGATTTTCTCCAACCGCTCAGCTTCCTTGATCTGATCTTTGATCCCTTCCAGTTTGTCCCAGGCAAAGGTAGAGATCTGATGGTACATGATGGTGGAATAAGGTGCGCTGTAGCGCTTTTGTCCCATCGCCAGGATAAAGAGCCCCATGCTCATGGCACTTCCAATCGCATAGGTGTGGACCGGGGTTGGAGACATCTCCATGGCACTGATAAGGCCTAGTCCGTCATAAACGGATCCTCCGTAGGTGTTCAATATCAGTTTGATGGGTTGGCGTTCCCAATCCTGATATAGCTCGGCCTTTTCATCATCATTTTGATTGATGTCAAAAATGGCCTTCATGGCATCATTGACACTACTTTTTGAAATATAATCACTGATAATTATGGTGCGTGGTTTTGGATCAGGACGTTGGGGCATATAACTTTAATTGTTGAGCGAATCAGCCTTCAATTTATGATTGAATAATTACAGACCATTATTTTCTGTATGGAGGTGCTTACGTAGATTTATCATCTTTTGATTCCAATCCTGCGAAAAAGCTCTATAAATTCACCCTATGGATCCAAGCTCCACGGTGCGTAAATTCGGCACCCTACCTGTATTCCTGACCTCTATCTCCACCATACTGGGAGCCATTCTATTCCTGCGCTTCGGATGGGCCGTAGGCCAGGTGGGACTCCTCAATACCCTGGCCATCATATTAATTGGCCACCTGGTTACCATCCCCACAGCGCTTGCCATTGCTGAAATCGCTACCAATCAACGAGTTGAGGGAGGGGGAGCATACTATATCATTTCCCGGTCATTTGGATTAAATATAGGAGGAGCGATTGGGATCGCCCTCTATCTATCTCAAGCGATATCCGTTGCGTTTTATGTGATTGCTTTTGCCCAGTCCAGTGCCCCGCTGTTTGACTGGATCAACGGATATTTTGGAATTGAGGTCAATCACTTTGGATATCGATTGATCAGCATACCCACCATGCTGTTGCTAGCCTTCCTGGTGCTGACCAGAGGTGCCAATACAGGGATGAACCTCCTGTACGTAGTCGCAGCCATTCTGGGTATTTCCCTGCTGTTTTTCTTTTTAGGCGAAGCAGACCCCAGCATCGCGGCAGATCCCGGAGCAAATTTCTTCACAAACCGCTTCAGGCCACAGGACTACTCTTCTGACGAACTGCGGGGTATGGGACTGCTTGGGGTCCAGTCAGAGGACTTCTTCTATGTATTTACCATTATTTTCCCGGCATTTACAGGCATTATCGCAGGGCTAGGACTGAGTGGAGACCTCAAGGATCCAGGAAAATCCATACCAGTGGGTACCCTCGCTGCGACTCTGATAGGGATGGTCATCTACATCATTGTAGCTTTCAAACTCGCCTATGAATTACCTCCAGAAATTCTTGCGGATAAAGACCGACTGGTAATGGGTGACATTGCCATTTGGGGTCCGATCATTCCCATTGGCCTTGCCGCCGCAGCCATTTCTTCTGCATTGGGATCAATCCTTGTGGCCCCCAGAACGCTTCAGGCACTTGGAGGCGACCATGTATTGCCGTTTCAGGCTGCGAATGAATGGCTGAGCCAGATTCGAAAAACTGACCTCGAACCGATCAACGGCTCAAGCGTAACGGTCATCATCGCGTTCGTATTCGTACTCATTGGTGGGGTTGACTTCGTTGCGGAGATCATCTCGATGTTTTTCATGGTAACCTATGGAGCTATCTGCCTGATTTCATTCCTGGAGCATTTTTCTGCCAATCCTGCCTATCGGCCATCGTTTACCAGTCGATGGTACTTTTCTCTACCGGGAGCCATCCTGTGTATCTGGCTGATGTTCCAGATGAATCTCCCATATGCCCTGGGCTCCATCGTCCTGATGGTGGGCATCTACTTCTGGGTGAGCCGCTACAATGAACATAAGGGGGGAATGGCGCGAATTTTCCAGGGCGTGATTTTCCAAATCAGCCGTTCCCTGAGGGTGATTCTTCAAAAATCCGATAGCGAGGAAGAGCATCAGGATGAATACTGGGTTCCATCGGTAGTATGTATTTCCCAAACCAGTTTCCAGCGACTCGCCGATTTTGACATGGTCCGGTTCATTTCCTTCCGATATGGGTTTGGAACCTTTATCCACATGATCCAGGACTATTATTCCAAAAATACCGTCAACCAATCACGGGAGGTAAAGAAGCGTCTGTTGCTACGAACCAAAGTAAGCCGTTCAAATGTGTACGTGGACACCATGATCAGCCCTTCTTACAAGTCCGCCGTTGCACAAACTCTACAATTACCCGGTATTTCAGGACAGGAGAACAACATGATCCTGTTCGAATTTTCCCAAAATCACCCGGAGTGCATCAAGGATATCATAGAAAACCTTGGACTGATCAACGCAGGAGCCTTCGATCTGTGTATCCTCCGAACCAGCGAAAAAGGCTTTGGCTACAAAAAAGACATTCACGTATGGCTAACGGGTGAAGACTATGTAAATGGTAACCTGATGATCCTGCTTGCCTATATCATTTCTGGGCACCCGGAATGGAGAGGCAGCGAAATCAGCATCTTTGCCATATACCCCGTAGAGCAAATGGAAGAGCAGCGAAAAAAGCTGCAAAAGCTCATCGCAGAAGGCCGTCTGGCGATTTCTCCCAATAACATCGAGGTAATTTCCAGGGAGGAACAGCTTAGTTCCCGCTCCATCATCAATGAAAGATCCGAAGATGCTGACCTGACCCTGATCGGCTTCCGTCAGGAACGCCTGAAAAAAGAGCAGGAAGAGACTTTCAACGGATTGGATAAGGTTGGAAATGTGCTGTTTGTCTGCTCCAATCAGGAGAAAAAAATATTCTAGCAGACTGGCAATAATACCGCAGGTAGATTTTTGCAGGAATCACATGGGGTTTTGGGGTATATTTTTATCAAAATCACCCACTACGATGAAACTTCTCAAGCGGTCTCTCCTGATCCTTATGTTGATTCCCATTCTGGGGGCAGGGGGATTGAGCATCCTTCTGGCCAATCCCCAGCTGGTGTACGCCCAGAAAACCATGATGGGCCAGGTCGCCATTTTTCATAATGTCCCCCTTGAGGAAGAAGCTTCAGAGGTGGTTCGGGCGGCGATCAACCAGATCGCCCAATCCAATCTTTACCAACCGGATATTCAGATCGAGCTTTGCCTCAATGAAAATAGTAGTTACCCCGATCTTCATCCATTTAGCAGGGGAACCGCCTATTCATTTTGGAACAAGGCTGTAATCTACCGTTGTCAGCCAGACTTCCCTTCCCATATTGCCACTTTTCAGTGGCTGGAAAACCAGTACGAGTTAAGAACATTTGACCTGGAATGGCTGATCGCCCATGAATTCATGCATGTCCTCCAATACAACTGGAAGCCTCTGCTTGCCATGAGGGAGCCTTTTTGGAAGGTGGAAGGTCATGCCGAGTATATTTCTCGGGGGTTCAAAAATGATGGAGCATTGCCCGGGAAGATATCACGGCTTTTTTCCGAGAAAGACAAGCCCCATGTGGGTATCCCCGTTTTCCCACTCGAAAATGGGACCCTTCAAAACCTCTCCTATTTCAAATATGCCCTGATGTTTCAGTACCTGATTGAGGTCGAGTCACTTACGCTGAAAGAGGTGTTCAATGATTTGCGGAGCGAAGGGGAAGTATATCACGCAATGATATCATGGTTTCGAGAATATTGATTTGCACCCTGCTCTGGGGGCTGGGCCAGCTCCCCGCCCAGGAGTCGAAAGATTTTTCAGATTTTCTCCAGGAGCTGACACGATACCGAAAGTCCTGCGGTAACCACTTCAACAGACATCAGGCACTCAAAGGAGCTGCACGCTGCCAAAACTCCCTTGCGTACTGAGCAGGGCTATGACCTGTGATTTTTCTAAACTGCCGGTTGAAGTTGGAGATGTTTCGGAAGCCAGATTCTTCCGCAATCTGCGAAACGGTCATGGCCTGAAGACGGCCATTGAGGATCAGGTCACAGGCAAATGAGATCCGCATCTCGTTCAGGACCTCCTTAAACGTTTTCGCTGTGCGCTGTTTAAAATAGCGGCAGAAAGCTGTTTTGGACAAATTGGCTACCTCTGCAGCTTCTTCCAGTGAAATGGACTCCTTGAAATTCTGGGCAATGAAGTCGTAAACCTGATTCAGTCGATCATAATCCTCATTATAGTGCTGCTTCTGAAAGCTGCGGGTATTCAGCAGTCGATAGTCCCTTACCTGGGAAAGGATATGCAGCAGTTCCAGCAGGCGTATCAACCTCTCCAGTGGATGGGCATCCAGCATTTCCAGAATTTTGGCCTTGGCGGCTGCCTGGGTATGCTCAGGGAACAGTATCCCATATTGAGACCGATTAACCAGGTCCTTGATGGCTGCCGCTTCGGGCAGACTCAGAAAATTTTCCCCAAACACATCAAACTGGAACTGGAGAACTACCAGGTTGGACCCGGTGGGAATTTCCTCCTCACCAATAAAACAATGGGGGAGATTCTTCCCCAAAAAGACCAGGTCCTGATCGTCAATTTCCTCGACGCTGTTCCCTACAAATCGCTTACCTTTTCGTCCCTGGGTAAGGGCAATTTCAAATTCAGGATGGTAATGATACGGCATTACCAACTCTGGTTCAGGGTACTGTTTGATGAAAATGGAGCCTTCCTGGAGTCGGGGAACCTTCTCAAAGAATGGCTTTAAGCGGGCTGGAGTAATAGACATGTTCGAGTGAGTAGTAGGTCCTAAAGCATGGGGCAACCCCTAACTTATATTTAATTTACCAAAACCTCTGAGAAAATACTACTATTTAGACTAGTTATTGTGTCAATTTAACATAATAGAAGTTTATAGCCCGTCCGGCCCTAGCCCCATGACTTTTTCATATAAAACCCTCTGTTCCAGGGTAATAGTCAATTGATCAATTCGAATTCTGATCGCAATTTCTGCCTCAGGTGAGAGCTCGTACCAACCGTTTTTCTCACCACCCAGTTGCCCCGAATATGCCTCCAGTTCCTCTCTCGCCAGATTGGAAGGGGCATATCGCAAATACCTGGTCCTGGGACGACTAAGGTCTTCCCGCAACCTGGCTTCCTGTGGCGCTCGTATTGAATCAGGTAAGAAAGCCAGGAAATCACGGCTTTGCTCCAATTCTCTGTTCACCTCCAGGTCGGATGGATGATAGGAATAGCTCACATCAGTCATCCATTGTACAGGTAGGCCTCCGCTATCCGTGGCGACAGGGTATTTACCTACCAACCTGTGATGAATGTATTCATGGTAGAGCAGGCTCAGGGTATCTCCCTCCGTATGAAAGTCCGGCTGTACCTGTCCGATCCAGATGGTATCATGGGCATAGCGGGCATTTGCCTTCAGGCTACTATCAGCGCATACTGCTGGAAACTCCCTCTCCCCCACCCCAATGGACCGAATAAGCCTTGCCCTCAATTCGACTAGTCGTCCTGGGGTACGAAAATTCATACGCTGACTCGCCAGCGGTTGTGTACAGGTTAACAGGATGAAGAGGTAGAAAATTCGCCCCATAACACTGTAATAATTACTACCAATATACAATCCTCTTTGAACAGACAAGAATGTATGCAGCGCATAATTGCCTCAAGTCAGCCTAGTGGTACAAGTCCGAAGTTTCCCGCTGTTCGCGGGATTTCGCTGCGCTCAACAGAGTCGATAGTTTCCCGTTCTGCGGGATTTCGCTGTGCTCAACGCAGTTGAAAGTGTTGCTGTTCAATTGCTTACCTCATTTTCGATTGGGTTGTTACTTAGTTCTGAAAGCACTAGTGCTTTCAGAACTAAGTCTTGAGCACTAGGACAGTCCCAACTGCTCCCCGATTTCCTCCAGTTCCATCAAGACTGTCTCCCAGTTCTCGGTGGTTTCTTCCACCCTGGACTGCAACTGTTTGCGTTCTTCCTGGATCTTACTGATTTGCTCAAAATCTGCCGCCACTTCTGGTTTGGCCATTTCGGCATCCAGCAGTGCCAGTTTTTCTTCCAGAGATTCTATTTCAGACTCCATTCTTTCCTGTTCACGCTGGAGCTTGCGATGGCGGTTTTTGAGCTGTTTCTGCTCTGCGAAGCTCAGGTTGGAAACTGGCGAATCTGAGCCTGAAGTTGAATCTGCAACGGGCTCAGCAGGCTCAGACTTTTGTCCCACTGCCTCTGACTTCCCGGCGGCCTGAATTCTCGCTTCTTCCTCCCGCTTGGCATACCATCGCGCCCATTCATCATAGGTACCTGGATACTCCTTGATCTGATGATCTTCAATGTACCAGATCTTGTTGGCTACTTTCTGTAGGAAGTAGCGATCGTGCGAGACAATCACATAGGTCCCTTCGTAGGCATTCAGGGCATCGACCAGGATCTGAATGCTGGGGATGTCCAGGTGGTTGGTCGGCTCATCCAGCAATAGAAAGTTCGCTTCGGACATCAGGGTTTTGGCCAGAGCCACGCGGCTTTTCTCCCCTCCGGACAGCACCTGTATCCGCTTTTCGACATCTTCTCCACTGAACATAAAACAGCCCAGAATGGTCCGAATTTCCTGCTCGGTCTTGTCCCGAATACTCTGAACGGCCTCGTCCAGGATGGTATTCTTTAGGGTTAGGGATTCCAACTGGTGCTGGGCAAAAAAGCTGGGTTGTACATGGTAGCCTTCTTCCCGTTTCCCTTGGAATGGCTCACGATCAGCCAGAATGCGAAGCAGGGTTGATTTTCCCAATCCATTGGCACCAATGAGCGCAATCTTGTCTCCACGATTCACAATGGCTCCCGTGTCTTCCAGAATGACCTTTTCACCATAGGCTTTGGAAATGTCATTAAGCCGCAACACCTCCTTGCCCGTCTGCTGACGAATCCTAAAGCGAATGCTCAGGTCTACCGTTTCGACCTCTGGGGCTTCGATTCGGTCAAGCTTGTCGAGTTGCTTCATCTTTGACTGGGCCTGACGGGCCTTGGTGGCCTTGGCACGAAACCGCTCGATGAAGCGCTCCTGATCGGCGATGTACTTCTGCTGATTGTCATAGGCCCGTTGGTGGAGGGCCATGCGTTCTTCTTTTTCCTTCAGGTAGAAAGAATAGTTGCCAGTGTACTCGTGAAGCTGCTTAAGGCTGATTTCCAATATCTTATTGGCTACCCGGTCAATGAAGTAGCGGTCGTGAGACACGACGATGGTAGAGCCTTTGAAGGTCTTGAGGTAGTTTTCCAACCACTCGATTGAGGGCAGGTCGAGGTGGTTAGTAGGCTCATCGAGCATCAGAACTTCCGGTTCGGTGAGCAGCATCCGCGCCAGCAGCACCCGCATGCGCCAGCCTCCTGAAAAGGTTTTGAACGGCGCGTCGTGTTCCTCTGCGGCAAATCCCAGTCCCGACAGAATGTTGTGGACATTGGCGTCCATCTGGGAACCTCCCTGCGCTTCGAAGAGGTCCTGCTTGGTAGCGAGGTCGTCCCAGATTTGCGGATCGCTGTCTCCTGCCTCCATGCGGTGCAGTAAGTCGTCAATTTCCGCCTGAAGATCCAACAGTGGCTGATAGGCTTCCCGCGCTACCTCAAAGATGCTGCGATCAGTCTGATAACTGAGTAAGTCCTGGTTAAAGAAGCCAATCTTGACGGTTCCGGCCTTGGCCACTTCCCCTTCCGTAGGGGTAAACTGCCCGTCGATGATCTTGAGCAAGGTGGATTTTCCGGCCCCATTGCGGCCTATCAGGCCTACTCTTTCACCGGGTTTGAACTGGTAAGTAGCGTTTCGAAAGAGCCAGTTGCCGCTAAATTCGACGCCTATATCGTTGAGGGTGAGCATTCTCTGCGAGAAATTCGTGATTCGTGATCTGTGATTCGTAATTGAATCAAGGATTCGAATTTCGGTCTTTGGGATGGGGGATGCAAATGGGGATTAGGAGCGGCTAGCACATTGGGGGGCTATTACCTTTTGCCAGAGGGGACGCATGAGATATCGATAAACATTAAGGAGGAATAGCAATAGCATGGACATTGGTACCAATACCAAAAACAGCCAGGTGTTTACCTCGACATAGGAAATTCCCAGCCAATTGGCCAGGTTGAGACAGAAGTCTGTGCAGTACCAGTATATCCACGCGATCATTTGCCCCTGTTTTTTGGTCGAATAATTCCCCATAACAAACCCAAAAACAGAACCGGAATGAGGAGCAGATAAACCAGTAAATTCATGGCCTGATAACTCAATCCAAGTGGGTTGTGCCTCAGCCACAGAATGTGCTGTTGATAGGCATCAGCCAGAAGAGCAGCCACCTCACTGTCAGCAGCTACATGCTGGCACTCATGATCATGGCAATAGCGGGTACATCTACCGGGATCATACCGATGATGGGGAGCTGAGCTTGATTCATTTATCAATACCATCAATCCAGCCAAAAGCAATGGGAATGCCAACATTAGCATGAGATTTTTCATAATTCAGCGTGCTCTAAGCGCTACCTTTGAAATAGGCTACATTACCCCAAAAGTGTTACCGAACCTTGCGCGAGCATTACCAAGAAATGCCTTTACCGCTCTATTACTCTCCAGGATAAACACTTCCTTCTCTTCCATTTGATTAGCCAGCTTTGCCAGAATTCGAGGCCTACGCGTCTGGTTATAACGGTAAATGTACAACAGGAATCCCCAGCTAAACCGCTCACGGCAGCCTTCAGCCATATCAGGGCGGGACTTGCCATAGCTAAACAAGGTGCGCTTCAGCACTCGAAAAAGGCACAACCAACGCGACCGATCCATAAAAATCACCGTATCCGCATTTTCCATCCGCAGGTCCATGGTCCCACCGTAGTTGCCGTCGATTATCCAGGCATCCTGAGTGGCGATGGCCTCCACTTTGGCCGCCCATTCATCTGGCACAGTTTCGACCCAATTGGGTTGCCAATATTCCCTATCCAGGTGAACAAGAGGAAGACCCGTAATTTGATGGAGGCGTCTGGACAGGGTGGATTTTCCAGATCCGCCACATCCGATGATCATGACTCGCTTCATAAGAGGGGCTTTTGCCTCAATTTCGCACGTAGGTCGAATGGAGTTGCTGAAGTTTCCACTTTCCGGCGTCCCTGATGGCGACGGCACTTTCCAGCCAGTGGACGCTGCCCAGGGTATCGCCTTCTTTGACCCAGGTTCCGTAGTTGTGGTAGGCCACCCAGATGGATTGCCCGTGGTGTGCTGCCTGGATGAATTCAAAGCGATTGAGGCGTTGATAGCCCTGTACGGCGGCCCGCTGCATTTCCTCGTTCAGGTAGCCTTTGACAGAATCATTGGTCCAGACTTCACCGTTTTCCAACAGGAGAAAATCATCCGTATGCAGGCTATCCACTGCGGTGGAATCAAGATTTGACCAGATTTGCTGGAAGGCATTCACAACCAGCACTTTGGCAGAGTCTACCTGTGCGGATTTTAATTCCGGAGGAATTTCAGAATTGTTCTCCATTCCCGAATCAGAATTGCCGCAGGCCAACATGAGACCTGATAACAGAAGCAGGATACATTTTCTCATATGCTAGTCATTAGTTTCGCGGTTCAAAGTTCAAGGTTGAAAGTTACCTGGGCTACGCAGAGCCAATTAGTGGCTATTGCCCCAGAATTAAGTGCATACCTTGGTTAGGATAAGGTAGGCCCAAAAT